>NZ_BPPB01000045.1 GCF_019972835.1 Lactobacillus laiwuensis | reverse complement strand
AAATAAGTTATTTACTAATTATGCTACTGTTACAATAGCATCATCGCCATTTTCTTCTGATAAAGATTTTACAAAAGCAAATCTTGTTAATAATAAAGGTGAATTTACCAATAAATATGTCAAAAAGGGTACGAAACTAGTGGTTGATCGTCGCAGTAATAGAGAAGAACTAGCAGGGACGACTAAAATTGATATGCTTGATAATGGAGTTCTAGAAGTATTCCGCATAAAAAACAATAAAAAATTGTTTGTTTTAAGAGACGACCTTAAAACGCAGCCTCGTCAGCAACTAATACCGTATACTAATATCATGCATGTAAGATTTGTGAATGACGCATATCTTTATAATATAAAAGGAGAATTTGCGGACGATTCATGGTTTAGTTCAGGTGATACGGTTTCGGTTACAGGATTAAGATATATATGGGTTCCAGCAGATAAAAAAGCAGAACTATTTTATGAAGTTTTAGATTCACCTTCATCGATGTCAAACTGTAATTTTGTGAAAGCTTCGACTGCTAAATATACTTTTGGCAATCATTTAAA
>NZ_BPPB01000044.1 GCF_019972835.1 Lactobacillus laiwuensis | reverse complement strand
CAAGAATGAAGAAAACGCCAGCATTTCCGCGAACGTAGAGGAAAGCGACTCGCATCGGCTTGGCAGGTTTCCATGCTGCTATCTGCTTTTTGGCCTGGTCGATCTGCTCTTGGGTACGTTTCACCAGGGCTTCGCCTGCATCAGGCTTTCCGACGGCATCGGCAATAGTGCGAATAAGCTGAGGAGTGGAGCCGACACTGCGGTGGGGATCTACGAGCACCACCGGAATCCCGGATTTACGGAGCTGATCGAGGGCCTCCTTCGGACCCACGCTGCGGTCGGCGATGATGACCGACGGTTTCAGACCTGCGACGGCCTCGACGTTAAGAACGTGTCCGTTTTCTGTCACCACGGGGCGGTCATGCAACTGCTTTTCAGTGGAGGAAACAGTGCGCCCGACGATCTTGTCGCCCAATCCAAGTCCAATGAGGGTGCGTGACAAGGTGCCGTAGAGGTCAAGAGCGAGAATTCTCGAGGTGCTTTTGATCGTCACCTTGTTCCCCTCGACGTCAGTGACGGTCACTGGAAGTTTTTGGGCAGACGACCCCTCGACTGGCTTCGGATCAGGTAGTTCTGGCACTTCCGTGAGACCGCGAAGGGTGTGCGGGTCAGGCAAATCCCGC
>NZ_BPPB01000043.1 GCF_019972835.1 Lactobacillus laiwuensis | reverse complement strand
TTATTATCATCAGAAAACATAATTTCACGAATATAATCAGTCGGCATCTCTTTACCTGTCCATAACTTAAATGAGGCTGCACCCTGATCAATCATCATGCCGATGCCATCAAAAACATGCTTAACTCCAGCTTTTTGAGCCACTTTCATTAATTTGGTAGTTCTAGGAGCATAAACTGTGTCAAACACCACCATATCTTCATGGAACCAGGAAGGATCTGAAACCAGCGTCTTATCCTCAAGCGGTTTCATACCGACGCTGGTCGCATCACAGTAAATATCACTCTCGGCAATTGATTGTTTAAATGCTTCTTGATCTGTCAGCTCGGTTAAAGAAACTTGGCAATCAGTTTTTTCTTGAATAGTTTTGACGTTCTTTTCAGCCTGAGCCCACTTGTCATCTTTAATGTTAAAAATTCTGATTTCTTTAGCACCATCTAAAGCCGATTGAACAGCTATTGGGGTTGCAGCACCGCCGGCACCGGCTAAAGTCATCACTTTGCCTTTAACGTCAATGCCTTCATCCTTAAGCGATTGGACAAAGCCAATGCCGTCGGTAGTGTAGCCAGTCAAAACGCCATGATCGTTCACAATGGTATTAACCGCATCACACATTTCAGAAGCTGGTGATAATTTATCAAGGTACTGAATTACCTCTTTTTTGTTGGGCATCGAAACGTTTGAGCCACGCATATCTAAAGTGCGGATAGCGTCAACTGCACCTTTTAATTTATCATTGCCAATTTCAAAACAAAGATAAGTATAATTCAAGCCCAACTTAGCAAAGGCATTGTTGTGCATTGTAGGTGACATTGAATGCCGAATAGGATATGCCATTAAGCCAATTAAGTAGGTATGACCATCTAGCCAGCCAGTAATCGGACCATTAACACCAGTAATTTTATTAGCCATCATTTTTCTCCTTT
>NZ_BPPB01000042.1 GCF_019972835.1 Lactobacillus laiwuensis | reverse complement strand
CTTCCCTTTTGCTATACGGCTTCAAATTCACAAACATTTTTTTGCTGCAGTTTGAAGCCTTGTAGCACTAAGTTTCGTAGCAACTTCGCTTAATGTACATTATGTTAAGTTGCTTTGGTATATATGGAATTATTTTTTTGATTAGGTATTTAATCTGCTTAATTTGTAATTAATTTGCGTATTTGAGTTTTGGTTTGCTTATTTTTTGTTATTTTTGAAGAATATCATCCATTCATAAACACATGTAATAACTGCTATTAGATAATCATACCAATGAAAAGCTTTTGAAAAGCCCACTAAAGAGAGGAGAAACACAGCAATCAACGCTAAAGTAAAAAGGATAGGCATAGCAAGCGTCATATTGTATCTGGCAAGCCAAGTATCGATTGGCAGAAGCTCTAGAGCCAAGATAATGATTATTATTAAAGTAGTATTCATGTTATAGTCACACCTTTTAGATTATTTAAAGATAGATAAATACGACTGTTCGTGCCGTCCAGTAAGCGACTGTGCTGTTAAGGTGAAGATAATGAATTAGCGCATATCGTATACCATCTTCAGCTTTACCTTCATAATCAGTTAGAAAGTTTACAAAAGCTTTTAGTGGCTTAGTTTTTAAACTGTTACCAGTAATTTTAGCAACGTATTTGGCAATTTTCTTAATTGTTTCTAACTTTAAGCCACGTGTCAGGTTATTGTTTTGTTCAGTAATTTTGTCTTGTAAGAGAGTATTCTGCTGCTCCTCATTAAGTCCAGCACCATTAACAATTTGATCAAACTCATCTTGTTGATCTTTAGTTAATGAACCGTACAATGCCCCATATGAACTGTTGTTTTGATTTTCATTGGAATTACTTACGGAGTTGTCCGTAGCAGCAAATGTATTTACTACAGTTGTTGCCATAGTCGTTCCTATAAAACTTGCTGCCCCAAGAGAAATTCCCAATTTTTTAATGGTACTTTTCATAATAGTACGCCTTTCATAATATTTTAGATCAATGTCGACATTGATATTAAAACCATAGTTCAGCATAAAAATTTGTCAACAAATAATATTAAAAAATAATCATGTATATATAAACATATAGTTCGTTAAATATCCAGTTAATTTGTGCTTTATAATATGAAATTATCAAGTTTTTCAAAGATTAATAACTAGAAGATAAAATAAAAAATGACTCTTAC
>NZ_BPPB01000041.1 GCF_019972835.1 Lactobacillus laiwuensis | reverse complement strand
ACTGCTAATGATGTTGTTGTCAATATTCCAGCTAATAAGCTAATAAACAATTTTTTGTTAATTTTCATTGTAATTACTCCTTTATCCTTAAATTCTAATAGCTATCTGGTTAATTGTCTATTAAGGCTACCTTTACTGGACCAGGCAACCTAATATAAATATTAGTCGAAGTAGTGCTAAGCCAAATGGCTATCAGTTTTAAAAGATTTATAAAAAACTTCGTGAAAAATAAAGTGCGATCCTCGCATGCAAAAGAGACATACTAGACGTCTAGGCAATCCATTTGGATTGCCTTTTTGTATATCTACACTTTTGAAATCTACGTGTGCTTCTATGTTTTAATAAAACCCTCTTTACTCTTTTGAGGACTTCGTCCTGTTATTGATATATAATAATATATAGAAATATATAGTAATATATAGCAATATAAGAGAAATATATATGAAAGATATAAGAGAAATAATTGATATAATAGTACCTACAGCATCTAATAAAGAAGTAGCAAGATATAGAACAAGGATTAATTCGTATATAAAAAAATATAAGATAATATATAAAAAAGAAAATAGAAAAATGGTTCTTGATGAATCAGAAGCGAAGAAAGTCATTGCTCATTTTAAAAATGGTGAAGTAGGTTCTGCTAGATCAATTAGTAAAACTGATTACGTCAGACATTTGGAAGAAAAAGTAGCGAAACAACAAGAAGAAATTGATCAGCTTAATAATCGATATTTAAGTAAAATCGAGGAGCAGAATAAAGAGTTAAGAGAAGCTAATAGGGCTTTAGGAAAAAAGTTTGATCGGTTAATGCAGCTTATGAACCAACAACAACAGTTACATGGCAGAGACCAAAAGATAAAAGAGCAGGGCTCTTTAGAACGTAAGGAAAGAAACATTGATAATGAACTAAAAGAGCCAGTTCGAAAAAATGAACACTGGTGGCAAAAGATTTTTAAATAATTGGGCATAAGACCTTGAGGCATCTTAAGATCACTTCTAACTGACTTATAATCATTCGCTAACAATAGGGAACTTAATGTTTAAAAGTAACGTATTCAAAGTTATTTTGACAATAATTTCACCCACTATAATATTAATTTTCACTGTATTTTTTTAATAAGTAATCAATATTTCAAATGACTTGTAAGAGTCATTTTTTATTTTATCTTCTAGTTATTAATCTTTGAAAAACTTGATAATTTCATATTATAAAGCACAAA
>NZ_BPPB01000040.1 GCF_019972835.1 Lactobacillus laiwuensis | reverse complement strand
TGAAGTTAACCCCCGGAATTGGACAAAGATTCCAATTCGGGGGTTTTCTTATGTCTAAATATTTACTAAAAACAAAATTAGAAGCAGTAGATTTGTATCAAAGAGGATTTAGTACAAAAGAAATTCAAGAGAAATTACATATCATATCACGTAGATCTATTGATGGTTGGATCAATAATTATCAACGGTATGGTAACAGAGGCCTGGAAAAAAGCTTTTCTAAGACAAGATATAGTGGTCAATTTAAATTAGAAGTCTTAAACTGGAGAAAAGAACATAGTGCCAGCTATCAAATTACTGCCAATCATTTTAATATTAAACAACATTCCACTATTGCGAATTGGCAAAGAAAATTAAATGAAGGCGGTGTTGATGCTTTATTTATTAAGCCAGG
Organism: Lactobacillus laiwuensis; assembly: GCF_019972835.1. GTDB lineage: Bacteria > Bacillota > Bacilli > Lactobacillales > Lactobacillaceae > Lactobacillus > Lactobacillus laiwuensis. Next base: position 920 of record NZ_BPPB01000040.1, on the reverse strand, counting down.
ACGACCATTAATGCATAAAAAGAAAATTAAAGCAAAGAAGCATAAATATACTTCTCAAAAGTTAACTGAACTTGAACGTCTACGTTTAGAGAATCGTGCATTGCATGTAGAAAATGAATATCTAAAAAAACTAGATGCCTTAGTTCAGAAGCGCGGACATCGGACGAAGAAAGATCTATAGTTAATGAACTAAGGCAAGAATTTGGCTTTAAATTAAAAGAAATATTACCCTACACAAGTTTGTCTAAAAGTACATTCGAGTACCATCCTCATCCAAAAAAGAAGCTGATCAGTGATAAAGCACTTGTTTCAATTATCAAAATGATAAAGAAGCATCATGCCAGTTATGGATACTGGCCCGTAACTGATACGCTGAGGATGACTTATCGCCTAATGGTTAATCATAAACGTGTTCAACGCTTAATGCGTGAGAACAATTTAGGAGCTAATAAATATAATCTGAGAGCCGGTAAATATGATTCTTCAAAGGGTCCACAAAATAAGAAAGCTAAGAATCGGTTCCATCAAAAGTTTAAGACTGATAGACCATATCAAAAGGTCGTAACTGATATTAGTGAATTTAGATATGGGAACATGACTATCCGCGATCGTGTATATTTATCGCCATTTAAGGACTTATTCAGCGGTGAAATTATTAGTTATACGATCACCGATCGTCCATTAACAAGATATGTTCTAGAAGGATTAGAGGGAGTGTTTACTGCAAGACCCAAGCTATTAAATTATCGAATGACAATCCATAGTGATCAAGGAATTCAATATCAATCTAATCCATATCGACATGCTTTACGAAAACATAAAGTATTTCAAAGCATGTCACGAAGAGCTACATGTCATGATAATGCAGCTATGGAAAGTTTCTTTCACATTATGAAAGTTGAAATGAATTATTTTACACA
>NZ_BPPB01000039.1 GCF_019972835.1 Lactobacillus laiwuensis | reverse complement strand
CAAATCCTGTTGATAGAGCTTAAATGAATAGAATCAAGCAGCTAATAAACTGCTTGGTTCTTTTTCTTTTACCTTGTTTTCTGCTAATCTAATCCTGGTTAGCAGATTGTGGAAGTTGGCGTAGCCAAAAGCTGTGCGCTCAATTTGTTTAATCTTGCGATTGAAGCCCTCTAAGCAGCCGTTGGAATAATTCAATGTTATCCCGTTAATTACTGCTTTCAGGTTATGCTTAAAAGTTAACAGGGTTTGATGCATTTGCCAGCCAACTTCTTCTTTAGCATGAATCACTTCTTTAATTGCCAGCGGATCTTTGGCAGCCAAAGCATCATAAAATGCCTGCAGCAGGTTGTAGGCATTAGTAAGCTCCGTGCTGCAGGCGATGCCTTCGTTGACTATCTGCTCTTGCGTCAGATTGTCTTTGTAGTGCCAATTGTAATGCGGATGAATTTTGTCGAGTGCCTGGTACTTCTTGAGATACAGTTTCCACGGTGATTTAAGCAGCTTGTATTCTCTGCTGGTCTTTTTGAATTTTTTCATGACCTGCACGCGCAGGGAGTTGAAGGAGCGCGTAAGCATTTGTACCATGTGAAAGCGATCAAGCACAATCTCAGCGTTGGGGAAGCATGCTCGCACAATGTCCTGATAGTAAAAATTCAGGTCCAGAGAAACTGTTTTGACGCCTTGCAAAGCCGCTGGCGCAAACTTTTTGAAGTAGGCAATAATTGCTTTTTTATAGCGTGTTCGGAGAATCTGCACCACCTCGTGTTTGTCGGCATCAAGACAAATAAAATGCAAGGTGCGGTCAACGCCTTTAAACTCGTCGAAGGCCAGATGCTCCGGCAAATAATCATAGCTGCTACTAAACTGATGCGAGCAAGAGCCCAGCACTCTTTGCACCGTATTGACAGAAACATTGTTTTCCCGGGCAATGCTGGTCATTGAGCGGTCTTCTGTTAAAGCACTGAGAATTTTGAGCTTAGAATGCTGGGAAATACAGCAGTATTTGCCTACCAGGTCAGATTGAGCCATTGAGCGTTTATTGCAGGTGCGACACCAGACTCTCTGCTTAAAAAGTCTAATAATGACTGGCTGACTGGCATTGGCAGCAGGATAGCGGATTTCGGTTTTCAAACGGCCATTGTGCCGCAGCTCCTGTGAACCACAAAAGGGGCAGCTGGGCTGCAGCAGGACAGCTTGGTAAACTTTTTGTTTATGGCCGTTAACCAAGCGGAAGAAATAATCTTCAAAAACAATGTTTTGATCTTTAATATCAAGAGCAAATTTAATATAATTATTAAAAGAGGACATAATTCAAACCTTCTATAAAATATTG
>NZ_BPPB01000038.1 GCF_019972835.1 Lactobacillus laiwuensis | reverse complement strand
GAAACTGTCAAATTTTTTGTGTAAATAGATTTTTCTCGTAGATTGATTTTTTAATCTTTTATTTAATCAAAGTAGGATTCTAAGGTATCCTGAACCTGACCAAAGCCTTTGTGGATTCGATTGAAATAGCGTTCGTTGTAGCTCATTGCCTGAATGCCAATAAAAGTATCAAGCGACTGTTCAGTTGGAAACTCTGCTTTAGGCTTAGCTTTACGCTTGATAACGTTGTTAAAGGATTCGATCATATTGGTAGAGTAAATTGAAGCCCTGATCTGCTTAGGATAGCTGTAAAAGACCAGCAGATCAGGTTCAATATCTTTGAGATTTCTGATGACATGGTTGTACGCTCTGTTCCACTTGTCATAGAAGGCGTGCAAGACTTTGATCGCAGCTTTTTTATTTGGCTGTTGATGAATTTGCTTGAATTCATTCATGATCGTTTCGCGATCATCTACGCGTACTTTAGCGCAAATATTGCGCATGACATGAACTAGACAGCGTTGAAAATGAGCTTTCGGATAAGTCTGCTCCAGCACTGTCTTCATGCCCACAACGCCATCTGAAAGAAAGAGCTCAACCTGTTCTAGACCGCGAGACTTCACATCTTGAAGCATTTCCGTCCAATTCTCGACGTTTTCGCTGGGAGCAATGCGGTAATCGATGACTTCCTTGTGGCCATTAGGCTTGATGCCAATGGCAATATAAACTGCTTCACGATCAAAGGTTATGCGACGCAAAGGAATGTAGGTAGCGTCCAAATAAACGCAGAAGAACTTGTCACTGAGTTTGCGCTGATGATAGGCCTCGACTTTTGGAATCATCTGCTTGGAGATGTTAGATACCTGAGCTGGGCTGTAATGACTGCCATACATCTTTTCAATCAAGTCGGCTATTTCTCTGGTGGTTACGCCTTTGGAATATAGCTTGATAATCATGCTTTCCAAGACATCGGAGTGCTGCTTGTAGTCAGGGAGCGTGTGCTGATGAAACATGCCGTTGCGGTCCCTAGGCACCTGAATTTCAATCTCGCCAAATTGCGTATCAACCTTGCGAAAGTAAGCACCATTGCGTGAATTGCCTGTATTCCAGCCAGCTCTGGCATAAGGATCATAGCCTAAAAACGCAGTCAGTTCAGCCTCTAATAGGTCATTAACTGCTTGCTGGAGTTCTTTGCGCAATAAATCGTTTATTTTGTCTTGATTGAATAGAGCTTGTGCCATATTTTTGGTAAAATCATTCATGAAGGAGTTCTTCTTTCTGTATGTGTTTTTTTGTTCAAACCAATCATACGAGAAAGGAACTCCTTTTTCTAATGTTTTAAGAAATTAATTTAAGGAATTATTCATCCTTACACAAACTATTTTACGGTCTC
>NZ_BPPB01000037.1 GCF_019972835.1 Lactobacillus laiwuensis | reverse complement strand
GTTACAGCATACATTGTTGGTTCGTTAATTAATTTGGCAACGGCTAAAAATTTTGCAGCTATTCCAGTCTTTTTTGGTAAAAACATTTTGTTATTGATCTTGATTTTAGTCGCCACTTTAATTTTTGATTATCTTAAAGCAGATGCTGCTAAGCAGGTCAATACTAAGTTAAGGCTTAAAGTGATGAGAGGTATGCTCTCGGATGAGCAAGAAAATGCTTCTAATTTAGGTTTTTTAACTAATGATTTTAAACTTTTGGAAACAAATCGCTATGATGCTGAAATAGGAATTTTGATTTATTCATACACTGTCGTATTTGCTATGGCATTCGCTTTGTATCTAAATTGGCAGCTTACAATAATATTCTTTATTGGTTCGGTTATACCAACAATTGTTTCCACCTTTTTCCAAAAGCCTATTCAAAATGCTGCAGAGGCTTGGACAAATGCTAATGATAAATATGTTAATCAAACTAAAAATTTGTTATCTGGTACTGCTACCTTTAATTTATATGATAAGCAGGATAATGCAGTTAAACAAAATCAGTATAAAGTTAACCAATTAGAAGAAAAATTAGCCAAGATGAATGTGCTTAATACTAATACCAGTGCTTTTCTTAATGCAATTGCAATTATGGGTACTTATTTATTGCCGTTTGCAATTGGTATTGCATTAGTAATTAAAGGTCAAACTACTTTAGGTGCTCTTTTTGCAATAACGCAATTATCTAATTCATTTGTAAATCCAATTTTACAAATTCTGCAAGAACGAAATAATTTGTCTACTACAAAGCCAATTGTGCGAAAGATAAAGCAATATATACAAAAAGCAGATAATGTGGAGCGTGAGCAAACCAATAATCCTACATTTAATGAATTACAAGTGCAAGACCTAGATTTAATGCGTCAGGATAAGGTATTAGCACAACATATTAATCTTGATATTAAGTCTGGTCAAAAAGTTGCGGTCATCGGACCCTCAGGATCAGGGAAATCTACGATGTTACAGTTTCTAATGTATGGTAAGTATGGTAAATCTAAAAAAATTATACTTGATCATAAAGAAGTAGCGGCAGGATCGTTTACTAAGTTGTTTGCCTATTCCAGCCAGAGTGCAGTTATTTTTTCTGATACGCTTTGGTTTAATCTAACTCTAGGAGCTGATATAGCTAAAGAAAAAGTTCTTGAGGTATGTCAAGGACTACAGTTAGGACAATTAATTAAAGAAAAGGGATTTGATTATCAATTAGGTGACAATGCAGATCAACTATCTGGTGGCCAATTGTCCAGAATTGAGGTGGCACGGGCTATTTTAGCCAATCGACCAATTTTATTACTGGATGAAATTAATGCTTCACTTGATAAAACTTCATCAAAGGCAATTCACCAATATATTTTTGATTCAAACTTTACTTTTGTTGAAGTTATTCATCATTACGATCCAGAAGAACTGCAAAAGTATGATGTAGTTGTTGATTTTAATCAATACCAATTTAACGATAA
>NZ_BPPB01000036.1 GCF_019972835.1 Lactobacillus laiwuensis | reverse complement strand
CCGGCACCCGTAAGGACGGTGCGCCGCGCTGGCCTTCAGTCGCTGCCTATGCCGAGGACCACATGCCGCGCATCGGCACCATGCCCTGGACGGCGCCGATCTTTGACGACCGACAGGCGCGATCCGATCCGCAGCTGGTGTGCATGTCGTCCATGGAAGGACTGGACGCGCAGGGTGTGCGCCAAGAGGCGAGCTGTCGCTGCCTCACCGAGCAGGGGACGGCGTATGAGCTGAGCCAGCCCGAGTGCCGCACGCTCGCCCGCAATGGGCCTGTCTACAACCCGTATCGGGAGCGGTCGGAAGATCGCCGGGACCAACGGTTGGACGCCGCAGCTCAGCTACGCCCAACGGAACCGGCAGCGGTGACGGGCAGCGTGGTCCAGCACGTGGAGCGCACCATGGGTAGTTTCCCCGAGTCTCCGCCGTTCCCAACCGACAGCTACATGACCACGGCACCCGGACCGAACAAGCTATGACCAGCTGCGCACGCGAGGTATTGAAGTGGCTAGCCGTCGTTCTCATGACGTGCGATCACGTCGCCAAGGTGATCTACGGCGGCTATGTGCCAGGTCTCAGCGAGGCGGGCAGGGTAGCGTTCCCCCTGTTCGCACTGGTTATGGCCTACAACCTTGCCCAGCCCGGCGCCGACGTGGTCAAGTCGGTGCGCAGGCTCGGCATGTGGGGCCTGATCGCGCAGCCGGTACATGCGTTGGCATTCGGGTACTGGTTGCCGCTCAACATCCTGCTCACGTTCTCCCTGTGTGCTGCCGTCATCTATGCAGCCGGCCAACGAAGGTGGGTTGCCCTGGCATTCGCCGCGGTGGCGCTGCCGGCATTCGTGGACTACCAATGGGCCGGGGTAGGGTTCGTGTTGCTGGCGTGGTTCGCCTTCAAGAGGCACCGGTTCTGGCTGTTGGTGCCAGCATTCGCCGCGATCTGCTGGTTCAATGGCAACCTGTGGGCGCTGGCAGCGATTCCGGTGGCGTTGGGCCTGTCTCGGGCGTCATGGCCTGTGCCGCGCGGGCGGTGGGCCTTTTACGGCTACTACGTCGCGCACCTTGCCTGCATCGGCCTGCTGGCGCCTATACTGCGGCCATGAACCTGCGCCGCTACCTCGACATGCACTACTGGGTTGCCCGATGGATGGATCGGGCGTTCGCGCGCCAGCAGGCGCGCCAGAAGAACTGAGCCGTCACGGACAGTTCTCGCCGGGGACGTTTTCCCAGCCTCCAGGTATTCGGCGGAACAGCACACCTCCAATGCAGCGGATTTCGCCGCGCTGTTGCTGCTCGCGGCGCTTCGCCTGTTCGCGGTACATGCGAATCTCGGCAATCTTCGCTTCCTTGGTGGGGTCTGGCTCCGTCTTCGGCGCGGGGATCGCGGCCGTCGTCTCTGGTTGCGCTGGCGGCGCGTTGAAGCGCGCATTCCATGCATCCCCGGTTCTCAGGTGCAGCCAGATCCCGGCACCGGCCATTCCGAGCAGTAGCACCGCCCACAGGCTCATCCACGGGAATTCCCAGCGCGGCTTCGGCAGTTCGGATAGGTACTCCGGTCGTTCGCGTTCCATACGGCCCCCAAGGCGTCCTGCGCGCATTCTAGCCGGGGTGTAGGGGCGGCGCCCCTACGGAAGCGCCTTACACGCGCTGGCGGCGTCTCGGCCCCGGCACTGGCAGGACACCCGCAGGTGGTTCGGCGTCGGGACCAGCCATCACCCCGGGCAACCGCTCTTGGCGGCGAGCCACAACGTCCCGTAGAATGTAGATACATCA
>NZ_BPPB01000035.1 GCF_019972835.1 Lactobacillus laiwuensis | reverse complement strand
CCAAAAAAGACTGGAATAGCTGCAAAATTTTTAGCCGTTGCCAAATTAATTAACGAACCAACAATGTATGCTGTAACTATATTCTGCATACTGGAAATTAATCCAAAAATATTTAAACAAAAAAACTTAAAGTGCGAATAGTATTTATAAACCATAATTTTCTCCCGAATTTGCTTTAATCTCACTTTGCATATAATGGAAAATACTTAAATACTTCCCAATCGGCTTCTTTTCCATTACCACATGTAGGGCATTTATCTTCATATCTTGGCCATGCTGGATGTTTGTATGATGATATATTTTCATAATCCACTTCAAATTGTGTGGACAAACTACTAGGCTGCTTATATTTAGTTAAAACTCTAACAGCTTCATCTACTACAGTTGCTGTCAATTGAAAGACTGCCGGGCCATAGGCAATTGATTTTACTTTATGATGACTTTTCCCAAGACCTACAAACTGATCAATAAATTGAGGGTCAATTAAAGTATAGTGTATATTCAAACAATCAAAGCACCCTGTAACATTAGGAATAATTGTAAAGACTCTTCCATGTGTAACTTGTGTACCCGCAAAAACACATGGCTTATTCGCTTTTACAATTGCTTCATTTACTATACGTGTAATCACGAACTGCGGCTCATCAATTACGCTTATAACCAGATCAACATCATCTAGATACTGTGTTATATCATCAGCTTTTTTAATTTTTAAATTATGTACTTCAATATCTATATTAGAATTAATCTCATTAATAGCTTTTTTAGCCACTTCTGTCTTTTTCTTTCCTATGTCACTTTCTTTATATAAAAATTGTCTGCCTAAATTTTCTTCTTCAACAACGTCATAATCAACAATTTTTATTTTTTTAGGTCCTAATCCAGCTAATAATGTCAAAACATTAGAGCCGCCACCACCTAATCCTAAAAGTAAAATAGTCGAATCACTAATAATTTCTTGTGGTCTAAATCTATCGCCAGACGCATTAACAAAAGAACTAAAGTATTTAACATTAGGAACATATCTATCATTAATAGTTCCTATCTTTTCTGGCTCAGCTTCCTCTATAAAATTCTCTTTGTTCAATAAATCTATACCATCTAAAATATATTGATCTGTCAGATGTTCTTCAGGAAACGCATTCTTTTCTTTTTCCAATACTTTATCTATAGACTGACCATTAAGTAAATTTGCCAACGTCCATAACTGATGCGTAGTATCTTTAAATTCTCTAGTTAAACCTTGTTGCGCACCTATTCTAAATGTACTATCGTCTAATTTATATAATGGATAAATTGATTTGATTCTTGGATTTTTATATTTCATAGCACTTTTCTCCTAAATAAAAAGAAGTCCCTTATCATTTACCGGAACTTCTACGAAATAATTAATTAAAACACATTAACTTAGAATGAGCCCCAAGTAATAACAACATTTCTAGTCAACGCAGAAACTTCAACATTTTCAGACATGAGTTTTTCCTCCTTTCCAATAAACCTTCGTTGTTTATATAAACAATATAATTGCTTTTTTATGTTTATTAATAAAACTGTCATATTTGACTTAAATAAGCTAGATATGACAAATACAAAAGATAGCAGAATTTATTCCCTATCCACTTTGTCTTACAAAATAACGTTTAAAAGTAACGTATTCAAAGTTATTTTGACAATAATTTCACCTACTATAATATTAATTTTCACTGTATTTTTTAAATAAGTAATCAATATTTCAAATGACTCGTAAGAGTCATTTTTTATTTTATCTTCTAGTTATTAATCTTTGAAAAACTTGATAATTTCATATTATAAAGCACAAA
>NZ_BPPB01000034.1 GCF_019972835.1 Lactobacillus laiwuensis | reverse complement strand
CGCCAATGGTGAAGGTGGCCCACTGTGATCGATCCGCTGATTTCCTTCGTGCTGCTGGCGGCCATTGTGGTTGTCGCCATCGGTGCCGCTCGCATCGTGTCGTGGCTGCTGGACCGGCGTGATCGTGCCGCCGTCCAGCGCGCTAAGGAAGCGGCCATCGTCGCCCAGGCACGCGCCGAACTGGCCGCCTCGGGCTGGACCGCTCAGGACGAGGACCGTTACCAGTCCGATCGCCAAGGTGGCTGCCATGGGTGAGTGCTTGATCGTTACTGCCGTCCAGTGGAACGAGCTGATGCGCGCCATTGGGCTGATGTTCCTCACTGTGGTCGGTATCGGCCTCTTCGCTCGATTCGATCTGAGCCTGTGGGAATGGCGCGTACGTCGCTACCTGCGCCGACGTCGCATTGCGCGCATCAGGGGGGCCGCCCATGGCCGTTGATCGCGCTCGCTTCAGGATGGCCGTTGAGGGCGGGGCAGGGGGCTTTTCCCCGCTTTCGCCCGGTGAAAAGGGGCGGCGGGCGGCGGCGGAGATTGGCCCGGGGAGTAACACGGGCCAAAAGGGTCAGCAGGACGCAATCATCGACTACCTGACCATTGTGGTCCCGCTCTCCGCCCTTGAAGAAGTGAACTGCAAGAAGCTGGACCTCTTGCTGTTCCGCATCTTCGGCTTCCGTGGCGAGGTTGTTGCCGGTGCGATTCGCGAGAAGAACTGGAACTTCTACGAGCAGTCGGCGGTGCTGATCGACCGGGAAAACGAGGTGGTTGGCCGTGTCGGCATCGGGGGCAAGAAAAGCACCGTGTGCCTGAGCCTCACCGGTATGGGTTGCAAGTGGATTCGTGACTGGGCACGCGTCTACAAGCAGTGCGCCATGCTCGATGCCAAGATCACCCGCGTTGACTGCGCGCACGACGACTACGAGGGCGAACGCCTGGACGTGCATGCGCTCCGCGAGGTTGCCGCGCAGGGCGGCTTTACCGAGGGCGGATGCCCTCCGCGTCACCGCTTCATTTCCGA
>NZ_BPPB01000033.1 GCF_019972835.1 Lactobacillus laiwuensis | reverse complement strand
GATGAAGGCCACAACACCGGCTGCACGCTGTACGTTGGCGGCAAGGGCCACAAGGAACTGTGCGTGTACGAAAAAGGAAAGGCCGAAGGACTGCCTTCCTCGCGTTGGGTGCGCGCGGAAGTGCGTCTGTACGGCAAGCACATGGAAATCCCGCTGGATGTGCTGTTGAACCCGGGTGCGTACCTGCGCGGTTCGTACAGCGCGCTGCACGATCTCATCAAGGGCGTGTGCACTCGACTGCGCACGATCCGCAAGCACGTCGAAGTATCTGCCGAGGCAATGGTGCTCTGGATGGAGCGTCAGGTCGGCCCGGCCCTCAGTGTTCTGCGCGGAGCGTTCGGAGATTCATGGTCCGACTTCTGCGAGGCCCGCATCGTCCGTGACGGTCACCCCGGACGTTTTCGCGGTATTGCCAAGGGTGACGCACTCCATCGTTTCGTGAGGGAAGAACTATGCCCATCTGCCGCGTAAAGTCCGCCGCCGTCGAAGAACGGCACAACAGCAAGACCAACTCCATCATCCGCTCCCAGATGGTCGGCCTCGACTTCGGCAACGGCTTCGAGCTGCCGTTCCGTGTCGGCCTCGGCTCGCGCCCGCCGTATCCGCCGGGCGAGTACGACATTGATCCGCAGTCCTTCGCGCTGAGCCAGTACGGGGACCTGATCCTGAAGCGATACGTGGACCTCGTTCCGCTGCAGGCGAAGGCCGCAGCCGTCCCGGCGAAGTCGTAAGCCATGGCCGTGCTGATCCCCGCATGCCGCGAAGCCGATCTGGATACGGCCACGGGGACCTGCACGGCTGTGATCTGGATTCCTCAACCGGAGCTGCTGCCGGAACTGCCGATTGAGGATGCTCAGGCCATCGGAGCAAAGATCGCGCTCTTGTGGGCCTTGGCGTACGTGTTCCGGCTCATCCGCAAGAAAATCGAACAGTCCTAGGAGGACACATGCGCAAGATGTTCAACGCCCTGAAGGGCAAGGGTGCCGCACTCGCGGCTGTTGGTACCGCCGCACTGGCTTCGGCGCCGGCATTCGCCTCGGGCGGCGGTGGAGGCGTCGACGTGGGCAACGTGGTGTCGGCGATTCAGGGCGCTGCCGCCCCCATCGCTGCCATCGGTGGTGCCGTGCTGACCGTGCTGGTCGGCATCAAGGTCTACAAGTGGGTGCGCC
>NZ_BPPB01000032.1 GCF_019972835.1 Lactobacillus laiwuensis | reverse complement strand
CGATCAGGCCACGCACGAACGGATACAGCTGGTTCGGCTGCTGCGTGGTCCACACGAAGTCCAGGCCACGGTGCCGGTGCTCGGCCAGTTCAAGCACGTGCCTGGGCGTCTGCTGCCGCGTGGCGTCATGGAGATGGCCGAACCACTTCCATGCTTCGTCCACGAAAATCAACGATCCGTTCGGGACGATGTAGTTCCCTTCGGCGTCCTTGTCGTTCCAGTGCCTTGCGTCATCAAGAACAGTTGCAAGGCCGGGATCAAGGCCGTCAATGCCAACAGCGAAAATTGGCCGATTCGCCGCCTTCGCCTCAGCAACAAGGCGCTCCATCATGAGCGCCGTTTTGCCATTGCCCGGCTGGCCGGTGAACAGTTCGATAGGCATGTCAGGTCCGCTTTGTCAGGAACGTCTTCGCGGCGCCAACAGCGAACTTTGCCGTCACTGCTGACGCGATCATGGTGCACGCCACATCGAACTTCATGATGCCCGCATAGGACACCACCAACGCGCCCCACTCGCCTCCCGGCGCGCCCGCACGCATCGCATCTTCCATCTGGCTGATCCACGGATCCACGAGGAATTCATTCGTCGCCCAGGAGATGCCAAGCCAGACCATGGCTTCAGCAACCCACGGACCCCACTTCGAGCGGAACAACGCGGCAAGCGCGGTCAGCAACGTACTGATGAGCATTGGCATGGTTAGGCATCCCTACTGGCGATGATGCGGAGACAGAACAGCGCTGCGAGGCCGACAACGAAATAGCTGCCGAGGCCGAGCCACCGACACAGCGGCGTAATGTCAAAAGCGATGGTCTGCCCCATGACCTCAATGGCAGGCGGTTGCGGGCATCCCCTGCCCCAGCCATAGCCGGAGCTATCAGGGCGCGTCGGCTGCCCGCTGCTTGGCGTCCACACGTCAGAAGCTGGTCGATCCGCAGGCGTTGTGACAGCCCCACCGGTGCCGGTAAGGGCGTCACGAATCGCCTTAACGTCGCCGCCTTCACTGCCGCCGTTTCCACTGCTCGCCATCTTTTCGAGCGCGCACGTAGAGCGCCACTGCATCAGCAGTCCGGCGTACTCCATGGCGTCACATTTGTCACCCGTGCAGATGGGCATCGTGTTGCACGCGCCGCCTGCGATGTTCCGGTTCCGACGTGTATTGCAGTCGATGCGCCACTGAATCCGCGCCTGCCCGCACAGGATCGGCGAGCCGCTGCACGACGGCGGCACGCTGCAATCATCGCCACCCGAGAACGTCTCATTTTCGCCGGGGTCATCCGGTTGACCGTCACCGTCGCCGTCCTTCTTGCAGGTTCCGTCAGGACCACGCACCTCTCCACTGGCACACTGACCGTCGCCCGGCAGGCACTTGCCATCAGGCGACCGCACCTGGCCTGCAGGACATTCATTGTTCTTCTTCTTGCACGTGCCGTCCTGCTGCTGCGCCATGCCATCGGGGCAGGGTTCCGGCTCGCACTTTCCGAGCGAATTGGCCTTGGCGCCGCCCTTGCACTCTGGCTCTTGGGGCTCGCACACGCCGATCTGCCGGTTGTAGTAGTACTCAGGACCGTTGACCTTGCAGTCATCGTCCGAATCGTGATCTTCCGCAGTACAGGTATCACCTATCGGCGATCCATTGACCGTTCCGTCCGCATTGTGCGTCCACATCACGGTGCACCCGAGGTCGCACGACACCGAGCCACTACGCGGTTTGTACTGACTACCCGGAAAGGCGCCGTTGTAATCAGGACGGTTCTTGCACGACATGTCCTTGTCATACAGCCGAGTGCGGGTTTCCCACTGAGGGCCGGGGGAATTGCAGGGGGTCACATAGGCGGTGAACGCGTTTTGCCCAGACCGGGCGACGCCTGGGCACCAAACGCCCGGAGAACTGTTGTTCGACAGTGTCGCCTGCGCCGATGCGGTCGCGTTCGCAGCAGCGAATGCCTTGCCCTCGTCAGTGCACCAGCTGGTCAGGACCGTAGGACTATTGGAACAGCTACGATCCTGCGCCTTTACAGGCGCGGCGAAGATCAGCGCCAGAAGGCCGCATATCGCCAGAACAACTCCAATGCAACGGCGCGAGAAGGCATGCACGTGCATCAGCTGAAATCCACAAAGATGATCGCGCAGGCCACCAGCCATGCGCCGAGCCAGATCCACCCTTCCATCCCAAGCCCCCTGCCCTGTCCAGGGCGTTAGAAGACCGGGGGGAGGGAGTCGGCCCTGCCCCCC
>NZ_BPPB01000031.1 GCF_019972835.1 Lactobacillus laiwuensis | reverse complement strand
TCCTACTTTGATTAAATAAAAGATTAAAAAATCAATCTACGAGAAAAATCTATTTACACAAAAAATTTGACAGTTTCGATTTACTTTTTTAACTTTTTCTTAATATAATAAAAATTATGGCATACTAACCGCAATACATATATCTAATTGGAGTTGTTGTGAATGTTAGAAAAGAAAATTTACCTATTATCTCGAGCCACCATGCTTTTATCCAATTCTCTCTTTGGCATGATCATCATCTGGTGGCTGCAAACCCAAACCGGCAAATCATCTTTAGTCGGCTTGACTAACGCGATTTTCTCAATTACCGCTGCCTTATCAATTTTTACGGTCCAATTATTGATAAGCATTCCTTCAAGAGAACCAGTCAAACATCCCTATTAGTTCAAACTATCTTGTTATTCCTTTTAACGGCAGTGATGTTCTGGCTGAGTCACGACATAGTTTTGACCATTTTAATCTCTACTATTATGTCCATGTGCGATGAATTCTTCAGTCCGGCCGATCGTGCAATCCTTAAAGAAAGCGTCCCTTCTAAAAAAGATTTAAACAGCTTAATTTCAAAGTTGAGTATGATTGATCAAGTTGTGAATATCGCTGGTACTGCCCTTTCAGGTGTTTTATTGAGTCTTTTAATCGCTGGCCAATTGATGCTGGTTTGTAGCTGCTTAAGTCTGATTAGTATCTTCTTCCTGTACATTGCGTTAAGAAAAATTCCATCGACTAAACCTCAAGCAAACGATACTGATGATAAAACTAATAACTATCGCGCAAAAGTGTTCAGCGGCTTAAAGTATATTCGCCAAAATAGGTTTCTTAAATACTACTTTTGGTCATGTATCTGCTATTCCTTCGTTTCACCAGCGTTAATTATTCTCTTACCTAAACTAGCCGATAAGCTTGGCTCTACTGGACTTTATAGTACACTCTATCTTTGCTTTGTCGGCGGCTTTCTCTTAGGAACACTCATCTCGGGCAAGCTAACTCCTACAGTTAAAACGATCTCCTACACTTGGATGCTTAGTACCATTCCTTTATTAATGATGATCTTCTTCCTGTCTAATTGGCTTGCATTAAGTGTGCTCATCGCCTTGTTTGGTTTTCTAACTAGTTTTCAAAATATTCTGTCAGAATCAATGATTCAGATTACTACGGAAGATGCATATTTAGGACGTGTGCTAACCACGATTCGCACTAGTACTTCAATTGGTGGTCCAATCAGCTCCGTAGTTGCTGGGATCATGCTCGATCATTCAGGCGATCAGATTTTAATTATTCTTTGCGCAGTATTCGTCCTCATTGGTGGAATCAACATGCTATTTGCAAAAGAAGCGGCAAACTAAGTCGCCTTTTATTTTGTTCAAAGATATTTTATAATTGAGATTAAATTTAAGAAAAGAGAATAAATATGAAAAAAGCGATTGTTTTAATCAGTGTAATGGCCGCTGCGCTATTGACGGGATGCAATAAGCAAACAGCAAAATCAAATTTAAGTTCACAATCATCAAGTAGTTCAAAAATTGTACGTCATGAGACTAAATCATCTAGTGAAGCTCCTCGCATTAATATTCATAAAAAATATAAGGGCTTTAAACTTACAACTGTACCTAGCCAGTACCGTGGTACCTGGTATCGCGGCGATCCTTATTCTAAAAGGGCTAGAAAACTCGTGATTACTGAGCACACGGTTAACGGCGATGTCACTTATCAAAAAGTTGATCCAAATTTAAAATTGAATCGTCACTCTGAAAAACAAAATAAAAAATACTCTGGCAATATTGTTCTAATTGATACTCAAGGTAATTCGTTAAAAGTGCGCGGCTTCTTGGATCTGGTGAACTTAGATTATCAACCTGGTCAATTTAAGAACCATGATTGTCTCTTCTTAAGCTATGGGACTGATCCTAGTGTCATCAACGGTGCGATTTTTATGGATAAAAATGTTGCACTTAAATATAGAAAGTATGATTTTACTAAGGTAAAGAAAAATAGACTGTCATAACGACAGTCTATTTTTTACGTATTTTACTTCTTTAAAGCAGCAGCTTGTGCTTCTTCTGGAGTGTTAGATGGTGTTAACTTAATTCCTCCGGCAAATTTAACATCATCAGCTTTAACATAAGCGTCGTGTCCTACATCGATTTTACTTTGTCTTGCTGTTGGAGTAGTAGTTGCATAGAAACTGGTTCCAACTAAGTGATAGAATAATTCAGCTTTATTTTCGCTCGGAACCCAAATATACATTAATTTGTCTACCTTTAAGTGTCCCATTTGCTTTATGATCTTTTGACCATTATGGTTTTGAATAGTTCCATCGGCATTGTAAACATCGGTAGCTTTAGGGAAGGTGATGTAAGAAAAGTTCTCTGCATTATAATCATGTACAGGTAACTTCTTATCAGCCTTAACATCAATTGAATAAATCCAATTATCTATACCCTTGATATGGTAAATAGTTTGATCACCATTAAATGAACCAACTGCATATGCCACTTTATCAGCTCGGTCACCACTTTCTAAACGGTCTACGGTAAACTTAGTACCATTAGGAACTGATTTAACAATTTTTGGATTACCATCACTAGTAAAGGTCAAGATAGGTGCGGTCTTTCTATAATATTTTGCGACATCAACAGTTACGGTAGTCTCATCAACATTTTTTGATGAAGTGTTAGTTGTATTTGTCTTGGAAGTAGTTGTTGTAGTAGCAGCACTAATGTTAGAACTAATAACTGGTCCTAAATTGTAAGACTTAATATATTGTTTTCTTGGACCACCTACTCTAAAGTAACGTTTACCATTCTTAAATTTGTAGGAGCCACCGTATGTGGTTACAGTTTTTCCCTTGTAGAATTTCCACTTCTTACTGCTTGCAGTCATACCATATGGCGTTCTTTGAGTAGAAGTCCGGTAGATATAAGCATTATGTGTAATTTTTCTAGTTACACCATCAATGTTGGTTACTTTGATATATTGATCCTTGCCTGAAATTTTATAGTATTGGCTACCGTCAATAGTAACAGGAGTTGGGGCAACATAGATTGAACCATAAACGTACGCGTGGTGCTAGTTAAATCGTTCTAGACAATAAGCCGAATTATAAGCTAAAATTGCAATTTCCAACCGGCTTTGAAAGCCTATCAGACTACGTGCTCGATTGTTCTCGGTATTGTAATAGGTCAGAAGCGAAAAGCCGCTTTCAATTGTTCTGCGAATAGCCATCAATTGATGATCATTGTGCTTTTTAGCTCCTGTCATATTTTTACGATATGGTGTCCAAAGTTCGTAACCCATTTGTTTTAGCTGTTGATGCAGTTCTTTGCCTAAATAGCCTTCGTCGCCAAGAAGATAGTAATTAGATGGATGGGTATTTTCCATCAGTTCAACTGTCTCCCTGGCATCATGAACTGATGCCTTTGTTACGACATAATCAAGAATGTAACCGTCATCGCTAACAATGGCATGAACTTTGAAACCATAGAAGTAAATTTTCTTGGTGGCCTTATAACCAATGTTGGCATAACCGCGAAAAATTTTAGCACGATAGTTGCGAATTGGTTGGTAAACAGGTACCGAAAAGCTGTCAATGATCAAGAACTGTCCATTCAGGTCAACCTTTTTATTCATTTCTTGCCGTATCTGATAAATCAATTGCAATAGCTGACGTGAACGCCGATTAAAACGTGAGTGTGATAAACAATTGAAATATTCACAGAATCTTCTTTGTGATTCAATTCCTGTCTTAGCTTGCCAGATAAGTAAAGCCAAAATCAGACTGTCCGTAGTTTTAATTTGATCAATATTTCGCCGATGAGTAAACTCAGCCGGTGCATACAAACGATACCAGTGCCGACAAATTATCACTAAATCTTTAAAACTAGCTTGTAAATGGTGGCTAAAATGCCTAAGCTTAAGGCAGTTCAATCAGATCAGACTCTTTTCTATTATTACTATTTACAAGTCGAGTCTAACAAGATTGGACTTTTTTATTAACTAAAACGATTTAACTAGCACCACGCGTACTATTATATATTATAGTATCTAATATTTAGTTAAATATAATTGATGATGATTTCAGTTTATTGATTAAGAGACCGTAAAATAGTTTGTGTAAGGATGAATAATTCCTTAAATTAATTTCTTAAAACATTAGAAAAAGGAGTTCCT
>NZ_BPPB01000030.1 GCF_019972835.1 Lactobacillus laiwuensis | reverse complement strand
TACTGCAACCTTATGAGTTTTTATGATTTAGATAGTAATTTATTGATTTCAAAAAGAGTAATACGTCAGTTTATTGGCTCAAGTAGCATTGATATTCAAAAGCTAGTTTTGTCTATAATTATTAATATGATGATTTTGTGTATTCGTAACAAAAGATTTGAAGAAACAGAATTTTATGTTAGTAGTGAAAAACAAATCAAAACAAAACCAGATATATTTTTTTATAAGACTATTGCTCCAGCTTTTGAAAATATAGTCAAATATCATTATGATCAAAATCCTAAGTATCTTAATAAAATACAAATAATAATTAAAAGTGTAAAAATTGCTGGTATGCCCAGTTATAGTGAAGAACTTGAAGAATTAATGATTGCTAATAAATAAAATATAAAAATGTCATATTAAACCATTAAGAGTTAAATATGACATTTTTAATATGCTTATATAAAATCGTAATAAACTGAGAATACATAGAAAGGAGTAAGAAAATGGAAAATTTATTACGTGAATTAATTCTTATTGGGATCAAATTAGATTAATTAGAAGCCTGGGAAAAATGTTTTGAATAAGTTAAGTAAAGATTTAAAAATAAAGTCTAAAGTAGATGATCATGTTTATGAAGCATTTGTAGATGGATTATTTATAAAGTTTAGACCAGGAAAAATTTATAAAGATAAGTAGGTTCTCTATAAAGGAGATGGTAAAAAATGTTTTTAAAAATTGGCATCGTATTTGGCGATCAAGTTGGATGGGGTCGACACTAACAAAAAAACATTATTCAAAAGAGAATAATGTTTTAGAGACTAAATATAAATCAAAGTATTACTCTGCAAAGTAATACTTTTTATGTGCTGCAGATATTATATCATTTTTAGAAGAATTTTGACCACCAGGGTTTCTGGTGGTCTTTTTCCTTTTTAGCTGGACGATCCGAAATCTTTTTAAGTTCTTCAACTTTTTTTTCAGCTATTAGCTGTAGCTGTTGCGACTGATCAAGCATTTTCTGGGTTTGATCTAATGTATTGTGCAATCGAGCTATTTCTTTATCTTTACTAGCAAGTTGTTCATGATAAGTTTGTTCTAACAGGTCTAAACGCTTTAATAACGAGCTTTCTTGCTCTTCTTTGTTTACCGGTAAAAAGTTTTTCTGTTGCGGTTTATTACCGGTAAAGTGGACAGTTTTTTTAACCACTTTTTCCTTAATAATCTTTGCACCAGTAGAAGTAATGGTTATTCTGTTTTTACTGTCTTTACCAGTAAATTTTACTGGTAAAGACTTTATATGATAGCGTATTGTTTGCTTGGAAACTCCCAATTCATCTGCTAATTGTTTAATTGTTTTTACCATTAGAATTCCTCATGCAACTGTTTATTTACCTCGCTAGAAATAAGATAAATAAATTAAATTATCAATTCACTTAGTATTTAAAACCGATAGAATATTAATCTCAACATTCAAACTTATTAAATTTAATTTTTTTGAAAGAACTCGATAAATTTATGTTACTATTAATCTATTAACGCAAATAAAAATACCCTGATACCTAGTAAATAACAGAGTATCAGGGTATGAAAAAACTAATCTCCAGTACTTTGACACGGTCTAAAGATTAGCTCCATCAACTGAATTAAGTATAACAGCAAAACTTAAAAATTCAAGTGATGAAGTTAAAAAAAGACCTCCGAGTTAAGAGATTAGCCCGGAGGTCTTTTCCGTTATCAAGCGAACCAACAGGACAAAGTTGAAAAAAGGGACAGGTTTAATAGAGCCATTTCAAGTAATAAATCTATTTCCGAAAGCACGTAACGAATGCAGTGGGGCAAGTGGCGGTGACGACCAGCAGTTAAGCAAACCAGGTCAGGGCGGTACAGACGACTACTGTGTGATCAGAATTACTCATATGTAAGGCGAGCAGGCAGCAGTGGAACATACGGCAGTAGCAAGGACAGAACATAGTACGAGGTACTATTGGCTGGGGTTAGCATATGGCGTTGCCCAGACCTTCAGATCATATTTTGGAGCGACAAAAAACAACGGCTCGGCTACTGTGCAGGGCGTTTTTTAGCTTAAATGTATGCTGGTCCTTTGTGGCCAGATTAGTAACCAACGATCGACAAAGCGGTTAGTTAGATAGTTTCTTCTCCTTATTGCAAGGGGAAATTACCTAACTAACCGCTTTGCGGTTATGTTAGTTACCTTATGGGGCCAGTCTGCCCACTGCCATGAGCAGTAATTGGCAGTTTAGGTTAATTGTTTGATCTTGTTTTAGGTTTAGGTGGAGCAACTGGCGTAGTAGATTTTGGCTCAGCAGTCTTTTATGGTTTAGGTGTAGGTTAGGGTGTTGAGTAGTGTTTTGGTTTTACTTGTAAGAGATTGACCTGGTTTTTTGTGGCTGTTTATTTGTTTGGAAAAAGTTGTTTTATTGCTTGTACCTTGGAATTTCACAAATTCCTAGGAAAGAGCATAAGGGAAACTGCTATCACTTACTTAACGTAAGGTGAGAGCTTGGCGGTGCCAAGCGTTTTCTAACAGCAGCTGCCTGCTAGCACTTTTTTTGCGAAATATCCCACCGTGGGACTGTTGTGAATATTGGTGTAGAGCCAAAAGCCTCATCTGGGTTTGTGAAAGGGAGCTGACAGTCCCACATTGGGATTGTTACAAATCCTGGTAGAGCAGCATTCTTCTAAAGGCAAAGATCGTATCAAAAACCGTATTTTAGCTCCGCTGAATGCCAGGTTCACTTTAGATGTAATGGAGAGCGGGGGGGTAAAAAATAAAAGTAGGCAAAATAGTTGAGGAATGATTTTGTTTACTTTTAAAAAATTGGGACAGTCATTTTTGCTAGGAAGTCGTCCATTTGGTGGAAAATCAGGTGTAAGTATACCCGGGGGCGAAAAAACGGCTCACAGGGGCTAATAGGGGCTAAATTAGGCAAGCTGTTGTTGGTAAGTTAGAAGAGAATAAAAAATAAATATATAAAAAAAGCGATCCTTGTGGACCGCCTTAGACGTCTTGCAAGTGACTGAACCTGCTTACACGTTTAGTTAAACATGTCTGACGTTATCTAATTCTATAAAAATTATATCATGAAAATAAAAATTTGGTAAAATAATCCTGCGCGTTTAGTGCACTATCTTGAGAAGTTGACTGGCTTCTCATAAAGGAGGTGAAAAGACGTGTCTGATGTTCTAATTCTAATTCTTTTGTATCTTGTAATTACCGCAATTCGAGATGTGTTGAATATCGTCAAAGATATTCTTAACGAACTACTTAAGTAGTACAAAAGTGAGGCCTAAGATTTTATCTTAGGCTATTTTTATAGGTATAAATAATTGAATAAAATTAATTAAAGATATATAATCTCGATATTAAAATATTAATTTATTAAGGCATTATATCATTATAATATTTTAATATACGTTTATAGGAGAATTAATTATGAAATTTAAGTATGTTGTTGGATTAGGTGTTGCTGCTGCAACCTTTGCGACAGTTGCAACTCCATTAGCGGTAACAAGTGTCAAAGCTGAGGCAACAAGTGATAGTGTAGAAAGTCCTGTTTCTAAATATGATATAAATCCTGTAGCAAACTATGATAACGATTCATTAAGACAAATTGCAATTAATAATAATTTAGATTTGTCTGTAGTTGAAGCTTTAAATGATAATATCGATCCCGATAAAGCCTTACCTAATGGTACGCCTATTTATTTGCCACAAAATGTTGGCTCTGTAGAAAACGTAGTAGGACCTCAGGCGTTCGGACCTTATGATGGTGTACCAGCAAGTATTAAGAAAAAATATTATGATAGTTTAAGTAGTGCAGAACGTTCAGCTAAACTTTGGATTGCAAAGAGAGAATCAGGATACAATTATTATGTTTCTAACGGTACGCATTACGGTCGCTTTCAGTTAGATAAAGCATATCTTAATGGCGACTATAGTATAGCTAATCAAGAAAAAGCTGCTACGATATATATTCACAAACGTTATAGTGGAAGTTGGGTAAAAGCTAAAGCATTTTGGCAAGCTCATGGCTGGTATTAAATCAAAGTAGGTTGGGTAAAAATGAAAAGATCACTTAGTATAGCAGCATTTGCAGCTGTTTTTGGTGCAAGCTTGATATTTAGTGCAACAAGCAGTAATTATGTGCCTGTTAAAGCAGCTGACGTAAGCGATACAAATACTGTAGTCAATAATCAGGGTGTGTCTGATAAAACATGGTCTAACAAACTGACTAAAGCTGGCTATGTTTTCAAGTTAGCTAAAAATATAGCTACTACTGATGGCGGATTGTATCAAAGAAAAAATGGCTTACTTAAAAAATATAGTTTGAAGCATGCTAAAAAAGTTTTCGCTAAAAACATGTTATTCAAAATAGATCGCGCTATATCAGTAGAAAATGGTTCTTTAGTTCATATTGTGTCGCAAAATGGCAAATATAAGTTTTGGACTAATTTTTTAACCGGGACATACAATGTAAATGGTCATAAAAAATCTCTTAAACCATTAATAAAAACCGAAGTAGAAATGATCACTAATACTTCTAAAGAGAAAATAGCAAAAAAGCTAGTCACTGCCGAAAAATTGGCTAATAAATTAAAGGGTTCAGATAAAAAATTGGCTCAAGAATCAATTACTCAATTGAAGCAATGGATTGATAATGAAGTTTTTGCTAATATTCCTGTTCTTCTAATTGGTAGCCTGTAAGACAAGTAAACAAGTTTTTAATTTACTGCTGCTATCAAAGTGATTTTCTTATTAATTTACGAAGCATACGGAGCAATTTAAAGTTAAAGATTAAAAGTAACAAATAAGCTGGTATGAAGCAATTGGTCTAATTGTGAAATTACCAGGTAATGAAAAAAGGGAAGGCTGTTAAATCAGTCTTCCCTTTTGCTATACGGCTTCAAATTCACAAACATTTTTTTGCTGCAGTTTGAAGCCTTGTAGCACTAAGTTTCG
>NZ_BPPB01000029.1 GCF_019972835.1 Lactobacillus laiwuensis | reverse complement strand
AAGCACGGCAGCGTCCTACCCTCGCAGGCAGTCTCCCACCAACTACTCTCGGCGTGAAGAAGCTTAACTGCTGTGTTCGGCATGGTTACAGGTGTTTCCTTCTTGCTCTTGCCACCGTACTTTTCCTTGTGAGCTTTTACGCTCAAAACTAAATATAATCCCTTAAAAAAACCTCGATTGCCTTTAAGCTTTGGTCAAGTCCTCGACTGATTAGTACTGGTCCGCTCCAAGCCTCGCGGCTCTTCCACTCCCAGCCTATCTACCTCTTAGTCTTTGAGGTGTCTTACTACTTGCGTATGGGAAATCTCATCTTGAGGGGGGCTTCGCACTTAGATGCTTTCAGCGCTTATCCCGGCCATACTTAGCTACCCAGCGATGCCTTTGGCAAGACAACTGGTACACCAGCGGTATGTCCATCCCGGTCCTCTCGTACTAAGGACAGCTCCTCGCAAATTTCCTACGCCCACGACGGATAGGGACCGAACTGTCTCACGACGTTCTGAACCCAGCTCGCGTGCCGCTTTAATGGGCGAACAGCCCAACCCTTGGGACCGACTTCAGCCCCAGGATGCGACGAGCCGACATCGAGGTGCCAAACCTCCCCGTCGATGTGAACTCTTGGGGGAGATAAGCCTGTTATCCCCAGGGTAGCTTTTATCCGTTGAGTGATGGCCCTTCCATGCGGTACCACCAGATCACTAAGCCCGACTTTCGTCCCTGCTCGAGTTGTCGCTCTCGCAGTCAAGCTCCCTTATACCTTTGCACTCTGTGAATGATTTCCAACCATTCTGAGGGAACCTTTGGGCGCCTCCGTTACGCTTTAGGAGGCGACCGCCCCAGTCAAACTGCCCGTCTGACACTGTCCCATGCCTCGCTTAGAGGCCCTGGTTAGAGCAGCCATCAAACAAGGGTAGTATCCCAACATTGCCTCTGATAACACTGGCGTGCTATCTTCTCCGGCTCCTACCTATCCTGTACATGTTTAACAGCTGCCCAATATCAAATTGCAGTAAAGCTCCATGGGGTCTTTCCGTCCTGTCGCGGGTAACCCGCATCTTCACGGGTATTATAATTTCACCGAGTCTCTCGTTGAGACAGTGCCCAAATCATTACACCTTTCGTGCAGGTCGGAACTTACCCGACAAGGAATTTCGCTACCTTAGGACCGTTATAGTTACGGCCGCCGTTTACTGGGGCTTCAGTTCGCTGCTTCGCTTGCGCTAACAGCTCTCCTTAACCTTCCAGCACCGGGCAGGTGTCAGCCCCTATACGTCGTCTTACGACTTGGCAGAGACCTGTGTTTTTGATAAACAGTTGTTTGGGCCTATTCACTGCGGCTGGCTGTTACACCAGCACCCCTTCTCCCGAAGTTACGGGGCGATTTTGCCGAGTTCCTTAACGAGAGTTCTCTCGCTCACCTGAGTGTTCTCCACTCGACTACCTGTGTCGGTTTGCGGTACGGGTGCGCAGCTTCTCGCTAGAAGCTTTTCTTGGCAGTGTGACGCTTGAACCTTCGCTACTTTGTTTTCGCTCCTCATCACGCCTTGTGCTTAATAGTAACAAGCATTTGACTCATTACCACACTTGGCGCTTGAACATGGCTTCCAGCGCCATGCGTTCTTTGCCTCCTGCGTCCCTCCTTCGCTATTAACGAAGCTGCGCAGTACAGGAATTTCTACCTGTTGTCCATCGACTACGCCTTTCGGCCTTGCCTTAGGTCCCGACTTACCCTGGGCGGACGAGCCTGCCCCAGGAAACCTTAGTCTTTCGGCGGACAGGATTCTCACCTGTCTTGCGCTACTCATACCGGCATTCTCACTTCTAAACGCTCCACTTATCTTCTCAGTTAAGCTTCGCCGCATTTAGAACGCTCTCCTACCACGTACATTCCTGCACATCCACAGTTTCGGTACTATGCTTAGCCCCGGTAAATTTTCGGCGCAGCGTCACTCGACTAGTGAGCTATTACGCACTCTTTTAATGATGGCTGCTTCTGAGCCAACATCCTAGTTGTCTACGCAACTCCACATCCTTTTCCACTTAGCATAGATTTGGGGACCTTAACTGGTGATCTGGGCTGTTTCCCTTTCGACTACGGATCTTATCACTCGCAGTCTGACTCCAGTGCCACGATCTCTGGTATTCGCAGTTTATCTGAATTCAGTAACCCCTGACGGGCCCTTCGTCCAAACAGAGCTCTACCTCCATGATCGTCCTGGCACCAGGCTAGCCCTAAAGCTATTTCGGAGAGAACCAGCTATCTCCAAGTTCGTTTGGAATTTCACCGCTACCCACAACTCATCCCCGCAATTTTTAACTTACGTGGGTTCGGTCCTCCAGTGCGCTTTACCGCACCTTCAACCTGGTCATGGGTAGGTCACTTGGTTTCGGGTCTACGTCAACTAACTGCTCCGCCCTCTTCAGACTCGCTTTCGCTCCGGCTCCGTCTTTTCTGACTTAACCTCGCTAATTAACGTAACTCGCCGGTTCATTCTACAAAAGGCACGCCATTACCCGTTAATGGGCTTTGACTATTTGTAGGCACACGGTTTCAGGTTCTCTTTCACTCCCCTCCCGGGGTTCTTTTCACCTTTCCCTCACGGTACTGGTTCACTATCGGTCACAATGTAGTATTTAGCCTTGCGAGATGGTCCTCGCTGCTTCAATCGGGATTCCTCGTGTCCCGACCTACTCAGGATCCTGCTCAGCGCGCTCTGGATTTCGCTTACGGGGCTCTCACCCTCTCTGGCTTACCTTCCCAGATAATTCTGCTATCCTTTGCGCTGCCTTATTGCAGTCCTACAACCCCAAATGATAAATCATCTGGTTTGGGCTCTTTCCTTTTCGCTCGCCGCTACTAGGGAAATCGATCTTTCTTTCTCTTCCTGCAGCTACTTAGATGTTTCAGTTCACTGCGTCTTGCCCCAGCCGGCTATCTATTCACCGCCTGGTAATGCATCTGCATGCATTGGGTTCCCCCATTCGGATATCTCCGGATCGCTGCGTACTTACCGCTCCCCGAAGCCTTTCGTGGTTCGTCACGTCCTTCTTCGCCTCATTGTGCCTAGGCATTCACCGTGCGCCCTTCTTTACTTGACCTTACTCAAGATACTCTCTCGGTCGCTCTTTGGCAATCTCTTCTCTTTTGATTGTTTCTCGGTTTTTTCTTGGATTATATTCAGTTTTCAATGTACTA
>NZ_BPPB01000027.1 GCF_019972835.1 Lactobacillus laiwuensis | reverse complement strand
GATTCACCTTCATCGATGTCAAACTGTAATTTTGTGAAAGCTTCGACTGCTAAATATACTTTTGGCAATCATTTAAAGCCAATAAATACAGCAGCTGATGTCACGCCAGCCAACATAGAAAAAATATAAAAGAATAAAGTTAAATATAAAAAGCAATGAATCCTCATTGTTTTTTTTTTGCTTAAAACTTGCACAATTCCTCCAACAAAGAATTAAGCCGACATTAGTCGGCTTAATTCCTCCTTACGTGCTATTTTAATTATGATCTCGAGATTAAAGATTTGGATAGATAATTATTTTTTCAATTAGTAAAGGAGTTTCGATATGAGAAAAGTATCTAGTGTAACGCCAAGTTTGAAATATGAATTGAATGGTCTCCATCAGGTAGTTGTTCAAAAAGGTAATGTAGCAACTAAATATATATATGCGTTGCAGCAATTGGCCAAAGGTACAGATACTGTAGTTTATAGAGCAAGAAAAGATGGATTTAATGCACAATTTACAAAAGGCGAAAAGCATTTTCGGTTATTTTTAAAGGGTGCTAAAAAGAGTGGTACAGCAGGTTCTCATACACAAACTTGGGAATATGCTGGACCTAACGGCAATGGTGAGTGGTTTATTGGTACAAAACCTAAAAAACTTTCAAGCTCTAAATATTACTGGGCTACTCAAATAGCAAGGGTAAAATTTCAAAATAAAAAATATACGAAAAATACACAGATGCCTAGGTTGTCAGCTCTTAATAGAGCAGGAGCAGGCTATGATGATAATGTAGTTTATCCAGGAGTTAATTTGCTTAGATCCGAAGCTGCGGTTTCTCCAAATTATCTAGATATGTTGATTGTTACTATTGATACAAGTGGAACGGCTCATTTTGGTTTCTACTCAGTGAATGAAATTAATAAAGCTCTCAATGGTGGTCCTACAAATTATCCGCTTGATCAATTTCGTTGTTCTTATGCATTTAAAATTGAGAATTTTACATCTGCTGTTGGATCAATTCAGGGCTTTGATATAGACGATAAAAAAAATATCTATATTTCAAGTGAAGCTGCACCTAAAACAGATGATGTAGGTCAAGGGGTAGCTCAAGATCGTTATATTTATAAAATACCTTATGGTTATCAAAAACTGCCGAATGGATTAGTGGATTGGAATAGCACAGAGAACTGGCATAGAATTAATTTGAATGCTAATAATAATGATCACAATAATGGTTCAGTCTTAGATCGGAGTAAATTTGTTACTGAGTTTGAAAGTATTCAAGTAATTAATAAAAATGATGCATATTTAACGGTCTCATATCATGACGCAACTACATTAAAGACTTTGCACAGTAGAATTTATGAAATTACTTGGAATGACCCAGAGTAGTAATAAGTTTTATAAATAGATCATAAAATATTTAAAAGTCTCAAACAGCTCACTTACTGTTGAGACTCTTTCTTTTATACAAACCAAAATAGCAAGGAGGAATATGCATAATGTATAAAAAACTGATAATTTTGCTAACCTCAACTGCCTTTTGTGGACTCGTTTCAATGCTAATCAATTTTTATCAGTGGCATGTAAAAACAAGAAATACTGCAAATGATAAAGAACGGCGACGATTATATAACGAAGTAAAATACTATCGTACAAAGTTTCTTAATGATGAAAATGAAATTGATCATTTAAAAGAAAAAATTCGTAAATTAAAGGCAGCACAATTTACTACTGTCAAGGAGAGAAGTGATATTGATGGATAAATTAACGTCTATTTTACAATTGTTAAGCACGCTAGCTGTAATAATTGCGTTTATTCTTGTTGGTATTTATCCATATATTAAAGAACGTAATAAATCTTTAGCAGATAAGTTAGATGTATGGTATAAGCTTGCTCAAGTTTTAGTTAACGAGGAAGCTATTAAAAGTGAGAAATCTGGTGCAGATAAAAAACAGACAGCTACTGATACATTAATGATCCAAGCAAAAAAGTTAAAAGTACCATTAACCAAGAATGTGGCTGCTGGATTGGTACAAAATGCTTATAATCAAACTAAAACAAGACGTAGTTGAATGCCTACAAAGCAGATTTAGCAAATTGCGTAAATCATACAAGAACTTAATGAGCAGGTAGTTGAATTATATAATTTATTAGATTAATGATAATTAGCCATTAAAACACGCTGGCAGCAATTTGTTGTTAATCTAGAAAGCTTTTAAGCTTGATAGAATACTACTCTCAGTCTAAAAGACTATTAATTTTAAAAAAATTAGTAGAATTTGATATTTCTATGGTATGATTACTTTAACAAGCAAATAAAATGCCTTGATTGCCAATAAGGACAATCAAGGCATGAAAAAAGCTAATCTCAAACTTTTGCAGGGTAACAGATTAGCTTCATCAATTAAATTAAGTATAACAAAAATACTTAAAAATTCAAGAGATGAAGTTAAAAAGACCTTCGAGTTAAAAGATTAGCCCGGAGGTCTTTTCCGTTATCAAGCGAACCAACAGGACAAAGTTGAAAAAAGGGACAGGTTTAATAGAGCCATTTCAAGTAATAAATCTATTTCCGAAAGCACGTAACGAATGCAGTGGGGCAAGTGGCGGTGACGACCAGCAGTTAAGCGAACCAGGTCAGGGCGGTACAGACGACTACTGTCTGGTCAGAATTACTCATGCGTAAGGCGAGCAGGCAGCAGTGGAACATACGGCAGTAGCAAGGACAGAACATAGTACGAGGTACTATTGGCTGGGGTTAGCATATGGCGTTGCCCAGACCTTCAGATCATATTTTGGAGCGACAAAAAACAACGGCTCGGCTACTGTGCAGGGCGTTTTTTAGCTTAAATGTATGCTGGTTCTTTGTGACCAGATTAGTAACCAACAATCGACAAAGCGGTTAGTTAGATAGTTTCTTCTCCTTATCGCAAGGGGAAATTACCTAACTAACCGCTTTGCGGTTATGTTAGGTACCTTATGGGGCCAGTGTGCCCACTGCAGGGAACAGTAATTGGCAGTTTAGGTTAATTATTTGATCTTGTTTTAGGTTTAGGTGGAGCAGCTGGCGTAGTAGATTTTGGTTCAGCAGTCTTTCATGGTTTATTTGCAGGTTAGGGTGTCGAGTAGTGTTTTAGTTTTGCTTGTAGGAGATTAACCTGGTTCTTGATGTTGATTTATATTGGTCGTTCGTTGTCATTTATCGGATTAGATAAAGTTGTTTTGTTACCTATATCTTGGAATTTCACAAATTTTTAGGAAAGAGCATAAGGAGAACTGCTATCACTTACTTAACGTAAGGTGATAGCTTGGCGGTGCCAAGCGTTTTCTAACAGCAGCTGCCTGCTAGCACTTTTTTTGCGAAATATCCCACCGTGGGACTGTTGCAAACGCTGGTGTAGAGCCAAAAGCCTCATCTGGGTTTGTGAAAGGGATCTGATAGTCCCAAAATGGGATTGTTAAAAACCCTGGTAGAGCAACATTCTCACGAAGGTAAAAATTACTTCTAAAACCGTATTTTGGTTTTATTGAATGCCAGGCTCGCTTTAGATGTAATGGAGAGCGGGGGGGTAAAAAATAAAAGTAGGCGAAATAGTTGAGGAATGATTTTGTCTACTTTTAAAAAATTGGGACAGTCATTTTTGAGCAAAAAGGGAAATGATTTTGGCAGGTAAATCACACAGCTTATCGTCAAGAAGTCGTCCATTTGGTGGAAAATCAGGTGTAAGTATACCCGAGGACGACAAAACGGCTCACAGGGGCTAATAGGGGCCAAATTAGGCAAATTAAAATAAAGCTTAAATTATTGTATAAAAATAGCACTAGGATTAATTACTAGTGCTATTTTGGACTTTTAAATAACTTTAAAGGTAATTCCAATTACTCCAAAATCCAAGGAGAATAAAAATTATCATTATAATAATTAACGATGCAATTCCAGCTATAACTTTTAACTTTCTTTTACTAATGTTAACTTTGGCATTATTAGCCAAATATTCGTTAGCGAACATTGTAAATGTGGAAAGTATAATAAACCATAGCCTCCAAACTCCACCAGACCTTGAACGAATGAAAATCGGACTGAGAGTAGTGATTGATGTTATCAAGAAAAACATTATCGTTAAATAATATTTATTAGTTAACTTTTTCATTGCTTATACCATATTAGCAGGCAAGACCTGCTCCTGTCCAAATAGCTCCTAGACCAACACCAACTAATGCTGCTCCTATACCCGTAGCTCCTGCAGCCACAGATCCAATTGCCCATCCAAGACTGGTAGCAGTACCAGCGCCGGCCATTGTCCACGAACAAGCCTTATGATGCCTAACTTTTCTTAAAAGTGGATTTTCATAAGTAAATTCATCTGGGTGATTTTTAGCATATTCATTAACTTTATCTAATGCAGATTGTACATCTTCTACAGTTACTTTAAGATTAGTTCGCTTTAAAGATTGTGCTAGATAATCTTTATCTACAATTTTGACTTGGGCAACGCCGGATGAATCCGGATAAGTAATCAGAGATCCTTTGATAGCAGCATTAAGAGTTTCAGTTTCTGCTTTGGTTAGCTGATTGCTCGTTGCTGTTGATTGAGCAGGAGTAATTGTTGTTGCAGATACTGTTGTAGCTGGTACTGCGAGCATCGAAACGCACACAGCAGTTGATGACAGTAGGGTTATTAAATGCTTCATATTTATTTCTTCTTTCTATAATTAAAATAAAAGTTTCAAGCTTTTATTTTTTGCTGATTATAATAATAGCTCTGGTTTGCAATAAAATCAATAAAAAATTAATATAGAAATATATAAAGGGGCAATAATTATGAAAAAGGCATTTATCAATGTGGTTATTTTGATACAGTTAGGTCTATCTGTGCTTAATTGTAATTTTCAAGATACAAAAGCTGCTGAAATTGATGATACTGAACATGTTGGATATAGAGATAACAGTGAATTAGTGTTGCGATATCAAAATACAGAGTATCAAAAGGCTACCAAAACTTTTATTAAAATTTCTCCTAAAAAAATAAATAAATTACTTGATAAAAAAAACAAAAGAGTCATTTATGTATTTTGGGGAAAAGCCTCTTGTCCATACTGCAGAGCTTTCGTCCCTGGATTAGCAAAGCTTAGTAAAAAAAGGAAAATAAAAATTTATTACATAAATACTGAAAACACAGATAAAGATAAGTATTTAAAAAAAGAACGAAAAAAGTATAAAGTTGGAAGTGTTCCAACTTTAATAAAAATTAAAAACAAAAGACATTTTAAAGTGTTTGATCGAGGTAAAAGTACTTTGAATCAATTTTTGACAAAAAATTATTGATACGTGCAGTTTTTAATGATTAGTTTGAAAAAGCATATTTATCTAAAATGATTTTAATTGGTCTAATTGTGAAATTATCAGGTAACGAAAAAAGGGAAGGTTGATTTAACAGCCTTCCCTTTTGCTATACGGCTTCAAATTCACAAACATTTTTTTGCTGCAGTTTGAAGCCTTGTAGCACTAAGTTTCG
>NZ_BPPB01000026.1 GCF_019972835.1 Lactobacillus laiwuensis | reverse complement strand
CGCAAATTAAACAAGACTGCTAGCTCTGACCCACAAAAAGGCAAGCTGAATCAGAACAGCAGCACTGATGCCTTGCCACAAACTGGTACCGAGAAGCACAATAGTTTAGCCATGCTGGCACTAGGTGGTTTGGCCTTGGCCACTGCTCTAGGTGCTGCTTGGCTTGAGCGTAAGAAAGACTAATTAAATTCTGACAAATAAAAAACGTCCTACATGATGTGAACCCCAAAATTAGGACACTTTATATTAGCTGCTAACTGAGGACTAGCTTCCGATATTCAATCAGAGTTAGTCCTTTTAGTTTGATTTTGATTCTTTTCTGATTGTAATACTCAATGTAGTCTCTAATCGCATCTTCCAGTTCAGTGAGATTCTTATATTGCTTTTCAAAACCATAAAACATTTCTCGTTTGAGTATCCCGAAGAAGCCTGCCATTAACCCATCATCAAGCGAATTGCCCTTGCGTGACATTGACTGGCTAATGCCATGGCTTTTCAGCCATGCTTGAAACTGGCCATTTTGGTATTGCCAGCCTTGATTGGTATGGAAGATCAAGCCATTCAAGGCTGGATATTTGTGCCAGGCCTTTTTTAACATATCCATGGTCTGCTTAAGATTAGGGCTGCGAAAAATGGTATAGGAAACAATCTCTTGGGTGCAGCCATCAATGATCGGTGATAAGTAGGTCTTTTGCCCCTTGAGCTTAATCTCAGTCACATCTGAATACCATTTGTGATTGGGGTAAACCGCACTAAAGCTGCGTTTAATTAGGTCAGGCTTAATCGGACCCTGAGTGCCGCGATAGCTGCTGTATTTGTGCCAGCGTTTACTGACTATGCCAAACAATTTCAGCTTGTTCATTAAGCGCTGCACCTCTTTATGGTTGACTAATAAACCGCGACGTCTTAGTTCTGCAGTAATGCGGCGATAGCCATAGCGGTGCTTGTGTTCCTCATAAATAGCTTTGATTTTAGCCATTATTTCTTGATTATCTCGCTCTTTGTCCTTCTTCTTTAAACTGTAGTAGTAATTACTGCGGGATAGATGGGGCAGATTGGGATTGGCATTAATGGCATCAAGAATAAAAGTTACGCTGACTTTAAGCTCGCGCCTTAGTTGGGTAACTGCCTGGGCTATTTCCGCGGCTTGCGGTTCTTGGTCCGCTGGTCGACTAAGGCGCTCAATTTTTTTACGAATTCGTTCTCGATTTTCAGCTTCAAGTTCTGCTGGCGTAAGCGTTCGTTCTCTTGCTTGAGTCGCTGATTTTCCTGTTTGATCAGCTGTTCTCTTTTGGTCATGGGGCTGTCGTCCTCTCTGCTTGTTAACGATATTATACCCATTTTTACGGTATTCGCGCAGCCAGTTGTACAACATGCCATTACTTTTTAAGCCCAAGTCAATAGATACTCGACGGGCAGGCTCATGTTCAACTATGATTCGCCTAAGGGCCTGCTCCTTAAAATTACTTGTATAAGCAGTGAAAGGCTGATCTAAAATAGCTAGACCGTGACGGCCAATTAAAGCTAACAAGTAACTAA
The DNA here is from genome assembly GCF_019972835.1 of Lactobacillus laiwuensis. GTDB lineage: Bacteria > Bacillota > Bacilli > Lactobacillales > Lactobacillaceae > Lactobacillus > Lactobacillus laiwuensis. The sequence goes on along the minus strand of NZ_BPPB01000026.1, from coordinate 4,168 downwards.
TATTAGTCCTGCCAACCCGATAACGCTGACTTAACTCAGTAGAACCGATTTGATAATCATGCCAAAGATGATAGATTTCAACTTTATCTTGTTTAGATAATTTAGACATAAAAATAACCCCCAAATTTGTCCTAAATTTGGGGGTCATATCATTATCAATATAGGGCGTTTTTAGTCTAGCCTAGCTTAGTTTGACTTTTAATAGGCTCAGCCATATACTAAACCTATATTAATATGCAGTTTAGAAGAGGAATTATATGAATACACATAAGAATGCTAACAAGCAAGGAGAAAAAATATTGCTCGGCGGCGTGGCCGCAGCTGCTTTAGGCTTAATTAATGCTAAGCCCCAGACGGTCAAGGCAGCTAATCAGAATGGCACTCGGGCCACTAAGAAGACTCCGAGCAGAGCAGTCAAGACTAAATTGAACTACCAAATTGAAGCTGAAGGTGAAGCAGCTTCTGATGATGACCCCACTGACCAAAAGAGCGACAATCAAACTGCTGGCAGCGAGAATAATGCAGGCACTTCAAGCAGCACTCCAGAAACTGGACAGGGGCAAGCTGTTGCTAATAGCAATACAGCAAGTGGCAGTATTCAAGATGCAATCACAGGCAATACCAGCGATCCAAGCACCACAGACGATGCAAAAACTGACAAGCAAGAAGCAGGCTCTGCACAATTTGACCATGCTAAAGCCACTCGTGATAGTAGCAATACCATCTCAAGCACTTGGGAAGATATACCTGTCACGTTTAATAATGGCGTATTATCAATTGGTGAAAAAGGCAAAACCTATACCATAAATAATTCAGACAATAAAGATATTAGCATTGGTAGCAACATTGACAATGTTTCTGGAACCGACATTACAGAGATCGATATTAATGCTCCCATTGCCATCATTGGATCAGCTGAAACACTTTTCTACCACCTCTTGAACCTTACATCAATAAATGGTTTAGATAAACTAGATACTTCTAAAGTAACGAGTATGCTACAAATGTTTATGGACTGTACAAAAATGACTTCTTTAGATTTATCCAGTTTCAATACTACTAATGTAACCAATTTTAGTACAATGTTTGCCTTTGACCCCAGCCTAACTAGCGTAGATCTATCTAGTTTTACTGTTAGAGATGGCGCTACAACTATGGGAATGTTTGTAATAAGCGATGATGATACTCCCAGTTTGTCCAAATTAATTTTAGGTAAAGGTTTTAAATTCACTACAAGAAATGGTAGACCCAACAATTCACTTCAACAGCCAGGAACTTGGGTAAACATGGGGGAAGGCGATGGTTCTCTGACCAAGGGTACTAATCAGTGGTCTTCAGCCGATTTCATGACTAAGTACCAAGGTGATAGAGACCATGATACTTATGTTAGATATACTGGTGGCACCGTTACTGTTCACCGCCAAGATGAAGATGGCAAGCAGCTAGTTGATCAAGATGGTAAGGAAATTCCTGATGAAAAGCTTTTCGGCAACATTTCAGACTCAGTAACTGTTGACACCAGTAAAGAATTTGCTGGTTATACCTTCAAGGAAAATCAAAATCCTACTATCACAGCTTTTATCTCTGATCCACAAACTATCACTCTAGTCTATTCTAAGAGTAAAACTGATAATACTTGGGAAGGCGTTCCTTTTACCTTTAATAATGGTGTCTTATCGCTAGGTGAAAAAGGCAAAACCTATACAATAAATAATTCAGACAATAAGGATATTAGTTTTAACAATAATATCAGTAATATTTCTGTAACTGATATTACAGAAATTGATATCAATGCTCCAATTACTATTACCGGTTCAGCAGCACAACTTTTTGCTAGACTCAAAAATTTGTCTAATATTAGTGGTCTGAAAAATTTAAACACTTCCGAAGTGACAAGTATGGAACAAATGTTTATGAGTTGCTCTAAACTTACCAATTTAGACTTATCAAGTTTTGAAACTTCTAAAGTGACATCATTTAATACTATGTTTGTTAACGATTCTAGTTTAACCAGTGTTAATTTATCTAGTTTTAAAATTAGTGATAATGCTGAAATGATGGGACTGTTTTTACTATGCCCTAATTTAACTCAGATAGATCTAGGTAAGGATTTTAAATTTAATTTAGACAGTAGTGGTAAACCCAACAATTCTCTCAATTTATCAGGTACTTGGGTAAACATGGGTGAAAGCGATGGCTCTCTGACCAAGGGTACTAATCAATGGTCTTCAGCTGATTTCATGACCAATTACCAAGGTGATAGAGACCATGACACTTATGTTAGATATACTGGTGGCATCGTTACTGTTCATCGCCAAGACGAAGAAGGCAAGCAGCTAGTTGATCAAGATGGTAAAGAAATTCCTGATGAAAAGCTCTTTGGCAATATTTCAGATCCAGTAACTGTTGATACCAGCAAGGAAATTACCGGTTACACCTTCAAAGAAAACAAAAATTCTGATGTAAAATCATTTACCTCCGACCCGCAAGATATTACCTTGGTCTACTCTAAGAGTAAAACTGATAACACTTGGGAAGGTGTTCCTTATACCTTTAATAATGGCGTCTTATCACTTGGTGAAAAAGGTAAAACCTATACAATAAATAATTCAGATAATAAAGATATTAGCATTAGCCAAAATATTAGCGATATAACTGCTGACGATATCACAGAAATTGATATTAATACCCCTATCGCAATTATGGGCTCTGCTCAGCGTCTCTTTTGTAAATTAAGCAATTTAGTATCTATTAAAGGGTTAAAAAACTTAAATACTTCTCAAGTCACAGACATGACGAAAATGTTTTTCGGTTGTACAAAAATAGTTTCTTTAGATCTATCTAGTTTTGATACTACCAATGTGACTAGTTTCAATACAATGTTTGCTAGCGACCCTAGCTTAACTAGCATAGATCTATCCAGTTTTACTGTTGCAGATGACGCTACAACGATGGGAATGTTTGTAATAAGCGAAGATTATACTCCCAGTTTGTCCAAATTAATTTTAGGTAAAGGGTTTAAATTCACTACAAGAAATGGTAGACCCAACAATTCCCTCAATTTGCCAGGAACTTGGGTAAACATGGGTGAAGACAATGGTTCTTTGACCAAGGGTACTAATCAGTGGTCTTCAGCCGATTTCATGACTAAGTACCAAGGTGATAGAGACCATGACACTTACGTCAGATATACTGGTGGCATCGTAACTGTTCATCGCCAAGACGAAGAAGGCAAGCAGCTAGTTGATCAAGATGGTAAACAGATTCCTGATGAAAAACTCTTTGGCAATATTTCAGATTCGGTAACTGTTGACACCAGTAAAGAATTTGCTGGCTACAAGTTCAAAGAAAACAAGAATTCTGATGTAACAGCATTTATTTCTGATCCGCAAGATATTACCTTGGTCTACTCTAAGAGTAAAACTGATAACACTTCTGACACTTCGGATGGTTCCGACGGCTCTAACAGCTCAAATGGTTCTGACAGTTCCGATGGCTCTGATAGTTCGAATAGCTCTAATGGTTCTGACAGTTCCGACAGTTCCGATAGCTCTAATGGTTCTGATAGTTCCGATAGCTCTGATAGTTCTGACAGTTCCGATGGCTCTGATAGTTCTAATGGTTCTGACAGCTCTGACAGTTCCGATGGCTCTGATAGCTCTAATGGTTCTGACAGTTCCGATGGTTCTAATAGCTCCGACAGTTCTGATAGTTCTGATAGTTCTAACGGTTCAAATAGCTCGAACAGCTCCAATGGTTCAAATAGCTCGAACACTTCAAACGGTTCCGACGGCTCTAATGGCTCTAACAGCTCTAACGGTTCTGACAGTTCCAATGGTTCCGATAGCTCTAGCTCTGATAGTTCCAACGAGTCCGAATCTAACGGCTCTGGTTCAAATAACTCCGGTTCTAATGGCTCCAATGCTTCTAACACTGCTGGTTCAATTGTCAACAGCCCTGCAGCCATATCGCCTGCAGTTACAGTTCATTATCAAGATGAAGATGGCAACACTGTTGCCCCTGATCGCGTAATCCAAGGCCGGATTGGCGATGGCTATACGACTGGTGCCGAGACTGTTTCTGGCTATACTTTAAAGACTCGGCCCGATAATGCAACTGGCTTCTTTATCAACAGTCCGCAAAGCGTGACTTATGTTTACAGCAAGAG
>NZ_BPPB01000025.1 GCF_019972835.1 Lactobacillus laiwuensis | reverse complement strand
TTATAATATATAAGTATTCTATTTTATGTTATCGCTTGCAAAGTTAGAATAAATAAAGCTAATTTGTATTATTAATAGAAATGCTTTATGATTTAGATAATATTTAATGTAAAGTGAGACACTTATGAATTTAAAGCACTTGAAGTTTTTTGTAGAATTAGCTCATACGGAACATATGGCAAAAGCTGCCGAAAATTTAGGTATATCGCAGCCTTCTTTGTCATATGCTATCTCTAATATTGAACATGAATTAGGAGCTCCATTGTTTGAAAAAGATGGTAGAAATATCAAGTTAACTAATTATGGTAAGATATATTTAAAATATGTACAAGAAAGCTTAAATGAGTTAGAACAGGGCTCTAAGTATATTACTGAATTATTAGACATTAATAGTGGTCATATCAATTTAGGTTTTACTTATACTTTGGGTCAAGACTTATTACCACATTTAGTAAGTGTTTTTAAGAAGCAAGAGGAGAATAAAAATATAAAATTCTCTTTTAAACAGGATACTACTGAGCACCTGATTAATGACATTTTAAATGATAAATTGGATCTTGTATGTAGCTCTATGCCAGAGCAGAATTTAGATCAATTAAGTATTCATCATTTGGTTGATCAACAAATAAAAATAGCTGTACCACTACAATGTAGCTTAGCAAATAAAAAAAGTTTGTATATAAAGGAACTGGAAAAATATCCATTTATAATGTACTCGGATAAAAGTGGGTTAAGGCCAAAGATCGATCAAATTTTTTCTACTATAAATTTTAAACCTAAGGTTGCATTAGAAGCAGTTGAAGATCATGCTATCATAGGATTTGTCCATTGGGGATTTGGAATTGCTATTGTTCCTAATTTGCCACAACTTAATGATAAAACAGTTAAACTTTTAGATATAAAAGATAAAATTGCTAAGCATAGTTTGTATATCATTACAAAAAACAATCATTTTTTGTCGCCGGTTGTTAATAAATTTCAAAATTTTGCACAACATTATTGCCAAGAAAATTATATTAATAAAAATAAGTTGATATAGTTAAAAATATTAATTAAAGCACAAACATTATTAAAAAACTTACAGAGGAAATCGATAGATAAATTGTATTAATTTAATAGAATTCCTTTATTTTTATTGCCCTAAAATTGTGTCATATTTAAGGTGGTTTTGAAAGCGATTTATTTATGGGGGATAAATTTATGAAAAGGTCTATTACTTATGAAGTTGCCGTGGTAGGCGGAGGAGCAGCTGGTATTGCTGCTGCTCTTGCTTCTGCTAAAGCAGGTGCCAAAACAATTTTAATTGAGCGCGCTTCCGCTTTAGGCGGTCAGGGTGTTAATTCACAAGTTGCTGCATATTGTGGCTTTTATACTAGAGGTCAGAATCCAGATAAGGTTGTTGGTGGAATTGGTGATTTAGTTTTGAAAAAAATGAATGCTGCAGGTATGGATATTACACCTCACCCATCACCATCCACTGGCAATGTTTCAATCAAGTTCGATCCAGAAAAAATGAAATTTATTTTTGATGATTTGTTTCTTCAAAGTAAAGCAGACTTGCTTCTTCATACAAGTTTGGTAGGGGTTAACAAAAAGGGCAAAAAGATAAAAAGCTTAATTTGTTATGATGATGAAGGATTAGTAGAAGTAAATGCAAACTCTTTTGTTGATGCGAGTGGCAATGCAAATTTAATTCATTTAGCAGGATTAAAAACTAATTGGGGAGATGAAAATACTCATGCTGTTCAGCAAGCTTCCCTTGCGTTTAGAGTAAATAATATTCCTGCTAGAAATATTTTAATGAGTGAAATCCAGAGTGCTGTAAAAAAGGGTAAAGAAGAGGGTATCCCATATTTAACCAAAGAAAAGGGAGTTTTTATTAAAAATAATGGTGATGATTATGGCTTTCTCACTCTGCCAAGTGTTGATTTAAGTTCTTTAGATGGTAGCAATTTAACTAGTGCTGAAATTATGCTTAGGAAGAAAGTCCAAAGCTATTTTCTGATTGTTAAAAAATATATTAAGGGGTGTGAAAATGCAGTTCTCGTAAGTTCCGGCCCCAATATAGGAATTCGTGAATCCAGACGAATGATTGGAGATACCACTCTGCATGGTAAAGATATTTTAAATGTGGTTAAAAGAAAAGATAGTATCGGAAGGGCAGCATGGAGCCCAGAAATTCATCATACTAATAATCAAGTTGAATACAAGCATATGCCAGATAATGACTATGCCAGCATTCCACTGGGCTCATTAAAGGCAAAAGATATTGATAATATTTGGGGGGCTGGACGCTTGATCTCGGTTGATCATGTAGCTCAAGCTTCTATAAGAGTCATGGGAACTAGCTATATTACTGGACAAGCAGCTGGAATAGCAGCTGGACTTCAGAGTAAAGATACTGATGAAAAAAAATTTTGTGCTGATGCGGTTCAAAAAGAACTTAAAGCTCAAAGAGCACTTTTATAGCGGGAGGAACAATAATGAGTAAACAAAAGAAAGACTATCTGTTTTTATTGGTTTCTTTTCTGATAATACTAATTTTTGGTACGTTATTGCCTGCTAGTAATGGTTTAACTCCTCAAGGATTATGGACGTTAGGTATTTTTGTGGCTGCGTTGGTAATGTGGACTACAATTTCTATTTCGTGGCCAAGTTTAATAGTCCTATTTTTGCTTGGATTAATACCAAGTGTAGGATATCAAGCTGCGTTTACGGGAACTTTTGGCAATTCCACAGTTGCTTTTCTGATTTTTACTTTTGCATTAGTTTACCCACTATCACAAACAAATTTTATAAGAAGATGTACTATAGCGTTAATTACCAACCGGATTGCTAAAAAAAGCCCATGGAGATTTGTGATTTTTCTATTTACTGCCATTACTTTCTTAGGACTTTTTATTTCACCTACTGTTTTGATGGTGACATTTATGCCATTTTTGATTGATATTTTTAAAGTGTTACATATAGAAAAGGGAAGCAAGGTTGGCAGCATGATTACCATGGGAGCGACATTTTGCATCAACCTTTCTTCAGGAATGACAGCAATCGCGCATGTATGGCCAACCTTAGCCATAGGATTTTATAAAGGCGCAACCGGAAAAGAAATATCACAAGTTCAGTACATGATGGTTGGAATTCCTATTGGAATTTTAATTATTATTGGTATGCTTCTTGTTTTTCGTTTTATTTATTGTCCAAATGATATTAAAAATATAAATTTAAAGGCTGTTGAAAAACTTAAGGGAACCATCAAACCTGCTGATAGAAAAGAAAAAATAATATTAGCAACTATGCTTTTAACGGTAATATTATGGATAATGCCTAGCTTTATCAAAGGCATACTTCCTACTGTTTATACAACAATAAGTGGTTGGACTACGGCTTTTCCACCGTTATTAGGATGTATTATATTGATGATTGTCAATATTAACGGAAAAAGTATATTGAGCTTTAAAGAAGTTACAAACAAAGGTATATCTTGGGCTTCAGTCCTTATGGTAGGTGTAGCTAGTGAACTTGGTGCAGTTTTAACTGCTAAAACAATGGGAATTGAAACATGGTTAACGAACATTTTAAGCCCATTAGCTAAAGGGTTGCCAGAAATTCTTTTGGCTCTTTTCTTTATTGTTTGGTGTGTTGTTGAAACTAATTTCTCTTCCAATATTGTGACTACGACTATTGTTTCATCCGTAGCAATTTCTGTAATCAGTTCTTTGAGTACTACAGCAAATGGTATTAATCTAGCAGCAGTAATTATGTTGATTGGCTTTGGTGCTGCTGTTTGCAATATGACTCCTGCAGGTCAAGCGGGAGTTAATCCGGTTGCTATTGGTACGGAATATACAACAGCAAAAGATATGCTAATTTGGGGAGCAGCATTTGCTGTTATATCTATTGTAGTTATGACATTTGTCGGTTATCCGTTTGCAAAACTAATCTTGTAAATAAATAAAATTAGTTATTTAAAGAGCTATTTTTGAAAATGAATTAGACATTTTTTATTATATCTCGATTCGAATAAGGTTAAATTTGACTATTAATTTAAAAAATTGATTAATGTTGTAAAATAAATTTATTTTTCTTATGCAATTACTTTTATATACTGAAAACGGTTAAAAAACGAAAAAGGACTGGACATTAATGACAGAAAAAATAATTAAAGCAACGGCAGAAGGAAGAAATGGTCAAATCGACTTTGATATCAAAGTTGAAAATAATCAAATTGCAGATATTAATGTAACAAAAACTGCAGAAACCCCAGGTATTTTTAACCAGGTGGTAGGTAAGTTAAAAAAGAATATTATTAATAATCAAAGTTTTGATGTCGATGCCATTTCTGGTGCCTCCATTATGACACAAGCCATGCTTGATTCTGGAAAGAAAGCCTTAAAAGCAAATGGTGTAAATATTATTTCTCAGCCTAGCGAGCAGTCACATCAAGATATAACTTATGATGTGGATGTAGCTGTAATTGGTTCGGGTATGGCTGGCTTGATGGCAGCCTCTCGGGCACTATCAATGGGTAAAAATGTTCTTTTACTTGAAAAGAATGGCTATCTCGGTGGGGCTACAATTTTAAATGGGTCAAACGTAGTTGGCACTGGTTCAAAATTAGCAGCTGCTTTGTTTGGTAAGGAAGCAAAAAAAGATTCTTCGCGGCTCTTAGTTCAAGATATTACCCGTGAATGCCGGGGGACTAATTATCCTTTACTTTCAAATATACTGGCGCAAAATGTTGGTAAAGCAGTTGATTTCATTACTGAATTTGCAGACCTAACTTATCAAAAGGCTGAAACACAAACTATTGAGCATTCTGTTGACCGGCAAATTGAAATGCCAACTGAAAGTTCTTATGAATTGATAACTAAAGTGGCAAATTCCTTTACCAAAAAGGGTGGCAAAATTTTACTTGAAACTCGGGTGGAACAACTTAATAAAAACAAACAGGGCCAACTTTCCTCTTTAGTTGCTGAAAGCAAACATGAAACAGTTACAGTAAACTTTAAGTCCTTAGTTATGGCAGCTGGTGGCTGGGGCGCTCGTGATTACCTTAAACATAAAACCAATATTCCTTACTACGGTCCAATGACTTCTACTGGTGATTATTTCGATTTTGCTAAAAATATGAATCTGGCTACACGCAATCTTGATTGGTATAAAGTTTACCCACATGGTTTAGAAGTTGAACCTGGCATTGCCAAATTAACAACCTATTCAACAAAAGAAGCGACAGACATGGGTGCTATTTTTGTTAATACTAGTGGTAAGCGAATTGTAAATGAATCAGCTCCATATACTCATTTTCGAGATGCTATTGCAGAACAAAAGGATAAAATTGCTTTTGTAGTGATGGATGAAAGAACATGGAATAGATTCTATGAATTGCTTCTTAAATATGGTTTTACCAAAGATGAAGTTCAAGGTTTCTTTGATCTTGATGGCAAGAAGAGTCCGATTTTAGTAAGCGGAGATTTGCAAACAGTGGCTAAAAAAGCTGGCATTGATTATGAAAACCTGAAGAAAACTTTAACTGACTACGATAAATATGTCGCTTCAGGTAATGATCCTGAGTTTGATCGCCCTTCTCAGTTTATGCATAAATATGAAGGCGATACCTACTTTGTGATTGAGCAGAAATTACGTTTTTGTACTACTCTTGGTGGCTATGAAACTAACCGGCATATGCAGCTATTAAACGAAGATTTCGAAGCACTAGACAATTTCTATGCCGCGGGGGAGATTGTTGGTGGTGCTAATGGTCATGATTCAATGCCAAGTATGATGAATTCTTGGTCCTATGCTTCAGGTTTTGTGGCCGGAACTGAGGCTGCTGATAATGCTAACTACCAAAAACTGGCAAAGACTGCATCCAATTCAACTGATGCAGTGTCTGGTGCTTCTAAAAGTTAACGTTGATTAATTATTTTATTTTTAAATTTAAT
>NZ_BPPB01000024.1 GCF_019972835.1 Lactobacillus laiwuensis | reverse complement strand
GCCGCAGCTGCTTTAGGCTTAATTAATGCCAAGCCCCAGACGGTCAAGGCAGCTAATCAGAATGGCACTCGTGCCACCAAGAAGACTGTTAGAAGAACAGTCAAGACTAAATTGACCTACCAAACTGAAGCTGAGGGTGCAGCAGTTTCAGATGATGAGTCCACGGACCAAAACAGCAGCAGTCAAACTGCTGACAGCGAAGCTAACACAAGCACTTCAAGCAGCACTCCAGAAACTGGACAAGTCCAGGCTAGTGCCAATAGCAGCACAACTAGTGAAAATAGTGCAGACACAGCTGCAGGCAATACCAGCGATCCAAGCGCCACAGACGATGCAAAAGCTAACAAGCAAGAAGCAGGCTCTGCACAATTTGACCCTGCTAAAGCTACTCGGGAAAGTTTCCCAACTAAATGGCAAGGGATAGATATCAGTTTTGATGATGAAGGTGATATATTAAAAATTAGTGGTGGCACAATCGATAACAGTGACAATCATTCTATCAGCCTATTCTACAATTTAAGTGGACAAAATCCAGTGTTAGCCGCTAACATTAAAGAAATTGATATCACTGGCAAACTCAAAATTATTGGCTCTGCAAATGATCTGTTTACTAGTCTTGGGGTATTAGAAACCATCAAGGGGCTAGATAATCTTGATACTTCTGAAGTTACCAGCATGGAAAACATGTTTAGTGAAAATAAAAAACTAACGAATATCGATTTATCTAGTTCAACTTCTTTCATAACCACAAAAGTGACGGACATGTCACACATGTTTTATGGTGACGAGTCTTTAACTAAGTTAGATTTATCTCACTTTGATACTTCAAATGTCACAAACATGGCGCATATGTTTGAAGGCTGTGAAGGACTTCGTAGTTTTGCATTCCCAGCTACTTTTAAAACAGATAAAGTGACAGATATGTCATATATGTTTGATGACTGTAATCAAGTTTGGTCAATTGACGTAACCAAATTCAACACTTCTAATGTTGAAAACATGGCATATATGTTTTATAATTGTCAAAGTTTTCTTAAGTTAGACGTTTCAAGCTTTAACACATCAAAAGTGACAGATATGTCATATATGTTTGGTGCTTGTCGTAATTTGCTTAAATTAAATCTGCCGACTACCTTTGTTACCGATAGTGTCCAAAATATGAAGGGAATGTTTAGCGGTTGTGAGTACATAACTGAGTTAGACTTATCACTGTTTAATACTGCTAAAGTAACTAATATGGCGAATATGTTCGGAGGTTCTAGCAAATTGAAAGACATTATTGCCTCTGATAATTTTACTACCGCAAATGTTACTGACATGAGTAAAATGTTTTCTGGTATCCCAATTACTACTGATAGTATAAACAAATTAATATCCAAATTTGATACTAGCAAAGTCACAGATATGACGGGAATGTTTGCTTCCTGCAAACAAGTAGTTTCACTTGATTTGTCTAAATTTGATACTGCTAATGTCGGAAATGTTTCTGAAAAACTATCTCGTGCTGGTATGGAAAGTATGTTTGGTAGCTGTGATAACTTAACCACTTTAGACTTAAGCAATTTTAATACTAAAAATGTCCGTGATATGAGCCGGATGTTTTACTACGACAAAAAATTAGCAAGTATAAAATTTAGTCCTTCTCTTTTCAATACCTCTAACGTTATTGACATGAAATACATGTTTGATGATTGTCAATCATTAACTAACATTGATGTTAGTCATTTTGATACTGCAAACGTCCTTGATATGAATAACATGTTTAATGATTGTTTTAAATTAGCTGCAATAGATTTTAGTCATTTTAATACTGCCAAAGTAACTAATATGTCGTATATGTTTGTAAATTGTAAGTCTTTAACAAGTTTAGATGTCACTAGCTTCAACACGGCAGCTGTGAGTGATATGACTAATATGTTCTGGCAATGTTCAAATTTAACCAGTTTGGATCTACACAACTTTAATACCAGAAAAGTTTCTAAATATGATGCCATGTTTCAAGGCTGTGATAAACTAGCAAAACTTGATCTTAGTAGTTTTGATATGCAAAATTCATCATCTATTGTTGATATGCTTAGAGTTCTTCCATCCCTTGAAGTGCTTATACTAGGCAGAAGAAATGATTTGAAAAAGGGCGCAAATACATATTTGAACGGTGGTTTAGGTCACAATCAGGACGGCCATGATGAAGAAGATATCTGGGTTAACATGGGAGTTAATGAAGATAACGGTGGTCTTCAGCCTAGAGCTCATTCGTGGACTGGTGCTGATTTAATGGAAAATTATGATGGCAGTAAGGATTATGATGTGTATGTTAATATCAATAAAATTCCCAATCCTTGCAGTATTACCATTAATTATCAATTTGAGGACGATAAAACCGCCAAACTCTCGCCAAACGATTATCAATTCGGTACCGCTGGTAATGACGTGGTTATCCCAATCACAGCCAGAAAGTTGCCTACCTATAAACTTGCCTACGTTGAAATTAATGGCAACAAATATACCACAGATAAATATGAAGATGCGCTGAGTAAACTAAAGTTTACTAATGATCCTCAAACTGTTACCTTCGGATACGAAAAGAGTAACGCTGGTAAAGGTAATGACTCCGGTACTTCCAGTGGCTCTAACAGCTCTACTGGCTCTGAAGGTTCAACTGGCTCGACTGGTTCAGAAGGTTCAACTGGTTCGACTGGCTCTGAAGGTTCAACTGGTTCGACTGGCTCCGAAGGTTCAACTGGCTCGACTGGTTCCGAAGGTTCAACTGGTTCGACTGGCTCTGAAGGTTCAACTGGCTCGACTGGTTCCGAAGGTTCAACTGGCTCGACTGGTTCTGAAGGTTCGACTGGCTCGACTGGTTCCGAAGGCTCAACTGGCTCGACTGGCTCTGAAGGTTCAACTGGCTCGACTGGTTCCGAAGGTTCA
>NZ_BPPB01000023.1 GCF_019972835.1 Lactobacillus laiwuensis | reverse complement strand
ACTGGCTCGACTGGCTCTGAAGGTTCAACTGGTTCAACTGGCTCTGAAGGTTCGACTGGTTCCGAAGGCTCAACTGGCTCGACTGGTTCTGAAGGTTCAACTGGCTCGACTGGCTCTGAAGGTTCAACTGGTTCAACTGGCTCTGAAGGTTCGACTGGTTCCGAAGGCTCAACTGGTTCAACTGGCTCTGAAGGTTCGACTGGCTCGACTGGCTCTGAAGGCTCGACTGGCTCGACTGGCTCTGAAGGCTCAACTGGTTCAACTGGTTCCGAAGGTTCGACTGGCTCTGAAGGTTCAACTGGCTCTAGCAGTTCAAACGGCTCTCATAGTTCTGACGGTTCCAGCATTTCCACTGGTTCTAGCAGTTCAAACAGTTCTAACAACTCCAATGGCTCTATCACTCCAAACGGTTCCAGTGATTCAAATGGTTCAGGATTAAATAGCAGTAATGGTAGCAATACAGTTAACAATAACAATAATAGACCTACGCCAATCCCGAACAGCAAGAAATCAAATAAAAAGTCTACCCAGAAGTCACATAAAAAGCACCGCATAAGCAAACATGATCAAAAATCTGCCACCAAATCAGTCAAAGGTCTCACAGCTAACAAGCATCAGGCTAATCGCCCTGCTAAACTGGCGGCTGCAGGTCGCAAATTAAACAATACTGCTAGCGCTGACCCACAAAAAGGCAAGCTGGATAAAGGCAGCAGCAATGATGCCTTGCCACAAACTGGTGCAGAGAAACACAACAGTTTAGCCATGCTGGCACTAGGAGGTTTGGCCTTGGCCACCGCTCTAGGTGCTGCTTGGCTTGAGCGTAAGAAAGACTAATTCAAAACAAAAGCCTTCTAAGCGTGAAGATCATATCCTATATTTATATAGCCAACTAAAGTAATCGTAAAAGTATTATGATATACAGTTAAGCAAGTATCGAAAGAAAGCTAGCTTTTATTAGTTAGCAAAAGCACATTTTTCATAAACGTCTCTCAAAATTTAGTAATTGAGAGACGTTTTTATATGCAATAAAACTTTGTCCTAAATAAGATATGTAGAAACTTTTTACTATTTTTTTACATATATATATTTATTTACTAGTATCGTTGCTACTGTTCTAGGTTTACTTGAAACTAATCCTGAATCTGTTAAGGCCGATACAGTGTCCAGTAATGGCAATACGTATCCTAATTCCACTAAGAATATTATTAATAGGATGCAAATAATACTGAAAATAACTCAAATACTTCTATGGCAACCAAAACTTCAGAGAGTTCTATCTCCACTAGTGCTACAAAAGGTGATAATACTAATAACAACACATTAGTCAACAATAGCGCTAATACAGAACCTTCCACAGTAACTACAAGATTAAAAATTTCTAACTCTCCTATTACTTTAGAAGAAGACGAAACTAAAAAGACGCCACTCCTACTCCTGATCTAAACTGGAATGGGATAAAACACAAGGTTTATTAACTATTTACAATGATACTATTTCATAATGAAAATAATGATATAGACTACGCTTTTCACATTAAGGGAGTTAAAAACGATACTGACATCAAGAAAATTAAGTTTAAAGGAACTATTAAAATTTATGGATCTGCCAGTGCACTTTTTAATGGACTTAACTAATTAATCGCAATAGAAGGACTTGACAATCCCGATACTTTTAAAGTTACTGACATGTCTAATATGTTTACTTACTGTAACTCATTGCAAAAGCTTGATACCCAAAATTTTGACATGACAAATGTGCCTGTTGATTTGACGGGCTTGAAGAATAAGGATAAGAATAAAACTATAAACATACTTGCAGGATTGGATAGTTTATGCGCCATAAGTATCAGTAGAACGAATAAATTTGAAGGTACAAGTCTACTTACTAATGGCTATACCAATACATGGATGAACGTGGGTAATGGAACTGAAAAAGAATTTGAAAACAGTCTATCCTTAGATTCGTCAAAATTACCTTGGACTTTACAAGATAAAGTAGACAATTATTAAAAAATAACTAAAGATGAATTTATTCGCTATAACGTTATAGTACATTATGAGAACTAAAGCGGAAACCAAATTTCACCAGATGGTTATGTATTCTTGGATAAAGAACCTTTTGAAGTGCCAGTTAAGAATAGAGCTGGTTATACTTGTACTGTTGCAAAACCTATAAAGATAAATGATATCCCAACCGATCCAACTAAAATCTTAGAGAACATATATATACAAAGAACACAAATAGTGGCTCAGTCAGCAACGTTTCAGGTGTTAAACGTAAACTGAAACACAATGCTTATATTTACACTAAAAAGCCAAACCAATTAATAATAAATTATTAAATAAAAATCAACAGATAAAAGTGTATTGCAGGACCATTAAGTTTAATAATTAATTTTACTATATCATAGGTAAGAACCAATTTGTTAAGAAAGTAATCTTTTACAAAGTAATAATATATTAACAAATTTAATCAGTAGTCAGTGCTGATTATTGAGTTCTTTTTTTATAACTTAAAATAAAAATAGTAATTACTTTTATTAATAATGCAATATCTACTATTAGACACTAAAAAATCAGCATAGCTAAACTGGTATTTTATCACAAATTAGCAATATTAGTATACTTGTATATAAATTATTCATATTTTGGTATGTGTGCAAAAAGGACAGTTTAACTTTAAGTAAATAAAATAACGTTCTATCAAATTTAATATAAAATATTTTTCATCTCTAAAAGTCGCGTTGACTTTCAAAAAAACCCGCAATATACTAAATGCGTAATAAAAACCTGATTATAAGAGGATATATATGAAAACACACAAGAATATATATAAACAAGGAGAAAAGTTGTTTGTTGGGGGCATGACAGCCGCAGCTATAGGATTTTTCAGTGCTAACCCTAAGGCAGTTAAAGCCGATAGCTTATCGGCAGGGTATCTAATGGCACAAAATGTCCAAAGTAGCAGTAAAACTCAGCTTTCTAAAGCAGTTCCTACGGAATCTACTTCGACTGATTCTTTCGAAACAGAACAATCAGAAACTATGGATAAAGATGCTGCTAATGATCAACAATTAAATAACAGTAATTCAAGTCAAGAGACAAATGATAGCAACAACATCAATGACAATGACAATTCAGCAAATTCATCTGCTGCTTCTGAGAAAAATAATACTGATTTAGTTGATAGTGATATTAGTAAAAGAGATACTGAGAACCCTAATATTGTCGAGAGCAATTGGAACAATATAAAAGTCAGTTATGATACCACTCAAAAATCGTTGACAATTTATGGCGGCACCAAAGAAAAGCCAGTTGCAGTTAGTAATCCTAACCCAATTTTGGGAACCTCAGATACGGGATATATTGCAAGAGTTAATCCACTAGATATTACTGATATCAAAATAGACGGTCAGCTTAAGTTATCTGGATCAGTCAAGTTCTTATTTCATGGCTTAACCAAATTAAAAACGATTGAAGGTTTGGATAATCTTGATACTTCAGAAGTAACAGATATGTCGGAAATGTTTTCCGATTCAACAATGTTGCTTAAATTAGATTTATCAAACTTTAATACTGTCAAAGTGACACGCATGTACAACATGTTTCACAATTGTATTAATTTAAGGTACTTAGATATTCACAGCTTTAATATGGCTAACACCTCAAACGTCGCGGGAATGTTACTTACCTTGGAAAGCTTAAAAGTATTGAAATTAGGAAAGGATAATAAAATTGGACTTTCCGATTTTCAGAATAAAGCAATCTGGAACAGCTTAGGATCTGGAAGTATTAGTAACCCAGAAGGTACTGAAAAATGGACTTCAAAACAGGTTGAAAAAAATTATCTCAGTAGTAACATTTCTGATACCTTTATATCAACCATAGCAAATCCAGTTTTTGTCCATTTTCGTGATGAGAATGGTAACCAGGTTACTGATCAGAATGGCAAAATTGTACCTGATACTGTTGAGGTCGATAACATAGTAAAACCACCTGAAGTTCCTAAAGCTGCTGAAGAATTTGACTGTTATAAGAATGCACATATTACTAATTACAGTTTAAAGAAGATTTTAATTAACGGAAGCGAAGTTACACCTGGTTCAGCTGAAGATATCGTGGATTTCAAACTATTAATTAATGATGACGGACCTGATATTTACGCTAATCAAGAAGTTACTTTTGTTTTTGCCAAGCAGCTTCAAGGCCAAGTCCTTATCTCCTATCAGGACGAAAGCAGTAAAGACCTGCCTGATGCTAGCGGCAAGACTTCTGATCACGGCACTGTTGAGTATGGCGAGCAAGGCAAGAAGTTCACTGCCCCTCAGATTGCCGGCTACAAGCTGAGCTACATCCTTGTCAACGGTAAGAAGGTGACCGGCACTGATACTGCCAGCCTGGATTATAACAGTCAGGATCAGACGGTTGTCTTCGTCTATGCCAAGCTTCAAGGCCAAGTCCTTATCTCCTATCAGGACGAAAGCAAAAATGACCTGCCTGATGCTAGCGGCAAGACTTCTGATCACGGCACTGTTGAGTATGGCGAGCAAGGCAAGAAGTTCACTGCCCCTCAGATTGTCGGCTACAAGCTGAGCTACATCCTTGTCAACGGTAAGAAGGTGACCGGCACTGATACTGCCAGCCTGGATTATAACAGTCAGGATCAGACGGTTGTCTTCGTCTATGCCAAGCTTCAAGGCCAAGTCCTTATCTCCTATCAGGACGAAAGCAAAAATGACCTGCCTGATGCTAGCGG
>NZ_BPPB01000022.1 GCF_019972835.1 Lactobacillus laiwuensis | reverse complement strand
AACTCCGATTCAATATCGGAATCAAGCCTTAAGTAAAACGATATAAAACTAACGTCCAGTTTTAGGGGTTAGCTTCACAATTTATATTGATAACAGGTTTTTTGTTTACTAACTGTATTAAAATAATATTTTATTTAAACATGGATATGCAGTTTTTCTAAGATAGGAATAATTTTATCGCCTAGTATCTTCTGTGCCAGGTCAGATTTGATAGCCGCAAAGCCATAAAACAAGCAACCCACAACTACCGTGACAAAAACAATGACAAGTGACTGTAAACTACTTGCAGGATTCAAAAACAGTTCAAGACCTTTTTCCGTAGCCAAAACCAGCAAAAACATGATCACGGAAAAAGCAGTAATTCCGATAAAACGCCTTCTTGTACGATTTTCATTGAAATTATAGCCAACCTTAAGATGTTTTAAGGCCATAAAGATAATAACTAGCATTCCCAAATTAGTGGCAATCAATGGTCCAAATATTTTAAAGACATAAATCATGGGGTATTGCATTAAAATCTTAATGATTAACCCTAATACTAAATACTTTATGGCAAGACCATTTTCGGATAATCCCTGTAAAATTGCCATCAATACAGTGAATAAACCTAAACTTATTGCTGTAAATGATGAAAGATATAAAACATTTGAACCTAACTTGTCATAACCATAAAAAATTGTATAAACCGGTGTAGAAATTGCTGCCATACCAAAAGAGGCTGGAATCATGACAAATAGAAACAGATCTAAAGTATTACCTATTTGATCAGAAATACCTTTAAAGTCATGCTTGGTATGGGCTGCTGATAACAAAGGAATCGCTGTTACAGCCATCGCGCTGGCAAGAGATACAATAATCATAATCAGCTTATTAGCATTGAGAGCAAATAACGCATACCAAGTCTCAATTGTATTATTGGAGGCATTAATTAAATTACCAATCATAGGATGAAAGGTATATTGATCCACCAGATAAAAAAGCTGGATACCAGCATCAATAATAATAAACGGAATTGCCTGAGCAATAATTTCTGCAAAAAGAGCAGATGTTGAAACTTGGATTTCATTATTAGAATTTTCAACTAATTCATTAAGCTTGTTACGCCGCGAAAGCAAAAACCAAGATAGTACGGCAATTCCAAAAATTGCTCCGATTGCTGCAGCTAAATTTGACTGCACAACAGCGTCAACAAAGTTGCCGTGTTGCACCTGCATAATTACATAAGCAGTTAATAACATCCAAATAACCCGCGCCAGCTGTTCCACAAACTGAGACATGGCCGATGGCATCATGTCCTCATAGCCCTGAAAATATCCTCTCATAATGCTTAAAACAGGGATGATCAGGATAGCATATGACAGACTACGCATGACTTTTACCTGTCTGGGATCAATTTGCGAACCATTAGATGCCAAAAAAGGCGAAGCAAAGTACATTATTGTAGCTGAAATGATACCCAAAATTACCATTAAAATTAGACCACGATGAAAAAGTTTACGTCCTACACCGTACTCATTAAGCGCATTATATTTTGCCACCTGTTTCGCGACAGCGCCAGGAATTCCTGCTGTAGATATTAAAATAAAAATACTATAGATATTATAACTTCTAGCAGTTAATGCATTGGCAATATTGCCGTAAGGTGACATCCAATAAAACCATGGAATAATATAGAGTGCCCCTAAAATACGTGAAGTAATAGAGCCAAAAGTCATCCATGCACTGCCCTTAATGAAGGTATTTTGTGTATTTTCTTCAGATAAATTATTTTCTCTCATTAATATTCCCTAAATCTAGTTTACTAACTATATTATTGTGAATGAAAAAAGGCAATTAACAACAAATATACTTTGCACTTTAGGAAAAATTAACTTTATTTAGCTACAATATTGACAATTTTATTCGGTACAACAATGACCTTTTTTACATCTTTGCCTTGCAAAAACTTCTGCACATGTGGCAGAGCTAATGCCTGCTTTTGAACTTCACCTTTATCCAAATCAACAGCAGCCGTAAAATTCCCACGCAGTTTGCCATTAACTTGTACCATAATTTCAACCGTTGACTCAACTAATTTAGCTGGATCATAGGTTGGCCATTGGGCAAATGTTACAGATTCGTCATGACCGAATATTTGCCAGATTTCTTCCATCATGTGTGGAGCAATCGGCGCTAAAAGCGTGATGAAACCTTCTGCATATTCTCTTGGAATAGCTTTAGCTTTCTGCGCTGCGTTAATAAAGACCATTAACTGAGAAATTGCGGTGTTAAAGTGTAAATCATCAAAATCTTCAGTAACTTTCTTAACAGTTTCATTATAAACTTTATCTAAAGTACCGTCGTTCTCCTCTACGATGTTTTCTTGAGGAATAGCTTTAAGATCCAAATCGTTAACAAATAAACGCCAAACTCTGTCCAAGAACTTCTTGGTTGAAGCAGGACCGTTGTCATCCCAGTCAATAGAAGCATCAAGGGGGCCCATAAACATTTCGTACATTCTCAGACTGTCTGCACCATATTCATCAATTACGTCATCTGGATTAACCACATTGCCCTTTGACTTAGACATTTTATCATGGTCTTTCAGAATTAATCCCTGATTAAACAATCTTTGAAACGGCTCTTCATTTGGAACAACACCCAAGTCATATAAAACCATATTCCAAAATCTAGCATAAAGCAGGTGACGCACAGCATGCTCCGCACCACCGATATAAAGATCAACAGGCATCCACTTTTTCAGCAATTCGAAATCAGCTAATTTATTATCATTGTGCGGATCAACAAAGCGCAGGAAGTACCATGATGAACCCGCCCAGTTAGGCATAGTATTAGTTTCACGTTTACCCTTACGGCCGTTTTTATCAACTACATTAACCCAATCCTTGAGGTTTACTAAAGGACTTTCTGGTGTGCCTGACGGCTTGATGTCAGTAGCATGAGGTAAAACGAGTGGTAATTCATTTTCTGGAACCAGCGTTGTTTCTCCATCTTCCCAGTGAATTACTGGAATTGGCTCACCCCAATAACGCTGACGACTAAATTCCCAGTCACGTAATTTGTAATTAACTTTTTTCTCTCCAGCGTGGTGTTCAGTAAGCCAACCAACAATTTTCTCTTTAGCTTCTGTATTGTTGAGCCCATTTAGGAACTCAGAATCTATGTGAGGACCATCACCGGTATATGCTTCTTGTGCAACATCTCCGCCCTTAATAACTGGTTTAATAGGCAAATTAAATTTCCGAGCGAACTCATAATCACGGGAGTCGTGCGCTGGGACAGCCATTACGGCACCAGTCCCATAACTGCCAAGAACATAATCAGCAATCCAGATTGGAATTTCTTTGTCATTTACAGGATTAATGGCATAGGCACCTGTAAACACACCAGTCTTGGTTTTATTTAAATCTGTTCTTTCAAGGTCGGACTTAGATTCAATTTGTTTAATATAGGCGTTAACTTCATCTTTTTGACCATCGGTCATTATTTTCTGGACTAATTTATTTTCAGGCGCTAAAACAGCATAGGTTGCACCAAATAAAGTATCTGGACGGGTACTAAAGACATCAAATGTTTCATTAGAGTCTTTTACTTTAAAAGTAATTTGTGCACCCACAGAGCGACCAATCCAGTTACGCTGCATTTCCTTAATATTTTCCGGCCAGTCAAGATTATCAAGGCCAGCTAGAAGACGATCTGCATATTTAGTTATTCTCAGCATCCACTGCTTCATATTGCGCCGATAGATCGGGTAACCACCGCGTTCAGTCTTACCATCAACAATATCTTCGTTAGCAACTACTGTACCTAAATCAGGTGACCAGTTAACCGGAGCTTCTGCTTCATAGGCCAAACCATTTTTATACATTTGTTCAAATGTCCATTGCGTCCACTTGTAATATTTTGGATCACAAGTTGCAAGTTCCCTGTTCCAGTCGTAGGAGAAACCGAGAGTATTTAGCTGCCGTTTAAAATTGGCAATATTTTCAGTAGTAACAAGAGCCGGGTCTTGCCCAGTCTGAAGAGCATACTGTTCAGTCGGAAGACCAAAAGCATCCCAGCCCATTGGGTGAAGGACGTTATAGCCTTGACTACGTTTCATCCTTGCAATGATATCTGTTGCTGTGTACCCTTCCGGATGTCCTACATGCAGTCCTTTACCAGATGGAAAAGGAAACATATCTAAAACATAATAATTTTTCTTTTTCGGGTCATTACCGGTTTTAAATGTTTGATTTTTTTCCCAGTAATCCTGCCATTTCTTTTCGACAACTTTGTGATTGTACATATTTTTACCTCATAAAAAAAGTCCTATGAAATATTTTTTCATAGGACGAATAATCGCGGTACCACCTAAGTTCCACACTAAATGCGTGACACTCATGCCCCTTAACGCGGATAGCAAACGTTAGATTTGTCCCAGGCTCAGTTCACAATTCGCTTCTCAAGTCTTGCACCTTCCGACTCTTCTCTATAGAAAAACAAAATTGCTACTAGTTCCTGATCTTTATTTTTTGACCAATAATGATTATAATTTACCACAATGAATAAAAAAAACAAGGGGAGAAAGTTTTTGAACAAAACAATTAAGACAAAAAGAGACACCATAGTACCTGCTACAATCTTTTTGATTACTTACGCAGCGTGGGCAATTTTGGTTGCTTCCGAAAATCAGTTTATCCAAAAATTTGATCAAACAGTTATAAATATTATCTGCAATAACAATCCTGCTGTAATCAAATTTGCAACAACATTTACCAATTTAGGTAATACTAACGTAATTATGATTGAAACAATTATCATGGTAATTGTTTTGGCATTTTGCAGAAAGTTTGCCTATGCATTTTTTACTGCTGGAACTATGATTGCGGCTAATGGCTACAACTGGATCATCAAACATGCAATAGCTCGTCACCGACCGCTTACCCAACACCTTGTGGCAGCTCACGGCTATAGTTTTCCATCAGGACATTCTGTTGGCAGTGCCACATTATTTGGGATTTTGATTGTTTTAACAATTTTATTAATTAAAAACAAAACAGTTAAGACTTGTTTGTGCATCATTTGGGCCTGCTTTCCAATATTAATTGGTTATACAAGGATTTTCAACCATGTTCACTATCCCTCTGACGTGGTTGGTGGTTTTTTAGAAGGAATTGCATTTCTTTTGATTGGCTATTCTTTCTTATACCACTATTATTTAGAAAAGCAGAGTGCACAAGGTACCCTCTATTAAGTAATGAAGAGTTCTTATCAATTAGTGATTTGAACTCTTTTTTTGCTGCCCTAATTTGGAATTTAGCTCAGTCAATTGCTAAGCGATTAATGATATTTTGATATGCAGGATATTGTTTTAGTAAATCTGCCTTTTTAAGCATCTCAAAGTCATGATAATCAAATCCTGGTGAAACAACACAGCTTACTAAACAAAAACTGTTTGGTTTAGTAACTTCTGATGCAAAAATGGTGTGTTTGGGAACTTTGAATTGCATACATTCTCCAGCAGAAACATTTTTGCCTAACTTAACAGCAGTGTATTTACCTTCTGGAGAAATACAATGAATAGTAATTGCTTTTCCATCGTGATAATACCACATTTCATCATGATTCAGCCGGTGAAAGTGAGAACAACTCGTATCATCAAGCAAAAAGTAAATTGAAGTATAATAAAAACGCTTTCCATTACTATCCTTATCATAAAATTCTTCGTCACTAGTATAAACTTGTCTGAACCAGCCACCTTCTTGATGAGGTTCAAGATTTAAATTTTTGATATAGTCGTCTCTTTGCATTTTTTCTCCTTAATAAATTTCGCATAATTAAATTTCTTTATTATAAATTTAGATCACTTTGTCTTTATTGTCAGCTGAAATTTTAATAGGCAAACAATGTCTATTAAAACTAATATTGCACATACTATATGTTGGTGTGTACAACATTCAAAATAATTTGTGAAGAACATCCAAAACTAAAAAAAGATATGAAAACAGAATTCAAGAAACATATCATTTTTTATTTCATACCAAATAAATTTGCCTCACTTTGCTCTTAAAATCACTCGGTAAATTCAGTCCTTTAATCAGATAATTATCAAAAACGCCAAAATTTTGCCTAATAGCAGAAAAATACCGTTCTAAATATGACTTTTGAACCGTTAAAGCTACAGCAACATCTTTTAATTGTGAACTTGTTAATTGATCTCTTAAGTAGTCCAAAATTTCCTGATTTTCCTGCTTACGCGCCTTAATAGTTTTTAGATAATCCGCAAAGATTTGATCGTCACTTACTCCCAAGCTTTTCAAAATTAAAGCAGCTGCTACTCCTGTGCGATCTTTGCCCGCAAAGCAATGAAATGCAGACGGAACAGGATCATTTACGAGAGTCATTAAAAATTGGTGATAGCCATTTTGAGCTGACTTTTGTAAAGCCAGTTCTTCATAGGTGGTAAGCATATCTTCTTCAGCTTGGTTATTGCCAGAAACAATTTCATCAACACTGGCTTGATTAACTTGAGCATCTTTTAAGACATCAATTACAACGTAATCTAATCCGGACCACAAATAATCTGGAAATTGTTTTCTTTCTTCTTCACCTCTAAAATCAAAAACTCTCTTAATTTGATATTTATCTTGGACTTGATCTTTTTGATAAGGCGTCAAGTTATACAATTGTCCACACCGAAAAAGTAGCCTATCTTTTACTTTTCTTCCTGCAAATCCAGTGTAACCACCTAAGGAACGCCAATTAGTAATTTCCCTTGCCATTTTTCTACTCCAATTATTTATTAAATTTAATATTGCTTATTATAATTTTTAAGGCTAAATATTTCTACTAATGAAAAAATTTTAAAATAAAAAACCTGCTGGCAAATAAACCAGCAGGTCTGTTATAAATCTAACTACTAATTAGCTTTCTCTTTGCTTTTATAAATACAATTAAAAATAACAGATATTATTATAGCAGCAAGCGAAACGAAGTAAACCCCTTTTAAAGCACTGAAAAGTACTTGCCTTAATTGTGGAATTAAGTTCGCAGATAGTTCTCGGGCTTTAGCTGATGAAACTATTTTGTTCATCATGCCTTGTGTTAAATTCGGATGTTTTGCAAGTTGATGTGCCACCACAGTATTAAAAGTAATACCAAAAATGGAAACCATCATAGTCTGACCCAAATACCTCATTAAAGTATTAAAGGAAGTGGCAACACCAATATTTTCTTTAGAAACTAAAACCTGTGACCTGACCTGTGATGCGGTTAGAACTCCACCAAAGGAAAAGCCATTAAGCGTTGCTATGACGCAAAATACCCAAAACGGAGTATGAATAGGAACAAGCAGTAACATACAATCAGCCACTAAAAGAACTGTAAGCAATCCAAAGAAGGTTTTTCTCACACCCCAGCGACTTAGCATGCCCCCGATCAAAAATGAACCTACAACCCACATAACAGAACTTGGAGTTACGGCAAAACCTGCTATAGTAGCAGAAGTTCCGTTAATGCCCTGCATCCATGTTGGAATATAAAACTCAAAGCCAATAACTACCCCTGCTACAAGCAGGGTAATCATATTGACAGCTAAGAACTCTCTGCCCTTGAGCATTGAAAGTGGCATTATCGGGTCAGCGGCACGCTTTTCTTCATGATAAAAGATAATTGTACTAACGATGATTAAAGCAACCAAAGCAGCTAAAATAAGCGGTTTAATGGTGCCAAGATCTTGTAATGTAAACATTAAGGTCAAAAGCAAAACAACTAGCCAAAATGTTCCTTTAACGTCAAGTTTAGTCTTTTGCTTATTCTTTGGTTCATTTAAGAAAAAGACAATTAATAAAAGTGCAATGATACCAATTGGCACATTAATGTAGAAAACCCAGTGCCAAGAAAGATTTTGCACAATAAAGCCACCAAGTAATGGAGCAATGACTGAAGCTACGCCCCAAAAACCAGAGTTGAGACCCAGCATTTTTGTTCTTTTTTCCAGACTATATAAATCTGCAATTATGGTCATCGCAACTGGTTGAACAGCTCCAGAACCCAGTCCCTGAATAACACGGAATAAAATTAGTTCAACCATATTCTGAGCCTGACCACAAAGAGCAGACCCAATCACAAAAAGAGCTATTCCAAATAGAAAAATTGGTTTACGACCAAAGCTGTCTGCTAATTTGCCATATAAAGGAGTTGACACAGCAGTCATAAACAAAAATATGGAAACAACCCAATTCATAATTTCTAATCCATTTAGATCGGAAACAATTGTCGGCATTGCAGTAGAAACGATTGTACCTTCGATGGCGGTCATAAATGTCGTCATAAAAATCGCAATCATTACTACTCGTACATTTGTCTTCTTCACAATTACAACTCCTTCATTAGCTGCTAAAATTATTTATTTTCATGAACAAAATTTAAAAGATCTTGAACTTTGTCCGTTTGCTCCCATGGTAAATCAATATCTGTTCTGCCAAAGTGACCGTATGCTGCTGTTTGCTCATAAATTGGCCGCCTTAAATTAAGCATTTTTATTATTCCAGCTGGGCGCAAGTCAAAGACCTTACGTACTGCTTTTGTTAAAAGGTCATCACTTACTTTACCAGTTCCGGCTGTATCAACCATGACTGAAACGGGATGAGCAACACCAATTGCGTAAGCTAATTGAACTTCACAGCGATCAGCCAAACCTGCAGCAACAATATTTTTAGCCACATATCTGGCAGCATAACTGGCACTGCGGTCAACCTTTGTCGGATCCTTTCCAGAAAAAGCGCCACCACCGTGGCGAGCATAACCACCGTAAGTATCAACAATAATTTTACGTCCAGTCAATCCTGAATCACCTTTAGGTCCACCAATAACAAAGCGACCTGATGGGTTAATTAGAAACTTGGTCTTTTCATCAAGGTATTTAGCAGGTATTACCTTTTTAATTGCCAAATCAATCATAGCCTGGCGAATTTCCTCATTTGAAACCTTATCATCGGTCTGTGTTGAAATAACAACGGTATCTACACGTGTTGGTTTTTGTTTTTCATCATATTCAACAGTCACTTCTGCCTTAGCATCAGGTCTAAGCCAAGTTAAAGTACCGTCTTTACGTAGCTTGGCAACCTGTCTCATCAAGCGATGAGCAAGCGAAATAGGCAAAGGCATTAATTCAGGCGTTTCGTTGATTGCAAAACCAAACATTAAGCCTTGATCTCCAGCTCCAATTTGATCAAGCTGATCTTCGTCAGATTGATTTTCACGCGTTTCAAGAGAATGATCAACGCCTTGAGCAATATCAGGTGATTGTTCATCAATATCAATTAAGACAGCGCAATTATTGCCATCAAAACCAAGTTCTGGTTTATCATAGCCAATTCTCAAAACTGTCTTGCGAACAATTCCTTGAATATCAACATAAGCACTAGTTGATATTTCACCAAAGACATAGACAATACCAGTATTGACGATGGTCTCACAAGCTACATGAGCTTGAGGGTCTTTGGCAATAATAGCATCCAAAATTGCATCAGAAATCTGATCAGCAATTTTGTCTGGATGACCTTCAGAAACAGATTCTGAAGTAAACAAACGTTTTTCCATATTAGTCCCCCTATAGACAATAGCTATTCGGTTACAAGGCATCTCCGTTTAAGGATCCTCTCAGGACTTGAACCGATTTTTTAAAATTTCCGTTCTATGTTCTTATATATTATATTGATAATAAAAAAAGCTACCGCATGTTCGGTAGCCATAGAACGATGGAGGATACAGGGCTCGAACCTGTGACCTCCTGCTTGTAAGGCAGATGCTCTCCCAGCTGAGCTAATCCTCCAAAGTGACCCGTACGGGATTTGAACCCATGTTACCGCCGTGAAAGGGCGATGTCTTAACCGCTTGACCAACGGGTCATTGTTCTGAATCAAAGCACTTTTAATAGTATACCTATTTTGAAAGAAAATGCAAGGATTCAATTTATTAGTTAATCAATAAATAATGGCGGCGCGAACTTCCCTTCACACCACCATCATTATGGAGGATACAGGGCTCGAACCTGTGACCTCCTGCTTGTAAGGCAGATGCTCTCCCAGCTGAGCTAATCCTCCATTTTGTTGTCATCTCTCGACCACTCTTAATAATTTAGCATAAGTTTCTATTTATGTCTACATTTTTTTGAAATTTTTGTTTGATTCAGGTAATAATTATAAATTTAATACCTATAAAGCCATTGTTTACAAATAGTTAATTAAACTTGAACTTAGTAGAAACTATATCTAATTTAATTTTTATTATTAAAATACGGATTCAATATTTATCTGTGAAAAAGTATAGTCTCTGTAGCTCAATATAAAAATAAATAAAATTTAGATAAAATATTTTTATTTTATCCGAATCGGTTACTTTATATTATTCTACTCTGGTTCTGCACTTACTACATCTGAAATCCATATATCTTGAGTATTATCGCCTGCAGCCATAAAGATCAGTTCGGGCTGGTCATCATCTTCATTCTCGATTTCTTCAACAAAAATAGTTTTTTTGCTCCCATCTTTAAGTGTAAAAGTAACCTTTCTTGCACGAAAATTGGCAATTATTTCTGGTAAAGTCATTTTATGCGGATCCATATTTAACCTCCATATTGATTTTAAGTAAATTTAGTTCTATTTTCTTTTGACATCTGTCAAACAACCTAGGATGCTCAATTTCATATTGCAATTTTCGGTCCTCTTTTTATAATAATATTAAATTTGCTTCTTATTTTTTTATCAATGTTTCTGCTTTTTTAATAATCTTTTTCAAATCGTTGAGCCATATATCTTTTTTTGTCTCATCGTAAGATTCAGTAAATTCTGGAATTACATCATTTAAATAATCTTCCATATTAGGATTGTCTATTGCTAGTTGATCTGTTTCATCCGCAAAATAATCTTGAATAGTAAATACATATATATAAAGTTCTTTAGCTTTAAACGCTCTCTTTAAAACATTTATTGCTTCTTTCTCACTTGCCTTCAATTATACTCCGCTTCCTTTCTAGTTCATGTTACATAATCATAGTTATTATTTCTCTTATATCAAACTATTTTATTAAAGTTATTTTCTAATAGAATTTAGTAGACTTTATTTCTTAAGTTTATTGTTAAAAATATTTCATTAACATTTTAAAGTTACATGTTTGCCAAGCAAATCTCTAATCTTCCTGCTTATAAATTCGGCCAAGCCCCACTTGTTCACTTTGTTACTGATTATATTATGATTACAGTTTAAATCAATTAAAGTAAAGTAAGATCAGCAGATAATAAAATTATTCCATTAATCTTAGTAGGTTCATACAGTAAGTTCGGAAAGTAGCTTAACTTTCAGGATTCACTTCGAACTTTTTATAAATTAAAAGCTGCTAAACATAGATTTAGCAGCTTTTATTATTTTATTTACGGAGTGTGAGAGATTTGAACTCTCGATACAGGATTAACCCATATACATGATTTCCAATCATGCTCCTTAAGCCACTCGGACAACACTCCAAAATTGAACTCCGGCTGTCAGACTCGAACTGACGACATCTTGATTAACAGTCAAGCGCTCTACCAACTGAGCTAAGCCGGAATGC
>NZ_BPPB01000021.1 GCF_019972835.1 Lactobacillus laiwuensis | reverse complement strand
AGGAACTCCTTTTTCTAATGTTTTAAGAAATTAATTTAAGGAATTATTCATCCTTACACAAACTATTTTACGGTCTCCTTCCTGTTGTATCAGATGGTAACTTATTATATTTTGATCAACTGCGCTTTTCATATAAAGGAGAAATCTATGCTAATCATGTACTTGCTCGATGTAGAGCTATTAGATTAGCTATGCATTAACCGAATTGTTAACATATAAAAGCTAAGAGGCTGATAATGGTAAGGATTTTATAAATATTAGTTTAGTGATAAACTGCAATTTTCAAATTAGACAGTAAATTTAAGCAATAAAAATAGAGTTAAACCACTCTTATTTGGTGGACTAACTCCATTTTTTTAATTTAACTCCATTCGGCAAAGTTTAAAGTACTTAATTGAATTTTGGTTGTGTCAAGTAGCCAAATTTCCTGTTTTACTTGTGCAATCGTTGCTTTTGGAGATTGTAAAATAGAAGAAGCAATCATCAAAGCATTATTATAATTACTTACTGCACTTTGTTGCTCACACTTAACATTCTTGTTGTTCTTAGTTTCCTCAAATTTTCTTTGCAATTCTTGCTTATCCTTATCTGTTGCTACTTTTTGATCGTTCTCAGCATCTTTAGCAGTATTGAGAGGGGTAAGTTTAATTCCACTGGCAAAAGTAACATCACTAGCTTTGACAAAGCTGTTAGTATAACGCATCTTATCTTCTGTCGATTCAATTAGTTTATTGTTTTTATCAAACTCTGGTTTTTTAAGGTCAGTGCCGTCGTTATTAACAAAATAGTTTCTGTCTATTCTGTAGGTTAAAAAGTGATAAAACAGTTCTGCTTTGTTTTCGTTAGGTACCCATAAGTAATAAAGACCATCAACGGTCAAGGGGTTTTGCTTACGGTTCCTGTAACTGATACCTGTTGGAGTACCGTCAAAATTATAGAATTTAGTATTTGTCGTAGTATTAGGCTTTACATAGGTGAATGTAAGCTCTTCGTAACTTGCTGTTGGCAAATAGTTTCTTAATTTAATGTAACCTTGACCAACATATTCGTTAGGATAATCGTGCAGGCGATAAATATAGCCTTCAAAGTCTTCTGCCCAAGGTTGAACCGCTAAATCAACTTTAATTTTTTGCCCCTTTTTTAGTACGTGCTTAGTAGAATCATTGGTTAAAGTTTGAGTTGTCGTCTTTTTAAGAACAGTAGCATAGGTAACGCCATTATACATAAGAGGATACCCATCTATACTATCAACGTTATTTGCTCTAATATAACGATTTTTCCCTATGGCATAACAGTCTTTACCGTTAACTGTTTCTGCCTGCAGGTAATAAAAGATTGGTTTTTGCTCAGAAACGTTAAATTTTGCAAAATAATATTTTTGCTTGGATTGAGATTGCTTAACCTGACCCTGATAGTTAACGACTGATTTAACTGGTAGAGTCTTGCCTTTTAATTTACCGGTTTTAGTATAGATTGCAGATCTGTGATTCAAAACCAGCTTACCGGTCTTAGAGCTTTTGCCGTTAACGTTATTGACATCACCGTCATTAATATATTCCCCTTGACCAATTTTATAGTATTTTTGCCCATTAATCAT
This sequence comes from Lactobacillus laiwuensis, assembly GCF_019972835.1. Classification (GTDB taxonomy): domain Bacteria; phylum Bacillota; class Bacilli; order Lactobacillales; family Lactobacillaceae; genus Lactobacillus; species Lactobacillus laiwuensis. Next base: position 11,432 of record NZ_BPPB01000021.1, on the reverse strand, counting down.
TATTGTGCCGTAATAATCTAAGGAGTCGATATCAAAAGAAGAAACATAACAGAATCCATTCACATCTACTTCAATTACAGAATAATTCCCGTTTTTTCTTGCTTTAAGTCTTTGACCATATTGATTATATACGGGTGCGTCATTGACTAAAGTAATTTTGTTTTTAGCTAGTTTTTGTGTTTTTGGTGCAGCTTGCACTGTTTGAATATGATTTAGACTTGGCAGCAGCGGACTAATTGTCAACAGGGTTGCGGCTAAACCAAGACCAATTTTCCTGAAAAATTTCATATCTTTACCTCATTATATGTGACTTTATACCCAATATAATTATAACGCAAACTAGTTAATAAAATTAGAGCAAACAGACGTTCATTTATTTTTGCTAGCGGACAAATACTTGTATAATTAGGGTAGTAAGTGTTAAGAAGTAAATAAAGAAGATGTAATGATGAAGCAAGAATCATTATTTGCAAATAGTGGGCAAAATGAACCATTGGCTAACCGCGTACGGCCCCAAAACCTAGCTCAGTTTGTAGGGCAAGAACAGCTGCTGGGACCGGGGAAAATATTGCGGGAAATCATTGATAATGACCAGGTTTCCTCAATGATTTTTTGGGGACCACCGGGAGTCGGTAAAACGACTTTGGCTGAAATAATTGCCCGGCAGAGTCAAGCGAGCTTTTACAACTTTAGTGCGGTTGACAGCAGCATTACTAAAATCCGCAAAATTATGAAGCAGGCTGAAGCTGAACACGAAGTGGGGCAAAAAACGCTGGTATTTGTAGATGAAATCCATCGTTTTAATAAAGCACAACAAGATGCTTTTTTACCCTACGTTGAACGTGGCAGTATCATTTTAATTGGTGCTACGACCGAAAATCCTTCCTTTGAAGTTAACTCGGCGCTGCTTTCACGCTGCAAGGTTTTTGTCTTAAAACCGCTTGAAGTCAAAGATATCATTAAGTTATTGCAAAACGCTTTGCACAACCCTAACGGTTTTGGCAAGTTAACCGTCAAAATCAGTGAGCAGGAGATTAAAGCCATTGCCAAATTTGCCAACGGTGATGCTCGGACTGCTTTAAATACGCTGGAGATGGCAGTTTTAAACGGTCATAAAACTGGCAATACGATTGCTGTGACTATGGATAGTCTTGAACAATTAATCACCCAAAAGTCGGTCCTGTATGATAAAGACGGAGAAGAACACTACAATATCATCTCCGCTTTGCATAAATCAATGCGTAACAGCGATGTGGATGCGGCAATTTATTGGCTGTCGCGGATGCTTGAAGGTGGAGAAGATCCGCTTTATATTGCACGCAGACTAGTGCGCTTTGCCAGTGAAGATATTGGCTTGGCAGATACTAATGCGCTGAATGTGGCGGTCAACGTCTTTCAGGCTTGTCAATTTATAGGGATGCCGGAATGTGATGTGCATTTGACGGAAGCAGTGATTTATTTGTCGCTTGCTCCGAAATCAAACGCAGTTTATAAGGCTAGACTAGCTGCTGAAGAAGATGTTAAGAAGACTATTGATGAACCAGTGCCTTTGCAAATTCGCAATGCCCCGACTAAGTTAATGAAAGATTTGGGCTATGGTAAAGGTTACCAGCTCGCGCATTATGCTAAAGACAAGTTAACGACAATGAAAACTATGCCACCGAGTTTAGAGGAACACGAATATTATTTGCCAACCTCGCAGGGTCATGAAGACCGTTTTAAAAAGAGATTGGAACAGATTAAAGAATGGCACAAAGAACACGATGATTAGCGCGCAGCTTTTAAAGTCTAGCCTCATTGGTTTTAATTACCGGGACACTGCTATTTGAGCATCAACTAAAAAGCGGGCAAACCACAATTTAAGTGGTTTGCCTGTTTTTGTGCTCTTTCTTTTCTGTGGCAATATTTATTTAAATTCATTATTTAACGAAAAGCATGTTGCCTGAAGCCCACATAATATAAAAAAACAGAATAACACCAATTATTAGAGCTAATAGCCAACCTAAAACCAAACTTATAATAAAGGTAATATGTTTGTGTTGAAAAAATGTTGTCAATACTTCCGCCAAAGCTGATAGTAGAAGACCTAAGGCGCAAACGCTTAAATCAACAGATTTGGAAAACGGTAAGATTAAAACCAATAAGAATGCGCCTAATACAATAAACCATAAATATTTATAGCCATGATCTTGTAACAGTTGCTCTTTTATCGTAGTCTGGTTTCTGGTCATTATCGATAGCTCCTCTAATCATGATATTGTCAAGATTTATTATGCACAAAGCAAGATTAAATTTTTTAGAGATACCAACTTTTCTAAGTCTCTCCGACATTTTTCTGATACAAGAAACAGTTATAATTTAATTTAAACTTTTAGTTATATCAATGATAATAATTACTTATAGGTTAGTACATAAATATTAAATTGTAAAATTTTTAATTAGAGATAAATTAAGCTGATTTTTGACCAATCTGAAACAGATGTAATAGCTGATATTTCTAACGGAACAACTGCAGTGACTAATAGAACCTTTGATTAATACCACATTTCATTTATAATTATAAATAATAAAATAATTAAAATAAATCGAAAAAGAAAGGCTGTGGGAAATAAGATGAAAATGAAATTAGCAAGAGTTGCTTTACTGTGGTTGTGTATAATTGAAATGGAGGCTTTTTTCTCCAATAAGCCGAATTATAACTTAATATGGTCAATTAGTGCGTTCGTCATAACAATAATTGCTACAGTTTGGTTTGAAGTAAAAGAAGATACATTTATTGACCAAGTCGAAAATGACTTAATTTACTGTATGGTATTACAAGGCGCACCAATTAGCTTTGAAACTTTATATTTGTTAAATATGACAGATGAGCAAGAAGAGCACCCGTTATTGATACTCTTTATTATTGTCTTAAATTTAATTTGTGTGTTCTTACTTGACTATTTAATCAATCGAGTTAAATTTTACAAAGTTGAAGATAAAAATGATTAGAATTTAACATAATTTGAGTACCAGGCTATTAAAATGCTTGGTACTCTTTTCTAGCATAAAGTTCGTCAGACTTTTGATATATACTGTTTCCTCAGCTCGCTCTTCAGATAGCTTTTTCTTTAGTTTAGAGTAGACTCTTTTGATAAAAATTACTTCAGTCTTGTAAATATAATTTGCAATTTACAAGTTAGCGACATTAATAATATACTTAAATAAAGTAGCAGTGTATGCATAATAACAAGCGATTATATGAATATAGGCAAAAAATGAGTAGCACATCAGTAATAGAAAACGTCATAATTAACGGTACTAAACTTTATTTTTCAATTAGTTCAAAGCAAGGCCGGAAACCAATCATTTTATATTTGCACGGTGGACCAGGAGATGCCTGCATTCCCTTGACCAAAAAGTTTAATAGCGAACTAGAAGATCATTTTATCTTTGTCAATCTGGAACAAAGAGGCAGCGGACTATCGTATTACAAATTTTCACCTGAAGAAAACTTGTCCATTAATACCATCTTGGCAGATATTCATCAGTTTATGCTTTATTTATTAAAACGGTTAAAACAAGATAAATTGATTATCATGGGTCATTCTTGGGGCACGGTTTTAGGACTCTATTTTATTCAAAAGTATCCAGAGCTGGTTACGGAATATATCGGAATTGGTCAAGTCGTTAATATGAAAAAGAATATTGCTTTACAAAAAGCTTTTTTACGAACAAAAATGAAAAATACTGCCAAACTTGATCAGCTTGATTTTGCACACGAACCAACTAAAGCCAGCCTCAAATTAACTAAAATGATTGTGGCTTATGGCGGTTCAATCTATGGCGCTAAAAACTATCGTAAATTAATTTGGCCGTTTATATCGGCTAAAGATTATTCTTTTAAAGACTTAATTCAGCGTTTGCAGGGCTCGAAGCAGTCAATTCAATATTTCTGGGAAGAACTCATGGACGTTAATTTTGAAAACATCGTGCATTTTGCCATTCCCATCACTTTTTGTGAAGGGAGACATGACCATCATGTTTCCTCGCAATTGACTGCAGAATATGCTGCTAAAATTACTAGTCCGTGCAATATAATTTGGTTTGACCATTCAGGTCATTTCCCGCAGTGGGAGGAGCCAACTAAATTTAATCAGGAAATTATTGGACTTTTAGAGCCACAAGCAAACTAAAAAACTGGCAAATCACGTTATTCATCACGTAGATTTACCAGTTTTTTATATTCAATTAGACCTTATTAATTATTCTGAAAATTACTCAAAAACTTGACGGTTTTTTCATTTTGCGGGTGATTGAATAATTGATCTGGCGTGCCTTGTTCAGTAATTACGCCATCACTGATGAAAAACATTTGATCGGAAATCTCCTTCGCAAACGCCATTTCGTGGGTTACGATAATCATCGTTAAACCAGTAGTAGCCAGATTCTTCATGACGCTTAAAACTTCACCGACCATTTCTGGATCCAAAGCACTAGTAGGCTCATCAAATAACAAAATTTCAGGATCCATGCAGATTGCCCGGGCAATCGCAACCCGTTGTTGTTGTCCACCTGAAAGTTGGCTGGGACGAGCATTAACGTATTGCTCCATACCTACCTTTTTCAGATTGGTAAGCGCAATTTTACGTGCCTCGTCTTTTGACCGTTTTAATACCAACTCTTGACCTACCATACAATTGGCTAATACATTCTTGTTTTCAAACAAATCAAATTGTTGGAAAACCATGCCGACTTTTGCCCGGTAAATATTGCGGTTGTAGTTTGGTGCCAAAACATTTTCACCATGAAAATCAACTTCACCAGCAGTGGGTTCCTCAAGCAGGTTGATGCAGCGCAAAGTTGTTGATTTACCACCACCTGAAGGTCCGATAATTGTGGCAATTTCACCTTTGTTTATATCAAAAGAAATATCTTTCAAAACTTGGTGTTCACCGAATGTTTTCTTGATGTGCTTTAAACTTAAAATAGTTTCGTTTGCTTCAGTCATTAGTTCTTAGCCTCCATGTCTTTTGGTGTGCCAACTTGAACTTGGTTTGCCATTAAGTTGTAATTCTTGCTTCCTTGGAGGTGTTTTTCAATTAAGTTGAATATTCTGGTAATGGTAAAGGTCAAGATGAGATAGATAGCAGAAATTGTTAAATAAGTTGGGAAGAACTTAAATGTCTGACTCGCAATAGTTGAACCGACGAAGAACAACTCTGATACAGAGATGATGCTCAGGACTGAGGTATCCTTGATGTTAACAATAAATTCGTTAGTAATTGAAGGCAAGCAGTTCTTGATTGCCTGTGGCAAAATAATATGCCACATTCTCTGGTTGTGGGTCATTCCTAGCGCACTGGCTGCTTCAAACTGACCTTCAGGTGTAGAAATAATTCCTCCCCGAATGATTTCGGCTAAATACGCTCCAGTGTTGATCGAAACAATGATTAGTGCGGCGACGGTTCTGTCAATATTCAGGTGCCAGAATTGGGCAATACCATAGTAAATCACAGCTGCTTGCACCATCATTGGCGTACCCCGAAAAATTTCAATATAAACCGAAAGCAGCCAGTTGACAAACTTGAGCAGCCATCTTTTACCACCGGTTGTTGGTGTAGGAATGGTTCTCACAATACCAACGGCCAGACCGATAAAGAAACCTACAATGGTACCAACTGAAGCCAAAAGCAAGGTCATGCCGATACCGTTTAAAATCATGCCGCCATATTGGCGCCACATTGATACTAACCAAGGTTCTGATTTAGCCTTTTTACCTTTTTTATCACTATCAGTTTTAGGTTGCTGCCTGACAGCTTCAGTCATTAACCTTACCCTTTTTGCTTGAGGAATAGTAGCTAAAATTTGGTTAACGCTCTTAAGCAGCGCCTTGTTGGGCTTGGCAATTCCGATTGAAGTGACAGATTCTTCTTTAGTAGCATGGAAACCAGCCATTTTGCTGACAGGAATTGACTTAATGTCAGGGTCAACCATCTTAAAGGAAGTTGATTCAGTGTCTTCGGCAACATAACCGTCAATGGTGCCGGAGATTAAACTTTGCCGCATAGCCGCAAAATCGCGCATAGCAGGTTGTCTCTTAGCACCTTTTAACTGCTTGATTAAATCATAGTGGAAAGTACCTTGTTGCGCTGTTAATTTAGCACCCTTAAAGTCGATCAGCTTTTTAGCGCTAGCATATCTGCTGTTAATCTTGGTAATTACCACAAAAGTACTGTTTCTATAAGGCTTAGAGAAATTAATGGCCTTTTCACGTTCAGCTGTTGGGCTCATCCCAGCGATAATCAAATCAGCTTTGCCACTGGTCAAAGCGGGGAGTAAACCGTCCCATTCAGTCTTAACAACTTCGACTTTTCTGTGTAATTTTTGACCAATAATTTTGGCAATTTTAACGTCATAACCATTGGCGTATTCTTTTGAGCCCTCAATTGGCACAGCACCATTGGCATTATTAGTCTGTGTCCAATTGTACGGCTGATAATTTGCTTCCATGGCGACTTTTAGCGTACTATCGTCCTTTTTGGCGTTAACTTCATTCAGACTAAAATTAGCCCCAATGCCCAAACAGGTGAATAAGGCAACTAAGGTAGCCAGCCACTTAAATCTTGACTTCATTTTGAAAACCTCCACAAAATATGTTTCAAATAAAGCCAATACAATAAAAGCGTAAACAAAAACCTCGCTGTTAGTCAAAAACAACGAGGTTATAATCTATTTTTTAAACAAATCATATAGCGCTCCCTGGAGATGAACCAGGACAGTCTGCAAAATATTCTCTTGCAGCCCAACAAAAAGATTGAAACGAACAACATTTTTGTTTCGGCAGTAATTCTTACGCTAATCTTCAAAGTGTTCGCTCACTCAGATTAGTTTCGTAACAACCGCGACCTCTATTGCATTGGAAATTATTTAACTTAGAAAAATAATAGGCTATTAAGAGTGACTTGTCAATAACTTTATTTAAAAAATATTTTATAATTATCTCATTTATTATCTTTTACTATTTTAAAAGACCACTGGGACACTGCTCTCACTGCCAGCCATTATCTTTTTGATAGGCACTTTTTTTCATTCTGGAAACATAGGGATTACCTGCTACATAGTAACGTAATTTTTTATTGGCCCATTCTAATTCGGATTGACTAACGCCAATTCTGGCACTGGTTTTAATTTCCTTAGCCCACTTTTTATGATTATCATCTAAATCAATTTTAAATGGGGAGTCAGACAAGAAGTGTAAATTCCATTTTTTATCGTGAATGCCAAAAGCCTGCATCATTTTCGCGGGACCATTAGTTAAAAGCACTCCATTTTTGCCGGCACGATTTTTAATCATCTGCTCTATGCCCCAGACTGGTTCGATGGCTCTAATTAAAACTCCTTGCGGCTCATTATATTCTTGTGTTGCGACATCGAAAAAGAAATACTGTCTTTGAGCATAAATATAAATAGTTCCGCCTTTACGATAAAGACCTTCATTAGCCGGACTGCGATGACCGCCATAAGAATGTGCTGCCCGGTCTTTAACGCCTAAGTAAGCTTCAGCCTCTACAATATAGCCACCCATTATATTCTGGCCATCATTATATGTTAATGGTCTGCCAATCAAATCTTTAGTAATGGCAGCAGTTGATTTATTAGAGAAATAAGTTGAATAATTCATTTTTCTTTCCGTGTAGTAAACTTAAACTAAAAGGAGATATTATCATGACAAAAATAAAAGTAGTGCGCATTTACGAACATGAGCAGCCTGCGGGCTACCGCATTTTAGTTGATCGTCTGTGGCCTAGAGGCAAAAGCAAAAAAGATGCTAATTTGGATGAGTGGGTCAAAGAAATTGGTCCCAGCACTGAATTGCGTAAGTGGTTCAATCACGATGATACTAAATATCCTGAGTTTAGGCAAAAGTACATTGCTGAATTAGAGCATAATCCAGCGACCACAGCTTTTGTTGACCAGATTAAAGCTAAGCTTGCCGAACAAGATGTCCTTTTTCTTTATGGTGCAAAGAATAAAGAGCACAACCAGGCAGTTGTGCTCAAAGAATACGTTGAACAAAGATTATAGTTTCCGTCTTTTCCTTTTTGCTCGTATAAAATGAAAAGCAATAGTTAAGAGAAGAATACCGAACACAATTAAGGCAAAAGTTGTATTTGGCAGTTCGTAATGTAGCGGTGGTAAAGACAATAAAAGCTTAAGAGCAATGATAGCAATTAAAATGTAAGCCATCGGTTGCAGTTCAGGAATAATGTCCATCAATTTGATTATGATTTCGGCAACACCGCGCATACATAATATACCAATCATGCCACCAATTAATACCACTACCGGATTACTGGAAACCGCTAGGGCAGCTAGCACTGAATCAATTGAAAAGACGATATCCATTGCTTCAATTGAAATAACGGTCCGCCAGAAAAGTGATAGAAAATGTTTGCCCTTTTTGGAAGAATGCTTAGTAATTTTTGCACTTTCAATCTTTGCGTTAGTGGCAGCCTTTTGGGGATGCCTTTGGTCGTAGAAAAACTTGAAGGACAGATAGAAAAGATAAAGGCTGCCTGCTAGTTTAATTTCCCAAAAATTGATCAGATAAGTACCGATACCAATCACAATGAAACGAAAAATATATGCACCCCATAGACCATAAAATAATGACTTTTCCTGTTGTTTCTTGTCAGGCAAAACCTTGGTTTGAGCTGCCAAAACAACTGCATTATCAACAGAAAGCAAGCATTCCATCAGAATCAGGGTTAAGATGATGAGCCAATCTTTGCCACTGGTCAGTACGTGAATCCAATTACTTCCACTGAAAAAGGGAGCATACATTTTAAAAATTGCCATTTAATTAAAAGCTCTTTTCTAGTCCAGATTTATTTTTGATTACTGTTTCGTATTTTAGCACAAGTAATTTATAGTATCCGGGTAAAAAAGCAATTCTGCTGGTTTAAAGGACTTTCTTTTTAAAAACTAGTTAAAGCTGTTTAAAAACATCTAGTGCATCCGCAATAATGGAAGAAATTCCTTCTGCTGGAATGGCAGTTTTATTAATTGCCCAAACTTTAGCTCCAGACTGCCTGTAAGATAAAAGCTGGGCAAAAGGGTACACAACGAAACTGGTGCCTGAAATAATTACAAGGTCAGAATTTTGCATTGCGTTGACAGATCTTGCTAAACTGTCTCCGTTAATGGCTTCACCGTATAAAACAATTCCTGGTCTGATAATACCGCCACAATTTTCATGCTGGTAAGATTTGGCGTATTCAGCGTATGAAACTGGTTTATGGCACTTAGTGCAGTAAATATTATAAAGACAGCCATGAAATTCGGTTACGTGTTTATTGCCGGCTTTGGTATCCAAGCCATCAACATTTTGTGTGATTAGATCGCCTTTTTCGTTGCAGATCTCAGCAATTTTCTGGTGGATTTCGTTTGGCTTGGCTTCAGGGAAATACATATTATCCATCACAAATTTGTAGAAGAATTCTGGTCGCTGATAAAGTGTTTCCTCACTTAAAATCGTTTCTGGACTTTCAGAGACGCCATCATAAATACCGTTTTTAGAGCGATAATCAGGAATGCCAGAATGAGTTGAAACTCCGGCACCAGTCAGAAAAGTAATGTGGCGTGCCTGATCAATATCATTTTTTAATTCAGTTATCTTGTTAGAATCAATCATAATTTTGCCTTTCTTAAAACTAGTTTTACTATTGCTAGTTTACTACAAGATTTTGTCCAACATATAGGGTTATTGCAATAAATGTTCGATGGTGTTACTTTAGGTGATTTGTCAAGATACTCCTACATAGGTTTTATTCTTACGCAAAAATAGTGAATCGAATCAACGAAACTAAGCAAAAATTCAAACGAACAAGGTGAAAAAGACCATAAGGATTAAAAGAAAATAATGCAGAGTTAATCAAAAGTCTGCTCTTAAAAGAGAATTTAGTCTAAGAAAAGGGAAAGTATATAACTATTTACGTTTCGCACAGTGACAAAATAGGTCTTAAAAAGGAATATGGTTCTGTCAGCTCATTATTGGAGAAATCGCTGCAGAATTTGAGATAGAACTGGATGATGACTTGAATAAAAAATTATAATATAAATAGATAAATTTTAAACAAATAGAAAGACTTGCTATTAAAATTTTGTCCCAATGGACTAATCATTTTTATAAATTGAATAATCCTGAATCTCTGGAAATAAATTGTGAGCCTTTATGTTATTCTAGATTATAAGATTACGAGGTGAGGTTAATGGTTCAATTTGTTTGGGTAAAACGAGTAAACGACCAAAAGCTTAATGATATCAGGGATAATGAATATCTAAAAAAAATATTTGAGCAATTCAAAAATTATGAAGAAGAGGAAAGCAAAGCGAAGAAAGCTACTAACAGTGGTAGACCCCATAGTTATCGAGACGGTATAATCAAGATGTTGTTCAATTATAAGACTATTTATGGATCTATTCCAGATGATGTCTTCAGTGATACTTTTAAGAAAAATCTGAGTGCAATTATGGAGTTAAATGGTTTTGCTAAATTTAATCAAGAAAACCATAGTTACCCTATGGCCAGCACCAAGGCTTTTTTAAAATTTCTTAACTCTTATTCCGATTATGATAAGGTAGATGATAATGCTAATTCAAATAGAGAATCATATACATATAAGGCCCCGATTGCAATTAATAAGAAAATAGTTAAGCATAAGAAGACTAGATCCAAATCTAAGGCCAATAAACTTCTTCCCAAGATTGACTATTTCGAAGAGGAGAAGAAAAAGACTGATATTGGAGCTGCTGGTGAGAAGCAGGTAATGCTCTATGAAGCCAATAGATTAAAGGATTATCCTAAATTACAAGGTAGAATCATACAGAGATCAAATAAATCTGATTCATATGGGTATGACATTCTATCTTTTGAAAAAGACGGGACTGAGCGTCATATAGAGGTTAAGACGACCTCTACTAATATAAGTAATCAGATAACTTTCCAAATGTCAGAAGGTGAACGCCAACATGCGTTGGAATTCGATAATTATTGGATTTACTTTGTTTTCTTTGATGGAAATCAACCTGTAATTTATCCATTTAAGAATCCTATAATTAGACCTGAAGATGAAGTTAGGGCAGTGCCTATCAAGTATCAGGTATCCTTCAATATTAATGATTAAAAACTCATTACATATGATAGCTTTTTTGTTTGCATCTGGGTTCTTAGTTAGTCATCAACCGTCCTAGAAACTAATTCACTTGATAAATCAATTATATTTTATAAACTCCACTTATTTTGATACTTGTAAAACCTTATATATCAATGAGTAAGCTACATTCAATAATGTTACTTAAAAGGCTCCTTGGCAAATCCTGTTGATAGAGCTTAAATGAATAGAATCAAGCAGCTAATAAACTGCTTGGTTCTTTTTCTTTTACCTTGT
>NZ_BPPB01000020.1 GCF_019972835.1 Lactobacillus laiwuensis | reverse complement strand
AGTTGGTAGAGCGCTTGACTGTTAATCAAGATGTCGTCAGTTCGAGTCTGACAGCCGGAGCGAGCAAAGAGAAGAGGACCTGAAGGTCCTCTTTTTTTGCTTAAATTTAATAATTAACTTATATTTGGTTCAATCTTAAGCTGCTTAAAGGCTGAAATTAAATTCTTGAGTCCTGGTTTCAGTTTATGCCCATGTTTAACCGCAATAAAATATTTAATTTGAATCAAATTATGATCAACTGGAAGCAAGTTAATAGGTGTTTGAGCCATTCGCTTGATAATGCTGGCAGCTGAAATAGTTAGTCCTACTCCTTTTATTGCTAAATTAGTTGCAGTAATAATACTGCTGCTTTCCAATATAATATTAGGTTTGATATGAAATTTCTGAAATGCACCATTAACTTGATGGCGGATTGCAGAATTGCTTGAACTAACAATGAACGGCTCTTTTAAAATGTCTTTAATATCATATTCATTTGGCTCAAGTATAAACCGACCCTTTTTAAAGTACTTTGATCTTGGTGAAATGATTACAAAATAGTTTTCTCCGCCATTAACATAAAAATCCAATCCTTGGTTAAGAGACTCAGGTGTTTGTCCCAGATAACAATCAATTTGTTCATGTAAAAGATGAGTTTCACTTACTCTAGGAAAGTTTTCAGATAGCTGAATTTTAATATTTGGATGTGTAAGCATAAAGTGAGGTAAAAGCTCTGGCAATAAAAACGTCCCCAGGCTTTCTAAAACTCCAATTCGAATTAATTCTTTATTCGGTGATGCATATGGAATTAACTGTTCAGCTAACTTTTGCTTGTTACTAATTTTTGTTTCCAGATAATTGTAATAAATTATCCCGGCTTCCGTTAATGTAAATGGGATTGTATCACGATTAATTATTTTAGTTCCTAATTTATGTTCAATTCGCTTAATTAGTTGAGTCAAATATGGCTGTGATATATATAATTCACCCGCTGCTCTGGTAAAATTACTTTCTTTTAATAGCACGTCAATAAAATGTAAAACTGTTTCTGAATTATTCATATTTTGCCTCCAATAACAATTTTATTATAGCCTGCTTGCTATAAAACTATTTCATTTTGCCAAAAAAAGTTAGTAAAATTTAACTAATGAGTATTGAAAGAAAGGAAGTATATTAATGATGAAATCAGGAACTTATGAAGTAAAAGCTAAGGGTCATGGTTCTAGTTTTATGCCTATGAAGGTGAAACTTTCTGAAGACAAAATCAAGGAAATAGATATTGATTCCAGTGGTGAAACTGCTGGAGTGGCAGATGAGGTCTTTAAACGTCTGCCCAAGCAAATTATTGCTAATCAAACTTTAAATGTTGATGCGGTTAGTGGAGCTACAATTTCCAGTCATGGCGTGATAGATGGTGTGGCTCAGGCGATTACAAAAGCGGGTGGAGACGCACAAGAATGGCTCAACAGACCAAAGCCGAAAACTGCTGATACTTCTGACAGAGAATACCAGACTGATGTTGTAGTTATTGGTGCCGGCGGTGCCGGTCTCACTGCAGCTGCGAGAACAATTCAAAATGGTAAAAAGGTAATCGTACTGGAAAAATTCCCTCAAATTGGTGGTAATACTACTAGAGCAGGTGGACCATTAAATGCTGCTGAACCTGAGTGGCAAAATCAATTTAAAGCTTTGCCGGGTGAAAAAGAAAGTTTGGAAAAATTAGCTGCAACTCCAATTGATGAAATTGATCCAGAATATCGTGATGACTTTAAAGAACTGCAAAAGCAAATTAAGGCTTATGTAGATTCTGGTAAAAATTATCTGTTTGATTCAGTATTATTGCATGAAATACAGACTTATATAGGTGGTAAAAGAACTGACCTGAATGGTAATGAAATTCATGGTAATTATGCCCTGGTTACTGAACTTGTCAATAACGTACTTGATTCAGTTAAGTGGTTGACAGATCTAGGCGTAAAGTTTGACCGATCTGATGTTACCATGCCGGTTGGAGCCTTGTGGCGTCGCGGTCACAAGCCAGTTGAACCTATGGGCTATGCCTTTATTCACGTTTTGGGTGATTGGGTAAAAGACCAAGGTGCAACAGTTTTAACAGAAACCCGGGCACAGCACTTAATTATTGAAAATGGTAAAGTTACCGGTGTTGTAGCTCAAAGTAGTGAGGGCAGTAAAGTTACCATTCATGCGCAAAAAGTGATTTTAACTTCTGGCGGTTTTGGTGCCAACACTAAAATGGTGCAAAAGTATAACACTTATTGGAAACACATTGATGATGATATTGCTACTACTAATTCGCCAGCAATTACTGGTGACGGCATTGCCTTAGGTCAAGAGGCTGGTGCTGATTTAGTGGGTATGGGCTTTATTCAATTAATGCCAGTTTCTGATCCTAAGACTGGTGAATTATTTACTGGTATTCAAACTCCACCCGAAAACTTTATTATGGTCAATCAAAAAGGTGAACGTTTTGTAAACGAGTTCGCTGAGCGTGACACTTTAGCTAAAGCTGCAATTGCTAATGGAACTTTATTTTATTTAATTGCAGACGATAAAATTAAAAAGACAGCCTACAACACCACAGAAGAATCACTCGAAGCTCAAGTTAAGGCGGGCACTCTTCTAAAAGCTGATACATTAGAAGAATTAGCTGAAAAAGCTGGTATGGATTCTGCTACTTTGGTCGATACTATTAAAAAATATAATTCATATGTTGATGCAGGTAATGATCCAGAATTTGGTAAGAGTGCGTTTAACCTTAAATGTGAAGTTGCGCCGTTTTACGCTACCCCGCGTAAGCCGGCTATTCACCATACAATGGGCGGCTTGAAGATCAATCCGAAAGCACAGGTATTAGATAAAGATGGTCAAGTAATTACCGGTCTTTATGCAGCAGGGGAAGTCGCTGGCGGACTACATGCTGGTAATCGTCTTGGTGGTAATTCACTAGCTGATATCTTTACCTTTGGTCGCATTGCTGCTGACACTGCTTGCAGTGAGATTGCAGATAATGATGCGGTGACAGGTGCATCAAAGGAATAAAAATTGATCTACTTATAAAATAATAGTTAACCTGAATGGCTAACTATTATTTTTTTGCTAATAAATATTAATAAAGTTTATAAAAACTGTTACATTTTAAAACATAGTTTGTAAATAAGGATACCGACTACCGCACCTAAAATAGGAGCAACTACTGGCACCCAACTGTAGTCCCAGTTTGAAGAACCTTTGTTAGGAATAGGCAAAATAGCATGAACTATTCTAGGTCCCAAATCCCTAGCAGGGTTTAACGCAGGGCCAGTAGGACCACCGTCAGCAATTACTAATGCCATGATGATGAATCCGACACCCACATTGGCAACATCGACAGATTGTTTGAAGAATACACCACTATAAATTCCAGTACTAGTAAATACTAAAATTGCAGTTCCGATAAATTCTGTGATAAAACCATTCAACTTATTGTTAAGTGTTTCACCGGTGGCAAAACAAGAAAAAATTTGCCCTTCTCCATTAGTGGTTTCTTTGAAGTACGGCCAATAGATAGCGACAACCAATAATTGTCCTACAATAGCGCCGAGCATTTGTGCAATTATATATTGACTAACATGACTCCAGGGAAAAACTCCAGCTGCAGCCTTGGCAATTGTGATTGCGGGATTAATATGGTTTCCTGAAATTGAGCCAAACATCATTGCTGGTATCATTACACCAAAGCCAAACCCGAGTGCAATAAAAATCCAGCCTCCGTTTGCTTGACCATCTTTGCCATTAGCCGTGGTTTTCTTGAGAAACGAGTTGGCAACTGATCCGTTACCAAAAACTATAAAAACAGCTGTCCCCAAAAATTCGGCAAGATAGCGTGTCATCCAACTTCCAGTCATAATATTCCTCCTTTGATTAATTAGACTTTGCACAAACTATAAACTAATATGAAGCGCTTCCACAAATGGTTGGATGACTGTTAGTACTATTTGTTATTAGTAGCATTATTTTTAGTTATTGTCGGTAAAAAGACGGAAGCAGTAAGTCTTTGAAGCTATTTCACGACAAAATTTGCGCGGAATTTAACAAAAGTTATTTCTACCATAACTTTTGTTCAATGGCGTTGAATCCCTTACTATTTAAGCCTTTAATATCAAAATCCTGAAGAAATAAAAAAAACAAGTATAATTTGCTAATTGTTGCCGCTTACACAAGAATTAATCGTGAGAGCATAAAAATGAGTTTGATGTTTTGAAAGGATCAATGAAATTATGAATTTTAATAAATATGATAACGTTTTGTTGGAAGCAGAAGATGGAATTGGTACGTTGACAATTAATCGTCCTAAAGTTTTGAATGCTTTGAACTCTGAAACACTGCAAGATATTGGGGATGCCTTAAGAGAGGTAAAAGCTCACCAAGATGATATCAAAGTTTTGATAATCACTGGTGCTGGTCCGAGGTCATTTGTTGCCGGTGCTGATATATCGCAGATGCGTGACATGAATACACTGCAAGCACTTGAGTTATCAAAACTAGCACATAAGTCTTTTGGCGAAATTGAAGATTTACCTCAATTTACTATTGCTGCTGTCAATGGTTTTGCACTAGGTGGTGGCTGCGAGTTAGCTTCATCTTGCGATATGCGTGTAGGCTCTACTAAAGCTAAGTTTGGTCAGCCCGAAGTTGGCCTAGGCATTATTCCCGGCTTTGGTGGCACACAACGCTTGACACGCCTAGTAGGTCGCGGAAAAGCTAAGGAAATGATTGCAACTTCTACAATGATTTCTGCGGATGAAGCTTATCGCATTGGCCTGCTTGACGAGTTAGCAGAGCCGGAAGAATTAATGAACAAAGCCCGTGAAATTGCCAAGCAGGTTATGAAGAATGGTCCTATTGCAGTTGCTCTAGCCAAATATTCTGTTGACCGGGGCGCAGATCTGCCACTTGATGTTGCTATTGACATGGAATCACAAATTTGGGCCGAAACTTTTGCTACTAAGGATCAAACAGAAGGAATGAGTGCCTTTGTTGATAAAAGAGATGCAAAATTCTCAGGTAAATAAATTAATTGTTAAAGCTCCCCTTTGCTTTAACTAAATAACTAAAAAATTAATTATTTTAAGGAGATTAATATGAATCGCGTTACAAAATTATTAGGTATTAAATATCCAGTTGTTCAAGGTGCCATGCAGGAAGTTGCTACAGCAGACTTGGCTGCGGCAGTTTCAAATGGCGGCGGCTTAGGAATTATAGCTGCCGGGGGAAAAACACCAGATCAAGTTAGAGAAGCAATTAGAAAAGCCAAGAAACTCACTGATAAACCATTTGCTGTTAATTTAATGTTGATGGACAAGAATACCCCTAATGTTGTTAAGGTTTTAATTGAAGAAGGGGTAAAAATTGTTACTACTGGTGCAGGTACTCCGAAACCTTATATGACAGACTTAAAAGCTGCAGGTGTGAAAGTAATGCCTGTTATTCCAAATGTCAAAATTGCTAAAAAGATGGAAGAAATGGGCGCAGATGCAGTGATTGTTGAAGGTATGGAAGCCGGTGGACACATTGGTAACACCACTTCAATGGTTTTATGGCCTCAAATCGCCGATGCAATTTCCATTCCTTTAATTGCTGCCGGTGGTATTGGCGATGGTCGTGGAGTTGTTGAAGCCTTTGTTGCGGGAGCAGAAGGCGTTCAGTGCGGTACGATATTCTCCATTGCCAAAGAAAGTCCAGTCGGTGAAAATTGGCGCAAAGCCGTAATTGACGCAACAGATACTGGAACTGCAGTAGTAGGTACCTCTATTAAGGGTGGCGCTACCCGTGGTATTGCCAATGAAGAGGCTCTTAAGTTAACTGAACTTGAAAAGACTGGCGTTTCTCGCGATGATTTCAATGCTGCTATGAATAAGGCTCTTTATAAAGGCGTTCAAGAAGACGATCCTAAAGAAAGCTTCTTCATGTCTGGTGAAGTTGCCGGATTGATTAAAGAATCAAAACCGGCTGCTCAAATTGTGCAGGATCTCATGGATGATGCCCAAAGAGTCATTAAAAAAGGCGTAGAAATTTTATAGAAAGAACAAGAGGTAAGCATTATAGCTGAAGAAAAGTTAAGAATTGGGTTATCTGGAACTTTTACTAAGCGAGTTACAGATGAACTGGTCCAACAATTTGCTGAACTAAGCGGTGATCATAATCCAGTTCACATGGACGAAGAATTTGCCAAAAAGACCCAATTTAAGCATAGAATTGCGCACGGAATGATTACTGCTGCTTTTATTTCTACATGTCTAGCAGAACATATTCCGGGACAAGAAAGTTGTATTTATCTAGATCAAACCCTTAAGTTTGTCAAACCTGTGTACTTAAATGACGTGTTGACTGTCAAATGTACGATTACTGAATTTATTCCTAAAAAGAACTTCACTATTGTTGTGTATGATACTACTGTAACAAATCAAGATAATGTTGTTGTTACTAGCGGTCAAGCACAGTGTATGGCAACTAAGTAAAAATAGATTTATGTGAGATAAAAATACCTTGCACTAACTGGAATTTAACTGGTTATGTGCAAGGATTTTTTTACTAAAACAATAACTTAAAGTTATATATACAGTGAAAATTATGTATTTCACAATCTATGATTGTAAGCGTTATCCTAATAATGTCAGAACAATGTATGAATGACATAGTTCGGATAGTTATTGGTTTAAAATTAATTTTTTGGTTACATAAATTGCTCTCATCAATCTAAATAAACTCATTTTTTACTGTAATTAAATAAATTATATTTTGACTCATTAGGAGGATTAATCTGATGGCAATTCAATTTATTAATAGTCAAAAAGCTGCTGAGTTAATTCCAGATAATGCAGTAATTGCACTAGATGGGTTCTTAGGTACTGACACTCCAGAAGAAATTTTGGAATGCATGAGAGCACGCTATAAAAAAGAAGGACATCCTAAAGGACTGGATGTTTGGCACGCAGCCGGCATAGGCGATGGCAAAACTAAGGGGACAAATAATTTTGCAGAAAAAGGTTTTCTACATCGTTTAGTTGGCGGGCACTGGGCACTAGCACCAGAACTAGAGCCATTGTCAGCTGCTAATGATTTTGAAGCTTTTAATTTCCCTCAAGGAGTTTTGTCACAAATATTTAGGGATGCGGCTGCACATAAGCCGGTTTTGATTACTAATGTAGGTTTAGGTACCTTCGTCGACCCTGAGGTTAGCGGCGGTAGATTAAATGATGCAGCTAAAAATGCCACACTGGTCAATAGGATCAATATTCATGGTAAAGATTATTTAGCTTATGAAGTACCAAAACCAAATGTTGCTCTTTTACGGGGCACATTTGCCGATGAAGATGGGAATATTACGTTTGATGATGAGCCGCTTACCCTAGTGGCAACAGCGATAGCAATGGCTGCTCATAATAATGGTGGTAAGGTTTTTGTTCAAGTTAAACGTGTGCTTAAGCGCGGTTCCATGAAGCCTAAAGATATCAGAATACCAGGGATACTAGTTGATTATGTTGTAGAAGCTGATAGTTCTGAGTGGACTAAGCAGACAACGGATACCCAGTATAATCCTGATTTTGTTAGTTCTGCTGTTATTACGGCGGAAGATGAAATTGATTTACCACTAGATAGCAAGAAAGTAATCGCAAGAAGAGCAGCACTCCTATTCAATAAAAAAACAGATCAGGTTGTGAACTTTGGAATTGGTAAATATCCAGAAACATGTTCATTAGTTTTAAAAGAAGAAGGTTTATCTGATAACATAATGACTACAGTTGAGCCTGGTACTTTTGGTGGTACACCTCTAGGTGGTGGTGACTTTGGAGCTGCAATTGCACCACAATCAATCATTGATGAACCATATATGTTTGACTTTTATGATGGCGGTGGTATTGATTTAACGTTTTTAGGGTTGGCTGAAGCAGATGCAAAAGGTAATCTGAATGTTTCTAAATTTGGTCCTAAAATAGCTGGTACAGGTGGCTTTGTTGATATTACACAAAACACACCAAAAATTATTTTCACTGGTACATTTACTGCGGCAGGCTTAAAAGAAGAAGTCAAAGATGGTAAACTTCATATCATTCAAGAAGGAAAAGTTAAGAAATTCGTTAAAGATGTTCAACAAGTAACTTTTTCAGGAAAAGTAGCATATGAAAATAACCAAAAAGTTTGGTATGTAACTGAACGTGCTGTATTTGAACTGGTTAAAGATGGGTTGAAATTAATAGAAATCGCACCTGGTATAGATTTACAAAAAGATATTCTTAATCAAATGGAATTCAAGCCGATTATTAGTGATAATTTGAAAGAAATGGATCCTAGAATTTTTCAAGAACCCATTATGAATATTAAAGAAAATAGTTAGTTTTATTAAGTTAAGCTAATAAAAGAAACAGTATTTTAAATGATTTAAGAAAATGCATTTAATGCTGCTTTTTTTATAAATCTGAACGTGAATGAAAGTAGGAGAGCTTATCTTGGATATTAATCAGATTAAATATTTGCTTGCGATAATAGATAATGATTTTAATTTAACTAAAAGTGCCGAGATCTTACATGTTTCTCAGCCAGCAATTAGTAAATCAATCAAGGATATTGAGTTTAGACAAGGAATAAAAGTTTTTAAGCATAAAAAGGGCAGAATTATTGGCCTTACTCGTTATGGCTTAGCCCTAGTTAATGAATCAAGAAAAGTATATCAACAGTATATTGAAATGATGGAAAAACTAAATCGCTTTTCTGAAGAAAAAAATGGAACTGTTAAAATTGGAATTGCTCCTGTGATTAATTCAATCGTATTTAACGATGCGTTGATTTCTTTCATTTATTCTAATCCTGGGATTGAGCTTAAACTTGTTGAATGTGGTGCTTATAGCCTGCAGAAGATGCTTGTCTTAGGAGATATTGATTTGGCTGTAATTGTTTCTCCAGCAACAATCGAAGGTATTTATGAAAATTTAATTTATGAAAGCAGCGTCAGGGTGTGGTTTAATTCTAATCATCGTTTTAACAAAATAAAAGAAAAGGAAATACCTTTTACTGAAGTTGAAAAAGAAAAAATAGTAACTTTGACTGACAGTTTTATGGTTACCTTCCAGCTAAATAAAAGATTTAGAGGGGATCGGATGAAGCCTAATTATTTTTTACAAACCGTTTCTTGGGACCTGGTTTTAAACTTGGTACAGCGAGATTCAGACTTAATTGGAATTTTGGCTGCCCCCATAGGACAAAATTATAGTGACAAGGAAATTAAGAGTAAAGAAATGACCCCAACTTTTCCTTGGAGAATCTCACTTTGTAATACTATTACATCTATCGAAAGTCCTACTGTTGAATACACCAAAAAATGGTTTTTGAAATATTTTTCTAAGTATAAAAAGATTTCAATTGAAAACTAGAAGGAATAAAAAATGTTAATGCAAATTGCTAATAGAAAAATATATTATGAAATAACAGGGAAAGGTCCCGCAATTGTTTTTTTTCATGGCTTTGGCGGAAATCATGTTGTGTGGGCGGGACAAGTGCCGTATTTAGTTCAGCACGGTTACCAAACAATTACTTTTGACTTGGCAGGTCACGGCAAGTCAAGAGGATCAGCAATAAGCAACATGGTTGAGCTTGCAGATGAGGCAGCAACATTAATTACAAATTTGGATTTGAAATCCATAATTTTAATTGGTCACTCTATGGGAGCGGGCCTAGTATGGGCAATTTTAAAATACCATCCTGAACTCAATATAGTTAAAGTAGTTACAATTGATCAAACACCTAAAATGCTTAATGATGAAGAATGGAATTATGGCTGGGCTCATGATCAGATAGAACTGACACAAGATAATTTTAAAGATATATTGTCATATTATGACAATATTAAAGAAACGCTTAATGGTATTGACGATCAAGTTTGGTCTAAACTTTACCCGTTTAAGCAAAAATATCCCTTTGAGCGAGAGAAAAATATGCCGCTACTGTTTGATCATGTTCAAAAAGATTGGCGTCCAACGGTCTACGGTATTCATATACCTGCACTTTCAATCAGTTCAACTAAAAGTCCCTATTTTAAGATAGGCTATGCTACTGAAATGCAAAAACATAATAAGAATATTGAAATAAATACAGTTGATGATGCTGGCCATGACATAATGGCAGAAAAACCAGCAGAATTTAATCATTTGCTGGGAAAATTTTTAGGAATTGAATAAAAATATTGAAATGATAATTTTGTTTTCTGATCCTGAAAACTATTTTATTTTTCTAGTTTAATACGTGATATAGCATTTATTGGTGGTGATCTTTCTAAATTTGTTCCTGTCAAAGCTAATGCTGCAATTAAAAATGTCAAAGCAAATTTAATATGGAGTGAAAAAATATGAAACGAGAAAATACAGTTAAATTAGCAATAACTGCTGTTTTTTTAGCAATACTGATTTTACAAACTTTTGTGCCTAATATTGGTTACATTCGCATCTTGCCAGCACTTCCAGCTATTACTACTGTTCCTCTGACGGTCGCAGTTTACAGTAGTTTACTCAGTCCAAGCTATGGTATTGTTTTTGGTCTAATTTGGGGATTAACTAGATTAATAGTGGCATATACACAACCAGGCGATATGGTTAGCTTATTGCTGTTTCGAAACCCAATAATAGCTTTAGTGCCGAGTATATTTGCTGGCTTTTTGCCCAGCTTATTGACAAATTACTTTACACAAAAAAATTTAGAAATTAAAAAGTGGGTATATGCATTAAATGGAGGCATAGCGTCAATAACTAATACGGTGCTAGTTATTGTATTGGCAAGTCTATTTTTCATGAAAAGCCCTAATGAATTAATTGCAAATATAGGAAATTTTTCTGCAGGAATGCCACTATTCTTAGTTTTACTGACTTCTTTGGGAATAAACGGATTAATTGAGGCAATTTTTACAGCACTAGTTACGCCTTTAATTGTTTCTCCTCTGCATTATATTATGAAAAGAGCATAGAAAATGAAAAATTTTACGAAAGTTTCCAGGCATGATTGGTCCCAAACTGAGAATAAAACTAGTGAAATCAGCAAAAGTGAATTAAAGAGTCTTACTTCATTAGGAGATATAGTCAATGCCACCGATATCAATGAAATTTATAGCCCATTAGTGCATTATTTATATCTTTTTGTGCATAATGAAAAATTATTGTTAGAATCAATGAATCATTTTATTAATGCTAATAATGTCAATAAACCTTTCATAATTGGTATTTCCGGTCCTGTAGCAGTAGGAAAGTCTACGGTTTCCAGATTATTAAAGGTGTTACTTAAACGTTTGTATCCTACACTAAAAGTACAACTCATGACAACAGATGGCTTTTTATATCCAAATCGAGAGTTGCAGAAGAAGAAGCTAATGGACAGTAAAGGATTTCCTGAATCATATAATATGAAATTATTAGCAGATTTTCTATCAGATGTGGCAACAGGACAAAAGGAAGTTTTTTATCCCTTATACTCACATGAATTGTCTGACATAGTTCCCGGTGGCTATGGTAAAATAACCAACCCGAATATATTAATAATTGAAGGAATAAACACTTTACAAATCCCACCTAATAAAATGATAGCAACAAGTGACTTTTTTAATTTTTCAATTTACATAGATGCAAACGAAGAATTGATCAGGACTTGGTTTTTACAGCGCTTTGTTCATCTTTTAGCTATGAATCAAAACAATCCTGCTAGTTTCTACTATTTTTGGGCGAACAAGTCTAAAAGGGAAGCAGTAGAAATGGCTGAAAAAGTTTGGCAGACGGTTAATCTAGTTAATTTGCGTGAATATATAGAACCTACTAAAAGCAGAGCGAATGTCATTTTACACAAAACTTTAGGTCATGAAATTAACTACATTTACTTGCGTGATTATTAAAAAAGGAAGGCCCAGGCCTTCCTTTTTTATATGTATCCACGTTCTAGAGCTACAAAAATGGTAACAATTAATAAATCTGCACAGCCACCTAAACTATAATTGTGGGCCAAACAGTCATCATTTAATTTTTGCAGGCATTTTTTACCAGCTGGAGAAGCATAACCACCTAGCTCTAAATATTTATAGGCTGCTTGATGTAGCCAGTCAATCACATTATAATTTCCAGCTCGCTTAATCAAATTACTGTCAACCGTAACTGTTGCTATTTTCATTAAGGTATCAAGGAGTCTCGTTTGGAGCGTCCCCTTAGTGTTTTTTAAAAAAGGTAAAGCTACTTCACGTACAATAGGATAGCCTCGTTCAGCTTGAGCACGAGCCCCGCCAATATGATACTGCTTAAATTCTTTTTCACCTGCTGTTTGTAACTCATTATTTTGAATCAGATCATGCTGTACAAGTCCTTTACACATCTTAGTAATAGTAAGGAATAATTCAGTATTGTTTATCATACTATAACTTTCAGCACAAACAAAGATGCCTAGAGCAAAAATTGCCCCTTTATGTGTATTAGCGCCGTGCGTTGCAGCATACATTTCTTTTTCAGCAGTAATGCCTCTTTGTCTTAATTGCTGAAACATTTGCGTTAAATCAGTCGACTGAAAGTTTTGCCCAATTTCAACAGCAGCAGCAAAATATTCCTCTAAACTTAAACTGCTGTCAATAAAAGTATAAATATTCATATCGGGATGCGGGCCTTGGCTGATAGGATCTACTAAGCCAGGTTTTGGCGCGGTAACAGATTCATATAAGAGTGAGCGTAGAGCATTTTTTGTAATTGAATTAGTCATAGTTCTATGTTTTTAATCATTAATTAGTTTGATAACAACGTTTTCAGTATAAACTATTTTAAAAATAAATTTAATCACTTGTAATTTATTTAACGAATTAATGTAAAGCACCAAAAAGCCACATATCAAATAACATTGATATATGGCTTTTCTAATGCTATAAAAAATTAATTTTATTTACTGAGTTTGCCAAACAGCTTCTTATAGCGAATTGCAATTAATAGTGTATCAATAAATCCTAGTAAAGCAATAATTACGTCTAAGAACATAACGTTTTTCATATTACCAATCCAACCTATGAAAAGTGGGATAGTAAATGAAGCGATTGAGCCTGCAGTATAAAAGAATCCGGTAACTGTACCTTTACCAGCAGGGAAAAAATCAGCCATAACAGTTAATGCTAATTGCATTACTCCACCGGCTGCAAAGAAGCCTACTAAAAACGCCAAAATGATCATCAAAGCAGCATTGGTTGGAAATAGCCACATTAGCAAAATAGAGACAAAAGCGCCCAGAGTGTAAACTGGTACAAATTGAATTTCACTAATCTTTTTACCTAAAACAGCAGTTAAAAGAACACAACAAATTGAACCCAAAGAATACCATGAAACTAAGGAATGGGCAGATGCTTGAGCCATGCCACCAACTTGTTGCCCATACTGTGTAAGCATTTGGCTTACTAAATAGAAAGTTGCTTGAGAAATATATCCGTAAATGATAAATAATGTACCATCAATCCAGACGTTGCTTGCAATATTATTATTTGCTTGTTCTTCAGCTTTTTTGGCTTTCTCTTCATCTTCTTTGGTAACTTCATTCGAGTCTGGAAAAGCTCCACCAAATAGGAAATATAAAAAAGTAATTACTAGAATTGCAGCTGGAATTATGAATGACCAACCATACCACATGTGTGCGGCAGCGAGTCCACTAACAATAAATGGTAATAGGAACTGACCGGCTGAAATAAAGGCTTTTAAAACAACATTAGATGTACCCTTTGAGTTTGGATATATTTCCATAAGTCCAGGATACGTGCCCGTATCCAAAAACGAATTGGCCATTCCAGCTAAAATGCCTAGAATGTATGCTATGACAGTGTTGGGTGAAAGTAGAATACCAATAAAAAAGATGAAGTAAGTGACAATACCTAGCTGAACGAAAGGCTTGCGTCCAAATTTGTCCGATAAAACGCCTGAAATTAACAAATTAATAATCCTGCCTATACCTAACGCAGAAACTACTGCTAGAGCAGCTGTTTGACTTGTACCCCATTGTTTAGCTAAAGCAGCAGCATTTTGTGATAGTATTATCACTCCCATGCCATGAACGAAATAGTTAAAATACAAGGCAAGAGCTGTAGGTGTATATTTATTTTTCATACTTTTCTCCTAATCTCCTAAAACTTTTTTAGTTATTATCATCAGAAAACATAATTTCACGAATATAATCAGTCGGCATCTCTTTACCTGTCCATAACTTAAATGAGGC
>NZ_BPPB01000019.1 GCF_019972835.1 Lactobacillus laiwuensis | reverse complement strand
TCCGATGGTTCCGACGGTTCTGACAGTTCCGATGGTTCTAATAGCTCCGACAGTTCTGATAGTTCTAATGGTTCTGACAGCTCCGACAGTTCCGATGGCTCAAATAGTTCTAACAGCTCTGACAGCTCTAATAGCTCTAATAGTTCTAATGGTTCCAACAGCTCTGATAATTCCAACGGCTCCAATGCTTCCAATACTGCTGGTTCAATTGTTAACAGCCCTGCAGCTATAGCACCTGCAGTCACAGTTCATTATCAAGATGAATATGGCAACACTGTTGCTCCTGATCGCGTAATCCAAGGCCGGATTGGTGATGGCTATACGACTGGTGCCGAGACTGTTTCCGGCTATACATTAAAGACCCGGCCTGATAATGCGACTGGTTTCTTCATCAACAGTCCGCAAAGCGTGACCTACGTTTACAGCAAGAATGATGGCCAAACTAATAACTCCACTACTACTCCAGCTGGAAACCAGACGCCGACTGACAATGAGCCGACTCCAATTCCGACCAGCAAGAAGAACAAGAAAAAGAAAGCACCTGCCAAATCAACCAAAGGTTTCACAGCTAACAAGCATCAGGCTAACCGCCCTGCTAAACTGGCAGCTGCAGCCCGCAAATTAAACAAGACTGCTAGCTCTGACCCACAAAAAGGCAAGCTAGATCAAGACAGCAGCACTAATGCATTGCCGCAAACTGGTGCCGAGAAGCACAACAGTTTGGCCATGCTGGCCCTAGGCGGTTTGGCCTTGGCCACTGCTCTAGGTGCTGCTTGGCTTAACCGTAAGAAAGACTAATTAAATTCTGACAAAAAGAGTCTGGGAAAAAACTCTAACCTAACTAAAAAGGCTGACAAATCACGTCAATAAAACGTTGATTTACCGGTCTTTTTATATTGTAAAATTTTTTTATTTAACTTCAAAGAGCACTTTTCCCAGACGCTTTTCGGTTTAGCTTAGCTCAGTTTGACTTTTGCCTAAGCCAGCCATATACTAAACCTATATTAATATGCAGTTTAGAAGAGGAATTATATGAATACACTTAAGAATGCTAACAAGCAAGGAGAAAAAATATTGCTCGGCGGCGTGGCCGCAGCTGCTTTAGGCTTAATTAATGCCAAGCCCCAGACGGTCAAGGCAGCTAATCAGAATGGCACTCGTGCCACTAAGAAGACTGCGAGCAGACCAGTCAAGACTAAGTTGAATTACCAAACAGAGTCTACTGAAACCGGTTCGGAAACTGAGGGTGCAGCAGCTACTGACGATAACCTCACTGACCAAAACAGCAACAGTCAAACAGCTGACAGCGAGACTAATGCAGGTACAGGTAATACAGGTACCTCAAGCAATACCTCAGAAGCTGGACAGGGTCAAGCTGATGCTAATAACAGTTCAGCAAGTGAAAATAATCAAGACACAACTGCAGGCAATACCAGCTCTTCAGGCACAAAAGACAGTATAAAAACTGAAAAACTCGAAAAAGATGTCAAAAGAGATAGTGGAAATCCTACCATACTAACTGGTGTTTGGCTTGGTGTCGATGTAACTTTTCAGCCGGGACGTGGAATATACACCATTAAAGGTAATAATCAAACTATTGATGGCATTCCCGGCAATTCTATTAATATTTTTTCACTAGCAAAAGATGGTCATGATCTTTTTGCTGAGCCTCTCTTTTCAGATAAAAATCAAATTAAAGAAGTCGACTTTACAGGTCCTCTTAACTTTAGAGGTACGATGCAAAGTATGTTCTATGATTTGTCAAGTTTAACCAAAATTACTGGATTAGAAAATCTGAATACATCTAATGTAATTAGTATGAATGGCATGTTTGCCAGTTGCTCAAGCCTAAGCTCAATTGAGGGAATAAATAAATTAGATGCTTCCAAAGTAACTGATATGTCCTATATGTTTGAAAACTGCGGAAGTTTAACTAGCTTAGATTTAAGTGGTTTAAATATAGGTTTAAATATTAACAAGAATAGTAATAAAAATGATCCTATTACCATGAAAGAGATGTTTATGGGTTGTTCTAACCTTGCAAACTTAATTTTACCTGATAAAATTGATACTTCTCAAGTTACTGATATGACAGGTATGTTTTATGGCTGCTCAGACTTAGTTTCTGTAAGTTATCCAAGTTCCGAAAATTCAGCAGATCCAGAAAATCAAAAAGTAGACTTAACCAAGTTTAATACTAGTAGCCTACAATATATGGCTTACTTGTTCAGTAGATGTTCTAGCATAACAGACTTAGACTTATCTAGTTTCGACACTGGGAATGTCACTTTAATGGACGACGCATTTAGTGAATGTAGAAATTTAACTGCATTGAATATTGCAAATTTTAATATGGCGAGGGTCGAACATTATGTATCACTTAGTAATCTTCTAAATAATTTGACTAAGTTGAAAAAACTAGTGTTAGGTAAAAATTGTAAGTTTACAAGTGAGGATAAAACTGCTGGTCTTAATAATCCAGGAACATGGGTTAATGTTGGTAACGGTAACGAAAGGGACCCAGAAATGAGTAAAAAATGGTCTTCCACCGATTTAATGAATAATTATAATGGTGAAACTGATCATGATACTTATATCAGATTCTATAGCGGCTGCCCTGTAAGAATTCATTACGTATACCTTGATAAAGAAGGAAAACGACAACCAATTTTAGACAAAGATGGCAAGTCCTATGACTATGCAATTGCTGGCAATAAAGGTGATACTAGTTCTATTGAGCCTAAAAATATATACGGTTATACTATTTCGAAAACTAGTAAAGACAAAGTCACAGTCACATTTACTGATCAAGAACAAGATGTTTACTTCGTTTATGACAGGGCAACAGGTAATCCTATTAAGGTTAATTATTTATACTATGTGGATGATAAGGGTAATACCAAACCTATTCTTGATAAAGACAATAAACCGATGACGGAAAATGTTGACGGGGTACTTTATGGTGATCAGAAAGATATTATTCCAAAACAAATATCTGGTTATACCATTAAGCAAATTATCATTGATGGCGTCAAACAGCCTGGAACTGATAAAGCAACTGTTGGCTACTCC
>NZ_BPPB01000018.1 GCF_019972835.1 Lactobacillus laiwuensis | reverse complement strand
TAATGTTAATTATTTATACTATGTGGATGATAAGGGTAATACCAAGCCTCTTCTTGATAAAGACAATAAGCCGATGAAGGAAAATGTTGCCGGTGTACTTTATGGTGATCAGAAAGATATTATTCCAAAACAAATACCTGGTTATACCATTAAGCAAATTATCATTGATGGCGTCAAACAGCCTGGAACTGATAAAGCAACTGTTGGCTACTCCGATAAAGATCAAAATGTTTCTTTCATTTATGAAAGAAAACAAGGTAATCCTATTAATGTTAATTATTTATACTATGTGGATGATAAGGGTAATACCAAGCCTCTTCTTGATAAAGACAATAAGCCGATGACAGAAAATGTTGCTGGTGTACTTTATGGTGATCAGAAAGATATTATTCCAAAATC
The DNA here is from genome assembly GCF_019972835.1 of Lactobacillus laiwuensis. GTDB lineage: Bacteria > Bacillota > Bacilli > Lactobacillales > Lactobacillaceae > Lactobacillus > Lactobacillus laiwuensis. Next base: position 16,156 of record NZ_BPPB01000018.1, on the reverse strand, counting down.
AATACCTGGTTACACGATCAAGCAAATTATCATTGACGGCGTCAAACAGCCTGGAACAGATAAAGCAACTGTTGGCTACTCCGATAAAAAGCAAAATGTCGACCTTATTTATGCTAAAAACCAAAATCCTAATAATCCTAGTACTAATAACCCAGACACTAATAAAGTTAAAGCAGCAGATGTAACTGTTCACTATAAAGACGAATTTGGCAATATCATTTCCTCAGATCAGATACTGAGTGGCTATGTTGGTGATAACTATACTACTGAAGCTAAAAATATTTTTGGCTACACATTAAAGACGAGACCAGATAATGCTACAGGGTTCTTTAGCACTTTCCCGCAAGATGTAACTTATATTTATACTAAGACAAGTACAAATAATATACCAAATATTAATGAGCCTAATACTCCTAATAACCCTTCTAAAACGCCTAAAGAAAACAATCGGAAGGTAAAAAATGAGAAGGAAAACAAGAAAGGAAAGAAGAAAAAAGCTTTTAAACCAACAGCAAACAACAATTTGCCTCAAAAGCAAGGCAGTTCAAGCACCGCTAAAAATCAAAAAACTGCTGCTTTGCCACAGACAGGTACTGATAAGCATTCCAGTCTAGTCATGCTCGCATTAGGAAGCTTAACTTTAGTTGGCGCATTAGGTGCAGCATGGTTTAGTCGTAAAAAAATTAAATAAACTCATCAGTAAAAATATGAAGTGCAACTTAAAAAGTTAGACATTTTAATATTATACCAGACCCAATGCACGATTCCGATATTTGATCGGAGTCGTGTATTTTAATTTGTTTGATCTTCTAATGTGATTGAATCAGTAAACGTAATCATATAGTACTTCCCTCATTTCTGCTAGTGAACTGATCTTAATGCGGTTAAGCTTCTCTCGTTTCATTAGGTTGAAGATTGTTTCCTCCGGTGCATTATCGTGGCAATTGCCCTTGCGCGACATGCTTTGTTTAAGCCAGTCAAAGAGTTTTGGCGTGCCAGATACTTACAAACAACTTAAATTTACAAAGCAGTCGTATACTAAGTCATTAAAAAAGTACTCCCAATAGTTAGAATTATGACTAACTATTATGAAATGCTTAAATTTTAACGGGTGCTTTTTCTTTTATGCGGTTTGACATTGATTTAGCCTAGCCATATACTAAACCTATATTAATATGCAGTTTAGAAGAGGAATTTTATGAATACACATAAGAATGCTAACAAGCAAGGAGAAAAAATATTGCTCGGCGGCATGGCCGCAGCTGCTTTAGGCTTAATTAATGCCAAGCCCCAGACTGTGAAGGCAGCCAACCAAAACGGCACTCGTGCCACTAAGAAGACTGCGAGCAGACCAGTCAAGACTAAGTTGAATTACCAAACAGAGTCTACTGAAACCGGTTCAGAAACTGAAGGTGCAGCTGCTGATTACAGTGGGACTAATATAGATGAGACAGCAAATAACAACCCAGAAGACGGACAAAGCGAGGCTAGTACCAATAACAGCATAGCAAGTGAAACCAATCAAGACGTTGTTATAAACAATGAAAAAGCTGACAAGCATTTGGCAAAACCTGATCAATTCAACTCTGCTAAAGCTATTCGCGATGGTAATACTTCGATTTCAAGCACCTGGAATGGCATACCAGTTAATTTTTCTAATGGTAAATTAGCAATTGGTGAAACTAATAAAGACTATTCAATTACTATCAATAAAAAAAATCCTTTTTCTATTGATAATGTTGTTGCAGATGATATTACAGAAATTGATCTTAATGCTCCCATTGCAATCACGGGGACTGCTCAACGTCTCTTTTCTAAATTAAACAATTTAGTATCTATTGAAGGATTAAATAACCTAAATACTTCTCAGATAACAAATTTTAGCTATATGTTTGCTGGCTGCCCAAAATTAACTACACTGGATCTTTCAACTTTTGATACTTCTAAAGCTACTTCATATTCTTCAATGTTTAGTGGAGACACAGCATTAACTAGCGTAGATCTTTCAAATTTTACAGTTACAGATGATGCCTTAACGTTTAGTATGTTTGATTCATGTTCAAACTTAACTAAGCTGAATTTAGGAAAGGCTTTTAAATTTACAAATTATAAAGATACTAAAAACAATTCACTTCAACAGCCAGGTACCTGGGTAAACATGGGAGAAGGAAATGGCTCTCTGGCCAAGGGCACTAATCAATGGTCTTCAGCTGATTTAATGACCAATTACCAAGGTGATAGAGACCATGATACTTATGTTAGATATACTGGTGGCATCGTTACTGTTCATCGCCAAGACGAAGAAGGTAAGCAGCTAGTTGATCAAGATGGTAAGGAAATTCCTGATGAAAAACTTTTCGGCAACATTTCAGACTCGGTAACTATTGATACTAGCAAAGAATTTGCTGGCTACAAGTTCAAAGAAAACAAGAATTCTGATATAAAAGCATTTATCTCTGATCCACAAACTATCACTCTAGTCTATTCTACGAGTAAAACCGATAACACTTGGGAAGGTGTTCCTTTTACCTTTAATAATGGCGTCTTATCTCTAGGTGAAAAAGACAAAGCCTATACAATAAATAATTCAGACAAAAAAAATATTAGCATTAGCCAAAATATTAGTAACGTAACACCAGACGATATCACTGAAATTGATATTAATGCCCCTATCACAATTAAGGGATCGGCAAGTCAGCTTTTCTATAAATTAATCAATCTGAACGTAATTAAAAATTTAAACAATCTAGTTACTAATGATGTAACAGACATGAGTTTTATGTTTGCTAATTGTCTTAAGTTAGCAACCTTAGATCTTTCTACTTTTGATACCACTAATGTGTCTAACTTCAACGGAATGTTTGGTGGAGACACTGATTTAAGTAGTATAAATTTATCAAGCTTCAAAATTACTGATAATAGCAAAATGAACACCATGTTTCGCTTCTGTTCAAATTTGAAAAAATTAGTCTTGGGTAGTGGCTTTAAAATTCCAGAAATTAAAGGAAAACCAGATTCATTTTTGCCTGATTTGGGAACTTGGGTAAACATGGGGGTTGATCAGGGCTCTCCAGCAAAAGGCACTAATAAGTGGTCTTCAGCCGATTTAATGACCAAATATCAGGGCTCTACTGATCACGACACTTATGTTTGTTTTGCTAATCTAGGCGGTACCGTTACTGTCCATTACCAAGATGAAGATGGCAAGCAACTAGTTGATCAAGATGGCAAGGAAATTCCTGATGAAAAGCTCTTTGGCAATATTTCAGACCCAGTATCTGTTGATACCAGCAAGGAAATTGCCGGTTACACCTTCAAAGAAAATAAAAATTCAGATGTAAAAGCATTTATCTCTGACCCGCAAGATATTACTTTGGTCTATTCCAAGAGTAAAACCGATAATACTTGGGAAGGCGTTCCTTACGCCTTCAATAATGGCGTCTTATCGCTAGGCGAAAAAGGCAAAACCTATACAATAAATAATTCAGATAATAAAGATATTAGTATTAGCCAAAATGTTAACGGCATAACTGTAGATGATATCACTGAAATTGATATTAATGCCTCAATCGCAATTATAGGCAGCGCAAATGGAGTTTTTAAGAATTTAAAAAACATAACCTCAATAAATGGCTTAGATAAATTAGATACTTCTCAGGTTACAAACATGCAACAAATGTTTGCTAGTTGCCCTAAATTGACTGAATTAGATTTATCTAGTTTTAATACAGACAAAGTGACTAACTATAATGGTCTTTTTCTCAATGACACAAATTTAACTAGTATTAATTTGTCCAATTTTACAGTTGCAGATGATGCTAAAATGGTAGTTATGTTTCGTTTTTGCTCAAATTTGAAAAAATTAGTCTTAGGTAGTGGCTTTAAATTTCCAGAAATTAAAGGAAAACCAGGTTCCTTTTTACCTGATTTGGGAACTTGGGTAAATATGGGAGTTGATCAGGGCTCTCCAGCCAAAGGCACTAATAAGTGGTCTTCAACTGATTTAATGACCAAATATCAGGGTTCTACTGATCACGACACTTATGTTTGTTTTGCTAATCTTGGTGGCATAGTAACTGTTCATCGCCAGGATGAAGATGGCAAGCAGCTAGTTGATCAAGATGGTAAGGAAATTCCTGATGAAAAGCTCTTTGGCAATATTTCAGACCCAGTATCTGTTGATACCAGCAAGGAAATTGCCGGTTACACCTTCAAAGAAAATAAAAATTCAGATGTAAAAGCATTTATCTCTGACCCGCAAGATATTACTTTGGTCTACTCTAAGAGTAAAACTGATAACACTTGGGAAGGTGTTCCTTTTACCTTTAATAATGGCATCTTATCGCTAGGTGAAAAAGGCAAAGACTATTTAATTGACAACACCGCCGAAAATGAAATTGGCATTAATAATAATATAAGTACTGTAAATACTGATAATATTACTGAAATAGATATTCTAGGAAAAATAACAATTAATGGGCCGGCTGATTCATTATTTGATACTCTTCCTAAATTAACTCAAATTAACGGTTTAAATAGCCTCATTACTTCAGATGTCACTGACATGAGTTACATGTTTGCCAATTGTCCAAAATTAGTTTCATTAGATCTCTCAAGCTTTGATACTAGCAAAGTTACATTCTTTTCTTCTATGTTTTATGCAGACACCAACTTATCTAGCATAAACTTATCTAACTTTACAATTACTGATGATGCTATATTAGATGGTTTATTTGATTCATGTGCAAATATAGCTAAATTAACTTTAGGTAAAGGGGTTAAATTTCCTCTAGACGGAGAACAGCCTGAAGATTTACTTAAACAGCCAGGTACTTGGGTAAACATGGGTGAAGACGATGGTTCTCTGACCAAGGGTACTAATCAGTGGTCTTCAGCCGATTTGATAACTAAATATCAAGGAGACAGAGACCACGACACCTATGTTAGGTATACTGGTGGCATCGTAACTGTTCATCGCCAAGACGAAGAAGGCAAGCAGCTAGTTGATCAAGATGGTAAGGAAATTCCTGATGAAAAACTTTTCGGCAACATTTCAGACCTGGTAACTGTTGACACCAGCAAAGAATTTGCTGGCTACAAGTTCAAAGAAAACAAGAATTCTGATATAAAAGAATTTATCTCCGACCCACAAGATATTACTTTGGTCTACTCTAAGAGTAAAACTGATAACACTTCTGACACTTCGGATGGTTCCGACGGCTCTAACAGCTCAAATGGTTCTGACAGTTCCGATGGCTCTGATAGTTCGAATAGCTCTAATGGTTCTGACAGTTCCGATGGTTCTGACAGTTCTGAAAGCTCGACTGGCTCCGAAAGCTCGACTGGCTCTGAAGGCTCGACTGCCTCCGAAAGCTCAACCGGTTCTGATAGCTCAACTGGCTCCGAAAGCTCAACCGGTTCTGAAGGTTCAACCGGTTCCGAAGGTTCGACTGGTTCTGAAGGTTCGACTGGCTCTGATAGTTCTACTAGCTCTGAAGGTTCAACCGGTTCCGAGGGCTCAACCAGCTCAACTGGTTCGACTGGTTCTGATAGTTCTAACGGTTCAAATAGCTCGAACAGCTCCAATGGTTCGAATAGCTCTAATAGTTCTGACAGTTCCGATGGTTCTGACAGTTCTGAAAGCTCGACTGGCTCCGAAAGCTCAACCGGTTCTGATAGCTCTATTGGCTCTAACAGTTCTGATAATTCCGGTTCTAATGGCTCCAATGCTTCTAACACTGCTGGTTCAATTGTCAACAGCCCTGCAGCCATAGCGCCTGCAGTTACAGTTCATTATCAAGATGAACATGGCAACTCCATTGCCCCTGACCGCGTAATCCAAGGCCGCATTGGTGATGGCTATACGACTGGTGCTGAGACTGTCTCCGGCTATACTTTAAAGACTCGGCCCGATAATGCGACTGGCTTCTTCATCAACAGTCCGCAAAGCGTGACCTACGTTTACAGCAAGAATGATGGCCAAACTAATAATTCTACCACTGCCCCAGCTGGAAACCAGACTCAGACTGACAATGAGCCGACTCCAATTCCAAGCAGTAAAAAGTCTCAGAAAAAGAAGGCAATTAAAGGCCTTCATGCAAATAAGCAGAGCAAGAAAGCACCTGCCAAATCAATCAAAGGTCTCACAGCTAACAAGCATCAGGCTAACCACCCTGCTAAACTGGCGGCTGCAAGTCGCAAATTAAACAAGACTGCTAGCTCTGACCCACAAAAAGGCAAGCTGAATCAGAACAGCAGAACTGATGCATTGCCGCAAACTGGTGCAGAGAAGCACAATAGTTTGGCCATGCTGGCCCTAGGCGGTTTGGCCTTAGCCACTGCTCTAGGTGCTGCTTGGCTTGAGCGTAAGAAAGACTAATTAAATTCTGATAAATAAAAAATGTCCTATATTATTAATATAGGGCATTTTTATTTTAGCCTAGCTGAGTTTGACTTTTGCCTAAGCCAGCCATATACTAAACCTATATTAATATGCAGTTTAGAAGAGGAATTAGAAGAGGAATTATATGAATACACATAAAAATGCTAACAAGCAAGGAGAAAAAATATTGCTCGGCGGCGTGGCCGCAGCTGCTTTAGGCTTAATTAATGCTAAGCCCCAGACGGTCAAGGCAGCTAATCAGAATGGCACTCGTGCCACCAAGAAGACTGTTAGAAGAACAGTCAAGACTAAATTGACCTACCAAACTGAAGCTGAGGGTGCAGCAGTTTCAGATGATGAGTCCACGGACCAAAACAGCAGCAGTCAAACTGCTGGCAGCGAGAATAATGCAGGCACTTCAAGCAGCGCCCCAGAAACTGAACATGAGCAGACTAGTGCCAATAGCAGCACAGCAAGTGAAAATAGTGCAGACGCAGCTGCCGGCAATACCAGCGATCCAAGCACCACAGACAAAGCAAAAGCAGATAAGCAAGAAGCAGATCATGCACAATTTGATCCTGCTAAGGCTACTCGAGATGGCGCAATTTCAAGCAGATGGAACGATATCCCCGTTACAGCTGATAATGGTGTATTAAAAATTGGCTCATCTGACAAGCAATATACTATTAAAAATGATAATTTACTAAAAAACATTGGCATTAAAAACAACATACCTTGGGTAGACACATCAAAAATTACAGAGATAAATATATTAGGAACAATAGAAATTGAAGGATATGCTAACAATTTATTCTCTGGACTTTCTAGTTTACAAACTTTTAAGGGATTGGAAAACTTAAAAACAGATAATATAACTCGGATGGATGATATGTTCGATGGTTGTTCATCACTAACTTCCTTGTCCTTTCCTAAAAGTTTTAATACAAGTAAAGTAACTAATATGCAAGATATGTTCGAGAACTGTACTGCTCTAGAAACTTTAGATTTATCAAATTTTGATACTTCTAATGTACGTGAAATGTTGAATATGTTCAATGGGTGTACTAATCTAAAAAGCTTAAATCTACAAAATTTCAATACCGATAAGATAGATGATTTTTTGGGGTTAGGTTCTATGTTTGAAAATTGTACCAATCTTGAAGAACTAAATATCGAAAACTTTAATATTCCATCTGCTAAGTCCGCTACTTCAATGTTTGATAATGACCCTAATCTACGAAAATTAGTTTTAGGCCCTAAGTGCAATATTTCAAGTTCTTATCTCAATGTTCAAGGCACCTGGGTAAACATGGGCCTAGGGAAAGGCTCCCCTAAAAAGGGTACATGCAAATGGTACTATCCACAGGCATTCTTAGACGAATTTAATCCTTCGACTCAACATGATGCCTATGTATGTTTTGCTGATCTTGGAGGACCAATTACAGTTCATTATCAAAGTGACAATAAAGATATTGCTGATGCAGATGAACAATTCGGGGACATAGATACTAAACTTGTCAACGACGACTCATTTATTGCTTTTAAACCCAAAGAAATTAAAGGATATAAGTTTGACCACGCGGAATTCAATGGATCAACAACGGATATAGATAGCTTTCTGTTCACAAGCAAGCCTCAAACCGTTAATCTCATATACACCAAAAATGGATCATCTACTCCTAATGGCTCTGAAGGTTCGACTGGCTCTGATGGTTCAAATGGTTCCAACAGTTCTGATAGTTCTAATGGCTCTAACGGTTCAAATAGCTCCAACACTTCTAACAGCTCTAATGGTTCTGATAGTTCTAACGATTCCAACAGTTCAAATAGCTCAAATAGTTCTGACAGCTCTGATGGCTCAAATGGTTCCAACAGTTCTGATAGCTCAAATGGTTCTACTGGCTCTGACAGCTCTGATGGTTCAATCGGTTCTGACAGTTCAAATAGTTCTGACAGCTCTGATGGCTCTAATGGTTCCAACAGTTCTGATAGCTCAAATGGTTCTACTGGCTCTGACAGCTCTGATGGTTCAACCGGTTCTGACAGTTCAAATAGCTCAAATAGTTCTGACAGCTCTGATGGCTCTGATAGTTCTAACGGTTCCAATAGCTCAAATAGTTCTAACAGCTCTAACGGTTCAAATAGCTCAAACACTTCAAACAGCTCTGACAGCTCTGATAGTTCTAACGGTTCCAATAGCTCTAATAGTTCTAATAGCTCTAACGGTTCCAATAGCTCAAACACTTCAAACAGCTCTGACAGCTCTAACGGTTCCAATAGCTCAAACAGCTCTGACAGCTCTAACGGTTCCAATAGCTCAAATAGTTCTAACAGCTCTGACAGCTCTAACGGTTCAAATAGCTCAAATAGTTCTAACAGCTCTAACGGTTCCAACAGTTCCAATAGCTCTAATAGCTCTGACAGCTCCAATGGTTCCAACAGCTCTAACGGCTCTGAATCCAACGGCTCCAATGCTTCCAATACTGCTGGTTCAATTGTCAACAGACCTGCAGCCATAGCGCCTGCAGTCACAGTTCATTATCAAGATGAATATGGCAACTCCATTGCCCCTGACCGCGTAATCCAAGGCCGCATTGGTGATGGCTATACGACTGGTGCTGAGACTGTCTCCGGCTATACTTTAAAGACTCGGCCCGATAATGCGACTGGCTTCTTCATCAACAGTCCGCAAAGCGTGACCTACGTTTACAGCAAGAATGATGGCCAAACCAATAATTCCACCCCTGCCCCAGCTGGAAACCAGACGCCGACTGACAATGAGCCGACTCCAATTCCAAGCAGCAAAAAGGCCAAGAAAAAGAATGCTCCTAAGAAAGCAAGCAAAGGCCTTCATGCAAATAAGCAGAGCAAGAAAGCACCTGCCAAATCAATCAAAGGCCTCACAGCCAACAAGCATCAGGCTAACCGCCCTGCTAAATTGGCAGCTGCTGACCACAAACTAAACAAAAAAGGCAAGCTGGATCAAGACAGCAGAACTGATGCCTTGCCACAAACTGGTACCGAGAAGCACAATAGTTTGGCCATGCTGGCCCTAGGCGGTTTGGCCTTAGCCACTGCTCTAGGTGCTGCTTGGCTTGAGCGCAAGAAAGACTAAATAAATTCTGACAAATAAAAAACATCCTAATTAGTATGCAGTTTAAAAGAGGAATTTTATGAATACGCATAAGAATGCTAACAAGCAAGGAGAAAAAATATTGCTCGGCGGCGTGGCCGCAGCTGCTTTAGGCTTAATTAATGCCAAGCCCCAGACGGTCAAGGCAGCTAATCAGAATGGCACTCGAGCCACCAAGAAGACTGCGAAAAGAGCAGTCAAGACCAAGTTGAACTATCAAAGTGAAACTGGTTCAGAAACGGAAGGCGAAGCAGCTGATGATGACCCTGCTGGCAGCGAAGCTAACACAAGCGCTGCAAGCAGCGCACCAGAAACTGAACAGAATCCAGATGGTGCTAATAGCAATCAAGATGGTGGCAGTAATCAAGATGCAATCACAGGCAATACCAGCGATCCAAGCACCACAAACGATGCAAAAGCTGAAAAGCAAGAAGCCGGCTCTGCACAATTTGATCCTGCTAAAGCTACTAGGGAAAGTTTCCCAACTAAATGGCAAGGAATAGATATCAGTTTCAATGATGAAGGTGATATATTAAAAATTAGTGGTGGCACAATCGATAACAGTGATAATCATTCTATTAGCCTATACTACAACTTAAATGGACAAAATCCAGTGTTAGCCGCTGACATTAAAGAAATTGATATCACTGGAAAACTAAAAATTATTGGGTCTGCAAATGATCTGTTTACTAGTCTTGGGGCATTAGAAACCATCAAGGGGTTAGATAATCTTGATACTACTGATGTTACCAGCATGGAAAACATGTTTAGTAAAAATAAAAAACTAACGAATATCGATTTATCTGGTTCAACTTCTTTTAAAACCACAAAAGTGACAAACATGTCATACATGTTTGATAGTGACGCATCTTTAACTAAGTTAGATTTATCTCACTTTGATACTTCAAATGTCACAAACATGGCGCATATGTTTGAAAGCTGTGTGGGACTTCATAGTTTTACATTCCCAGCTACTTTTAACACGGATAAAGTAACAGACATGTCATACATGTTTGATAACTGTAGTCAAGTTTCATCTATTGATGTAAGCAAATTTAATACTTCTAATGTTGAAAACATGGCATATATGTTTTATTATTGTCAAAGTTTTCTTAAGTTAGACGTTTCAAGCTTTGATACGTCTAAAGTGACAGATATGTCATATATGTTTGGTACTTGTGTTAATTTGCTTAAATTAAATCTGCCGACTACCTTTGTTACCGATAGTGTTCAAAATATGAAGGGAATGTTTAGCAGTTGTAAGAACATAACTGAGTTAGACTTATCAAAGTTTAATACTGCTAAAGTAGCTAATATGGCCAACATGTTCCAAAGTTCTGGCAAATTGACAAACATTATCGCCTCTGATAATTTTACTACTGCAAATGTTACTAACATGAGTGACATGTTTTCTGGTGATATCGCAATTACTACTGATAGTATAAACAAATTAATATCCAAATTCGATACTAGCAAAGTCACAGACATGACAGAAATGTTTGATGGCTGCTCACAAGTAACTTCACTTGATTTGTCTAAATTTGATACTGCAAATGTCGGAAATGTTCCTGAAAAACTATCTCGTGCTGGTATGAAAAGAATGTTTAGTGGCTGTGGTAACTTAACTACTTTAGACTTAAGCAATTTTGATACTAAAAATGTCCGTGATATGAGCTGGATGTTTTACTACGACAAAAAATTAGCAAGTATAAAATTTAGTCCTTCTCTTTTCAATACCTCTAACGTTATTGACATGAAATACATGTTTGAAGATTGTCATTCATTAACTAGTGTTGATGTCAGTCATTTTGATACTGCAAACGTCCTTGATATGAGTTACATGTTTGATGAATGTATTAAATTAACTGCAATAGATGTTAGTCATTTTAATACTGCCAAAGTAAGTGACATGACGAATATGTTTGCTTATTGTGAGTCTTTACCAAGTTTAGATGTCACTAACTTTAACACGGCAGCTGTGAGTGATATGTTAAAAATGTTCTGGCAATGTTCAAATTTAACCAGTTTGGATCTACACAACTTTAATACCAGAAAAGTTTCTGATTATATTGACATGTTTCAAGGCTGTGATAAACTAGCAAAACTTGATCTTAGTAGTTTCGATATGAAAAATTCATCAACTATTGGTGATATGCTTAGCGATCTTCCATCTCTTGAAGTGCTTATACTAGGCAGAAGAAATGATTTGACAATAGTCGATAATTATTGGGACGGTGGTTTAGGCAACAATCATGATGGCAAAGAAGAAGATGTCTGGGTTAACATGGGAGTTAATAAAGACAACGGTGGTCTTCAGCCTAGAGTTCATTCGTGGACTGGTGCTGATTTAATGAAAAATTATGATGGCAGTAAGGATTATGATGTGTATGTTAATATCAATAAAATTCCAAATCCTTGCGGTATTACCATTAATTATCAATTTGAAGACGATAAAACTGCCAAACTCTCGCCAAACGATTATCAATTCGGTATTGCTGGTAATGACGTGGTTATCCCAATCACAGCCAGAAAGTTGCCTACCTATAAACTTGCCTACGTTGAAATTAATGGCAACAAATATACCACAGATAAATATGAAGATGCGCTGAGTAAACTAAAGTTTACTAATGATCCTCAAACTGTTACCTTTGGATATGAAAAGAGTAATGCTGGTAAGGGTAATGACTCCAGTGGTTCTAACGGCTCTCACGGTTCCGAAGGCTCTGATAGCTCTGACAGCTCAAATGGTTCTAACGGTTCTGAGAATTCTGATAGCTCTGATGGCTCAAATGGTTCTGACAGTTCCGATAGCTCAAATGGCTCCAACAGTTCTGACAGCTCTAACGGTTCTGAGACCTCTAATAGTTCTGATGGTTCCAACGGTTCTGAGAATTCTGATAGCTCTGATAGCTCAAATGGCTCCAACAGTTCTGACAGCTCTAACGGTTCTGACAGTTCTGATAGCTCTGATGGCTCAAATGGTTCTAACGGTTCTGAGACCTCTAATAGTTCTGATGGTTCCAACAGCTCTGATAGTTCTAACGGTTCTGACAGTTCTGATAGCTCTGATGGCTCAAATGGTTCCAACGGTTCTGACAGCTCTAATGGTTCCAATAGTTCTAACAGCTCTAATGGCTCTGACAGCTCTGATAGTTCAAATGGTTCCAACAGCTCCGATAGCTCTGATAGCTCTAATGGCTCCAACAGCTCTAACGATTCCAACAGCTCTGATAGTTCTAACAGTTCTGACAGCTCCGATAGCTCTAATGGTTCCAACAGCTCTGATAGTTCTAACGGTTCTAACAGCTCTAACAGCTCTAATGGTTCTAACAGCTCCGATAGCTCCACTGGTTCTAACGCTTCCAACACCTCTGAGAGTTCGAATAGTTCTAACAGTTCTAACAACTCTAACAGTTCTAGCAACTCTAATGGTTCTATCACTCCAAACGGTTCCAGTGATTCAAATGGTTCAGGATTAAATAGCAGTAATGGTAGCAATACAGTTAACAATAACAATAATAGGCCTACGCCAATCCCGAACAGCAAGAAATCAAAGAAAAGATCTACCCAGAAGTCACATAAAAAGCACCGCATAAGCAAACATGATCAAAAATCTGCCACCAAATCAGTCAAAGGCCTCACAGCTAACAAGCATCAGGCTAACCGCCCTGCTAAACTGGCGACTGCAAGTCGCAAATTAAACAAGACGGCTAGCGCTGACCCACAAAAAGGCAAGCTGAATCAGAACAGCAGAACTGATGCATTGCCGCAAACTGGTGCAGAGAAGCACAATAGTTTGGCCATGCTGGCACTAGGCGGTTTGGCCTTGGTCACTGCTCTAGGTGCTGCTTGGCTTGAGCGTAAGAAAGACTAATTAAATTCTGATAAATAAAAAACGCCCTATATTATCAATATAGGGCGTTTTTTAGTCTAGCCTAGCTGAGTTTGACTTTTGCCTAAGCCAGCCATATACTAAACCTATATTAATATGCAATTTAGAAGAGGAATTATATGAATACACATAAGAATGCTAACAAGCAAGGAGAAAAAATATTGCTCGGCGGCGTGGCCGCAGCTGCTTTAGGCTTAATTAATGCCAAACCCCAGACGGTCAAGGCAGCTAATCAGAATGGCACTCGGGCCACTAAGAAGACTCCGAGCAGAGCAGTCAAGACTAAATTGAACTACCAAATTGAAGCTGAGGGTGAAGCAGCTTCTGATGATGACCCCACTGGCCAAGACAGCAGCAGTCAAACTGCTGGCAGCGAGAATAATGCAGGCACTTCAAGCAGCACTCCAGAAACTGACCAGAGGCAAGCTGGTGCTAATAGCAATACAGCAAGTGGAAGCCATCAAGATGCAGCTACAGGCATTACCAGCGATCCAAGCACCACAGACAAAGCAAAAGCAGATAAGCAAGAAGCAGATCATGCACAATTTGACCCTGAAAAAACTACTCGAGATGGCGCCATTTCAGGTACTTGGAATGGCATACCTACCTCTTTTTCTGATGGCGTCTTGTCTATTGGCGAAAAAGGAAACAATTACACAATCGGTCAAAAAAATCTCCATTATCAGTATCTTGAATTTAGTGACAATAAGAAAAACTTAAAAATTGATGATTTATCTACTATTACAGAAATTGATTTTAAAGCTCCTATCAAAGTTTTGGGTGGGGTAATAAATTTTTTTAGTGGTTTAGCTAATTTAACTACAATTAAGGGACTGCCTAATTTAGATACTTCTGAGGTACCTAACATGTACGGCTGGTTTGATGGTTGCAAATCTTTAACCAGTTTAGATTTAAGTCACTTTGATACTTCTAATGTAGAAGATATGGCTCGACTATTTAAAGATTGCAAATCTTTAACTAAACTAGATCTATCTTACCTTGACACCGCAAATGTTATCGGCACGGATTTGATGTTTTATAGGTGTGAATCACTGACATCTATTACTTTTTCTGACAAGTTTAAGACAGACTTAAATATTGACATGGAAAATATGTTTGACGGTTGTAAAAGCTTGTTAAGCATTGATTTGTCTAAATTCAATACTTCAAAAGTAGCCAACATGCATCAAATGTTTAGAAATTGTAAATCTTTAACTAAACTAGATCTATCCAATCTTGATTGTCATGGTAACTTGAACTATATGTTTGAAGGCTGTGAAAATCTCGAATACTTAAACCTAATTCACTTTAGTACACATGATGACAATGGTCGTGATGATGAAAATCACGTAGATTGTAATTGTGTAGGTATGCTTGCCGATCTTCCTAAGTTAAGAGAAATAGTTTTAGGTAGTGGTATTCATATGAAACAATCAGGTTTGAATACTCCAGGAACTTGGATAAATATGGGAATCCCTCAACATAATATTCCTGCTCCACCCAAAGGCTCAATTCAATTAAGTTCAGCAGACCTTGCTGATAAATTTGCAGATTATGACAATATTTTTGGTAAAGAGCATTATGCTGATACCTATGTTAACTTTAGCAATCCTTCCAAAGGAATTACAGTTCAGTATTGCGACACTGATGGCAACAAAATTCCTGGCATTAACGATGACATTCAGTTTGGTAACATAGGTGCTTATCTCGTCAACAATGAACCTTACACAGCTTTTAAACCGCAAGAAAAACTTACCGATAGCTCAGGAACTGAATATGATTTTGATAATTTAGCTAAAATAAATAACGATGAAGTAAACTATAATGACGTAAAGTTTACTTCTGATAACCAAACTATCACTTTTTACTATACCAAGAAAGCTAATATTCCAGGTCCCAATCCTTCCGATGGCTCGGACGGTTCTGATAGCTCCAACGGTTCCGACAGCTCCAACAGCTCTAATAGCTCTAATGGTTCCGATAGCTCCAACACTTCAAACAGTTCTGATAGCTCTAATGGTTCCGACAGCTCTGATAGTTCTAACGGTTCTGATAGCTCTAACAGCTCCGATGGTTCTAACGGTTCTGATAACTCTAATGGTTCCGATAGCTCCAACACTTCAAACGGTTCTGATAGCTCTAATGGTTCCGACAGCTCTGATAGTTCTAACGGTTCTAACAGTTCGGACGGTTCTGATAGCTCTAACAGCTCCGATGGTTCTAACAGTTCCAACAGCTCTGATAGTTCTAACGATTCTGATAGCTCTAATGGTTCCGACAGCTCTGATAGTTCTAACGGTTCCAACAGTTCGGACGGTTCTGATAGCTCTAACAGCTCCGATGGTTCAAATGGTTCCAGCAGCTCTAATGGTTCTGACAGCTCTGATGGCTCAAATAGTTCTGACAGTTCAAATAGCTCAAATAGTTCTGACAGCTCTGATGGCTCAAATGGTTCTACTGGTTCTGACAGCCCTAACAGTTCTGATAATTCCAATGGCTCTAATGCTTCCAATACTGCTGGTTCAATTGTCAACAGCCCTGCAGCCATAGCGCCTGCAGTTACAGTTCATTATCAAGATGAATATGGCAACACTGTTGCCCCTGACCGCGTAATCCAAGGTCGCATTGGTGATGGCTATACGACTGGTGCTGAGACTGTTTCCGGCTATACATTAAAGACTCGGCCCGATAATGCAACTGGCTTCTTTATCAACAGTCCGCAAAGCGTGACTTATGTTTACAGCAAGAG
>NZ_BPPB01000017.1 GCF_019972835.1 Lactobacillus laiwuensis | reverse complement strand
TTTTGTTTTTAGTAAATATTTAGACATAAGAAAACCCCCGAATTGGAATCTTTGTCCAATTCCGGGGGTTAACTTCAACTTTGTTAGTTAGCTCAGAGTTTTTGTTATTTTAAATCATCTTTGATTTTAGTGGTAGAGATTCCCGGTGTACGAGGCAAATAGACTACATTGCAGTATGGTTTTAAAAAATCAAATTTACCATCCCAGTCATTACCCATAACAAAGGTATCAATGTCATATTTTTGAATATCACTAATTTTTTGTTCCCAGTCTTTTTCGGGAATAACCTGATCGACGTAACGTATAGCCTCTAGGATATATTTGCGCTCAGCGTAAGTATTATATGATTCCTTGTGTTTTTGAAATTGATTGAATTCGTCGGTAGACAAACCAACAATAAGATAATCGCCTAATTCACGAGCGCGTTTTAGCAAGCGTACATGGCCATAATGCAATAAATCAAATGTACCATAAGTAATTATTTTTTTCATAGTTCCAGTACTCCTATTAATTTGACGAGTTAATAGTATCATATTTTTAAAAAAGGTAAAGCGTATCCTCAATTGGATATTATTTTGATAAAATAAAGTAAATTGAGGATTAGGAGATATAGTTATGACTAAAGTAAATGTTTTAGGAGTTAGTTTCGATAATAAAAGTTTTAACCAGTTTCAAAATGAATTTGTTGGCAGAATTAATGCACATCAATCAACCTTTATAGTTACTGCCAATCCTGAAATTGTTATGTCAGCTAATGAAAATCCTGAATTTATGAAGATTTTAACTTATGATGCTGACTATATCACCGCTGATGGCATTGGCATTGTCAAAGCAAGTCACATATTGGGAGAGCCACTTAAGGAAAGGGTAACAGGTTATGATCTGTTTTCTTGGTTAATGAAGTTGGCAAATGACCGCAGTTTAAGAGTATATCTTATCGGAGCGCGTCCAGAGGTAATTCATGCTATTCAAGGAAAAATTGCCCGGGACTATTCTGATATTCAGTTAGTAGGAGCTGAAGATGGCTATTTTAAGGAAGATTTGGAACTTGTTGCCTATCAGATAGAGCGCACAGAACCAGACCTGGTTTTTGCTGCACTGGGTTCTCCACGTCAGGAACAGCTTTTGTCTGTTTTACGGAGAAATTTGCTACCTGCACTAATGATGGGAGTAGGAGGCAGTTTTGATGTCTTTTCAGGCAAAGTCAAACGAGCTCCTCAAATTTGGCAGACTATTCATTTAGAGTGGTTTTATCGTCTTCTTAAAAATCCTTCTCGGTTAAAGCGCATGGCGGTTTTACCACATTTTGTTCACGCAGTTTATCAGTCCAAAAAAGGAAAAGAGTAATTATGAAAGTTTTGCACGTTAATGCTGGACTCGAAAATGGTGGCGGTCTGACCCATATCATTAATTTGCTCAAAGAAGCTAAAAATGAACAACAAAACTTTACTTTATTATGTTTAGCCGATGGTCCCGTTGCTCAAGCCGCCCGTACGGCAAAGCTGGATGTACAAGTTTTAGGGATAAAAAGTCGTTATGATTTGGGTGGCTTGAATAAGCTGGCTAATTTCATTAATCAAGGAAGCTTTAATATAGTTCATACTCACGGACCAAGAGCAAATTTATTCCTATCTTTAATTAGGCGAAAAATTACGGCTAACTGGTGCATAACTATTCATTCCGACCCCTATCTTGATTTTGCGGATCGCGGCTTGAAGGGCAAAATATTTACCAGAGCCAATTTGCATGCAATCAGTAAGGCTGATTGTATTTTTGCTGTTACCAAAAGATTTGCTAATTTATTAATTAAAAAAGTAAAAATTGACCCGGAAAAAGTTCACGTAATATATAATGGTACTTTTTTTCATGAAGATAGTCAGATCCCTGCTAAATATGAACATCCCAATTTTAATATAGTAAATGTTGCCAGAGCCGAAAAAGTCAAGGGCCAGGCGTTGCTGCTGCAAGCACTCAAAAAGCTGAATAATGCCAATGTTCATTTATTTATTGTTGGGGATGGTAGGGAGTTAAACTCTCTAAAAAATTTTGCACAACAATTAAAATTGGGTCCACAAGTAACTTTTCAAGGCTTTATGACGCATAAACAATTAAAAAATTTATATCGGCGTATGGACCTAGCGGTTTTAACCTCATATTCTGAAAGTTTTCCCTTAGTTTTACTAGAAGCAAGCGATAATCTTTTGCCACTGCTGTCAACTGCAGTTGGTGATATTAAAGTAATGATACCAGATCAAAAACATGGCTTTGTAGCTAATATTGGTGATGTAGATTCGATTTGTACCCAGTTAAAACTAGCTATAGACACCCCTAAAGATCAGCTTAAGGAAATGGCTCAGCGTGAAAAAAGTTATGTTGAACGACATTTTTCATTAAGACAACAATTAGAAAGTATTTTACGGGTCTACAAAAAGATTGCATAGATTGGTAAGATTGTTAAAAAATCCACAAATGTTTATAATAAGACAAAAAATATTAGTGAATTTATAAGAGGACAGAATGTTTTACCAAGAATTGGATAAAGATGACTCGTTAACTCTTCATACAGATTTGTATGAAATTAACATGATGTATACCTATTTTAAAAAGGGAATTTCAGAACGCAATGCGGTTTTTGAGGTTTACTACCGTAAAGAGCCGTTTGGCAATGGTTATTCTGTTTATGCAGGATTAGAACACGTAATTTTATACTTACAAAACTTAAAATTTAAAGAAAGCGATTTGAAGTATTTAAAAGAAGAAATTGGCTATGATGATGATTTTATTGATTATCTGCGTCAACTGAAACTGAAACTTACGGTACGGTCGATGCCCGAAGGAGAAATAGCTTTTGCCAATGAACCTTTGCTGCAAGTTGAAGGACCATTAGCTCAATGTCAATTAGTTGAGACTGCTATTTTAAACATTATTAATTATCAAACGTTGCTGGCAACTAAAGCTGCTCGTGTCAAGCTAGCCGTGCAAGGCGACGGTGTCATGGAATTTGGTACTAGACGTGCACAGGAAGCAGATGCTGCAATTTGGGGTACTCGTGCAGCTTATATCGGTGGTTTTGACTCAACCAGCAATGTTCGTGCTGGTAAGTTGTTTGGTATTCCTGTTTCGGGTACGCACGCTCATTCATTAGTTGAAGCATTTGGCAGTGAATATGAAGCATTTAAAGCTTATGCAGAAACGCATAAGGACTGCGTTTTTCTTGTAGATACATATGACACTGTCAGAAGTGGCGTACCAAATGCTATTCGTGTTGCCAATGAAATGGGTGATAGGATAAACTTTCAAGGCGTGCGTATAGATTCTGGTGACATGGCTTATATTTCCAAGCAAGTTCGTCGCGAACTGGATAATGCCGGTTATACCAATGCCAAAATTTTTGCTTCAAACGATTTGGATGAAACTACGATTACCAGTTTAAAAATGCAGGGAGCCAAAATTGATGTTTGGGGCATTGGCACTAAATATATTACTGCTTATGACCAGCCCGCTTTAGGAGCCGTTTATAAATTAGTTTCAATTGAAGATGATCAACACCATATGCGTGATACATTAAAAATTTCTTCTAATGTGGAAAAAGTTTCAACTCCTGGTAAAAAGCAGGTTTGGCGTATTTCAGCTAATACTGAAAAGAAAAATGAAGGTGACTGGATTGCACGGGCTGGTGTGGATCCGCGAAAATTTGATTCACTTTACATGTTTCATCCCCAGTATACTTATATCAATAAAGTGGTAACGGATTATACTGCTGAGCCGCTTTTAAAAGATATTTTTGTAAATGGCCAATTGAAATATCATAAGCCTAAATTAACAGATATCAAAAACTTTTGTGCAGCTAACTTAGATGGTCTTTGGGATGAATATAAAAGAAGCTTGAATCCACAGGAATACCCTGTTGATCTTTCTCAAGATCTGTATGACAGTAAAATGAATATCATTCAGGATATTCGGGCGAATATTAACAAAGGAGATACCGTACAATGAGGCCATTGCAAAAAGAAATTATAAAATATGAACATGTTTTACCCGAAATTGATCCGCAAAAAGAAGTTAGACGTTCAGTTGATTTTTTGAAGGATTATCTTCAAGAAAATACTTTTTTAAAATCATATGTTCTGGGTATCTCTGGCGGGCAAGATTCTACGCTGGCAGGGAAACTGTGCCAAATGGCAATTTCCGAAATGCGTGAGGAAACGGGGAACAATTCATATCAATTTATTGCCGTTCGTTTACCCTACGGCGTTCAGGCTGATGCTCAAGATGCAGCAGCAGCTGTGGCCTTTCAAAAGCCTGACCAAGATTTAACAGTCAATATTAAACCAGCTGTTGATGCTTTAGTAGCCAGTTTGAATGAAGCTGGGCAAAAAATTACAGATTTCAATAAAGGCAATATAAAAGCGCGCGAGCGTATGGTAGTCCAATATGCTATTGCTGGTGCTCATGATGGTGCAGTAGTTGGTACAGATCATGCAGCCGAGAACTTTAGCGGCTTCTACACTAAATATGGTGACGGCGCAGCAGATTTAACGCCACTTTTCCGCTTGGATAAAAGACAAGGCAAGCAGATGCTCAAGTTTTTAAATTGTCCAGAGCATTTATACCAAAAAGCGCCAACAGCAGACTTAGAAGAAAATAAGCCTGGTTTACCCGATGAAACTGCACTGGGAGTTACCTACAAGGATGTTGATGATTATTTAGAAGGTCGGACAGTATCTGAAACTGCCGCAGAAAAAATCGAATCTTTATGGCGTAAGAGTGAACATAAACGGCATTTGCCCGTAACCGTTTTTGATGATTTTTACCGTAAATAGAGATATTGAATTTTTTGGTTATAAATTTTTTCAAGTTAACCAATTATTGACAAAAACTGTGTAAGTAGTACAATTACTGATAACTTAAGATATGCTTTTTAAGATTAGCAGTTCAAAGAGAGAATCGTCTGGTGAAAAAGATTTACTGCTGCTTAAAAAGTGCTCCTTAAAGTTCAATAAATAAAATTAATTAAGAGGTAACAAGCACTGTTGCAATTAAGGTGGTACCGCGTTTAAAGGCGTCCTTAAAATAAGCAACAGTGTTTTTATTTTGACAAAAAGGGAGATATATTTGATGAAGAAACTGACAAGTTCAGAATTTAGACAGATGTTTTTGGATTTCTTCAAGCAACACGGCCATATGGTATTGCCCAGTCAATCTTTAATCCCGCAGGATGATCCAACTTTGCTGTGGATCAATTCTGGTGTGGCAACGATGAAGAAATATTTTGACGGCTCAGTAGTACCTAAAAATCATCGGATTACTAGTTCACAAAAATCCATCAGAACCAATGATATTGAAAATGTTGGTAAAACTGCTAGACACCAAACCTTTTTTGAAATGCTGGGTAACTTTTCTGTGGGTGATTATTTTAAAAAAGAAGCGATTACCTGGGCTTGGGAATTTTTGACCAGTCCCGACTGGCTTGACTTAGATCAGGAAAAGCTATACTGCACAGTTTATCCTAAAGATACAGAAGCCCAAAAAATATGGTTACAAGTTGGCATGCCTGAAGATCATATCGTTAAATTAGAAGAAAATTTCTGGGATATTGGTGAAGGTCCTTGTGGTCCTGACTCTGAAATCTTTTATGATCGTGGTCAGGAAAATAACGATGTGCCAGAAGACGATCCGGAAAACTTCCCTGGTGGTGAAAATGCCCGCTATTTGGAAATCTGGAATATCGTCTTTTCACAATACAATCACTTGGCAAATGGCAAATATGTTGATCAACCGCATAAGAATATTGATACTGGTATGGGCTTAGAGCGTGTTTTGTCCATTTTACAGGATGCACCGACTAACTTTGAAACTGACCTCTTTTTGCCAATTATTCACGAGACTGAAAAGATGACTGCAGCTAAAAAGTATGGTTCAAATAAGGCAGATACGACAGCCTTTAAGATTATTGCCGATCACGTACGGACTGTCAGTTTTGCCATTGCGGATGGTGCACTGCCATCAAATACAGGGCGTGGCTATGTTTTACGGCGTTTGATCAGACGGGCGGATTTAAATGGCCAGCGCTTAGGTATCAAGGGTGCGTTTCTTTACAAGTTGGTTCCAGTAGTCGGCAAAATTATGGAGAGTCATTATCCGGAAGTGACAGAGCAAAAGGACTTTATTGCCAAAGTAATTAAGAACGAGGAAGAAAGGTTCCAGTTAACCCTTGAATCTGGATTAACTCTACTTGATGACTTGATTGCAAGTGCACAAAAGTCAGAAGATAAAACTATTACTGGTAAAGATGCATTCAAATTATTTGATACTTATGGTTTTCCTTATGAACTGACTTTTGAAACTGCACAGGATGCAGGCTTAAAAGTTGATCAAAAGGGCTTTGATGCTGAAATGAAGGCTCAAAAAGAACGTGCTCGTAAAGCTCGTGGTAATTTGCAATCAATGAGTTCTCAAGATGAAACTCTGATGAACTTAAAGGATAAGTCAGAGTTTGAATATGGCGTTTATGAAGAAAAACACGCCAAATTAGTTGATATTATAGTTGATGATCAATTAGTTGATAGAGCGGATGGCGATAATGCCGTTTTGATTTTTGATAAGACTCCATTTTATGGTGAACGTGGTGGTCAGGTAGCCGATCACGGTAATATCTATAATCAGGAAGGAGAACTGGTTGCTCAGGTAACTGATGTGCAACATGCGCCCAATGATCAAAATATGCACTTTGTCGATGTGATTTTACCTCTGAAAAAGGGTGAAGAATACACTCTAAAGATCGACAGAGTTCGCCGCGAAGGTCTGCGTCATTCTCATACTGCCACGCACTTATTGCATGCGGCTTTGAGAAGCATACTTGGTGAACATACTCATCAAGCCGGCAGTTTGGTTGAACCCGATTATTTGCGCTTTGACTTTACTGCACTTGAACCAATGACTGATAAAGAAATTAAGTCAGTTGAAAATTTGGTAAACCAAAAAATCTGGGCGGCAATTGATGTCAAAACTACCATCACTGACCCAGATACAGGTAGAGAGATGGGTGCTCTAGCTTTATTTGATGGTAAATACGGTGATAAAGTTCGGGTTGTCCAAATAGAAGATTTCTCTATTGAATTCTGTGGTGGTACTCATTGTGCCAATACTAACCAAATTGGTATTTTTAAGATTATTTCTGAATCTGCTATTGGTGCAGGTATGAGAAGAATTGAAGCAGTTGTTTCTAAGAAAGCTTATGAATACTTAGCCAACAGATCTGAGTTATTAGATGAAATCCAGGCAGAAGTAAAATCAACTAAACCAGAAGATATTATTGATAAGGTTGATTCGCTTGAAAAAGACTTGCATGACAGTCAAAAGCAAGTCGAAGATTTGAATTTGCAAATTAATCAAAGTAAAGCCAACACTATTTTTGATAATGTAGAGCAGGTCGGTGATTTATCTGTTATTGCGCAGAGAGTTGATGTTAATGGAATGAATGATTTGCGTGAATTCGCTGATACTTGGAAGAGTGGCCAAAAGTCAGATGTGCTAATTTTAGCTACCGCTAGTGATGGCAAGGCCAATATGATCATTAGCTTAGGTGATAAGGCGTTAGCAAAGGGGCTTAAAGCAGGAGACTTGATTAAGCAAGCTGCTCCAATCTTTGGCGGCGGCGGTGGCGGCCGACCAAATATGGCTCAAGCCGGTGGTAAAAAACCTGAAGGCCTTAAAAAAGCTATCCAGACAGTAATTACAGCGATTGCAAAAAATTAATTGATTGAGTTTATACTATTTTTCAAGTAAAATTGTGCTAGGAGGAATGATTATGAGTTCGCTAGATAAGACAATGCACTTTGACTTTAATGAAAATAAAGGCAAAAACGTTCATGATACTCTGCAAGATGTTTATAATGCTCTGGAAGAGAAGGGCTATAATCCAGTTAATCAAATTGTCGGGTATTTGTTGTCTGGCGATCCGGCCTATATTCCACGGCATAATGATGCTCGTAATTTAATTTTAAAACACGAACGTGATGAAATTATTGAAGAGCTTGTCAAAAATTATCTTGGAAAAGATAAATAATGCGATTAGTTGGTTTAGATGTTGGATCAAAGACAGTAGGCGTTGCAGTTAGTGATGAATTAGGTATTACTGCACAAATGCTTGAAACTATCCCTATTGATGAAACGCGTTATAATTTTGGTATGCGTGCAATTAAAAAGATTGTGCGCCAATATGAACCAGCGGGTTTTGTTTTAGGTTTGCCCAAAAATATGGACGGCTCTTCTGGCGCTGCGGTTGCGCGAAGTAAGGCATACGGTAAAAGGCTTGAAAAGAAGTTTGGTTTGCCAGTGCACTATTCTGATGAGAGACTAACTACAGTTGAATCTGAACGTGTTTTAGTTGAGCAAGCAAATATGCACAACCGTCACCAACGTAAAAAAGTGATTGACCAAATGGCCGCTGTTTTGATTTTACAAAATTATTTGGATCTAAACCGAAAGGATTAATATGACACAAGAAGTTAACGGTGATGACCGTCAAATTACCTTGATTGATGATCAAGGTAACGAAGAATTATATGAAATTTTATTTACATTTCATTCTGATAACTATGATAAATCATACGTCTTGCTTTATCCGGCAGCAGCCAGTGATGATGAGGAAATTGAAGTTTTGGCATTTAGTTATGACTCCGATTCCGCAGGTGATGTCACTAGCAGTGATTTACACGAGATTGAAGCAGATGATGAATGGGATATGGTCCAAGGAGTTTTGAACACATTTTTGGACGATGACCGTTTAAGTGGTGAATAAGAAAGACTGGCTGGGCCAGCCTTTTTTATTCAAGATTGATAATTTAAAAACTAATGAATGATAAAATATTAAAGATTTTAGAATTTGCAAAAATTACTGAACAATTGCAGCAAATGGCGATTACTAGACCAGCTAAAATGGCAGCTGAAAATCTTGTACCAAGTAATGACTTTGCTCAGGTTGAACTTGCACTGAAGCAGACATTGGCTGGAGCTGATATTTTACGTGTTAAAGGGCAACTGCCTTTAACAGATTTTGCTGATGTTAAGCCGAGTATTAAACGTTTGCGGATCAAAGCAAATTTGAACGCTAAAGAGTTGGGTAACATATTACTAGTTTTAGTACTTGCAAATGAGATAAAGGACTTTTTTAGCGATGTTGATGAAGAAAAATTGGATTTAACGGCAATAGATTCGATTTTAATGCAATTGGACGTGCCTCAGTCACTGTTTAAGCAACTTAAGCGTTCGCTGGATTTTGACGGGGAAGTTCTTGATACTGCTTCTGCTGAATTATCGCATTTACGTCGCGAAATCAAAAACAATGATGCTGAAATCAAAGAGAAAATGGACAGCTATACCCAAGGAAATAGCAGCAAGTATTTATCTGAACAGATCGTAACTATTCGTGACGAAAGATATGTTATTCCAGTTAAGCAAGAGTACCGCAATAAATTTGGTGGCGTCGTTCACGATCAGAGTGCCAGTGGTCAGACTTTATTTATTGAGCCGAGTGCAGTTTTAAATCTTAACAACCATCAGCAAAACCTTTTGGCACAAGAAAGACGAGAGGTTAGTCGAATCTTACGTAATCTGTCTGATTTAGTGCGTCCAGAAGTTGACAGTATAGATGCCATTGCAACTTCTCTAGTTAAGCTTGATTTCATCCAGGCCAAAGCAAAGCTGGCTCATGCTATGAAAGCAACTGAGCCGCAATTGACTCATGATCAGTCACTTTTATTTTTGCAAGCGCGACATCCTTTAATCGACCCTAAAAAAGTGGTTGCCAACGACATTCGTCTTGGTGAAGATTACGATACGATGCTGATAACTGGTCCCAATACTGGTGGAAAAACTATTACCTTAAAAACTGCAGGAATTTTACAATTGATGGCTCAGTCAGGGTTATTTATCCCAGCAGCAGAAGGCAGTAAAGCGGGAGTCTTTAGGGACGTTTGCGCTGATATTGGGGATGAACAATCTATTGAGCAATCGCTTAGTACTTTTTCCTCACATATTAACGATATTGTTAAAATAATGAAAAATGTTAATGCTCAAACTCTTGTTTTAATTGATGAAATTGGAGCTGGGACGGATCCAGAAGAAGGAGCCAGTCTCGCAATTAGTATTTTGGATTTTTTACGTCAAAAAAAGGCTAAAATAATCGTTACCACACATTACCCAGAACTTAAACTTTATGGTTATAATCGGGAAAGAACGACTAATGCCTCTATGGAATTTGATCTTAAAACACTGTCCCCAACCTATCGTTTACAAATTGGTATTCCAGGGCACAGTAATGCTTTTGCTATTGCTCGCAGACTGGGGATGCGTGAGGATGTGGTTAAAAACGCTCAAGGGTTAATGAGTGATGAAAACGTTGATATTAACCAAATGATTTCCGAGTTAACCAAACAAACTAAAGCTGCTTCAGATGCTCGCAGTCATTTAACAACTAGTTTTGATCGAGCTAAGAAACTTGAACTAAAGTTACAACAGGCTTTGGATTGGTATAATCAGCGTGTGCAAAAGCAGTTGGAATTTGCACAAGAAAGAGCCAATGAAGTAGTCGCTAAAAGTCGCAAAAAGGCTGATAAGATCATAGAGCAGCTTGAACAGCAAAAGGGCGAAGTTAAACAAAATGAAGTGATTGCAGCTAAAGGTCAATTTAATCAACTTGCACGGCAAAATGAAAATTTGGCTCATAATCGCGTTTTGCAACGTGAAAAAAGACGTCATCATGTCAATGTGGGCGATAAGGTAAAAGTACTGTCTTATGGACAAACTGGCACTATTACTAAAAAATTATCCGAACATGAATATGAAGTCCAAATGGGCATCATAAAAGTTAAAGTCAGTGATCGCGACATTGAAAAAGTTGGGTCCCAAAAAGATTCGCGAGTCCACCAGCAAGTTGGCGCTGTTAGTGCACGCAGGCGGAGCAATGTGAGAAGTGAGCTTGACTTGCGCGGTCAGCGTTATAATGAAGCGATGACTAATCTCGATCGGTATATTGACTCTGTACTGCTTGCAGGGCTTGATGTTGTCACGATTATTCATGGCATTGGCACCGGTGCAATTAGAAAAGGCGTTTGGCAGTATTTAAAATCAAGCAAGCATGTGAAAAGTTATAACTACGCTCCGGCAAATGAGGGCGGTAATGGTGCTACTATTGTTCATTTACAATAAAATGCTTTACTTGTAAAAAGTAAGTCTGCTTGCTATAATGAAAATATCAATAGATAACTATTTTTTCCTTAAAGGAGGGTTTTTCATGGTTGATGAGCTTACAGATCAAAACTTTGAAGAAGAAACAAAAGACGGTGTAGTTTTAACAGATTTTTGGGCAACCTGGTGTGGTCCTTGTAAAATGCAATCACCAGTTGTTGATGAACTGGCTGAAGAGCGCCAAGACGTTAAATTTACCAAAATGGATGTTGATCAAAATAAAGAAGTACCAAGCTCTTTGGGAGTAATGGCCATTCCCACTTTATTAATTAAAAAGAATGGTGAAATTGTGGACCGGATTACCGGCTATACTCCAAAAGCAAAACTGAGTCAGATTTTAGATCAATACACAAAATAAAAAAATTCCTGCTTGTGCAGGAATTTTTTTAATTGCTTTTTTCTTTTAATAAGTCCCGAATTTCTTTGAGATAGTCTTCAGCAGATGGACCAGCAGGTTGCTTTTGATCATTATGCCTCATTACTTTATTGACAGCTTTGACTAGTAAGAAAACTATGAATGCTATAATCAGGAAATTAATTACAGTATTGATAAACTCACCGTATTTAAATGTGGCCCCACCGGCTTTAAATACCAAATTGGATAGATCGATTCGTCCGATAAATAAACCCAAAAGGGGATTAATTAAATTGTTTACCAATGAATTAACAATGTTGGTAAAAGCTCCACCAATAATTACACCCACAGCCAGATCAATAACATTACCACGTTGAATAAATTCTTTAAATTCTCTAAGCATTTTATTTCCTCCATTCTTACTTTAATCATATTGCAAAAATAGCAAAAGACTAAATTATTTGTTTCTGGAAGTTTAATCAAACTTAGCAATTAATTTAACTTCTTTTTTTCGTTCATCAACTTTGATTTCGCACTCAGTTGTGCGACCAGTTTCCTTTTCAATTGCTTCTGCAATGATGCCGGCCTCAAGCGAAAACTCTTGGCTGCCACTGTTAATCCGATCGGTCACATTTTGCCCCTTGAGTTTAAATATCTCTTCGCTGCGATGGGTTCTTGTTTTTTCTAAGTGGCCAAATTCTGTGGTTGCAAAGAAACTAACCACGTCTTCAAATGACAACAAATCATATTTACGGGCAATTCGTTTACCGCCCCAATAAAGAATTGCTTCATTGTCTTCACCTAAAATTGTTGGCAATAAGAAATCACGATAAAGTTGATTCACAAAATAAACATGTTCGTGTTGCTCGTTATTGTTTTGCATAAAGAAATTCATCCCTTTTATTTTCTTTTATTTTACCGTAAAATTGACTGAAGTATAAATTATTTAGGGGAGACTTTTATAATGGATAACCGACCAATCGGCTTGCTAGATTCTGGTGTTGGCGGGTTGACAGTAGTCAAAAAAATTATTGCCAAAATGCCATACGAGGCGACCGTTTTTATTGGTGATAATGCTCATATTCCTTATGGTGATAAGTCTAAAGCAGAAATTATTGCACTTACTAAGCAGAGTGTTAACTTTTTGCTGAGCAAAAACGTCAAGTTGATTATTTTTGCTTGTAATACAGCCACGGCAGTAGCTATGAAAGCTATTCAAAAAGAGATTGAACCGCAAATTATAGGCGTAATCCAATCAGGTGCCGTTGCAGCAGCAAATGCGACCAAAAACAAAAATGTTGCGGTCGTGGCCACCAAGATGACTGTCGGCTTACATGCATATCAAAAGGAAATTCAGACACGTGACGCCGAAATAACTGTGAACGAAATAGCTGCCCCTCAAATTGTACCTCTAATTGAAACCAATGCGGGACATCAAGCTTATATGGCAGCACTTAAAAAGATTTTATTACCAATAAACAATTTAAGTGTTGATACTCTGGTCTTAGGATGTACTCATTATCCGATTATTCGCAATGAATTTGCCCAGTGCTTGAAACCAGATGTACAAATAATTGACCCTGCCGATCAAGTTGCCCAATATACATATAATATTATGAAACGTGATCAGATGTTCACTGATAGTTCAGTTAAAGGAAAGCACGAGTATTATACTACAGGTGATATTAAAATGTTTGATGAGCTTGGTAAAAAAGTATTACAGGATCAGAAATTTAGTGCACAGCACCTTTAGTAAAGGAGAAAAAATGGAAGTATTATTTGCCACCACCAATAAAGGAAAAGTCAAGGAGCTAAAATCAGCTTTTAAAGCGGCTGCAATTAATGTTGCCCTCAAAACCAATGCTGATTTAGATAGACCGCCTGTAGTTGATGAATATGGAATAACTTTTGTGCAAAATGCTAAGCTTAAGGCTCATGAATTAGCAAATTATAGTCATATGTTAACAATAGCTGATGATTCTGGATTAATCGTTGACGCACTTGATGGTGCTCCCGGAGTTCATTCTGCGCGTTTTGCCGGTCCCGAACATAATGACCAAAAAAATAATGCCAAATTGCTGGCAGAACTTGGTGGAGTACCCTTAAAGAAACGGACTGCTAGATTTAACACTACAATCGTAGTGTCTAAACCTGGTCATTTTGACCATGATTTGGTTGTTTCAGGGCAATGCGAAGGATTGATATTGCCAGCTCCTCAGGGCGATGATGGATTTGGCTATGATCCACTTTTTTATGTGCCTGAAAAGCAAAAAACTTTTGCAGAGATGACAGTTGCTGAAAAAAATAGTCTTTCTCATCGGGGAAAAGCGATATCTCAATTGCTCAAAGAATTACCTAATTGGCTGGCTCAATTTGAATAAGTAAAAAACTGATAAAAATCTCAAGCAATATTTCAACAAGAATAATAATTTCGCTGAATTTGCCTTATGTGATGTTTATCAGTTTTTGTTTTATTCTGCTAGTAAAATTTTATTTTCTGGTAAAACTTTTAAGTATTGTGTTAGGTACTCATCTTGAACTTCTTTTTCGTGACCTGGTTTAACTTGAAAATGAACAACATAATTGACAGTCTGTGCTGTTTGTTCCGTGATCCCAACTATTTTAGGTTCTTGCACTAGGAAACTAAAATTAGTACTCAATTTATTATTTATTTGGCTAATAAGATCATGAACTTTTGCAAAATCATTATTGGCTTTAAGCTGCATTGTTATATCCAAACCAATACCGCCGTGAGCCAGATTTTGGACAATTGAAATGTTGCGGTTGGGTATGTAGATAATAGAACCATCAGATCCTTTAAGCCTGGTAGTTCTTAGACCCAACTGAACTACAACACCCGTTTGGTTGTTGATAGAAACAATGTCACCTACATCAAACTGATCTTCGCTTAAGATGAAAAAGCCGTTGACCAAATCACTCACAAATCCTTGTGCGCCCATACCTAAAGCTAATGAAAAAATACCGGCACTTGCAAGCAGAGTTCCAACAGGAATGCCTAAAATCGATAAAACTGCGAATAAATAAAAAAAGATTACCGTATATTCAAAAATACTGTTAATTAATGCTGTTACAGTTTGCGTTCTCTTATTTTGTTTTCTTTTACTGCGTTTTAAATAGTGGCTGATAATTTTTTTGCCAAAATGATCAATTAAATAAAAAACTAGGGATGAAATTGCTAGCTGCCAGACAATTGCCAAAACTTGTTCGCCTACTCTATCCCAATTAAATTTGAGTACGTTTTTGTTGATTTGAAATATTTTATTCATGGTAATTACCTTTCGTATATACATATTAACTATAACAAAATATGACATATGGATTGAGATTAAAGCATTTTCATGCTAGACTTTTTTTAGGTATAGAATTGGAGGTAAAAGATGAAATTTTCTTATGGTGCATTAGCAGGGTTGATTGCTGCCATTGCATTATTAATTTTAGTACTTTTCACAATTCCAGTGCTTATTCGTGCCGCAAAGGCGACTAGAGAAGCTGAAAAAGCAATCCAAAGTGCTAACGAGTCTATTCAGCAAATTTCTGAAGATGTTAATGGTTTACTGCATCAGACAGGAGATTTGCTGGACAAAACCAATGTCCTGTTAGCAGATGTTAATGTTAAAATGAAAACTATTGATCCTGTTGTTCAGGCAGCAGCTGATCTAGGCGAAAGCGTTTCAGATGTTAATACCTCTACCAGAAAAATGGCAAAACGTTTCAATAATTTTCATTGGAAACGTAACGGATTGATGTCATCTGCTTTAGCATCGGTGTTTGCACGGCATAAGCGACGTAAAGGTGAAGATTAGTAAAAGGAGTTACTTTTATGAAAAAGTTTGTAAGTTTTGTTTTGGGTACTATTGTCGGGACTGCAGCAGGGTTTCTTGCTGGTTCTCTCTTAGTGAGTGATGACCAAATCGACGAATTAAAGAAAAAAGTTAAGAACAATGAAACTGTTCAGGATTTAAAGAAGAAATATGATAACGGTACCGAAATTGTGAAGAATCAACTGGCTTCATTCCCTAAAAATGTAGAAGATGATTCAGAACTAAAGGATTTTGATGATATCGTTATTGATAATTCAAAAGATGATGATGCTCAACAAAAAGATCATGCTCAAGATGTAGCGAATGATCTGCATCATGCAGAATCAAATGATGATTTTAATCAACCGGAGCCTCCAAAACCAGAAGGTCCATCTGATGCACCAGTTGACCCATATTCCAGACCATAAAATTAATAAAAAATGGCACTAGCAGATGAGATATTGCTGCTAGTGCCATTTTTATGTGGTCAAGTAAGTTAAATTCTTGTTTAAAGAGGCAGGACTTTGAGTTCCTTACTGGTGTGAGTAAATGGTTCATAACCATCTTTAGTAACGACTCCGCAATCTTCAATTCTGACACCCGCAACATTTGGAATGTAAATTCCGGGTTCAATTGAAAAACACATACCCTCCTCAATTATGAGGTCATTACCTTGGACAATTGACGGGTATTCGTGAACTTCCTTGCCAATGCCATGACCTAAACGGTGAATAAAATATTCTCCATAGCCGGCTTTTGTAATGATATCCCGGGCAACACTGTCGAGTTCAGAAGCTGTCATGCCAGGTCTGACCGCATCGATAGCAGCTTGTTGAGCTTCACGATCAATTTCATAAATTTCTCTTTCCTTAGGCGTTGGCTCGCCATAAGCAACAGTACGACTAGAATCTGAAGCATAACCATTGTGCATAGTACCCAGATCAAAAAGAACTAATTCATTTGGCTTAACTTTATTCATAGTAGGACCTAGATGAGGATTTGCAGCATTGGCACCAGCCTGCACAATAGTTTCAAAACTTTCATGCATTACTCCTTTTTGCACTTTGAGCTGATACTCAATTTGTCCTGCTATGTATCTCTCAGTTACGCCTTCTTTAATAGCATCGAAGCCAATTTGAAATGCAAAATCTGCTTCACGTCCTGCAGCTTGCAATTCTTTAATTTCCTGAGGAGTTTTATAAAGGCGAATTTTATTAACAAAATTCGAAACGTCACCGTCAAAATTTGCATCTGGAAATTGTGCGTGAATGAGTTGGTAGTGGGAAACAGAAAGGTTGTTTTTCTCTACAGCCCATTTTTGATACTCTTTTGTTCTGCTTTTTACCTTGTCAGCAATAATTTTCCACGGATTTTCTGAATCCAGATAACCGTAAACGTCACCGTTCCAAGCAGAGTTTTTTGCTTCTTCAACGTTTAAAGCTGGCACAAACATAAACGGATCCTGATCCTTAAATGCTAAAAGGGCAAAAATTCGTTCATGGGGTTCCATATCATATCCAGTAAAGTAGGCAATCGTAGTTGGGTTAGAAATATAGGCTACATCCTTATCAGAACTTTGCAGCCATTCTTGTAATTTTGTTAAATTCATAGCTTCTTCCTTCCATCTTGAATTTTCAGTTAAAGAAAGTATATCATGTTCTTGCCTTGAAAAAATGAAAGAATAGTTGTAAACGTTTGCACTTTTTAAGAAAAGATGATAAATTCTATAATAGTAAAAATAAGATGGGGGAACCAAGAATGCGTAAACAAGATATTACAATTTATGATGTAGCTCGTGAGGCTAAAGTCTCGATGGCCACAGTTTCACGAGTAGTTAACGGCAATACAAATGTGCGTAAAGATACGCGCGATCGAGTAATGAAAGTAATCAACCGTTTGCACTATCAGCCCAATGCAGTAGCACAAGGACTTGCGTCTAAGAGAACTACTACGGTTGGTTTAATCGTGCCAGATTTAACCAACCTTTATTTTGCAGAATTGTCAAAAGGTATTGATGATATTGCTCTTTTATACAAATATAATATTATTATTACCAGTATTGAAAACCGTTTGATGAGAGAAGACCAGGCGATTCAAGGGCTGCTTAATAAACAGGTTGATGGCGTAATTTACATGTCGGATACATTGCCTGAAGAAGCGGTTGAAGCATTTAAGCGTACTGATACTCCAGTAGTTCTGGCGGGGACTAAAGATAGTCATAGTGAATTCCCGTCGGTTGCTATAGATTATAAAAAGGCCGATACCGAAGCTTTAAACCTTCTTTATAATGATGGTAGAAAGAACTTGGCTTTAGTTATAGGCAATCCTGATACTGTAGTTAACGTACAAAACAGAATTCCAGCTTACAAGAAATTCATGGCTGATCATAATTTAGGTGAGGGTCACATTTATTCTAATGTTAAAGATCATTCTGATGGTTATAATTTATTGTCTCAGTTAGATCACGATGGTGTCGATGGTGTAATTGTAACCCGTGATGTCACTGCTGTCGGAATTTTGAATTCAGCAATTGATGCTGGTAAAAAAGTACCGGAAGAATTAGAAATAATTACAGCAAGTGCCACGCAAATTGCATCAGTTGTACGTCCCGCTTTGACAGCTATTCGGCAACCACTTTATGATATTGGCGCAGTAGCAATGAGAATGCTCACTAAGTTAATGAATAATGAAGAAGTACCAGAAACCCAGATTGAACTGCCTTATGAAATATTGAAAAAACAAAGTACAACAAATGAGTAAAAATCGTTTATTATATAAAAAGTGTTGCATGTTAGTCATGCAGCACTTTTTTAGTGGTTAATTTTTGAATTTGTTTTATCTGCTGCCAAGTATTTAGCGGTTTAGCAGATTGTAATGGCAAATAAGGAGTTAAGGCAATATTGGAATAGCGACTCATGCGTGGTAAATGACGATAATCTTGCCAACTGGTTTGGTCAAAAAAGCCGTAGAACAGAATATCTTGTGCTTTGACCCAGCCTAAGGATGTATACAGCCATAAACTTTTGGGACTGCCATTGAAGTTCTCTATTTTTAACAAAGTATTATCAGGTAAAACTTTGTTAGTCTTTGATTGATTATCAGGAAAACGGTAAACATGAACATCTTGTTGAGGTTTGGCTAACACTTGCTTATTTTGATAAGGTGCGATATCTTCAGGCTTTAAATCCATGTTAACAAATTCTGCCGAGATAAAAGTCTGGTTGGCAATTTGATAGTAAAGCTGGTTATGGGCTCTGACCCCGTACATTACCTCAAATTTTTGCCCCGGATAAACAAATTTATTTTGCTTATCCCGCACATAAGGGTTGATCATAGTCCTAGTCTTCTTTTTACCTAAATAACTGCCACTGCGATGAATATCGTACTTTTTAGTACCTTCCTTTGCCAATTTGTATTTGAAACCAGTACTCGGAAAGTTAGTTACGACGCCATCAACATTTTTGTTAATTAGCCATTGCCATAAATCAGGGGATTCATCCATTTCAGTCCACACAAAAACCTGTTTATTTAGCTGATGCAGCCAATGTATCAGCCAGGCATGATTTAAAATTAAATCAGAAGAAACATTAACGGCATTTACCTGGGGTAAATTACTAAAATTTATTCTTTTAAGGCTGCCCACAATTAAGATTAAATAGGCGTCTGGCATAATTTTACGGAAGTGAAACAAGCTGGCAACTGAGAAAGAATGGATCATAACCCGTTTCTCCATATGATACTTTTTGATAGTCGCTGCAATCTGATCTTCTAATTCATAAGATGGATCTGAAGAATGATCTATTTTGGTTTCGAGAATAAATTTTGTATTTGGTCTTTTTTGATAGTAATCAAATATTTGTGGTAAACTCATGACATGTTCACCGTTGTCATAGGTTAACTCGTTAAGTGCTCGCCAATTATTTTGTGATACAATTGCATGTGTATGGGTCACGCGAAACAAGTCATCATCGTGTGAAACAACTAACTCCCCATCTGCAGAAAGATGGAGGTCAAGTTCAACATAATCAGCACCCGAATTAAAGGCAGAGTTGTCACTTTGAATAGTTTCTTCAGGATATTTGCTGGGATCTCCGCGATGGCCGACCACAGTAAAACCACAGGTTGTAATAAAAATGATGCTAAAAACTAGAGCCCTGATTAATTGGCTTTGATATTTCATGTGTACACCTCTATTGTTAACTACAATAGCATGGTTGCACATTTTTTGCTACATGTCACAGATTTAATTTATGCGGGGGATATTGATGAATGAACAATATGAAGAGTTGGATTTAATTGAAGAAATTGTGCGCAACGATGGCAGTAAGTATTTTGAAATTTCCAATATTGATCAAAATGGAATAGCTGAACTTGCCGCAGATCGTGGAAAAATTAAAAGCGTGCGAATTTTGCAATTGAATATTCCACGTACTAAGGCCCTTATTACCTATGAAAAATATATTAATGAAAACTACAAACTTGAAACTTTGACTAATGAAGATGACTGGAAAAATCCTGATTGGGTGGAATGGAAAAAGCCAAAGGGAAAAGTCCTAGATGCATATAATATGGTTTTGAAATCTAATCAAATTGGATAGAGAGCATGATAATGGAAAAAATTCGCATTTTACACACTAATGATTTACATTCACATTTCGAACATTTCCCCAAAATTGGCCGGTATTTGCGGGAAGCTCAAAAAGATAAATCTGTCGATCAAATTTTTACTTTTGATGCGGGAGACTTCATGGATCGTTCTCATCCTTTGACTGATGCGACATATGGTCAAGCTAATATTAAGTTAATGAACTCTTTTCATTATGATGCAATTACTATTGGCAACAATGAAGGGATTTCCAATTCACATTGCGTAGTGGAAAAATTATTTGACCATGCTAATTTTCCCGTTATTTTAGCGAATTTGCGCGAGGAAGACGGTTCAATGCCTCATTGGGCTGTTCAAGATAAAATTTTACTTACCAAAAAGGGCACTCGAATTGGTCTAATTGGTCTGACTGCAGCTTATCCTCTTTCTTATGAACCTAATCACTGGCACGTTAAAATGTTGAAAGAAACAATGGACGGTGTTTTGCCAAAAATGAAGGGTCAGTATGATGTGTTAATTTTAATAACTCATATTGGCTTAAATATGGATACTTTTTTAGCTAGAAATTATCCTCAAATTGACTTGATTGTGGGCGGACACAGTCATGACCTGTTGCCACATGGTAAAAAGGTGGAAAATGTCTGGATTACTCAAACAGGTAAATGGGGTAATTATGTGGGGAACACTTATATGGAAATCGATGATAATCAT
The DNA here is from genome assembly GCF_019972835.1 of Lactobacillus laiwuensis. Taxonomy (GTDB): domain Bacteria; phylum Bacillota; class Bacilli; order Lactobacillales; family Lactobacillaceae; genus Lactobacillus; species Lactobacillus laiwuensis. The sequence goes on along the minus strand of NZ_BPPB01000017.1, from coordinate 4,513 downwards.
CATGTGCAAAAAATCATTCCACATGTTGTGCCCACCAGTTTGATGAAGCCCAATTTAGATGATGAGGAAACTATTTTAGGCTACAGGCAAAAGGGAAAAGAAATTTTAAGTCATGAACTTGTGGCTGATTTGCCTGAAAAATATGATAATGACCGTGAGGCTGCCCTTCAGGTTTCTATGGATGCTATTGCAAATTTTGCCGGAACAAATTTAGCTATGCTTAGTTCAGGTCTTTTTTTAACACCATTTAAAAAGGGTATTTTAACTAATTTTGACTTACAAAGGGCTCTGCCACATTCCATGCATGTTGTACGCTCTACTTTAAAGGGCAGTGATTTGTGGCGCCTGATTATGGAAATTGAAAAAAATAGGCACTTTTTAGACAAGTTTCCTTTGCAGGGCATGAGTTTTCGCGGGAAAATTTTTGGTCAAATGTACTACAAAGGAATCAAGTTTGATCCTATGAGTAGAGTAGTTTTTGTAAATGGCAAAGAAGTCGATCCCTACCAGGAATATCAAATTGCTGTTTTGGATCATTATGTTCTAGTGCCTTTTTTCCCTACTTTGGCAATAGTTGGTGATAATGATTTCTTATTTCCCAAATTTTTGCGTGAAGTGATAGGAGATTATTTAGCAAAAAAATATCCGTTAGCGGGAAGTGAAAATAATGGTAGAGCAAACGAGCCACAGAAAAGCTAAAGATAATAAATTTGAACGGGATCAACCATTGCGGCATCCCTTGGCTGTTGTAAGCCTAAATAATGATCAGCTGAAAATAAATAAACAACTTTATCAGGTTGTGGTTAATAAGAATGAAGCACTTGACCTTGAGCTGTTGCGTCAAAAATATGATCCTTATTTAGATCAATATGATTTTATTGTAGGTGATGTATCAAGTGAACATTTGCGTTTAAAGGGTTTCTACCAGGATAATGCCCAAACAGCAATAGATCGAAAAAAGCAGACTATTGCTGACTATTTACTAGAATATTGCAATCCGGGTGGACCATATTTTGTTCTACAGCTTTTAAGTCCAGTGCATCATTATCATTACAATAAAAGAAAAAGGCGGAAAAATTCGTTTAAGAACAAGGCGCAGGGTTTGCATAGAAGAAAACTGAATAAATCTTTTAAAAGCTATCATGTGCGTCCGAATAGAATCAAAAGACCTGAAACAGTAGCCGTTAAAAAGGAACGAGCAAACCATCATTCTTTTGTAATTAAAAAAAGAAAGGGCGGTAAGTAAGTGAAAGATTACCGTTTATTTTTAATCGATCTCGATGGCACGATTTATCGCGGTAAGGAAACTATTGCTTCTGGGGTCCGTTTTGTTAAGCGTCTTGAGCAAAAGCATAAGGACTATATTTTTCTGACTAATAATACGACTCGCACTCCGGAAATGGTAGTGGATAAGCTTAAAATTCATGGCGTCCAAACTGATACTGAACATATTTATACGCCGTGTATGGCAACAGTAAGTTATATTCTAAATAATGAAAAAAAGCGCACCAACAAAATTGGTGTTTATATAATTGGCCAAATTGGATTATGGCGTGAATTTATGCAAAACCCAGCTTTTGAGCTTAATGATTCTAATCCAGAATACGTTGTGGTCGGGATGGATACGGATTTGACTTACCATAAAATTCAAGTAGCTGTGAGTGCAATAAGAAAAGGAGCTACATTTATTGGTACTAATGCGGATTTAAATTTGCCTAGTGAAAAAGGTTTAATGCCTGGCAATGGTTCTCAGTGTGCAATGATTGCAGCTTCAAGTGGACAAGAGCCGTTTTTTATTGGAAAACCATCTTCTGTGATTATTGATATGTTGTTAGATAAATTTCATTTTGCTAAAAAAGATACGCTTTTAGTAGGTGACAATTACGATACTGATATCAAGGCAGGGTTTAACAGCCATGTTGACCAATTGCTGGTAACTACCGGTATTACACAAGTTGCGGATATTGACGGTAAAAAGCAACCTACAATTTTGGTTGACAGCTTAGATCAGGTTAAATTATGAATAAAAGAAATAATATCCTAACTATTATTTACCATTTTATTTTTGCTGTTTCTACTAGTGTTGTAACGGCACTGGTTGCTAGTTGGCCCTTATTATTTGTCTTTGTTTTGGTGCAAAAAACGAATAAAACAGTGAATTTGTCAATTGGCCAAGTAATGAGCAATTACGATCAATTAATGTGGTATTTAATTTGGCCCTTTAAGCGTAAATTGCGAATGAGTAATTTGCCTACTTCCTCAATGGCTGCAGGTCATTTTGCAGATGTCAAAAAATTGTTTGTATTGGCAATTATTGCTTTTCTGTGTTGTTTAATAATACTTTTTTGGTGTCAAAGACGAAATAAAAAATTTTTGCGTTTAAATAAAGTATGGGCATTATTGTTTTTATTGCTGCCAGTTGCAATGTTGCCATTTGCACTGACTAATTTTGACAATTTTTTTATCACTTTTCATCATTTATTTTTTGCAGGCAGCAATACCTGGCTATTTGATCCAGTGACAGATCCAATTATTAATGTCCTCACTGAAGGTTTTTTTGCATCTTGTTTTGCAATTGCGGGTATTGTTTATGAACTGTATTTTGCTAATAAATTGTTGCAAAAATAAAAAGTCTGGGAAAAAAGTGTTCTTTGAAGTTAAATTAAAAAATTTCACAATTTAAAAAGACCGACAAATCAACGTTTTATTGACGTGATTTGTCGGCCTTTTTTAGTTAGGTTAGAGTTTTTTCTCAGACTCTTTGTTTTTAATTCGTTTTTTTATTGCAACTATTAAGATCGGTAAAACAGAAATTAGGATAATTGCGATTAGCAACATTGAGAAATGCTCTTTCACAAATGGTATGTTACCAAAGAATGCGCCCAATATCGTAAATAGGCCACTCCAGATTATTCCACCAATTACGTTATAAAGAGCAAATTTGCCATAGTGCATATTGCTGCCACCAGAGATAAAAGGAACAAATGTCCTAATAAAAGGAATAAATCTGCCGATAACAATCGTGATTGGGCCGTGTCTGTTAAAAAAGTTTTCAGCGGCCAGACGATTTTTTTGGTTAATCAGCCTGTTAAACCAAGTATGTTTTGTACCTTGTCTTACAGACCAAGCCCCTATTTCATAATTGCAAGCATCGCCTAAGATAGCCGCAAGCAATACTGAAAAATAAATCCACCAAATGTTCAAATTATATTCTGGGTTAACTGCTAAAGAACTCGCAGCAAAAATTAGTGAATCACCTGGTAAAAAAGGGAAAATAACTAATCCAGTTTCAATAAAAATAATGGCAAAGATAATCAAGTATGTCCAATTGCCAAACTGATTAACTATTTCAATCAGATGATGGTCGATATGCAGAATAAAATTGATTATTGTCATAAACATCTCCTAAATACTGGTTGAATGAATTGTTAAGGTCTTTTCGGGAAAAAGCGCACGCATAATTGTAGTAATTGCAATTTGTGCCTCTCCAAATCCAAGTCCAATAAGAGGTACACGTCCGGGATACGTTGATACATCACCAATTGCATAGATGCCGGATATGTTTGTTTCCATAGAGTGTGATACTTCAATTTGATTATTGTTTAAGTTGACACCCCACTTTTTTACAAATTGGTTATTAGCACGGAAGCCATAGCCAACTATTATTTGATCAAATCGTTCATGAATAATGTTGCTGGTTCCCATTTCTTTTAAACCGATATTAAGTAGATTATCTCTGATTTGAATTGATTTAGGAAGATAGGGCGTTTGTACTTCAACATTTTTTAAACTTTTAAGTTTTTGAATACTGGATTCCAAACCACGAAATTCATTTCTTCTATGAATTAAATTAATTTTCGTTCCTGGCTGAGCTGCTAGTTCAGTTGCCCAATCAAGAGCAGAATCACCTCCACCAAAGACTCCTATTTTTTGATTTTTAAATTTCTGAGGATCTCTAACATAGTAGTGAACTCTTTTTTCGATTTCATTATCCATTTTTAGCGGAAACTTTTTAGGAGTAAACGATCCGGTTCCTGTTGCAATAATTACGCTTTTTACAGAAAAACTATTATCAATAATAAATTTCCTGTCTGCTTTTTTAAGATCTACGACAGGATGACTTAAGATAAAAGTTGCATTTTGCTTGTTGTCAGTTTGTAATTTTTCGATTAATTCGAAAGCAAGAACAGAACTAAAAGCCGGTATGTCCAAAATTTTTTTAAATGGATAAAGTAGTTTGGGTTGTCCTCCAACTTCTGCAAGTGAGTCAAAAACTATAGTTTTTAATCCATGAAGATGAGCAAAATTAGCACAGAATAATCCCACTGGACCTGCCCCAATAATTGCTAAATCAAAATTTTTTATTTTAAAAACTCCCCTCTAAACCTTGATATAACAACTTTATCATAAAAAAAGAAGTAAGTCTCTTCAATAAATTGTAAAAAATACTTGCAAAAAAGAAAAATAATTGCTAGTATTAATAACTGTCGTCGGGCAATGAGCCGCAAGGCAA
>NZ_BPPB01000016.1 GCF_019972835.1 Lactobacillus laiwuensis | reverse complement strand
TTTTGTTTTTAGTAAATATTTAGACATAAGAAAACCCCCGAATTGGAATCTTTGTCCAATTCCGGGGGTTAACTTCAGCCATTCTTCAGCAATCCCTGTTCGTATAGCTGACCCGATAATACCAAGATTAATTTGATCAAAATAGTAACTCAAAGTATCGGCAATGTTATCAACTTTGGCTAAGGGGGATAAAGCAATTAAAAGTAAAACTCCCGCTAAAAGCAAAGTTATTAAGCTAGAAAACAGAATTGAGTCATTCCGACTATATAGAAAGTGTGGTTTTTGTATTTTCCAACTGGTCATTACCAAAACAGTAATGATGATTAAAACAGGAATTCCAGACAAACCCGAATTATTTATCTGGTGCAATACCTTGTTGTACCGTAAAGTTCCGGCAATCTTGCTTACAACACGGACGTCATAGACAACAAACATCAATAGCAAAATTCTGCCCCAATTATTGTTCACCCGACTTAAGGCTAATTTAGCCATTGGAATATACATGATAAGGGAATATAAAGTAACCAAAAGCATCCAGAAAGTGCCATTGATCAAATGATAGTAATTCAGTAATTTTGTTAGCAAAGACAAACTAATTGGCAAAGTGTAACAAATTGCTATAGTTTCAATGTAATGGTTAATCAATTGCCATCTTTTCGGCTGTTCACTTTCAGTCTGTAATAAAGAAAATTGTAAACAAACAAAAATAAGAGAGAGTGAAATGGCAAGCCTTTGACTTTGATTAAAAAGATTTCTATTAACAAAACCCAGAGTAGCGCAAATTAGTAAGATCAATATTTGTCCCACAGTTTGTGCTAAATGAAAAATTTTTATTATCCGATTTGTTTCTGATGTACGTGCTGATACAGCGTTTTGATTGAAATTCTTCATGGTAACTACATTATAGTAAATATAAAATGTGTTTCAATATATCTTTAATCCTTTTTTAAAATAAGTAAAATTATTATTTACCTTTACAAAAAAAGCCATTGTTCTAAATGATTAGAACAATGGTTTTTGATTTACTACTAATAATTACCAAATATGTACTCGTTTCTCTGGGTCGAGCCACATGCCGTCTTCTGGTTTAACATCGAAGACTTTGTAAAAGTCATCTTGGCATTGACTTTGAACGTTGGCACGTAATGGACCAGGTGCGTGAACGTCAACAGCAGTTTGACTCTTAATTGATTCTGTTAACTGCTTATTAGCCCAAATGCGTGCAAAGTTTTCAAACAGTTTCTTCAAATCATCATTTTCGTTCTTGGCGGCTTCAACAGCAGCAGTCAAACCACCTTGGTCAGCAATATTTTCTGAAACTATTTGCTTACCATTAAGTTTAACTGGTCCATATTCTATACCGTCAAACAAATCAATTTCAGCTTGTGTCCGCTTCTTGAATTCGGCGTAATCCTCATCAGTCCACCAATTAGTCATGTTGCCCAATTCATCAAATTGTGCACCATTGTTGTCAAACGCATGAGAAACTTCATGAGCGATTACGGAACCGATTCCGCCAAAGTTGGCCGCTCTGTCTTGTTTCAAATCATAAAATGGCTTCTGCAAAATTGCTGCAGGGAAAGTCAAATCGTTTCTTTGAGGGTCATAACAGGCGTTAACTAAATTACCAGGCATTGCCCATACTGTCCGGTCAACTTCCTTGTGAAGTTGCTCAATGTTGTACTTTTGCTGCACAATAGTAAATGCACGTTCATTTGAATAGAGGCTGCCACCCTCATTAGCTGGAATTACCTTCAAACGATTGTAAATTTCTTCGATTTTATCTGGATAACCAATCTTTAATACCAAAGCATCAAGTTTAATAATTGCACGTTTCTTAGTTTGTTCAGAAAGCCAATCGTTATTCTGCAAACGTTCCTTGTAAACCTCAAGCATACGGTGAATCATGTCTTCAACGTCTTCTTTGGCTTCTTTACCAAAGTAGGTTTGACCATAATAAACTCCAACTACTTCGCTAAATGAATCATTTGCAATGTAGTAAGCCTGTTTCTCGCCACTTGTCAATTGAGGTTGACCGCTAAGAGCCTGACTAAATGGAAACGCTGCTTCACGAAATTCTTGTGACAAGGAGTCAGCAGCCGCGTTAATAAAGTTAACCAACATCCAGCCTTTGATTTCATCAAAGTTTTCTTCATTGATAATTTCGTTAATGTGATCCAAGTAGCGTGGTTCTTCAACAATAATTCGTTCTGGTTCTTCGCCAATTGCTTCTTTCAAGTAGTAAGCAATCTTAAACTGATCAAACTTAGCTTCAAAGTCAGCAATCTTCATTGGATTGTAAGTAGCAGGATAATCTGCCCACTCTTCTGTAGACTTAACGATCTTAGATAGCTTAGCATCAAATTTAATAGCATCTTCTGCATATTTTTCTGCTTTAGCTTGATCAATACCAGCCATGGTTAAAAGCTTAACCGATTGCTTTTGCAAAATGTCTAATAGTTTTGGTGCATCAGGAGTTTGATAAGTTGTAGTGTCAGGCAAGAAAGTTCCAGGACCAGAAAAATACAAAGCATTAACTTTGGTATTCTTCATGTCAGGCGAAACGCCAAAGCTAAATGGAAGTATGGCAAAAGTTGCTAAGTCAGGCGCATTTAAGTTGTAGTCAGAAAAGTCCTTAATGCCATCAAGAAGTTCCAAGTCTGACTTAATTGGTGCAGCTCCATCAGCGTTTCTTTTAGCGAAATCTCTAGCTAATTTGTACAACTTAACGGCTTCATCCATATCAGGTACACTTGGTAATTCTTTTTTTCCAGCCGCAAAATCGGCAAAATCATGCATCAAGTGCTTTTCAACATCAACATCGATGCCGTCAAACGAAGCCATTCGTGACCGGTCTTCTGGAATTTTGGTTTTTTCAATCCATTCTGAGTTAACAGCCAAGTATAGGTTGTCTTGTGGGCGTGCATCACGCTTTGGCTCGATAATGTTGCCACTACCGCCTCGAACTGCGAAGTTTTTATTCATTCAGAGAGTCCTCCCTTTTTTATCTAAATTAAAAATAGACTAAATTAATATTATCATTCTAATTATACCCTTAACATTAAAAAAATTTTACAAAATTACTTATAAAGCGTGATATGCTTATGCAATTTTGCGTGCAATGGCAATAGCAGCAGTACCATCAGAAAAATACCACAGGCAGCAATAATAAAGAATGGAATGTAACCCGCACGATCAATTATCATGCCGCCAAATAATGGACCAAAAGCCTGACCAATGCCACGGGCAACATTAATTTCACCCTGATATTTGCCCTTGCTGTTTATCGGAGATAAATCGTTAATGTATGCCGGAACAGCTGGAAATGCAGTCGCTTCACCCATAGTCAGGATAAACATTGATAGTGCAAAGTGGGCAAAATCTTTGGCAAAAATCAACGTGGCAAAAGAAATTGCAAACATGAGCGTTCCAAAAATAATTTGCTGAAACAAGTTCTTAAACAAATTAGGATAGCGGGCCAAAATCACCTGAATAATGACTATTACAGCACCATTTAGGGTCCATAACAAGCTGTATAAGTGGAAAGGTATTCCCAATGAAACCATGTATACGGACAAGTTAGACTCCCAATTCATGTACATTAGCCATGTCACAGCTAAAGAAACCAAGAAGCCTACCATTAACATCACATTATATTTGGGCATAGGATCAACTTTTTGTTTCTTGCCCTTTTTAACACCGTTCTTTTTACGATTTTGGTGAAAAGTATTAATTGGGCGGTAATGAATGGCTGCATTAACGCAGGCGATGGCAAATAGTGAGGCTGCTAAAATAAATAAGAATTCAATTGAAAAGTCGTAAAGATATCCTACTAACAGCGTCCCTGTGACTGTGCCGACATTTTGCGCAAAATAAATCAGATTAAAAACATAGCGTCCTGAGTATTTACGCAAACTAGTCGCAATTGAATTAATTAAGGTACCGTTCCAGCCACTGATGCAACCCGTCATAATCAGCCAAAACCAATATTCTGGCCAGCCGTGAAAGAATGCCATCAGGAACAGAACTAGTGCATCCAGTCCTAATCCCGTAACAATTAAGGGGTATGGGTTCAGGCGGTCATATAAGCGTCCAGCTAAAAGCGAGCCCAATACATTGCTGGCACAATTGCAAAATAAAACAACCCCTATTACAGAAAGGCTGATGTGCAATTGCTTGTTTAAATAAACCGAAGTCAAGGGCCAAACAAAACTCGACCCGATCCACGTGGCCAGCTCCCCCAGTAAAAGCCAGCGTAACTTAATTTCTGTTTCTTCATGAGATCCATGTTTAAGTTTCATTTATTCAGTCCTTTCTTTTTTTAGTTTCCATTTACCAGTTTAGCAAGAAGTATTAAAAAAGAACACCCCTATTTAAAATAGCTGAACTGGTATTTGACATACAAAATAATAATTTTATTCTTAGAAAAAAAAGATGATCACCAGTAATTTGCTGCAATCATCTTTATTGCTATTTAATTAATGCAGAGTCTAAAAGAATTGACCTTTATTTTCTTGATAATACTTTTGATAGCGTCCTTTATAATTATGAAACATATATTTCAAAAGCAGCCACCGCTTAAAATTGCGATCCTGATCATAAAAGACTGTTGTACCATAACGTCCTTCATGGATTAGCTCTTCAGCCATTCTTTTAGCTTCATTATCAACGGCATATTGCTTAAACACATTGACAGGGATGCCTAACCACAGTTTATGTTTTGACTTTAATTTATTACCGTAAACCGGTTCCTTATCGTTTAAGCTGTCATAAACATAATCGTCTACGTACCATTTGGCTAAATTATAACCATTAAGAGTCACATAAAAACTTGAACGACCTTGGCGCAAATTAATTTCAAAGAATTTATATTTGCCATCTCGCGTGTCATATTTGATGTCAAAGTTGGCCATCCCCGTGTAATTGATTTTTTCCAAAAATGATTCAACCTGTTCGTACAGCTTTTCATCATAATCAGGTAAAATTGCCATATAATTGCCAATTGATTGCGGTGTCGGATCTTCCAGCAATGGGTGACCCATACACATCATCTTGATATGATGTTCCTTATCAACATAGGCGTTTAACACCCGCATGTTGGAATCATCACCGGGAATGAAGTCCTGCAGAATCAAGTCTTCTTTGTAGCCATTCTCATAGATTTTAGTGACAATATCACGCAATTCAGTTTCATTATGAATGGTAAAAGCCTTTTTACGCCCCTCAAACTGCACATCAAGCCAGGAAACAGGATCTTCCGGCTTAAGCTCCAGTGGATAGCCAAAAGGCAGTTCCAAATAATTTTCTGCCTTGTAATCAGCCATCGTCACAATCTTGGTTTTAGGGTATGGCAGACCACATTCTTCAGCGATCTGGTAAAAGTTTTCTTTTGAAATTAGTTTTTGTAATAAATCGTAGTCAACATAGGGAACGACAAAAACTTGTTGTAATTCTGCCTTATGTTTTGCAAGCAGTTCAGAATAGCCGTCTCCGCATGAAATTAGAATTACCGGTTCTTCATGGTCCTGGTAAATTTTCATTTGTTCACGCATAACCTCAATAAAAGTTGGATCTTCGCTGAAGCCATGATGTAATTCCACCCTGACAATTTTAGAATAACGTGTTGCCGCCAGCTGACTGTCAGCCAGCGCCTTTACGCTAATACCGTATGCCTCGTTAAACGATCGGGCCATGCCGTAAACATTAATGTCACTGCCAAGTAAAATTGGCGTAAAGTTTCGTTTCATTAATAAATTGTGCTCCTCATTAAACCAGCTTGCCCTGCTTAATCAAGCTGGCAACTTCTGGTTGAACATGCTGGTATTTGGCAACTGTGCCGTCATAATCAACAAAGAATAATTTATACCATACTAAGAATGTATAAATAGTCCAAATTTGTCGACGATGGGAACCGTCACCCTTGTAGTTTTCATCGAGCAGAGCCAAAATTTTATTCTGCTCGAAAACGTCTTGTACAAAATCTTCACTGAATAATTCGCGCACTTGCTTATAAAAACGGGGTTCTTGCAGCCATTCTTTAATTGGGGTGGGAAAGCCTAATTTTGGCCGTTTAGCCCATTCATCCGGCAAAACCTTTTCTGAAGCCTTGCGCAAAGCATATTTAGTATCATGCTTGTTCACTAAATAATCAGTTGGAATTGAATTGGCTCTTTCTGCAACCTTTTTATCAAGATATGGCACCCGTAATTCCAAGGAATGGGCCATAGAAATTTTATCCGCCTTTTGCTCAATATCATTTAGCATAAAGTGGTGCAGATCAATGTACTGCATCTGGCGGACATTATCGAGATCTTTTACTTTTTTGAAGTCACTTTGGTAAATCCCGTTGACAGTTAATTTATTCCGATAAGTTGGCTTTAAAACACTGTTAGCATCCTCAGAGGTAAAGATAGTCGGATAATCCATGTCGTAGATAACTGATTGACCAACGTAAAATTCACTCGGTTCAGCCAAATTGGTGTACAAATGAACTTTTCCTGGGAAATTAGGCATCTTTTTAATTTTATGTGCTAATTTAACTCTGGTCTTCTTCGGTAACTTTTTGCATTGGGAAGTAAACACTTTAATAATGCTGTTGTGCGTGTGCATCCCGTAATTAACGTAACCGGCAAATAATTCATCCGCACCTTCGCCGGACAAAGCAACTGTCACATGTTTACGTGCCATCTTGCATAAATACCATAATGGAATTATTGACGGGTTTGCATCCGGCTCATCCATATGGTACTGCATTTCCGGGAAGTCATGCATTGCTTCATCTGCTTTAACCTTATCAGAAAAGAAATGCCAGCCCTTCATATCAGCTAAAGCCCTGGCCTTTGAAGCCTCATCATAAGTTGCATCATCAAAAGAAATTGAGAATACATCATCCGGATTTAATATACTAGTGATGTAACTTGAATCGACTCCTTCTGAAAGGAAGGCGCCGACTGGAACATCTGCAATATGGTGCAATTTAACTGACTCGTGTAAATCTTCGTCAATTTTATTGACGGTTTCTTCAAAACTTAAAGTATTAGCCTTGTATTCTGCGTCCCAATACTGATGAGTTTTCATTTCACCATCTTTATATTCAAACCAGTGACCGGCAGGAAATCTATAAATTCCCTTGAAAAAAGTTTCATGCAAATCATTATACTGGTTCATCAAGTATGGTTTAACAGCTTCAATATTTAAACGTCTTTTAAAGCCAGGCATTGCCAAAAAGCTTTTGATTTCTGAGCCTATCGTTAAATGACCATTCTCATCACTGTAATAAAGTGGCTTAATACCAAAGAAATCGCGCGCACCATACAATGTCTGAGTATTGTCATCCCAAATTGCAAAAGCAAACATGCCGCGAACACGCTTGAGCAAGTCATCCATGCCCCATTCTTCAAAGCCATGCAACAGCACTTCTGTATCAGACTTAGTGGTAAAAGTATGACCCGCAGCAATTAATTCATCTCTCAATGGCTGGAAGTTGTAGATTTCACCATTGAAGATAATGGCCATTGTTTTATCTTCGTTGTATATTGGTTGACTGCCGCCACGCAAATCAATGATTGATAATCTTCTAAACCCTAAAGCAACTTTATCGTTGGTATAAAAACCATCTGAATCAGGACCACGATGCATAATTGCCGCCATCATTTTACCGATAGCGGCTTGTTTATCATTTATTTCTGGATTATAAAATGCAACAATTCCGCACATTGCTTATCTTCCCTTAATTTATGTTACTTTGTATATTTTTGTCTTTAATTTAACTTTTCTATTATATGCTAAAAGCCGGACAATTTCCAAATTGCCCGTCGCGACTTTACTAAATATAAAAAATTCTGCGTTTGCTGGCAGCACCATAACCAAAAGCCTGAATATAATGCCTTTGTATGTCAATATTCACAATATAACCCGCAAATTCCGTTTGATGATCAATTTGCCGCTTCCAATTCTTGTTATATTTAGTGGTTAAAGCATGGTTAGGTCCCATCAGCGCCGAACAGTTAAACAGAATATACTGAATTCCGTTAATGCGGTATTGGTCTTCCCTGTGTCTGTGACCACAAAAGTAGGCAATAATACGCGCATTTTTTACATTAGTAAAATCAAAGTCATTAGCTAAACGAAATTCTGGTGGAATTCCGTGGCTGGAATGCATCTGTCCTTTTTCACCCTGATTAAAAGCAACTAGCAGCTCGTGCAGAGAACGGCCATTATACTTTAAAGCATTTGAACCCTTGCGATTAATCGGGTTGGCATGGCTCATCAAGATAATTTGCTTATTGGATGACTGCTGCAGTATTTCAATAATTTCTTCAATTTGATCTTCCCTCACAGCCAAAGTAAGTTTCACATCATATTTTTTTCTGCCTTGGGCATCCAAATAGTAAGGCAAATCAGAAGTATTAACGGAAATAAAGCGTAAATCATCCACATCATAGTAACAAACTCCGTGTTGACGCGAAATATAATGGACACCCTTTTGCTTATACAAGGCGGGCCACATAATCCCTTCAAACTCATTTTCAGGAAAAGAGGCGCTTAAATCATGGTGTTCATCAAACTTGTCATTTTCATCGTGATTGCCTTTAATCAGCATATAGGGCACTTTGTCGGAAACAAATGAATCACGCAACTTAGTTAATTCACTTTCACCCAAAAAGCCCGTATCAGAGCCATCAATCCAGTCACCCAAATGAACTTTTAAGCTTAACAGTCCCGAGTTATCCAGGTAAGAAAATTCGTTAACGTGAGTTAAACCGTTCCAGCCATAAAAGTCCATACTGTTACGATCTTTATAATGGGTATCAGTAATAACACTGACATTAACAGAATTTTTCCCTGTGCGAATGTGGCCTTTGACTCTTTCAACAAAGCGATCCAAATACTCTTCTACAACATAGCGTCTGCCAGTTTTGCGGTTGACAAAAGCACGATAGCGCTGCAGTTCGGGACTGAATCTGCGGACATATTCAGGTTCTAATTTATCTGTACTTTCCAAGCTGAGAGCTTGATGCAAAATTTTTTCTTCATCTTGGTAAACTGTCAGAGTATACGGCTGATCATTAGGTGTACCCTGTTCACTATCAACGTGATACTCTCCTACCGTTAAATAATTTTGCATAGGATCAAGTTGTGCATCATTTTCCTTAAATAAAGAACGTAATTTAGCACCATTTATCTTATCAACTAGTCCTTTAGTATACTTTAAAATACCCATATTTTGCCCCAAACAGAAAGAAAAAGAGCTGATCACACATTCAGCTCTAAAATTATAAGCTTTTTTCTAAAGCGTGTGCCGCTAAACCAATTGACAGAAGAGCATCTTTAGACAAAACCCCTTGTAATGTTTTTGGCGCTACTTCTTCAACGGCCCCAATTACTTTTAAACTGTAACTAACGACATGAAAATCTACCAGGTCATTGTAAAACCCATCTTCATAAGGATTTTCATGATTATAAGTTAAATTAATTTCGCTTTTATCAACAAAACCATCAACGTGGTTAGTTAAAATTCGATCCTGCAAATCGGTTAATTGCTCTGATAGCTTAATTAAAGTCAGTTTATGATCACTTTCAGTGTCGTAGTACTGTTCTTGAGTCATGCCGAAGTATTCTTTTATTGGCTTATGCAAAACGTGCAAATTATCAATTACACGATAAACTGCCTCGGCATCAAAATCTGTTTCTTTATTTAAAATACTTTCTTGATTTGCGGCCAAGTCATCGGCCAAAGTTATTATTTCTAACTTCTCCATGGTATCCTCCTAAAGTTCATTATATATTATACCAAAAAAACTGCTATTGCACTTTTTGAAGGAAAAGTTTCTGATATTTAAGCAAAAAGAAAACAATTAAAAAATTTCAGCACAATAAACGACCAAATTGTTTTTAAAAGAATAAAAAACTTTTGGCGTATTTATTTATGAACGTTAATATATATTTAAGGAGAATAAAAATGAATAATATTAATCGCTGTCCTTGGAGTGACCATGATGATTCCTTAATTAGAGATTACCACGACCACGAATGGGGTAAATTAAACTTAGATGAACGTTACTTATTTGAAATGCTGGTGCTGGAACTGTTTCAGTCTGGTCTCAGTTGGTCTACAGTTTTGCATAAACGGCAAAATTTTCGGCAGGCTTTTTGCAATTTTGTTCCCGCAGAAGTTGCACAAATGACCGAACAGGATCAGGCACGCTTATTGCAAGACAAAGGAATCATTCGCAATCAAAGAAAAATTGCTGCTGCGATTACCAATGCACGCGCACTGTTAATTATTGACGCCAAAAACGGCAACTTTGCCCATTATTTACAAAAATTTATTCCCACTCCTATTATTCATCATCCTCAAACAAGTGACGAGGTACCAACGACAAATAAGATTGCGCAAAAACTAGCTAAACAGATGAAACAAGACGGTTTTACTTTTGTGGGGCCAGTAATTCTATACTCATTCCTGCAGAGCGTTGGCTTAATCAATGATCATTTAGAAAATTGCCCCTTTAAATATCACGGCTAAAAAAAGTGAATCAAGCTGAAATTACATACTTGATTCACCATATTCAGAAATTTTCGTTTTAGACTAATTTTTTACGGATCCAGCCCGAAATCCAGTCAATGATCACAACCATAATGATGATACCCAGTAAAATGATACCAACTCGGTTCCATTGACGGTATTGCAGTGCAATGATTAACGGGTAGCCAATGCCACCGGCTCCAACTAAACCTAAGATAGAAGCAGACCGAATCGAAACATCAAATCGGTATAACGTGTTTGAAATTAATGCCGGCATTAAATTGGGTAAAGTAGAAAACATGATAATATTTGTCTTTGAACCACCGACAGCCGTAACCGCTTCGTTGGGGCCATCCTCCAAGTTCTCAATTGCTTCAGAAAAGAGCTTGGCAAGCATCCCTACAGAGTGAAAGCCTAGTGCCAAAACACCCGCAGCAGAACCTGGTCCAACAGCTTTAATAAACATTAAGGCTAACACAATTTCTGGAAATGATCTGATTATTGCCAGCACAATTTTGCCTGACCTTGAGACATACCAGTGCTTGTGCTTAGTATTTGCGGCCCAAAAAGCAAAGGGTAATGAAATAATGGCAGAAATGAATGTTCCTAAAAAGGCAATGCAGACAGTTTCCCATAATTGCGACAGTAAGTCTTCACCTGAGCCGTTATAGACATAAGACCAATCAGGATGAAAAATGCCAGAAAAGATCGCACCGGCAATTTGTCCGGCTGTTTCTTTGATGCCGCCAAAATCGATTCCTGTGCATGACCAAACCACTAAAGCCGCAGTGACAACTGCTATTAGCCAGTGCAAAACACGTTTTTTGACATCTATAGGCCTAGGAGGCAATTTTTTCATACTTGTATCCATTATTGCATCAACGCCTCCCGTGATTTAGATGAAACATAATCAATTAGTACCACTACAATAATGATCACAATAATAATTGTTCCTGTCTTAGGATAATCAAAGATTTGCAGTGTCTGTTGCAGATACAAACCAATACCACCGGCACCGATATAACCTAAAACGGTTGAAGCACGCACGTTAATTTCAAATGCATACAAACAATAGGAAATAAAATAGGTCATAACCTGAGGCAAAACCGCAAAGACAATGATTTGCAATTTGTTGGCACCAACAGCAGTCAAGGCTTCAATCGGACCCGGATCAATAGTTTCAATTGCTTCGTAAAACAGTTTGACCACAATCCCGAACGTACAGATAGCCAAGGCTAAAACACCAGCTACTGGCCCTATACCGACTATAGCTACGAAGATAGCACCCAAAAGCAGGTCAGGAACGGTTCTGATGATATTCATAATAATCCGCAATATTCCAGTAAGTGCTTTATTTTTTACAATATTGCGCGCAATAAGCAAAGAGTAAATAAAAGCAATTACAGAACCGATTGCTGTACCCAAGATCGCCATCTTAATAGTTTCCAGCAAAAGAGGTACTACTGTGCCCAGATAAGACCAGTCAGGATGCAACATTTGCAGGAAAATGTCGGCAAATTGCCCAAAGTTGGCAAACAAGGCACCTAAGTCAGTTTTGGTTTCATTAGTAGAAATGAATAATCCAGCAATAAAAAGCAGCACCCAAAGCAAATTTAAGATTTTAAACTTTTTCTTAGGCAAAGCCCTCAGTTTTTCTTGCTCTGTGCTACTCATCTTCATCACCACCGGAATAGATCTGATCAAACGTTGCTGCCGGGGTATCTGACATCTTACCGTCATAGATAATTTCACCAGCACGAACGCCAATGACCCGCTTGCCAAATTCCTGTGCCAGCTGCACGCTGTGCAGGTTAATGACAACTGTCATGCCATGCTTTTCGTTAAGCATCTGCAAGTCTTTCATCACCCGGCGTGAAGTCTGTGGGTCAAGTGAAGCTGTCGGCTCGTCTGCCAAAATGATATCCGGGTTCTGTGTCAACACACGGGCAATTGCTACCCGTTGCTGCTGCCCACCAGACAATTCATCAGCCCGAGAATAAACTTTATCTGCCAAATCCACTTGCTGGAGTGCATCATAGGCCCGTTGTTTATCTTCTTTAGTAAAAAGGTTTAGAGTAGATTTCCAAGTTGGATAATATCCAACTCTGCCAGTTAAAACGTTACGCATCACGCTTGAGCGTTTAACTAAGTTAAAGCTTTGGAAAATCATCCCAATATGACGACGTAAAGTTCTTAACTTTTTACCCTTAGCCTCGGTAATAGATTCACCGTTAATTAAGATATCACCCTCAGTAATATCAATTAGACGGTTAATCGACCGCAAAAGCGTTGATTTGCCGGCGCCAGATAAACCAACAATAACGACAAATTCACCTTTATTGATAGTTAAATTGACGTCTTTTAAACCAACAACATCTTTGCCATAAACTTTTTTAACGTTTTTTAATTCGATTATTGGCTTAACTGCAGAATCTGCCATTATAAACTTCCTTTGTATTCCTTATTTTTTGGTCGATTCGATAATTTTTTCATATTTACGCACAACGTTAAAGTCACTGTCTTTAGTGTGAACGTATCCTTCATGAGTATAAATACTCTCGATAACTTTTTTACCCTTCTTAGACTTGCCAATATCGATAAATGCCTTGGCCAGCTTCTTTCTGAATGAATCAGACATGCTAGGAACAACGGAAATCGTATCGTTGGGAATAGGCTTAGTAAAGTAAATTGGTACTACTTGACTCATGATTTTAGGGTTATCATCTTTCACAATTGTCCGCGCATCTTCAAATACAAATGCGGCATCTGTGTCACCATTGAGGACATTCAAAACAGCTTGATCCTGACCAGTCACAGTGACTAACTTGCAACTCTTGCGTACATCAAGACCTTTTTCCTTCAACTCAGCAATCGGGAAAACGTAGCCGGCTGAAGATGTGGGACTTTGAATAGAAATTGACTTGCCTTTTAAATCTTTCCAACTCTTAATTTTAGAATTTTTCTTAGCTACAATCTCAGCACGATAGAAGTTAACCAGTTCATTGGTTGGACGGCCGTTTGGTTGTTTAACTCCATATCTTTGTGCTTGCAGCAATACATCTGCTGCTCCTTGCTTATGAGCCAAAATGTAACCATTTGGTGGCAAGAAACCTACATCAACTTTCTTAGACTTCATGGCTTCGACCACTGTGTTGTAATCAGTAGACATTGAAACGTGAACTGGAATGCCTAAACGGTCTGACAACATTTTTTCCAGTGGTTTTGCACGAGACTCCAGCTTTGTGGCTGCTTGACTAGGAACAAATTGCACATTCAAAGTTTTGGGCGTGCCACTATCTTTGCTCTTTTCCTTATTTGAGCAGGCAGTTGCCATTAATGCTACTAAAAAAACAGCAGCACAAGCCAATATTTTTCTAAATTTTCTCATCATGCCCTCCCAGACATAAAAAAAGACTTTAGCTAAAAACACAAACGTGAATTAAACTAAGTCTTTCAATAACACTTTTACTAAAAAAGCGAACAATACCTTTTTGAAAGGAACGAAAGGCTTTTTTGCAAAAACTTCAATGAACGCTAGGCGCCGTTGATATTTTTGCATTACCTTCACTCTCCTTTCGCCATACTGTATTTATTCTATCAAATAATAGCAGAAATGTTTTATTTAGAAAAGAGAATTGACTAGAAATCTTATTTTGTTTAAGAAAGTTTATTTAATTCCTATTATGCGGCTTTTTTAGATTTTTGAAATATTGGGGAAACTATTTCTTAGTAGAAGCAATTACTTTATTGTATTGACGAATAATGTCGTAGTCGCTGTCTTTGGCGTAAGTATAGCCTTCTTGGTTATAAACATTTTCAATAATCTTCTTACCTTCTTTAGACTTGCCTATAGCAATAAATGCTTTAGCCAGCTTCTTCTGGAAGGATTTTGGCAAACTAGGGATAACCGAAATAGTATCGTTAGGAATACGCTTGGTGAAGTAAATTGGCACTACCTTGCTCATAATCTTCGGATCATCATTCTTAACATTATTACGTGCATCTTCAAATACGAAAGCTGCGTCAGTATCACCGTTTAAAACGTTTAAGACGCCTTGATCGGCACCCTTAACAGATACAGTCTTGCAACTCTTGGTTACATCTAATCCCTTTTGCTTTAATTCAGCAACTGGGAATACATAGCCAGAGTCAGAAGTGATGTCTTGAACAGAAATTGACTTGCCTTTTAAGTCCTTCCAGCTCTTAATTTTTGAACCCTTCTTAACCAGGATTTCACCACGATATGAGTTGACTAATTCTTTGGTTTGAACGCCATTTGGTTGTTTAATGCCATAACGAACAGATTGTAAAAGCAAGTCAGCTGCTTTTTGCTTGTGAGCCATAATGTAAGCGTCTGAAGGCAAGAAACCAACATCAACTTTCTTTGACTTCATAGCTTCAACTAAGCCATTGTAGTCAGTTGACATTGAAACATGGACTGGAATGCCAAGGCGTTTGGACAATAGTTTTTCCATCGGCTTAGCCCGTGCCTCCAACTTATTGGCAGCTACACTCGGTACGAACTGAACGTTGAGTGATTTTGGCGTATTACTACTTGAACTAGACTTCTTACTTGAATTGGAACATGCTGTAGCACCAACTGTTAATAACAGTACGAAACATGCTATCAGAAACTTTTTGATTTTGGTCATTTGTTTTTTACACTCCTAATAAATATACCATAACTTCATTTTGCTTAAGCATAAACTTAGTTGTCACATTAATGGCAATACATTTATGTAGATATTCAAATAAAATTGACCTGAATTAACTTCCGCTGCTATTTTTCATTGCACCCTCCTAAAATTGAGCAAATAAAAAGGCAAAATATGACTATGTCATATCATGCCCAAGTAGTTATTCTGAAAGAAAAACGAACGGTTAACGAAGATAATTGTAAAGTATTTAAATAGGAAAATAAATTATAGGTTTTTCCTGTTACTTTCATTGCCCTCAACCTTCCAAACAGTAGAACTACGTTCATTTCATACAGATAATACCATAAATATTCGCAATCACGCAAGGAAATATCGGATTTTATTTCGTTATTGTATTATGAAACTAAACTTTCCGAACATCAATAGCATGATACTTTTTAAGGTTCCTTATTTTACGCAAAAAAGACACACGAATTATTTATCGTATGTCTTTTATTTTAGAAATCTATTTGTTGTCCTTTCCTGGCTTAATTGGCTTATTGTCAACATCTGTTCTGACAATTAGGACATCAGCTAAAGCATGTTGGTTAACATATTCAGTAACAGAACCCATCAACATTCTTTCTACTGCATTTAAACCAGTTGCACCCATGATAATCAAATCATTATGATGGTCTTTAATAAAGTCATAGGAAATAATTGCTTTCGGGCTGCCATAACGAATGTGGTAATCAATATCATCAAAACCCAAATTGTCATGAGCCCATTCCTTTAAACTCTTAAGATATTTTTCTGAATCTTGCGTCATCTGATAAACGGTGTCGCCTGTAATCAGCGTATCTTGCATCTCACCTAAAAACTGTCTGGTATCAATTACGCTTAAGACATCAATGTGAGCATTTTCCGTCATTGCAATTTTAACTGCTTTATCAAAGGATCTTTCTGCCGACTCTGAACCATCGACTGGAACTAAAATACTAGCTTTTTTCGTTTCCATGTTCTCACCCTTTTGAAATATATTGTTCTTTTGTTTATTTTACCATAATTTCGATATACTCTTGGCTTTTTTTATAATTGTTTATATACTTGTTTATTGCTAAAATTAGGTGTAATTGTCAAACGCAAAGGTGGAGGTATCATGACCCAAAAACTAAAAAATCAATTAATTGGCATAAAAAATGGCCGTAATTTTCGCGAGCTTGGTGGCTATCAAACTAGCAGCGGCAAAACCGTCAAAATGCACAAATTGCTTAGAACCGCTAATTTGGCATCGCTTGATAAGGCTGACCTGAAGTTTTTACAAGACTACGGCGTTAAATACGTTGTTGACTTTAGAAGCAAGGATGAAGTTGACCGCGAACCTGATCGTGTACCTGAGGGTGCTATTTATAGCTTTGATCCGGTATTTAGCGAAGATTTGACCGAATCCTCAAAGGGAATTGACGAAATTCTTAGCGAAAAGCATCAAGATCCTAAAGCTGGATTTGACCACATGTTTTTAGCCTATGATGACATGATTAAAAGTGAGTCTGCACAAAGAGCCTACCGCCACTTTTTTGACGTGTTGCTGGCTAATGACCAGGAAAATCAAAGTATAATTTTTCATTGTACTGCCGGCAAAGACCGGACTGGTTTTGCGGCATTATTAATTTTATCGGCTCTTGGCGTACCATTTGAAACAATCAAAAAAGATTATCTTTTAACAAACGTTGCCACCAAAGACTTTGTTCATAATTTTTTACAAAAAGCTAAAGCTGAAGGAGCAAATGACGCAACCCTAAACATCTTAAAAGACTTGCAAACTGTTCATTCTGAATACATTGACTTTGTACTTACAACTATAAATAAAAATTATGGTAGCGTTGAAAACTACTTACGTGATATTATGAGATTAACTGATGATGAAATCAGTAAGTTGCGTGAAATTTATTTAAATTAGGTTTAATGGTAAGGAGAAATTTTATGACTAAAACAAAAACTGTTTATTTTGGTGCAGGTTGGTTTAATGATAAGCAAAACGATGCTTACAAAAAGGCAATGAAAGCTTTAGAAGAAAACCCAACCATTGACCTGGAAAACAGTTATGTTCCTTTGGATCATCAATATAAAAACATCAGCGTTGAGGAAAATCCTGAATATCTGCGTGATCGTGAATGGGAAACTGCAACTTACCGTGGCGATTTAACCGGTATTAAAGCCAGTGATGTTATGATCGGAGTATATCTACCTGATGAAGAAGATGTAGGTCTTGGTATGGAGCTGGGCTATGCTTTATCACAAGGAAAATACATTGTGTTGGTCATCCCTGATGAAGACTACGGCAAACCAATTAATTTAATGAGCTGGGGCGTTTGCGACATTGCCCTTAAAGTGAGCGAATTAAAAGATTTTGATTTTAATAAGCCTCGCTTTGGCTTTTATGATGGTGCTGTTTATTAAAAATAACATTTTCTTGAAGTAAAACTAAATAAGACGAATAAAAACCGTTTCTAGCGAAACGGTTTTTGTATGAGCAAGATATGACTGTTCAAGGCAGTTTAGCTTAGTGCGTAAACTTAACTACATATTGTTAAATTAATGCTAGCTTTGCAATTTAAAATGTCTTATATACTTTAGCGCTATGAATTCTGCTCTATAATACTTAATTGCACCATAAAAGCATTCATGCTAAAATACAGGTGTAAGAAAAAGGAAGACTTACGCCATAAGTCTTCCTCACGTAGAGCCACCACAAAGGACGGTAGCTGCGCTTATATTAGTTTCACATTAAAACCGCCCAGCTAGTATCTAGGACGATTTTTGATTTGCTCATTTATCATGATGCTTGTCAATAAAAACCGTTTCTGTTGAAACGGTTTTTGTATGAGCAAGATATGACTGTTCAAGGCAGTTTAGCTTAGTGCGTAAAATTAACTGCATGTTGTTAAATTAGTGCTAGCTTTGCAATTTAAAATCCCTTGTGTTCTTTTACGCTATGAATTCTGCTCTAATACTTAATTGCACCATAAAGGTATTCATGCTAAAATACAGGTGTAAGAAAAAGGAAGACTTACCTCAATAAGTCTTCCCCACGTAGAGCCGCCACAAAGGACGGTAGCTGCGCTTATAATATTTTTTGTTTAATATTAAAAACCGCCCAACTAGTCTCTAGGACGGTTTTTGATTTGCTCATTTATCATGATGCTTGTCAATAAACATTAACAAGGTCAAGATAAACATACCAAAGTTAAGCATTAAACTTAACGCTTCGGCAGTACTCATCAACTGCTGCTCCTTTCTTTTGGGAGACTGAAGTATGAATAAAAATTGTTCATAGGCCTCACTTCCTTCATGAAAGCGGCAGCTACCGTCCTTTTAACTTTTCTACGCTAATTAAATTATAACAAACCAATCCCAAATATTAACTGGATTTTAGAAAAATTACCTATAATCATATACACCAAGCCATTAAAATGGCTTGGTGTTTTTTTTGAAGGTTATTTCAGTAGTTACAATGCTTATTTAATGCACTTTCCAAATGCTAATCATGCCAAAGATGATAGATTTCAACTTCATCTTTTTTAGATAATTTAGACATAAAATACCCCCAAATGTGGGGGACACTTCATTGCTAAGTCGCGTCTATTTTCTGCTTTTACAAATAATTAATCTGATTCCATAATTCTCAGTAAAAAGTTTAAGCAAATAATAGCATTTTAAAGCGGATTATATATTATTCTGTCAAATAATCTAAGATGCGAAACATTGCCCTTTTATTTTCCTTAGGAACAGGATGCTCAATAATTTGCTTAGCTGTTTGTTTAAACACCGAACCGGATAGATATTGCGCATCGTTGACCACAATTTCTTTGATATTAGCTGTTTCTGGTTCTAAATGAAACTGCAAACCAACGGCTTGTTTGACCAAGACAAAACCCTGATTTTGTAAATTATCATTGGCAAATAAGACCTCAGCTTCTTCTGGTATTTCAAACATCTCTTCATGCCAATGTAATACTTCTAAACTTTCAGGCAAACCGCTAATTAATTTGGACTGCAACTTGACCGGACTCCAACCCACTTCTTTGACTGGAGCCTTTTTAACCTGATAGCCTAAAGTTTTAACAATTTGTTGCGCGCCAAAGCATACTCCTAAAACATGCTTTTTTTCTTGAAATAGCTGCTTAATTAACTGACGCTCCTGCTTAATCCATGGCAGATCATCATTTGGACTCATAGGACCGCCTAAAATAACTAGTAAATCTGTTGTGGCAGCAGTAGGCAAAATGCCAAATTGGTAGGGATGATATACATAAAAGTCATGGTGATGCAGGTCAGCCCATTCCTGAATTGAACCAGGGCCTTCGTTTGGCGTATGTTGTAATACATTAATTCTCATTATTTGCTCCTTTTAAAATGATTCATCTCCACAATATTTTTTCTAAAATATTCAAATAATAATTTAATATTATTATAATTTCGTGATAAAATAAAGTTTAAACCTATACAGTAAAAGATTATTTTTTGCGTAATCTTATTAAACTTATCTTTTGAAGGTATCAAATCATGCTGAAATATAAACTTAATCCAAAAATCGCGTTATTCTTAATGGGTATTTTACAATTTTTAATTGGCATTCTTTTTATTTATTATGACAAAGGTAAAATAGCTACATATACTTACTTTTTCTTTGGTGTAATATTAGTGCTAGGCGCTATTTTCATTAAAACCACCCACCCTGTAAAAATTATTCAAAAGGTTAATATGGATGGCGGAGAAAAGTTTCTCAAGTGCTTATTTTTAGCAACTTTGGCATTTTACCTGCTAGCAATACTTTTTGATGGGACTAATCGAACTTCGTATATTACACAAATTGATATAACTTTATTTCTTATTATTTTTTGAGCCTAATGGTTCCAAGAAAAGTAGTAGATAAAAGTACTGCAGCAGCTCAATCAAAACATATGATACTTTTTAATTTCCAATTCCAAAACGAATTGGATTTTTTTTTCATATAAATCCCAACAGCTTTATTTTTGATACTTGCAACATAATAGCCCCGTTCTTTAGTTCCACCTTGAAAATCGCTAATTTTATGGCAGCGGTCACTAGTTTTAAGAGAATGTAAAAAGTTCGCTGTTTTTCTATTAGTTGCTACTTGGTTAATTTCTCGTGTATCCTGATTTCTTATTATGTGATTAACCTGATATTGTGCTACATCAGGTACATAATCATTTGATGCCCAATAGTAAAATAAAAAAAGACAAACGGCAACAATACATGTAAATATAACCAATTTTACTTTTCTAGTCATAGGCGATCCCTCATTTATAATGCTGAACAAATAATAATTCATTTTATCAAAAAAGCAACATATAAAAATGACTGGCTATCATTTGCATAATGACAACCAGTCATTAACTATATATTGATAAGCTATACTAATTAGTAGAAAAATTTACTTTAAATTTTATTAATTTCAAATTTAACTCAGCCAATTATCTATCTTAGATGTTCCACACATATCCGTTCCCTTAGGATCCAGCGCGTTTTCTATTTCTTTTCCAGATATTTCGTTCCCATTTTCTTTTATTTCCTCAAGATTATCTTTGTTAACTGTATTTATAATGAACTGATACACACCGTTTTTATTATCCCTATTTACATATTTATTACCTACTTTTTTATAAATGGTAAAGTATTTTCTAAAGCCAAAATTTTTTTGTTCTCTAACTAAGCTATATCTTTCGCCATTATCTATTTTTGCTTTATAAAAGTGGTAACACTCAATTAACCTTCTTATGTGGTTTTTTCCTTTCTCCCCGATACATTCCTCAGGATCGCCAAAAATCCTATTAGACTTTTTTTCGTTGCAAGACTCACAAACTAATGCCCAGTTTTGATAATAATCATTGCCGCCCTCTTTTTTAGGAACAATATGATCTATTTGACTATCAGTAAAACAGAGACACTTGCCACAATAAGCACATTTCCCATCATATAAGTAATAAACAATTCTTTTTTCTTGCTCATTTAAAGGCGGGGTATTATTAGGAACTTTAAAACCAAACCTGCTGTGATATTCTGCTGCCCCAATAATTTTGCAGCCATTTTCTTTCATTCTATTGAGAATCGGATTTTGATTTTCAAAGTCTGCTTTTTGCATATCTTTTAAGACGTAATCCTCTTCAACAACAATAAGAAGTTTACAATCTGCTTTGGTAGAAAAGTCTTGAATATCTTCAAATACTTGCTTTACATGAGATGCAGTTTGACTTTTACTGGATTTCGTGCATAATTTTTCGCCATTATGAGTGGAATATAAATAAGAAGAATTCCTCCCCATGTAGCCAATTGCATTAAATTTTGTTAAGTCAATGTCATTAATTTCTTTAATCTTGCTACAAGGTAAACTCGAAAAAGACATATTCCTTAATTTGTGTAGTAAAGTAATTTTTTTATTGCACTGAATCATGGCTATCACCTGTTCTTAAATTTGGATTATTATTTTGTCACTTTGATAATAGCACATTATTGCTATACATGTATTTAAAAAGCTTATTTTAATTTTTATCAAAGTTAAATAGCTTTATTTTTATCATAGAAAAAATGCTTCTTATAATTAGATTACGAATCTATTTAATAGAAGCACTTTAACGTTAAAATTCTTATTACAAATTATTTTATGCTTTCAATAACTAATCGTTCAAAGCAACTTTTCTGAATATAAAATATATTGCTGCTAGTGCACATACCTGAACTACTCCAAGAAGAATGCTGACACTGTTTAAAGCAGTGAAGTTCTTAAATAGCAAGTAAGATACAACTGGGGGTATAACAATAATTGCAACCGCTACACCCGCAAAAATTTTGTTAAGAGCTTGCAGTTTCTCTCTTCCTGTATATTCCATTCCAGCAAATAATACAAGAAGTAAAACCATAATCCACAACATTTTTTTACCTCATAAATACTTTATCGTTTATTTTGTTGATCGACGATCTTTAAACATATAAAAGAAGCCTAACAAAATAAGCAAAACTATTAGAGAACAAAAAGACGGTATAATTTGGCCAAATTGAAAATGCTGAATTATCAACGACTTACGAAAATGAACTTAAATTAATAGAACGATTGGGTCTAAACCCTAATGAGTTTGAATATATTAGTAATGGTTATCATATCAGTACCAAAAATCAGCTATTGCATTGATTTTTAAACCTTGACGGCAGCATTGATCAAGACGAAATAAAAAATTTGCTAGAAGATTGCCTTTGGGTCAAAAACGATAATGATATTAAACGTATTGCCATTATCCGTTTATGAAAACTCTGAAAACCAATACGCTAATTAATCAGGCAATAATACAAATGACGCATCACAAATTTAAGTTAGCTGTCACTACTTTAAATAGTTTAAAACCTTTATTAAAGAGTCTAAGACAGTATGATAAATTGCTTGTAGTTAATGCTCGAATTGCAATTTGTCAAAAACACAAATTAGAAGCACTAGAACAGATTAGTTTATTAGAAAAAATTGGTGCTGATAATCTAGCAAGGCATTTAAAACAGGAAATCGAAGAATTTTTTAAATAATAATTATTTTTAATTAAAATTATCAAAAATACACAATAAAAGTTTTATAACTTGACCAGATATTGATATTGCACCTATTTACAAACTAAATATAAAATAGAATAAAATCATTATTTAGGAGTTCAAATTGATCATAGATACTAAGAAACTGCAAAAAGCAGTCATGGAAAATAAGAAAAAACACGGTTTCAATACCACAGATATTGAGTTTGAATTATTGCGATTACATGGAGAAGCTAATGAGTTATTTGAAGCTTGGCGCAAGAATAATAAGGAAAATATCAATGAAGAATTAGCCGATGTGGGGATATTCTTACTGGGCATTGCAGAAATGCTGGACAGTGACCTAGGTGAAGACATTGTTAATAAAATGAAAATAAACGAAAAAAGAATATACAAAAATGGCGTTAAACTTGGTCCTGCTGATACAGATAAATAGACCGATAGCTTTGGTTTAATAACAGCATGGTCAAGCTATCAGCTATTTATTCAATTCTTACAAAAGTTTAGGAATAGGCAGATATTTTTGACTTGCATAGGTTTTGTTATGCTTTTTATGACTTTAATGGAACTTATAGATCAACCGAGAAGTGGCTCAGGTCTTGTTTCTATGGAAGCTGGCCTGCTATGCGTATTATTTCCCCTAATGAACAATTAGAAATAGTTATTTTAGAAAAATGCAGTCTTGACTGAATAGTCTTGAAGAATTATTTTTTATAGTCCAACAAAAAGACATTGAGTTTAATGCTAATATGGCCCCAAAAATTAGGACAAATTTGGGGGGTCTACCCTTCTTTATATGATTAATAATCTAATTTTTTAAATTATTTCTTTCAATTTATATTTTCAATAGCACTTTAGTTTTATGGTATGAAAAAATGTAGATTAATCCATAAACTATTAAAAATAATAAACATGTTTCAATAATTGGCTTACCCACAATTTGAAAGCTTCCTATGAGTTCCACAACATCATTTTCCAAGAAACTGTATCTAAAGCCAATAAAAGCTATTAATCCATTTAATAGTCCCATCACTGCAGGAGGAACGAAAAGCAATAAATTACTAGCACTAGCTATTTTTTTCAATTGTTTTCTACTATAACCAATATTATCTAAAAATCTAAACTCGTCAGTTACTTCTGTAGTTTCCATTAAAGTAGTAAAGTAAAGAATACAACCGATAAAGACAAAAAATAACACAGAAATGAAAGCTTCCATTAAAAATGTTGCACTATTATTGTCAACCGCATCTTTATTCTTTTTATAAGCGCTTAAAAACCTAATGTTCATATGCTTAATATCTTGATAAAGCTGCTTGTTATCTCGTAGATTAGGCCCATTAACCGTATAAACCATTTTAGCTGAATGATGTTTACTTATTTTTTTAAAGTCTTGATTATTCAGCACTATATATGCGTAGCCATATCCAGCGTTCATAGGCCACATGTGCATTTCTTTCAAATTAAACTTGATACTATTAATATTTACCTTACGCCAAGATTTGTTTGGCTTATAAAAGGCATAAATATATCCAGTTCCCTTAGTAAATGCAAGGTTTGGGACTTGCTTATTACCTTGTAATTTAAACAGCTCTTGATAATCCTGTTTATTAATAACTTTGCATTTTTTAGTTGACTGCTTTTTGTTTACCATTATTGGTTTATCAGAAATCAGTTTAATTACCTTTGTTGCTTTAAATTTACCATCATATTTTCTAGCTATTTGCTTTACCTTGGTTACTTGATTAGGTTCAAGTTTCTGATTAATTTCAATAGCCGAAGGTATAGTTTTCATAAACGAAGCTTTTGGATAAGTTAAAAGCATGAAAGTCGTGCTGGCAAGACCAATAACAGCTGAAATAACTAAGGACAGTACAACCAATAAATTTGATTTAGTTTTTAGTTTAAACAGTGATTCTGGTAAAAAGATATTGTTCGTCGGTCGGTACAACTGACGGTGATTATTAATTTTCCGATTAATAAAATAAGCCAAAGTGCTTTTGATAATTAAGAATGTACCAATTATTACCAATACTAATGAAATCATTGCCATTGGCGCAAAACCAATTTTAACCCATAAAGATTGTTGCTGTTTAACGAGATCTAAGACTAAGAAATAGGCTGTTAATAACGAAACTATTCCTAAATAAGCTGTCCAGGACCTGGTTTTGACTACTTTTTCGCTAACTTGATTTAAATTAGAAATATTTAAGATAGATAAGCGCTTAATCAAATGGTAATTATCAAAAAAGATAACTAACAACATAAGAATTGAAAGTACTACTGTAATTATGAATGGTGACAAGGTGAAATGTGTTAAATAGGGTATATCAAGCTTTAAAGCTACAATCAAAAGTACTTTTATTAAACTATAAAACAAGATACTAATAAGCATTCCAACAAAGCAGGCAATTCCAATAATAATGGTGTTTTCTGTCATTAAAATCGAAGTAATGTTCTTCTTTGACATACCCAGCATGGAATAAATTCCCAGCTCTTCAGCACGCTGCTTTAAGAAAAAGCGATTAAAGTAAATAATAAAGAAGATTGTAAATAAAGTGAACAATACCGAAGTAACATAAGACATAAACTCTACTTTGGCTGAACTCGATAAAGAATCTGCAATTACATGGTCTTTAGCGAAAATTTGCAGAGTGTTGAATAATCCTAGAATTAAAGAAAGCGATATAAAATAATTTCGGTATAGGCCAAAACTATTTTTGATATTATTTTTAGCTATTACTTTGTAATTCATAATTAATTTCACCCCCCTAGGCTTCTACTTCGGCTAATTTCCTTGCTAGCTCCTGTTGAAAGTTGTTATTGCTGCCTTTTTTAACAATTTGGTCAACAATTTTGCCATCTTTTAGAAAAATAACTTTATTAGCGTAACTAGCTGCTAAGCTATCATGGGTAACCATTAAGATAGAAGTATGAAATTTTTGATTCACTTTTGCTAAGTATTCCATAATTAATTTTGCTGCTTTTGAATCTAATGCTCCCGTTGGTTCATCAGCTAATAATAGTGCGGGATTTTTAATGATGGCTCTAATAATTGCTACACGCTGTTTTTGACCACCTGACAAAGTAACGGGGTATTTATCAAGTTGATTACTTAATCTAAAATATTCAGCTAATTTATCAATCTTTTGATCTATTTCTTGGTCATCCTTACCCAGTAATGACATAGGAACGGCAATGTTCTGCCTTACAGTCAAGCTTTTTAGTAAACGATAATTTTGAAAAACAAAGCCTAATTTTGTCTTGCGAAAGTTGGCAGCTTCATCATCAGATAATTTTGAGACTTCATGGCCATCAACATAAATTTTGCCACCAGAAGCCGTATCTAAAGTTGAAATCATGTTGAGTAAAGTGGTCTTACCTGAACCAGACGCACCCATAATTGCCACAAATTCGCCAAAGTTAATTCCAAAACTAATACCTGCTATTGCCTGATATTGTTTTTCATAAATTTTAGTAACATTACTTACCTGCAAAATTTCAGCCATAGCTAATCCTCACTTTCTGTTTCTTTGTACTATTCATCTAGTACACTAGATCTAATAAAAAGCGTTGTCAATAAGTACAATTAAAAAGATGACTAAATTTTAAAAAGCTTTACTTTGAATCATTAAAAATTTTAAAAAAGGTTCAAAATTAATTTGATGAATGTATCGAAATTGAGTTAATTCTGGGATATATTAATACTAAATTTATCAACAAGAATTCACAGCAATACAGATAAAAATGCACCTAAAAGCTTATTTTTACTCTTAGGTGCATTAAATTATTTATTTAATTTTCTTAAAATGATTTATTTGGTCGTTTTTTGCTTAGCAGCTTGACTTGCTTCTTCAGCTGTATTGATCGGGCTTAGTTTTACGCCGTCAATAAATCTAACATCACTCGCTTTGACATAGCTATCACCAAAATCCACTTCACTACCGCCAGTTCCATCTAGCTTATTAGTGGCATAAAACCAATGACCTTTCATATGGTAAAACAGGTCGGCTTTATTTTCGGCTGGTACCCAAATATAAAGCAATTTATCTACTTTTATATTACCGCCTTGTTTCCTAATTCTTTGTCCATTATTATCTTGCTTGGTGCCATCAGCATTATAGACGTCTGTATCTTGATAAAATCTAATATAAGAATAATGCTCAGAGTTATAAAAATGATGCGGAAGCTCTTTTTTAACTTTAACGTCTAGGCAATTGA
Source organism: Lactobacillus laiwuensis (assembly GCF_019972835.1). Taxonomy (GTDB): domain Bacteria; phylum Bacillota; class Bacilli; order Lactobacillales; family Lactobacillaceae; genus Lactobacillus; species Lactobacillus laiwuensis. The sequence continues at coordinate 9,944 of NZ_BPPB01000016.1, read as the reverse complement.
GCCAATTATTCGTCCCTTTAATACGATAAATAACTGCATTTGGGATAGCCATATTGGTTATATCGTCAGCATATCCTTCTTCTTGAGCACGGTCAACTACGAAGCTAGTACCTTTTTTAGCCTTTTTAGTAGTTTTGAGACCATTATTGATCTCATAAATTGGAGTCCTACCGTCTTTTGTCACTGTTGCGATAGTTTCTTCAGTGTTTGAAGCAGTGATTTTGCCCAAGTTGCCGGCTTTCACATATTGCTTTGCAGGACCACCAATGCGGTAGTAGCGCAAACCATTCTTAAACTTGACGGTGCCACCATAAGTTGTAATGGAAGTTCCTTTCCGAATTAGGCGGTAGTCAGCCCTGCGTGAACTTGTAGCATAAACATAAGAGTTACGTTTGACCTTGCGTTTAACGCCATCGATGTTATTAGCTTTAATATATTGCTTTTTCCCGCTAATTTTATAGTATGGGGCATAGGGCTTGAAAGTTAGGATTAATGGTCTTTTTTCAACTTTGACCTGGTGAAAAGCTGGATACTTAGCTTTAACCTTCCGTCCATCTTCATCGTATGCTTGTGACGTATACATAACAGTTCTTATGGTGCTGGGAATCTTTGCTTGAACAGTATGGGCTTGATGATTAAATGTCCAAATAGTTGTTAAGCCTAAAAAACCAGCTGCTAAATAATGAGTAAGTTTCTTATTCATGTACTTTAACCTCTCTTCTTCAAAAAATTGCTATCTTTATTTTTGATTGTCTAATTTCTGTAATCAAAACAAGGAATCATATAATTTTATTCTGTGCCTTTCTTGATAATTAATGAAGGTAAAAAATGGTGGGCTTAATTAGCCAAATATCTTAAAATAATTTATTTGTCTGCCTTTTGCTTAGCGTTTTGCTGGGCTTCTTCTGCAGTGTTACTCGGACGTAATTTTAGGCCAGCAATAAATTTAACATCTTTTTGCTTAACATAGCCATCACCAACATCTATTACAGAGGTTCCTCCTTCTCGTGAGGCAGAGGCGTAAAATTCATGGCCCTTCAAGTGGTAAAATAATTCAGCTTTCTTTTCAGCTGGTACCCAAATATAAAGCAATTTATTTACCTTTAAAAACCCACCTTGTTTTCTGATCTTTTGTCCGTGATGATCTTGCATAGTACCGTCTGAATTGTAAACATCTGTATTTTTATAAAACTTAATGTAAGAATAATGTTCAGAATCATAGTAATGTACAGGCATTTTCTTTTTGGCTTTAACTTCACTGCTCAGTAACCAATATTTTGTACCCTTAATATGATAAGTAAATATTTGGGGATCATCTTCATCTCCTCCATTATTTTCAGCATAGTCTACCGTAAATTCTGTACCCCTTTTGGCTTTCTTGGAATAAGTATCGTCTTTAATAAAATCATAAAGTCCAGCTCCTTCTTTTGCAGTTACTTTCACAGTTGTTTCTTCTGTATTAGAACTAATAATCTTACTTAAGTTACTGGCTTTCACATATTGCTTTTTTGGTCCACCAATGCGGTAGTAACGTTGCCCGTTCTTAAATTTGAAGGAATTGCCATAAGTTGTTATTGTCTTACCCTTTTTAAGCAAACGGGAGTCAGCCCTCCGAGAGCTTGTAGCGTAAACATAAGAGTTACGTTTGACCTTGCGTTTAACACCGTCAATATTACTTGCCTTGATATATTGCTTTTTACCTTTAATTTGGTATGCGGGTGCAAAAGGCTTAAAAGAAAATGGAATTGGTTGATCATCTAACTTAACCTGAGTGTAAGCTGCATATTTTCCTTTTACTTTATCACCGTATAAATCATAAGCCTGGGCATCGTGCATCACGGTCTTAACAATACTTTTAGCTTCTACAGTATTAGTTTGTTGGTTTAGCACCAGACTTGCAGAAATGCCCAATATAGCAACTGCTAAGTAACGAAAAAGCTTTTTAGTCATATAATTTTTACTCCTTTCTCTTAAGACAGGCACTGTTGTTACTGCATCGCTCTTATTTCATAAAAATGCAAAACAAATGATAGCGCAAACATACTGGCTATAATTCATTCTGAACCTTTCTCAGTAATTAATGAAGGTAAAAAATGGTGGGCTTAATCAGGCAAATATCTTAATATATATGGAGATACTTAATTTTAAACTTTCTTCGTTGAATTTATACGTATTTATACGTATAATAAGAAACATGGAAGATTTACTTTATGACGAAGACGCCAAGAGAAATTATCAAGATTTTAAAAAAGCAAGGCTTTGTGAAAAAGTCTCAAAACGGTTCCCATCTAAAAATGTATAACCCCATTACAAATGTTACTATTCCTGTTCTCATTCATTCGAAAGAAATAAAAAAGGATTAGAACAGAGAATTCTAAAAGAAGCTGGATTAAAATAAATTTTTCAGCTAATTTTTACATGTTAGGAGGAATTAATATGTCTAAACTTTTAGTATACCCTGTTATACTTCACCCTGCAGACACTGGCTATACTGTCGAAGTTCCAGATATTACAGGTGGTTTTACTCAGGGCGAAGATTTAACTAATGCTTTGGAAATGGCTTCTGATATGATTGGATTAATGTTGGAAGACACGACTAATTATCCTAAACCATCTAAGTTAGAAAGTATCCATGTTGCTGACAATGATATTAAAACTATTGTTGCCATTGATATGGATAATTATAGACGCAATAATTCCAAGACAATCCGCAAAACTGTAACTGTACCAGAATATCTGGTAAAAATGGGCAAAGAGAAAAATTTAAATTTTTCTGCTGTACTAACTAAAGCCTTAAAAACAGAATTAAATTTATAACTAGAAAAAATAAGTCCTGGAAGTTAAGCAACTTTCGGGACCTTTTTACAGTTTTCTGGACTAATTTAAATAGCATAATACAAAATAATGCACCTAATAGCTGATTCTTACTATTAGGTGCATTTAAATTGTGAATTCTTTCTTGACCGTTTTTGCTCAGTAGTTATAACCATATTTATGCTATACTACTGAACTGCTTAACCAAAAATTCTAAAAGTTAGCCTTCTTCACGTACCGGTTCTGTCCGATGATGTAGTAATAGCGACCTTTCCGCTTTACTGCACCACCATATGTTCTAACTTTGCGTCCGCGCTTCAGACTGGCATATCTTATTTTCTTTACTTTTTGATTATAGATTAGAGCCTTGTGCTTTAACTTACGCTTTTGACCTGTAATATTAGTGGCCTCCACAAACATATTATTATCTAAAAGATAATACTTCTGACCGTTTATGTTTTCGGTATCATAGGTAGTAATTATCTGGCCTTGCATAAGTTTGCCCGTTACCCGCTTACCGTTAATATCATAGAGATACGAATTATGCATTACCATTCTTTCAGTCCCTTTAAGGTAAGTGTAAGTTACGATCTGAGGCTCGTAGCTGAAGAAGCCTGTCGCATTATAAGGCCTTGCCTTTAATAAATAACCAGCAAATTTCAGTTCTTGGGTAATGTAGCCATCGCCAACATTACCGCTCAAGATTTTATCAGGTGCCAATTTGAGACCATTTTTATCTTCATAATGAACTCTGACCTCAGCTCCTGCAATCGGCTCTATAGTACCAGATGAATGACTTGGTGGTGTTGCGTTGAAGTAACCGGATTGAGATGGCTAAAGAACTTCATGTGCTACTATGTGGTAGTCAAAGGGATAACATAGGATCATTCCAACGGATACGTAGAAGGCTTCAATCGCAAAATTAAACAAATTGAGCACACATCTTTTGGCCACACCAATTTCAAAAATTTTCTGATGAGGATCAGATTGGAAGAAAACAAAGAAAATAAATAATCAGTATATTATATACTTGATTCTTTTCATTTACTCTTTATAAACAAAATTTGACAAAGAACTGTTTTTGCCTTTTCTTTTGGATTTCAAAGCAATAGCAAAAGTTGCAATTTCATTTTGATCTCACATACTTAAATGAACACTTTCCTTTCTCAAATGATATTCTATTTGTACTATTATTTGAGTACCACTTATACTTCTTAGGTTCTTTTTAATTGATTTACTTGGCCGTATTTTATTCATAAATTATCAGCAAATTTTATATTTAGTGAAATTTGTAAAGTCAATTTATACGGTCATAATTTTTTGTTGTTTATAGGTTTTAATATATAAACGAATTAGCTATACTAGAGCATCTTTGTATAACTAACGTATTTCTTGTGTTACCATAGAAGACAGTAAAGTGCTACAAACGCTTTCAGATACTGATAAAAAGGGGATTTTTTCAATGAATCAAAAAGTAGTCATCATTGGTGCTTCTCATCCAGGTCATGAGGCAGCCATCGAATTATTAGACAGATATAAAGATCTTGATGTCACTATTTATGAAGCAAGTGATTTTGTTTCATTTATGTCTTGCGGAATGAAGCTCTTTTTAGAAGAAAAAACTACCGGTCAGGACAATGTACGCAATTTTTCACCTGCTGATTTGGAAAAATTAGGTGGTAAGATTGTCAATAATTCGCAAGCAGTTGCCTTAAATCCGGCAAATAAGCAAGTTACAATTAAAAATACCCAAACTGGTCAGACTGAAGAAGTTAACTATGACAAATTAATCTTGTCTCCAGGAGTTGATCCACTCCAATTGCCAATTCCAGGGGCAGATTTAGACTACGTTTATTTAATGCGGGGCTACAGTTGGGCTAAAAAGATCAATGAAGCTCTTCATAATGATGAAATTAAAAATATCGTTGTGGTGGGTGCTGGTAACGGAATCGCTGCCGTTGAAGCTGGTGTTTTAGCTGGTAAAAACATGACCTTGGTTGATGCCAGCAACCATATTTTAGCTAATTATTTTTCAAAAGACTTTACCGCTGTTTTTGAAAAAGAAATGCGAGACAAGGGTGTCGATTTAAAGCTTGATACAAAAGTTACTGGTTTTACCAATGATCACCTAGTCCAAACTGATCATGGTGACATTAAAGCTGATTTAGTCATTGTTGCTGCAGGCATTGTTGCTAATACAGACTGGCTTAAAGATACTATTAATTTAAACCAACGGGGTTATATTGAAACAGACGAATATTTAAGGACTAATCAAAAAGATGTTTATGCTTTGGGTGATGCTATTTGGCCACTATCAATCCCGGCTAATAAAAGAATGCCGATTCCATCGGCAGTCGCTGCTCGCCATGAAGCAAATTACTTAGTGCAACATTTGTTTGAAGAAAAACCAAGCCGCCCATTCCCAGGTTTAGTGGGCGGACAATTACTAGAATTTGGTGATGTACATGCAGTAGTTAGTGGTCTTCCACAAAAATCTGCTGAATTTGCCGGCATTAATGCTGCAACCAGCATCTATATTGATCATTTGCGTCCAGACTTTATTCCTGCAAATGATAATCCGTTAGGATATATTTCCTTAACTTATAATAAGGACACTCATCAGATTCTGGGAGGTGCAGTTATGTCCAAGCATGATATCACCGCTCAAGGCAATGTCTTAAGTTTAGCAATTAGTCATAAATTAACATTAGAAGATTTAGCTGAGCAAGACTTCTTCTTCTCACCAAGTTTTGATCGGCAATGGAATATTTTAAACTTAGCCGCACAACATGCGCTAGGTTTACACAAGTTTTAATTAATTTTGGATATTACTAAGCCTACCACACACCCGATGAATTATATGAAAGAAGATTAGATTGCATCTATCAGATCAAGTAGGGTGTTCAACTTAAAATTGCAATTTTCGGCAAAACAAAAGTCAACTATATTTTGCAAAAATAAAACAAAAATATTTGTTGATTTATCAAGCTTTGTGACATATTATCGAATATAAATCGGTTTTTAAAACATAAATTTACACAAAAAATAAGCCACCCCGGACTTGTTGGAATCAGGCTTTAGCCTATTGAACGGAATCAAAAACTACTCTGAACAAGTGGAATTTGCTCAAAAATCTCAAAGATGTGATATAATTTGTATAAATAAAAAGGCGCTGTCTGCAAACAGCGCCTGCCCAGAGCCGCTTTTAAGAGCGGCTAATATTAATAGATTACAAAACCCGCTAACCTCGCCAAAAGTTAAAGCGGTTTGTGTAGCATTTTGCGCAGCTTGCGGTAAGACTTTATAAGCTTCTGAGCCTGCTTGGTGATCTTTGTCATCACAACAATGCTTTCGTAACCAAACCACAGAAGCGAAAGCAGAGCAAGCATGATAGCAGTCAGCCACGCCACAACGTAAATTGCACCTCAGTATTGTAAGATCTGCGTAGGAATTTAAAACTTCCATAGGCATCACCTTCCTTTGAAGTGCCACCGCTCATATTAACTTTTCTGGTTAATACAATTATAACATATAAAATACGTCCAAACGCTGATAAAATAAAGCTTTATAGCTTGTGCATTATACTCGATTTAAGATTCACAAACATAAGAATCAGAAAAAGAAAATTAATAATGTCGTAATCGAGTTACTCACTTTTTAAACTAAGCATTTGCTGATCTACAATAAAAGCTGTGAACCAAAATTAGGCTTAAATATAAGTTTGGTTTTCGACAAAAGGTATTTAGAAATATTGATTAAGACTAGGATCAAAAAGATAAAGAAATGGATTAGAAGAAAGGTTCTAATTATGGTTTTCGATGTTTTTTTAAAAAAGCAAAAGCCGTTGATGCTAAAGATTATGTTTTAGGGATAATGGCCGATGATTATCGCCAATACAGAATAGAATCATCAGACAATGATTCTAAAAGTTTTGCCAAGCTTATATTTAACTTAATCATTTAAGAATCGTATAAGCATTTAAAGGATGACACTTTTATTAGTCCTGATGTAATCTTCGATATGATTAGCAAGCAGATTGACAACGTATCTAGTTTCCCTACAGAAAAGTTTGACTTTGATTCTATAAACCTTGCGCCAATTTCAACCGTAAAACTCCCCAATTTGCTTTTGGGCAAAAGAATAAACAAAGAAGCAAATAGATTAGCTAAAGGTTTAGATGAAGTTACAAATTATGGTGAGTACGGTCATTACATGCTTTTCTATAATGACGATGATCAGATCTTTTCCTTAAAAGACAATGAAGAAAGGAATCTTGCCCTAGTTTTCTACTACTTTATTGATGGATGTAGAAAAAACCTCATCACATGTTAAGAGCCATTAAAGAACAAGCATACAAGCTAAGAGAGATACTTCTCTTCAAATCCAAGACAAATCCCCCACTATTGTTCTATAAACTCGGAAGTGGCGATAGATATGACTACTGCAGAGATATTTAAGAATTTGAAAAAGATCAGAAAATAAAATCAGCAATGTTAAAGCTTGCAAAGCAAGATGTTGGCCCTTTTGGTGAGTAGATATGGTAGAATTAAGGGAGTTCATTGGTAACTTCTTTCTAGAATTAGGTTGGTAATTACATTCTATCAGAGAAGTCCAATGGACTTTTTTCATTTTCTAATCAGGGCAAGTGTTCAACTTCATTTTACAATTTACCATTAATTTACTTTATTAAATATAAGCAAAGGAGAGAAAGTCATGCAGCATCTATTATCCAACTTAAAGCTTCTTAGGGATGATATGAAGAAAAATCATGAAGTTATAACAGCTATAACGTTTAAATATCCTGATAAACAACCTAATTGTACATTTGATGCCTTATTTACAGATTATGAAGAAAAAACTAAACAATATCAATTACTTAAAATCAAATTTTTTAATTTATCAAAACAAAATGGTAATAGTTATCAAAAATCACATCCTACTTTAGAAGTATGGGCGAATAGTAATAGTATCAATTGTAAACCATATGATATTATTAACTTTTTTAACATCATTCCTAAACCAAACCCAAATCATAAGCTAACAAAAAAAGAGCTGTATGATATAATTAAGAGGTTTTATAAATTTTTGAATCGGAATATTCCCACTAACGTTAATCGTAATCTAACCAGTAGACAAGATGGGGAAAGAGGCTCCCAAATTAAAAGTATGGATGATGAGCCGAAAAAGATATATTGTTGTGGAATAAAGCGAAATGAGCATGATAAGCATAGAACTAATTTTAATGCAGCTAAGGCTAATCTTTTAAGACATGATGTATATGAAGAATATAAGGATGACAATACAATAAGCTTCCTGTTTTCTGAAGAAAAAGATAAAAATAAAACTTTAGAGCAAATTCGCCATAATTTTGCTATCGCTGAAAGAAAGAAGGTAAAAAATAAATTTTAGCATACGAAATTGATGCGAATTTTTTAATAAACAATGACCTGTTTTTAACAAAATACGATAAAAGAATATGTGAATTATGGCAGGAATTGAAAAAAGTTGTAAAAAATAAATAGAGGTAAATTGTAAAATGAAGTTGAACACCTGCCCTGATTAGAAAATGAAAAAAGTCCATTGGACTTCTCTGATAGAATGTAATTACCCAAAATTCTAGAAAGAAGTTACCAATGAACTCCCTTAATTCTACCATATCTACTCACCAAAAGGGCCAACATCTTGCTTTGCAAGACCGCGTAATTATCCAAGTTTGACGCAGCCAAGGCCAGTCCCTGCGTCAAATTGCCCGTGCCCTCAACTGTTCGCCCACCACGGTCAAGTACGAGCTTGAACGCGGCCAGATTGCACTCTATCACGGCAAACGGTACCGCTACGATGCCTAAGTGGCGCAAAGACGCTACCAGATAAGGCACTTAAACTGCGGCCGTAAGCAAGCTTTTCTAGCCAAAACCCGCTTCATTAAGTACGTTGAACAGCACTTCTTCAAGCAGGGCTGGTCGCTTGATGCCTGTGCCGGTCGCGCCTTAGCCAGCAGCGCCTTTACCTGGAATGAAACAGTCTGCACCAAGACGCTTTACCATTATGTGGAACTTGGTTTATTACAGATTAAGGCAACTGACTTGCCTGAGTGCTTAAGCCGTAAGACGAAAGCCAAACGGGTACGCCAGCATAAACGCAGATTGGGTCGCAGTATTAGTGAACGGCCTGCTGCTATTAACCAGCGCCGCGAGTTTGGCCACTGGGAGTGCGACTTAGTTTTAGGACATAAAACCAAAGATGACCAGGCTCTCTTGACCCTGTAAACGCATGACCCGCAAATTCATGATTATCCCGATTAAGGATAAGACGGCTGTCAGCGTCATGGCGGCCTTTAAAACCTTGCGCAGCCAATACCAGGAGCACTGGCACGAAGTCTTTAAGACCATTACCACCGATAATGGTTCTGAGTTTGCGGATTTAGCCCAGTTAGAAGAAGCAGCGCAGACGCTGGTTTATTATGCGCACCCTTATACTTCTTGTGAGAAGGGCGGGGTTGAGCGGCACAACCGGCTAATTCGGCGCTTCATTCCCAAAGGCAAGTACATCAAGGATTATGACTTAATGCAAATCTATGGCATTGAGGAATGGTGCAATAACCTGCCCCGCAAGATCTTAGCCTACCACACACCCGATGAATTATATGAAAGAAGATTAGATTGCATCTATCAGATCAAGTAGAGTGTTCAACTTAAAATTGCAATTTTCGATTTTAATCAGCAAAATAAAAAATAGCTAATTTTATTGTTAAATAAGAGCACTAAAGGATAGAACTGGTTTGCTTGATCACTTATGCAAAAATAGTCTTTTTATTTTGTGAAAAAGTAATATTAAAGATTCAGTGTGAATGACTATATAAAATTAGGAAAAGCTATTTCAATTAACATTATTTAAGCTAATAATAATTGAAAAAATTTTTTGACTTTTTATTATTTATAAGTCTATAATTTTTACATTAATATTAATTTAAACAGTGGGACTGAATAATGAAAAACGATCAAAATAACGAAACAAAAGAAAAATCAAAACAGATCTACGAATTTCTAAGATATGTGAAGTTAACCCCCGGAATTGGACAAAGATTCCAATTCGGGGGTTTTCTTATGTCTAAATATTTACTAAAAACAAAA
>NZ_BPPB01000015.1 GCF_019972835.1 Lactobacillus laiwuensis | reverse complement strand
CTTTTGTAAAATCTTTATCAGAAGAAAATGGCGATGATGCTATTGTAACAGTAGCATAATTAGTAAATAACTTATTTGGTAAATTGTAAAATGAAGTTGAACACTTGCCCTGATTAGAAAATGAAAAAAGTCCATTGGACTTCTTTGATAGAATGTAATTACCCAAAATTCTAGAAAGAAGTTACCAATGAACTCCCTTAATTCTACCATATCTAATCACCAAAAGGGCCAACATCTTGCTTTGCAAGACCGCGTAATTATCCAAGTTTTACGCAGCCAAGTCCAGTCCCTGCGTCAAATTGCCCGTGCCCTCAACTGTTCGCCCACCACGGTCAAGTACGAGCTTGAACGGGGCCAGATTTCTTTGTATCACGGCAAACGTTACCGCTACGATGCCCAGGAAGCGCAAAGACGCTACCAGATAAGGCGCTTAAACTGCGGCCGTAAGCAAGCTTTTCTAGCCAAAACCCGCTTCATTAAGTACGTTGAAACGCACTTCTTCAAGCAGGGCTGGTCGCTTGATGCCTGCGCCGGTCGCGCCTTAGCCAGCGGCGCCTTTACCCAGAATGAAACAGTCTGCACCAAGACGCTTTACCATTATGTGGAACTTGGTTTATTACAGATTAAGGCAATTGACTTGCCTGAGTGCTTAAGCCGTAAGACGAAAGCCAAACGGTACGCCAGCATAAACGCAGATTGGGCCGCAGTATTAGTGAACGGCCTGCTGCTATTAACCAGCGCCGCGAGTTTGGCCACTGGGGGTGCGACTTAGTTTTAGGACATAAAACTAAAGATGACCAGGCTCTCTTGACCCTGTATGAACGCATGACCCGCAAATTCATGATTATCCCGATTAAGGATAAGACGGCTGCCAGCCAGCGTCATGGCAGCCTTTAAAACCTTGCGCAGTCAATACCAGGAACACTGGCACGAAGTCTTTAAGACCATTACCACGGATAATGGGTCTGAGTTTGCGGATTTAGCCCAGTTAGAAGAAGCAGCGCAGACGCTGGTCTACTACGCGCACCCTTACACCTCGTGCGAGAAGGGCGGGGTTGAGCGGCACAACCGGTTAATTCGGCGCTTCATTCCTAAAGGCAAGTCCATCAAGGATTATGACTTAAGGCAAATCTATGGCATTGAGGACTGGTGTAATAACCTGCCCCGCAAGATCTTAGCCTACCACACACCCGATGAATTATATGAAAGAAGATTAGATTGCATCTATCAGATTAAATAGGGTGTTCAACTTAAAATTGCAATTTTCAACTATCAACATTTATAGCTTTAATATAACCGCCATGACCGATATTGTAGTATTGTTTGCCTTTAATTGTTTTATATGGTAGATAATACCAGTTCATATCTTTGTGATTAAAGGAATAACGCTTGGTTATTGGATTGGATAAAGCTTTAATTTTGCCAGACTATCTTACTGAAGCACCTTTTTTAAGCAGCCTATTCGTTTTAAGATAAGAATATTTTTTCTTACCCTTTTTGTTATAAACACGAGTCTTATGATTCAAGGTTAGCTTGCCTTGCTCAGAATTTACATTTGACGTAGTAGTTTGAGCTTGATCAATATTAGTTGTAGTAACTGCTAATGATGTTGTTGTCAATATTCCAGCTAATAAGCTAATAAACAATTTTTTGTTAATTTTCATTGTAATTACCCCTTTATCATTAAATTCTAATAGCTATCTGGTTAATTGTCTATTTAAAGCTGATAATTTCACCTAAAACAAAAAGGCAGCAACGAGCCTGCTTATTTTTGAATAATACTTAAATATCATTTTTGATTTTTATCTGACGGCTTATGCTTATTCAAAGATATAACTGTTTAACTGTTCTCGGTTTAAGATTTTCATCATTTATTTTTGCCCTCTTTTTGTGTTAGCAACAGTATTTTTACGTTATAGTATAGACCAATTACTAAAATATAGCTTGACCAATTAATTAAAAAAGGCTAATATTCCATAAGCAAGTTGAATTAATTAATTAGTCCAAAATAGTTATTTTTGCTAGACCAAAGGAGAAGTATATGTGTGGAATTGTTGGCATAGTTGGAAAATCAGCTAGAGAAATTGTTTTAAATGGATTGTCTAAGCTTGAATACCGCGGATATGATTCAGCTGGAATTTATCTTAATAATTTAGCTGGAAAAGAATTTTTAACTAAAACAACCGGTCGTATTCAGGATTTAAAAAGTAAAATGACACCTGATGAACAAGGATTAGTTGGAATTGGTCATACTCGTTGGGCTACTCATGGCAAACCAACTGAAAATAATGCTCACCCCCAATTTGATGAAACCGAACGTTTTTATTTGGTTCACAATGGTGTAATTGAAAATTACCAGGACATCAAAAAGAAATATCTCAAAGATGTTTCCTTTAAATCTGACACAGACACTGAAGTAATTGTTCAATTAATTAGCAAATTTGCTCGTGAAAAAAATGAAGATGCCTTTACGGCTCTAAAGCAGGCCCTACAATTAATTAAGGGATCATATGCCCTTTTATTGGTAGATAATCAAAATCCTGACCATATTTTTATTGCTAAAAATAAATCTCCTTTGATGCTTGGACTTGGTAAGGACTTTAATGTTATTGCATCCGACGCTTTATCTGTATTGGATCAAACCAAAACTTTCGTTGATTTACAAGATGGTGAAGTCGGAGACATTACTCAAAACGGGTATCAGCTTGAAACTATTGCAGGTCAAAAAGTTGAACATCAACCCTATGAGTTAAATATTGATGAAAGTGCTGCTTCTAAAGGCACTTATGAGTTTTATATGCTTAAAGAAATCAGTGAACAACCTAGTGTTTTACGGCACTTAGATCAACATTATCTTGATCAAAATGGTGATCCTAAAGTAGATGCCAAAATTATCAATGCTTTATCAAAGGCAGACAGATTCTATATCTTTGCTGCTGGTACAAGTTACCATGCGGGTTTAGTTGGCAAACAGCTTTTTGAAGAGTTGACCAAGATTCCAACTGAAGTTGGATTTGCATCAGAAGCAGGATATCATTTTCCTATGATGTCCAAGCATCCATTCTTTATTTTCTTATCGCAATCAGGTGAAACGGCCGATTCACGCGTTGTCTTACAACAGGCGATTAAACGTGGCATTCCCAGTCTAACTTTGACGAATGTGCCTAATTCAACTTTGGCACGCGAAGCTAATTATGCCATGTCACTTGAAGCAGGACCTGAAATAGCTGTTGCCTCAACTAAGGCGTATACAGCTCAAGTTGCTGTTCAAGCTATTGTAGCTAAAGCTTTAGGAGAAAAATTAGGTATTAAAGACGCTGCAGCATTTGACTTAAAAAAGAATTTTGCTTTAGCTGCTGAAGGAATTGAACAAGTGATTTCCAGTCAGTCAAAAATTGAGCAGCTTGCTCAGAAATATATTATACCAAGTCGCAATGCCTTTTACATCGGCAGGGGGATTGACTATCCAGTAGCTTTAGAGGCCGCCCTTAAACTCAAAGAAGTGTCTTATATTCAAACAGAAGGTTTTGCGGCAGCGGAATTGAAGCATGGCACAATTTCATTGATTGAAAAAGGCACACCTGTAATTGCTTTGATTAATGATCCTGTCACAGCGGATTTAATGCGAGGAAACATTCAGGAGGTAATTGCACGTGGAGCAACTGTTATTACTATTGCGCGTAAATCATTAGCAAAACCAGCCGATGAGATTGTTTTACCTGAAGTTAATTATTATCTTTCGCCACTTGTCAGTGTGGTAGCAGCACAATTATTTGCATATTTTGCAGCAAAAGATAAAGGCTTGGATGTGGACAAACCACGTAATTTAGCTAAAAGTGTAACCGTAGAATAATATTTTGGTCTTTTTTTGGAAGCATATTGGCAGGAAAGAAAGGCTCAAAAATTAAATTACATTATTGATTAATCCTTGACAGATAAAAGAGTAGGCAAACCACTAAAAAACGATATGACCCTCAAATTTGGAAGTTATATCAAAATTAAGGCTTGTCTACTTTTTTAGTATGGCCAATGACCTACTTTTTTCCCAGACTCTTTTGTATAATAAAGAAAATAGTGAAAATGTGTAGGAGGATATTATTTTGGCAATAAAGTTGATTGCGGTAGATCTAGATGGCACTTTGTTAACAACTACAAAGCAAATTTTACCTGAAACTGAGAGGGTTCTTAAACAAGCAGATAGTCAGGGAATTAAAATTGTTTTGGCTTCAGGAAGACCTTTATCTGGTGTAAAGGAATTTAATCAGCAATTAGGTTTGGAAGGTAAAAAACAGTATGATATTGTTTTTAATGGTGCTGTAATTCAGGATTTAGCGGGCAATATCTTAATGAATGAAGAAATGAATTATCGTGACTTTACTAATATGCGAAAACTGCAAAGATTGGCACATGTTAACCTTCACTTTGAAACCCCAGAATGCTATTGGACTTGTGATCGTAATATTGGTGTTAATCTGTCTAGGAATGCAACTTTTACAAATAATGTACTTAAAGTACGTAAAACTGAAGAAATAACACAAGACTTTACTTTTAATAAAGTGGGTCTCAGCGTACTTGACGATGAGAGAGAAGTTGATAAATTATGGAATAATATTCCCCAATGGGCTTTCGCAAAATATGATATTGTTCGCAGTTTTTCGTCAATTGTTGAAATCAACATTAAAGATGCTTCTAAGGGAAATGCTGTTTTGCAATTGGCTGAAAGATTAAAAATTAAGCCAAGTCAAGTTATGGTTTTTGGCGATCAGGGCAATGATGTTTCCATGTTTACGAATCCTGACTTTATGAAAATTGCCATGGGTAACGCAATTGAAGAAATAAAAGATTATGCCAATTATGTGACAGAAGATAATGACCATGATGGAATTGCCAAAGCAATAAAAAAGTTTGTTCTGTAGTAAAATAAAGTTGAGTTGATTATTATGGTAGAAAAAAATAGAGAACATAATATTTCCGAAGCTGAGTGGGAAGTTATGAGAATAGTGTGGACTTTAGGAGAAATTCATACTGGTGAAGTGATTCAGCAGCTACAGGCAAAAAAGAACTGGTCTGAATCTACTATCAAAACTTTGATGGGACGTTTGGTCAAAAAGGGTTTGTTAAAAACCCGTAAAGATGGTCGTCGTTTCGTTTATTCTGCTACTGTTACTCAGATCGAAATGATGATTCAGGTCACAAAAGAAATGATGAGTCACATGTGTGATATGCATAAAGGTCAGGTAATGATAGCTATTCTGAAAGATATGCCTCTTGCTCAGGGTGACATCGCTAAGATAGAAAAAGAACTTGCTTATAAAAAAGAAAGTGCTCCTGAAATGGTTAATTGTAACTGTTTAGCTTCGGGTCAACGTGACTGTTAGATTAAATAGTTAATATTAATGTGGGAGGTTAATTTAATGAAAAAATTTGCTAGTATTTTATTTCGAGTGATTTTTACTGCAGCGGTTTGTATTTCTGGCTTTCTGCTACTTGAGTCGCCAATAACTATTAATGTGCAAAATGTTCGTGGCATGGCACAGAAAGTAATTAAAAAAAGCGTAAATGATACTGGTGATTCAAGGCTAAAAGGTACCTTGAAACTGGCTAAAGATTTCGGTGTTGAAGACAAAATTTTAGAGCAATTACCTAAAAAGTATCATAATGATATGTCTTATGTCAGCTTATATAATCTCGGTGTTACTTATCAAGAAAATGGAGAAGTGTCTGCTAAGAATTTGTCTTTTCCTGAAAATAATGAAGTACAAAAAGCTGTAAGCAACCTGCTGCTAAATAAAATTAACAATGGTTTAGACGAAAACAAGGACAAAGTTAACCAAACTATTAGTATTTTTCATTATTGCCTTTTTGCAACAATATTAGTTTTTATTTTAGCTGCGTTATTAATGTTATTTGGTAAATATTGGGCTGCAATTATTTTAATCATTGCAGCTATCGGATCATTTGGAGCATTACAATTTTTAGCAAATCAATTAGTTCGATGGCTTGAAAGTAACACTGCGCCTGGGATAACGTTAACCACTTCACCTATTCTATGGGTCGGGTTAGCCTTAGGCGTAATTGCTGCAATTATTTGGCCTCTTATTTTAAAATTAACTAAAAAGCGGCAGTAAATAATTTATAATTTAACTAAAGTATTAGCCGAATATAGAGCGGCTAATGCTTTTTTGCTTTTTAAATTCACTATTTATATTTAGAAAATTTATGCTAAAATTAACTGTGACAGTTTGAAAATAGGAATAAAGGACAATTTATGTATTACTTTTTGAATAATAGGTTAGATGCAAACAGTTCAGGAATAGAACACGCAGAAGTTAAAAGATTAATGCTCTTTAAACGTAATCATGTAAAGGCAAAAATAGTTATGGAATTTTATAATCGTTTTGCTCACCGCAACTTGCCTCTGTATGGCATGACCGATGATGATTATGTTAATATGTTTGATTTTTTTGCTGGTACAGTAAAGTTTACTAATCGTATTGTAACTATAAAAGATTTGCCGATTCCGAGTGACAATAAGGTGAAACAAATTGATAATGGTTATGAAGTCTATGAAGACAATCGTAAAACTATGACCGTTAATATGTTGTCTAATGGTAGTGTTGATACAATTAAATATTATAATGGTGATGTTAACTGCATTAAACAAGACTTTTACGATACACGTGGTTTTAAAAGCATGACTCAAATTTATGATACGGTTGATGGCCATTTGATTTATGAATTGTTTTTCCGTCCAGATAATACTATATATTACGAAATTTCTTATGAAAAGCGACCAAATTCATATCCAGCCACTAACATTCAAATGACTGATAGTCATGGTATTGTCCACTCACTAATGAATAATGGTCAGGCCTTTACCATCATGCTTGATGAATTGAACCAGCAAGATGGGGATGAAAGATCGACGTTTATTTCCGACCGTTCAAACATTACCAACGTACCAATGATTAATATGAAGACGCCGGCTAGAAAAATCGAGCATTTTCACAACATTCATTTCAGAGATTACTGGGATCCTACTTCACCTCTTACTTACAACTCTATTTCTAATAATGAGCTACTTAGTAAAACAGATTTGGTAGTCACTCCTAGTAAACACCAGGCAGATGATATGCGTAAAAGGTTGCGGACACAAGTACCGATCGTAGGTATTCCTGTTGGAATAGTGCCAGATGAGCAGCTACACGCTGAACATATCCCGATGAGTGAGCGCACTAAAGGTAAAATAATAATCATAGCCCGATTATTTTATGAAAAACGGATTGATGATGCCATCAAAGCTTTCAATCAGGCTTACCAAAAAAATAACTCGTTAACTTTAGATATTTATGGTTACGGTAATGGTGCTGATAATTTTAAGGAAGAAAAAATGTTAAAAAAATTGGTGCAGGATCTGGGATTGGAAGACGTAGTCCATTTTATGGGTTACACCAAAAATATGGATTACGTTTATGACACTGCGCAACTTTCAATTCTGTCTTCACGGTATGAGGGAGCACCTCTTTCAATAGTTGAGGCTCAGTCACATGGTGTCCCGGTAATTTCATATGACATTAATTACGGTCCGGCTGATTTGATTGCGGACGGTCAAAGTGGCTTTATTGTACCAAGCGGTCATGTAGATGATTTAGCTGCCAAAATTACAGAATTTTTTGCCAGTCCAAAATTACGCAGGAAGCTGAACGATGGTGCGTATGAGAACGCCAAGCGTTCATCAAGTGAAAATGTCTGGCGTTATTGGCAAAAATATGTGATTGATACTGACAAATAACTGGCTCTTTGTCAAACATCCTAAAGTGGGAAGTAGATAGAAGTATGACGATACTTTTATCTGCTTTTTCTTTATACTTAAAGTTGAAGTTGAGGTCGCCAACAGGATTGAATCTTTGAATTCGATTTTCAAACGGGCCCGTAAGGATAATGCCCTTTGCTAGTTAGGTTAGGATGAGGATCTTAAAGATCGTATTAAGAAAATGAACAAAGACGCTATTCTGCTTCAATAATTCTAGGAGGTGTTACAGTGAATGTTATTGGTATTGACATTAGTCGTGGTAAAAGTCATGCCACTTTAATTACTACTGATTTTGAAAAGCAAAATTTTGCTTTGAGTCATAATTGCAGCGGTTTTAAGCAATTAGCCGCTTATCTGACAAATCCTGCTTTAGTTATTTTTGAAACCACAGGGATTTATTCTGCTCAGTTAGCTTATTATTTAAGCCAAAATAAAATTAAATTTTGTGAGCTTAATCCGCTGGAAGCAAAAATGAGAATGTCATCTTTGTGGCGGAACAAGACAGATGCTAGCGATTCCTTCAAACTAGCTTTATTTAGGAATCACGCAGGCAGCCGTTATTCGTACTAGAAGTCGACATTATACTGATGTCCACTATCAGTCTTTGCGTTTTTTAGCTGTGCAATATCACAAATTAAGCCAAGAGCGGGTTAGAATTGAAAATCAGTTGCGTTCAGCGCTAGAGCTGTCTTTCCCTGAGTTATTCCCTGAGTTAAACGATATTTTCCCCGTTATTCGCTCTGTTGTAGCCTTGCAAATGATTCGTAAGTATACACATCCAGATTATTTGGCTGGACTGACGGTTAAAGGAATGACTGAACAGCTTTATCGAATAATCGGTGAACATATTACTAAGAAATTAATTGCCAGCTATTGCACTAAAGTTTGGACAGCTGCACTCAATTCATATCCTGCCATTGCCGCTGATTCAATTGAAATATCAATCATTGGCATGTTATGCGATGAAATTGAAGGTTATAACCAGCGTGTTGCCCTAATCAAAGATCAGCTAATTAAAAAGGCAGCTAGTTTTCCAGAATTTAAGCTTATCAGCAGTATACCAGGAGCGAGACAGCTAAACACGGTCCTGTTAATGGGATTTGCCAGCCAACATCTTCTTTAACCAGAATGAATTTTTTGATTGACTGTGGATCTTTGACGGCCCAAGCATCATAAAATGACTGCAGGAGACCAGCTTGGTAAACTTTTTGCTTATGGCCGTTAACCAAGCGGAAAAAATAATCTTCAAAAACAATGTTTTGATCTTTAATATCAAAATATAATTATTAAGAGAGGACATAATTCAAACCTTCTAAAAATATTGAGTGGTGTTAATATTTTATTACAAGAAGCAAGAGGAAGATGTCCTCCTTTTTATGCAATAAAAAACCTATTAACAGCTTACCAAATGGATAAGTCATCAACAGGACAAATTATAGAGCTACTATTTTGGCTACTGCTTTTTAATATGTCAAAACCACTATTTATATTTAGAAAATTTATGCTAAAATTAACTATGACAGTTTGAATATAGGAATAAAGGACAATTTATGTATTATTTTTTAGATAGTAATCTAGCTACAAACAGTTCAGGAATAGAACACGCAGAAGTTAAAAGATTAATGCTCTTTAAACGTAATCATGTTAAAGCAAAAATAACGACGAAAGAATTTAACCGTTTTGTTCATCGTTATTTGGATCTTTATGGCATGACCGATGATGATTATGTTAATATGTTTGATTTTTTTGCTGGTACAGTAAAGTTTACTAATCGTATTGTAACTATAAAAGATTTGCCGATTCCGAGTGACAATATGGTGAAACAAATTGATAATGGTTATGAAGTCTATGAAGACAATCGTAAAACTATGACCGTTAATATGTTGTCTAATGGTAGCGTTGATACAATCAAATATTATAATGGTGATGTTAACTGTATAAAACAAGACTTTTACGATACACGTGGTTTTAAAAGCATGACTCAAATTTATGATACGGTTGATGGCCATTTGATTTATGAATTGTTTTTCCGTCCAGATAATACTATATATTACGAAATTTCTTATGAAAAGCGACCAAATTCATATCCAGCCACTAACATTCAAATGACTGATAGTCATGGTATTGTCCACTCACTAATGAATGATGGTCAGGCCTTTACCATCATGCTTGATGAATTGAACCAGCAAGATGGGGATGAGAGATCGACGTTTATTTCCGACCGCAGTGGTATTACCAACATGCCAATGATTAATATGAAGACGCCGGCTAGAAAAATCGAGCATTTTCACAACATTCATTTCAGAGATTACTGGGATCCTAGTTCACCGCTTACTTATAATTCAATTTCTAATAACGAATTACTGAGTAAAACAGATTTGGTAGTCACACCTAGTAAGCATCAGGCAGATGACATGCGTAAAAGATTAAGGACGCAAGTTCCGATAGTTTCAATACCAGTTGGAATAGTTCCTGATGAGCAGCTACAGGCAGAACATGTTCCAATGAGTGAACGTATTAAAGGAAAAATAATAATCATAGCCAGATTATTTCACGAAAAGCGTATCGATGATGCGATCAAAGCTTTTAATCAGGCTTACCAAAAAAATAACTCGTTAACTTTAGATATTTATGGTTACGGTAATGGTGCTGATAATTTTAAAGAAGAAAAAATGTTAAAGAAACTGGTGCAGGATCTGGGATTAGAAGATGTTATTCATTTTATGGGTTATACACAAGATATGGATTCGGTGTATGACAATGCGCAACTTTCACTTCTTTCTTCACGATATGAAGGAGCGCCGCTTTCAATAGTTGAAGCCCAATCACACGGTGTACCCGTAATCGCTTATGATATTAACTATGGTCCTGCAGATCTGATTGCGGATGGGCAAAGCGGCTTTGTTGTTCCTAGTGGTCACATTGATGAACTGGCAGCCAAAATTACAGAATTTTTTGCCAGTCCTAAATTACGCAGAAAATTGAATGAGGGAGCGTATGAAAATGCCAAACGCTCATCCAGTGAGAATGTTTGGCGCTACTGGCAGAAATATGTGATTGATACAGATAATTAAGTATTTAAAAAAATTACTCACCTTGAATTTCAAGGTGATTTTTCTTTATTTTAAATTTATTGCATTCTTAACAAATGTGAGTTACTATGGTTAACTAGTTAGCTTGCTAACTAAATTTTAGGAGGAATTTGAATGCAAAGAAAATTAGATGCAAAATTAATTTGTTCAATTTTCGCAGCCGGATTAATGTCTTTTTCAGGTGTGCTAATTGAAACAGCGGGAAACGTTATTTTTCCTGTTTTAATGAATGATTTTCATGTTAATATGGCTACCGTACAGTGGATGACAACTGGTTATTTGTTAGTTGCTTCTATTATTATGCCATTATCTGCATATTTAAAAAGAAATTTTAGTTCAAGAAAACTTTTTGTGACAGCCGCTACCTTATTTATTTGCGGTTTAGTAATTGATGCAGTAGCAAATCAATTTATTTTTCTGGTACTTGGTCGTGTCATCCAAGGAGCAGGTGCAGGAATAGCTATTCCATTAATGTTTAATATTATTTTGGAACGGACACCATTAGATAAAATTGGATTGCTTATGGGAATAGGAACAATGATTACAGCGGTCGCTCCAGCTTTAGGTCCAACTTTTGGTGGATTAGTCGTCAACACTTTAGGTTGGCGCTACATATTTATTTTTATCATTCCTGTGATGATTATTTCTCTGCTAATGGGTATAGCTTCAATTAATGATGAATCCAAAAAAATTTCACATGCTCAACTCGATACAGCAGGATTTCTGAGTATTGCTTTAACATTCATAGGTTTTATTTTTGCTTTTAGCAATTTGTCTACCATATTACAAAAACCATTGATGTTCATTTTGCCTCTGGCAGTTGGTGTTATTTGCTTAATTGTTTTTATGAAGCATTCTTTAAATACTGCTACTCCGTTAATTAATATTAGAGTTTTTAAAAACACTAAATTTACTCAAGGCATAACAGCTTATTTTATTTTTCAAGTTAATACCTTAGGATTGTCGTTCATTTTGCCAAATTATGTTCAAATTGTTAATCATTCTACAGCAATGACTGCAGGTCTTCTGCTTCTAACTGGTGGACTTGTTGGAGCAGTGCTCTCACCAATTAGTGGCAGATTGCTCGACAATTATGGTCCCAGAAAGCCAATTATGACTGGTGCTTTTTTTGAAATAATAGGCGGCATTCTTTATTGTTTATTTGCTTCCTCACTATCATCTGGCAAAATTATTCTGTTTTATACTATTACAATGATGGGTATAGGCCTGGTAATGGGAGATACAATGACTGCTTCCATTGGTCAATTAGATGAAAAAGAAAATACAGATGGCAATGGTCTGTTCAATATGGCACAGCAATTTGCTGGAGCCGTCGGCACGGCAATTATTTCAGCTATTATGCAATTTGTAGAACAGCTGAGTAATCAAAGCTCTACTACCGGAAAATACATTGAAGCTGCTCAAGTAGGTTTTATTTTTATTCTGATTATTGTTCTTGTTGGTGTATACTTACTTTATCAAGCTACAAAATCGGTAAAAACAAAGGAATAGAGTAAGATTAATGAACAGATTAGGATTAGCCTTACAGCGTATACAAAATACTTTTAATCGTAATGCTGATTACTACGCTAGAAAAATTGGCTTAACCGGAACACAGATGCTAATTATTGAATATTTGGCTTCATTTGCCCAAAACAAGTCAATTTATCAGAAGGATATTGAGCATGAATTTAACATTAGGAAGTCTACTGCTACTAATGTATTACGCTTAATGGAAGAAAAAGGCTTAATTACCAAAAAAGTTGATCAACATGATACACGGTTTAAAGCAATAATCCTAACTGAGAAAGCTATCAAGCTGGGACCAAAAATAACTAATTATTTTGTCAATTCTGAGAATAGTTATGCCAAAATTTTAGGAGCCGATACGAAGACAGAATTAGTAAAAAATCTACAGAAGCTGAATGAAGCCATATCTGATAAATAGATCAAAAAAATAGTTATTGCATGAAAGCAATAACTATTTTTAATTTACCTATCTTTCGTAATTAGGTGCTTTTTTTGTAATTTGGACATCATGGGGATGAGATTCTCTTAAACCGGCATTAGTAATTTTTACAAATTGAGCATTTTCACGTAAATCATTGATAGTGGCTGCACCCACATAACCCATGCCTGAACGCAGACCACCAATAATTTGGAAAATAATATCAGAAACATCACCTTTATATTCCACGCGTGCTTCTACACCTTCAGGTACCAATTTGTTAGCCTCATTGACGCCGCCCTGGAAATATCTGTCTGAAGATCCATGGGCTTGAGCCATTGCGCCGACTGAACCCATACCACGATAGGTTTTATATTTTTGACCATCGCTTTCAAACACTTCACCGGGTGCTTCAGTTGTACCTGACAACATACTTCCAAGCATGACTGCATTTCCGCCCGCAGCGAGGGCCTTAACAATGTCACCTGAGTACTTCATTCCACCATCTGCAATTATTGGTTTGTGGTATTCTCTGGCAGCAGTAGCGGCATCATAAATTGCAGTAATTTGCGGAACTCCGACACCAGCAACGACACGGGTAGTACAAATGGAGCCAGGACCAATACCCACTTTAACAATATCAACTCCAGCATCAAAAAGAGCTCTAGCGGCATCTCCAGTTGCAATGTTTCCGGCTATTAACGTAACATGAGGAAAATGATCCCTGATTTCTTTGATTTTACGCAAAACACCAGCTGAATGACCGTGAGCAGTATCAATGACAATTGCATCTGCACCCTTTTCGATAAGTGCTTCAGCACGTTCAAATGTATCACTTGTGACTCCAATAGCAGCAGCAACAAGCAGGTGATTGTTGTCATCGACAGCTGCTTTGGTAATGTTAGATGGAACAACAACATTTTTGACGTTTGCAACTTCGCCAGCTTGGGCAGAAATGGACATGTTTTTATGGATCACACCTAAACCACCTTGCAAAGCAATTGCTATTGCCATTGCACCTTCGGTCACTGTATCCATTCCGGCACTGATAATAGGAATATTGAGTTTCAGATTAGGCGCTAATTGAGTATGAAGATCTACTTCATTTGGCAATACATGGCTTTCCGCTGGAATCAATAACACATCGTCAAACGTTAAGCCCTCTTTAACAAATTTTGTTGTCCAATTTGACATTTAATGCACTCTCCTTTTCAAAAATATTAAAGTTAAATTGATTACACTTTACTAGTGATTTTAACCTTGGTCAAGACAAAATTATAGATCGTATTGTTAAAATTATAATATTACTACCGAAGTATTTCAATGCAAAAATCGAACAAAATCACAATATAAATAGTCATTGTAAGTAATAAATAAAAATGTTATGATTTTTAATATTGATTTGTAGCTATATAATAGCTTTGATGATAAAGAAGGTAATTAGAATTCGCTTAAAATGTTCGTATTTATAGTGATTTTGTTAAGGAGAAAAAGATGATCCAAAAATTATCGCGTAAGTTTGTTGACGGATTGCCTAAGGCTGAACTGCATGTTCATATAGAGGGAACACTAGAAGCCGAAATGGAATTTGCCGTCGCTAAGAGAAACCAGATTGATATTGGTGCTAAGACTCCAGCGGATATTGACAGGAATTATGGAGTAGGATTGCCGGAATTTCTAAAGGCATACTATAAAGGGATGCAGGTCTTGCGTACTAAACAAGATTTCTATGATTTGACTGCAGCTTTTTTGCGCAAAGAAGCTGACAGTAATGTTAAGCACCTTGAATTATTTTTTGATCCTCAAGCGCACACTAGTCGGGGTATCCCTTTTGCTACAGTGATTGAGGGCATTCATGAAGCGATTGTTGATGCAGCATCATTAGACATTGATGTACAGTTAATAATGTGCTTTTTAAGAGAGTATTCACAAGAATCAGCAATGCAAACTTTAAAAGAAGCTGAACCATATCATAAAAAAGGCTGGATATTAGGTGTTGGTCTTGATTCAGATGAGCATCATAACCCACCTTTGAAGTTTATGCTGGTTTTTGCTAAGGCCCGAGCTCAAGGTTATTATTTAACAATGCATTGTGATCTGCACCAAGTTGATTCAGTTGATCATATAAAACAAGCTTTAGAAATTATTACGGTGGATCGTTTGGATCATGGCTTAAATATTGTTGAAAATGCGGATTTAATGACATTTTTAACAGACCAAAAAATTGGTATAACAGCATGTCCCATGGCTTATTTTTACACCCGCAAAGTTATGGAACAAGAGGCCATTAATAAGCTTTTTAATAGCGGTGCACTGATTAGTTTTAATTCCGATGATCCGGCTTATAAGGGTAGTAATTATATTAATGATGTTTACTATAAATTTGCCCAAAAGTGTGATTGGAGTGAAAAAGAACTGATTCGAATAGCACAAAATTCATTTAAAACATCTTGGATCAGTCAGCAGGAAAAAGAAAGCTATCTTGCCCAAATAGATGAATATATCTCAAGTAAAAGGTGATATTTCTAAATAGAAAATATATTTTGTGCCAAAAATTAAATTATATTTAAAAACTGTTAAAAATGTGGTAGAATTTATCTAATTGTTGCTGATTTAAAAACTATAAGTAATAAGGTTAAACCAATGACAGTTTCTAAATGTATGATGATAGGTGTTCAAAACTTAAAGCAATTTTGTAAAAAGGATTGTCCTTTTGAAAATTGCTTTTTTGTGCTGGCTAGATAACTAAATGAGGTCAAAAATGAACGAAAATGCGATTGAAGTTCATAATCTTTCTAAGGATTATTTTATTAGCAGCAGGGGTGAAAACTGGCGTGCAGTTGTTAAAAATATTTTTAAGCCTGAAAAGACGGCAGTGCAGGCAGTAAAAGCGCTCAATTTTACTATCAAGAATGGTGAAAAAGTTGGCTTTATTGGCAAAAACGGGGCGGGAAAGACCACGACCATTAAGATGCTGACTGGGACCTTGTTTCCATCAGCCGGAACTTGCAGGGTAAATGGCTATGATCCTACAAAAAGGATAAATGATTTCAAAAAGTCAATCTCAGTCGTTATGGGAAATAGATCGCAACTTTTTCCTGATTTAACCCCTAGAGATTATTTGAAATTATTGCAGTCAATGTACGATATACCGGAAGAAATTTTTCAAAAAACGGTCAATGATCTGGCTCAGATATTAAATGTAACTTCAAAATTAGATGTACAAACCCGCAAATTATCACTGGGAGAACGAATGAAAGTAGAATTTCTGGCCGGCGTAGCAACCAGACCAAAAATACTCTTTTTAGATGAACCGACTATTGGTTTAGACGTTTTGGCAAAAAGGGATATACGCAAGTTTTTGCTAAGGCTGAACCAGGAAGAAAAATTGACTGTCTTTCTTACCTCACATGATATGGAAGATATTGCAACTATCTGTGATCACCTGATCATTGTAAATAGCGGTCAGATAATGTGGGATGGACCAAAAACAGATTTATTAGAGAGGTTTAATCAGAATAAATATATTACTTTTATTAAATCGGAGAACTTCAACGAAAGTAAGTTGGGCGCCAAGATTATTGATCAGGATGATTTGACCGTGACAATTAAAGTTCCTGTAGAAAAGGTAGATGACCAGATCGCTCAGTTGGCACGGGATAATCAAGGCTCCGACTATCAAATAAATGACCTGAAGCTTGAAGATATTATCTTAGAGCTATTTGCTGAGGAGAAAGAAAAATGATAAAAACCTACTTTTCAGTAAGCAAGATCTCATTGAAGTCTATATTAGCCAATAAAAGCAGCGTCATAATTTTGCTTCTGCAAGCACTGGTACCAAGTTTAGTGATGTTTTATTTGTGGTCATTAATATTGAATCATGGTCAAACTATTGGTGGTTTTAGCAAAAATCAAATGGTAATTTATTATATTGGGGTTAATTTTATTAATTCTTTTGTATGGTATGCAGTTGACTGGGAATTAAATGATGATATCCATTCAGGAGAATTGTCTAATATCATCCATAGACCAATTACAATTGAAAAATATTATTTTGCTAAAATGCTGGGCGACAGACTGGCAAATTTAATTTTGCTTGCTCCGATTTTAATCATTGGATTTGTCTATATAGTTGCGTGTAATTTAATTCATGTTTCTTTACTCGTGCTACTTGAATTTGCATTTAGTTTAATTATGGCAGCCATATTATGGTTTCTTTTTTCTTATATTATTGGTAGTGTAGCGTACTGGTTTGACAATCTTTTCTTTGTTTTACTGGTAAAAGAAGTTGTAGTCAATCTGCTGGCAGGTTTTTACTTTCCCCTGGAAATTTTGCCGCCTTTTTTGGTAAAAATAATTAAACTACTGCCATTTCAATATTTCAGCTCTTTTCCAATTGATACGCTTGTTAAAGCATTACCATCAAATATATGGCTTAAAAACACAATAATTGAAATTGTATGGATGATAGTTTTTTATTTAATAGTAAAAATAGTTAATAAAGAAGGGCTTCAGAGATACTCTGATGTAATGGGTTGATTATGAAAAGTAAACTTAAAGTAGTCAAATCGTTAATTAAAATTGCCTTATTGCAAACTATTAGTTTCAGGTTAGACACATTATTTGGGATAATCTCTTCTATATTGTGGTTAGGCATTCCGATCGCTTTTTTTAAGGTAATCTATTTAAATGTTGATACTATCGGTGGTTGGACCTACAAAGAATGTCTGTTGCTAGTTGGCGTTTATACTATGCTTGACGGCTTCTTAATGGCTTTCTTGGTCAAATCAATGCCTAAAATGGAAAAAGACATTAGAGAAGGAACCTTAGATTCAATTTTATTAAAACCAATTAACGCTAAGGTATATTACTTTTTTAGTGCAATTGAATTTACACAATTAATTAATTCGGTGCTGGGACTATTTGTAATTATTTATGCATGTCAGGGTATAAGTGTTAATATAGGCCAGGTGTTGTTCTTTTTGCTTTCTTGCGTTTTTGGCTGCATTTTATACTATTCTCTTTGGTATTTATGGACAATTTCGGCATTTTGGTTTCCCACAAATTTTGGCAGAAATGATTTATTTTTAAGTATGATACAAATGAGTCGCTACCCTGCAAGTATTTATCGGGGACTGGGTAATATTATTTTTAATTTCATCCTGCCTTTTGGACTAATTGCTTGTCCTGCAACAATTATTTTAATAAGGCCACGGCAATGGCAAATAATGTTATTGCAACTTTTGATAGCCTTAGTATTCTTATTTTTAGACCATTGGGTATGGAATTTAGGCTTGAGGAAATATAATGGAGCAGGTAGATAAAAAGAATTATTATTTTTGAATTAAATACTTGCATAGCATTAGAGGTTTTTCTAAAATAATCCTGTTAGTTTTTATTTAGAATATAGGAAATGGGATAGACTTTGAAAGACGAACTTCTTACAATTAGTTTAAATGATACAGTAGTAAAAGCAGCTAAGGCTAATCTGGAAAATTATGGACTTTCTGTGGCAAAATATCTACAGTTAATGCTGTTTTTGGCCGCTGATAATAAGGCCGAGCTTAAGCAAATAATGGTGGATAAAAATGATCTGACTCAATGGTTAAAGCGATTAGATGCAGATTAATAAGGGGGAAAACTTACTGAAAAATCAGTAAGTTTTTTTTGAGCATTTATGTTTACATTTGTAGATATATAATTTATACTAAACCTAGTTTACAAATGTAGACATTAATAATAAGCTTCAACTGGGAGGAATTATCATGAATAAAATTATTATCTTAGGTTTAGGTCTTGCACTAATAGCTTTTATTGCATGGTGGTTCTTTGGTAGCCATCACGTAGAAGAGGAGAAAGCCACTATGAAGTCAAACAAACAGAGTGTTGATATTGAAGTTAAAGGTGGTTATTCACCAGAAAGAGTTGTTCTTAAAAGGGGAGTACCCGCTACTTTAAACTTTAAGAGAACAGACTCATCCAATTGTTTAGATCATGTTGTATTTTCAGATTTTGGCATAAATCAGAAATTACCTGAAGGCAAAGTAGAAACGGTTAAAATAGATACTTCAAAACCAGGTGAATATCAATGGGAATGTAGTATGAACATGTTTCATGGTAAGGTAATTGTCAAATAGCTAAGGAAAAACAATGAAAATTACAACACGTTTTTGGACGTCGCTAATATTATCACTGCCAATGCTGCTTGAAATGATTATTCATCCTTTTACTGGATGGATGCTGCCAGGTGGCGAATGGACCATGCTTATTTTTACAACAATAATTATGTTGATTTCAGCAGGCCCATTTATTACTAGTGCCTGGTCTGCCTTTAAAAAGCACCATTCAAATATGGATACCCTCGTTGCTTTAGGAACAGCGATAACTTATATTTACAGTATTTATGCGATGTTTACTAAAAGACCTGTTTTCTTTGAAAGTGCTGCTTTTGTTATTACTTTCGTCTTATTAGGGCAGGTTTTAGAAGAAAAAATGCGGGCAACTGCTTCTGACGCTATGGGGAAATTGCTTAATTTAGGTGCAAAAAATGCCTTAGTAAAGCGCGATAAGCAATTTGTCAGTATTCCTATCACTGAAGTTGTGAAGGGCGACTATATACAAGTAATGCCTGGGCAAAAAGTACCAGTTGATGGCAAAATTGTTTCTGGCAATTCAAGCATTGATGAATCTATGGTAACTGGTGAAAGTATGCTGGTTAAAAAAGTGACAGGCGATCAGGTAATAGGAGCTACAATCAATCAAACGGGATCATTTGTAATGCAAGCCCAAAAAGTTGGTAATGAAACGATGTTGGCGCAAATTATTGAGATTGTTAAAAAGGCACAGAACAGTCATGCACCGATTCAAAAATTAACTGATAAGGTTGCAAATATTTTTGTTCCCACAGTTTTGATTATTGCAATAGGAACATTTTTAGTTTGGTATATTTTTTTAGGTAAAAGCATAGCAACTGCATTAGTTTTTGCCGTTGCGGTTATGGTTATTGCCTGTCCTTGTGCTTTAGGGCTGGCAACACCCACTGCATTAATGGTTGGAACTGGTCGTGGTGCCAAAATGGGAATCCTAATTAAAAATGGAGAAATTTTAGAGGCTGCAAACAGCATTGATACTATAGTTTTTGATAAAACGGGAACGATTACCAAAGGTCAACCACAAGTAACAGATATTGTTGGAGATAAAGAAAATGTCCTACAATACGCTGCCAGTTTAGAGAAATTATCTGAACATCCTCTCGCTCCAGCTATATTAGCCGCAGCTAAAAAGGAAAAGTTGCGGTTAAAAACGGTAGAAAATTTTACTGTAATTGAGGGATGGGGTGTCACTGGTAAAATTTCTGATGCAAATGTTGCGGTTGGCAGTCCAAAAAAACAAGAAGAAATTAAAATTGCTCCAGATTTAGAAGAGCAAATAGTGGCATTGCAAAATGAGGCAAAAACAGTAGTGTCTGTTGTTCAAGATAATCAAGTGCTGGGTCTAATTGCAATTCAGGATGCTCCTAAAGTGAATGCCAAAAATGCGATAAACGACTTACATCGTTTAGGCTTGAAAACTGTCATGTTAACTGGAGATAATCAACAAGTAGCCCACGCTATTGCAGAACAGGTGGATATCGATCAGGTAATTGCTGAGGTTTTGCCGGTTGATAAAGCAGCAGTTATTAAAAAATTGCAGGAGAAGCACCATGTCGCCTTTGTTGGTGATGGGATCAACGATGCGCCAGCTCTAACCCAAGCAGATGTTGGAATTGCCATGGGTTCGGGTACGGATGTTGCCATCGATGCAGGCGGTATCGTGCTTATTAAAAATGATTTAGAAGACGTTGTTCGCGCTTTGAAACTTAGTCGCAAGACTTTTAATAGGATAAAGCTAAATCTGTTTTGGGCTTTCATTTATAATGTACTGGGTATTCCAGTTGCCGCTGGTGTTTTTGCAGGTGTGGGTCTCACACTTAGTCCGGAAATAGCAGGATTAGCAATGGCCTTTAGTTCATTATCGGTTGTAATCAGTTCAGTTATGTTAGGAAAAACAAAAATATAGATATAAAAATAGCAGTCGCAAATCTTGCGACTGCTATTTTACTGTGTAAGCTTTAATAATGGTGTTTACCTTTAGCCAGAACTGGCTTGATTTGGCTAATATAAGCAAAAATGCCAACTATCAGCCAGATGAAGGTAATAAATACACTATAAGTTAGGTTGGCGCTACCAGTTTTGATGTAAGTAACAGGTTCTGCAAAAGGGAATAATAAAGCAATTGCTTTTAACCATTCAGGATAAGCTGAAATTACAACTAGTACTCCTGATACTAATTGGGCTAAACTGCTAAAAATATTCTCCAAAAAGTAGGGATCATTCATTTGCCATGAGATGGCCCAAGATACAAAACCTAAAACGCAGCCATAAATACATAAAAGCGGTAGCATGAGCAAAGCTCGTTCAATAATGACTATGGGAGCACCGGCTAAGTACAATAGAAATAAGTTAATTAATGCTAAAATGCAACCTATAATAATGGCAACAATACATTTAGAAAGCCAATACATGATACTGAAAGGTCTTTTGGCAATTAATTCAAAGTCAATTTTTAAGTCTGCATCATTAATCATAGCAGAACAAAATGTTTCAAGAGCAAGTACCGCAGCATCTATTGCAATTGAACTGATTGCAACATCCCAGTTAAATTGATTAGAATACTGCATATTGATTAATACTAACAGGGCCAGATTTATCATTGGTGTGATAAAGAAATAAGTTAGTTTGGTACGCCAATTATTGAGAAAAGAAAGGCCAGAGAATTGTGTAGCAAACATTAGATAATTTTCAGAGCTCCTTTCTTTCTGACAAGGTCGTTAATTTTTCTCACAATAATCACAATTAACAAAAGCCAGAGAAGTAAACTGCAAAAATAAGCAGTCCAGTTGAGACTTTTATTATGGGACAAAGCAGCAATTGGTCCAGTTATAGGAATAAACCACTGAGAAAACTTGGTTAAGGGATTCAAAATGGTCTCATTGCCAAACAATCCTGCTAATAACAATATAGGAGTGCCAATTAAGCCCTCATAAACCATTGCATTAGGTGAAAGAGTAAGAAATGAAGAAATTAAAATTCCCATTACTGAGCATCCGATCCACAGTAGAAAAATTAGCAAAATCTGGTACAGAGAAATTTTACCAGTAGCTACTCCTAAAATTTTGGCAAGAATATAAGCAATAGGAAATGAAAATAAACCATAGCTCGAAGCAGGTAAAAGTAAAGTAATTAAAGAAGCTCGCTCGTCATATTGACTGTTTAGCAAATATGGCAGCGTTCCTTTGTAACGTTCAAATCCGATACAACCGGCAACGGTTGTACACGAAGTCCACGTGCCAAAAATACCACTTTGCAGCCACAATTGTGGATTATTCAAATCATGAGAAGCATAGGCCATAATATATTGCATCAAGAAAATGGAAACAGTACTAGTGATTGTTAACCAGACAAAGTACTGATCGGAAAGATAATCTTTTACATGAAAGAGGAAAAGGCGAATAAAACGCATATCTAATTCCTCCTTAGTTTAGGAGCTATTGCCAAATAAGCTTCTTCCAAATTTTTAGGTTTTTGGTTGATTTCTTTTCCAGCCAAACCCAAAACAGCAGAAACGGTGCCAGTGAAAAAAACTTTTCCTGCACCTAGAATAACTACATTTTTAGCTAGCTTTTCAACTTCTGACATCGTGTGACTTGTTAATAAAATACTAATGCCGGAATCTGCTAATTTTTTAATAGTCTTATGAACGCTTTGCGCTATTTCAACATCTAAACCGCTAGTAGGTTCATCTAAAAGTAATAAACTTGGACTATTTAACAAGGAACGGGCGATATGCAGTCTTTGCATCATTCCTTTAGAAAATTTCCCTACCTTTTTATTTGCGACATTATCCAGCTCAACAATAGACAGAACTCGCTGTATTTCTGTTTTTTGCTTACGAAAGGATACTTTGGCCAGATCCGCAAAAAATTGTAAATTTTGCTTTGCTGTAGCGTTACGGTAAAACCCTAGATCACCACCAAAAGAAACACCTATGATGGGTCTTTTACGAGCAGTAGTAATATCCTGTCCGTTTAAAATTACCTGACCAGAAGTAGGGAGCAAATAGCCACCTATAATTGAGACAGTGGTAGTTTTCCCCGCACCATTAGGTCCTAAGAGAGCTAATATTTCTCCTTGATCAATTGTAAAAGAAACATCGTCTAAAGCTTGAAACTTTTGGTTTTTATCTTTATATGTTTCTATTAAATGTTTAACTTGTAAAATATTATTCAATTTTATCTCCAAAATTAATTTGTTGGAACTTCATCAATTATAAAGGAAGGATGATCAAGTTCTTTATACACGTTAATTTGAAGATCTTGTTGTGAGCATTAAATCTAATGAGTAAAGTATAACATATTTTTATTTAGTTTTTAATTTTTGCAGAAATAAATAGAACTGTTCTTGTTAGAGCAGTTCCATTTATTTAATCAACTGATTTTAAAGCTTCAAGCATATCAAGGTCTTTTAATTTTTTGTTAACAATAAATCCAAGCACTATTGTAATGATACCGATAACTCCTAACGGCCACAGAAAACTTGAGACAGATAATGCCGGATTAAACATGACATTGTCAGGTGGCACCACGTAAAGAATATAGCGGTAAAGCAAATCTCCTGTTAGATAGCCGACTAAAATGCCAATACCTGTTAAAAGAATAGTTTCGCGATAAATATACATCGTTACTTCATTATCGTAGAAACCTAAAACTTTGATGGTTGAGAGTTCGCGAATTCTTTCGGCAATATTGATGTTGGTCAAATTATATTGAATTACAATTGCTAAAAGTCCGGCAACTACTATCAAAACGACCATAATCA
Source organism: Lactobacillus laiwuensis (assembly GCF_019972835.1). Lineage (GTDB taxonomy): Bacteria > Bacillota > Bacilli > Lactobacillales > Lactobacillaceae > Lactobacillus > Lactobacillus laiwuensis. Next base: position 13,663 of record NZ_BPPB01000015.1, on the reverse strand, counting down.
AGTTCAGAGATTTTACTACCACGTCCAGCTCTTGACTAATTGCAGTGTTTTGCACTACTCCTGCTACACCATTGAGAGCCATAAACTGCGCAGCGATTTTTCTCGTGTTTTTGCGAGTGGAATTTTTTAAGTTAACCAGGTATGCATTTGACGTGAAGCGTTTGTTAAAAATTTTCTGATATTGCGTTTTGTTCATGAAGACGAAATGTCCCATGTACATTTCAGTGATGCCAATTACCTTCATTTTCCTAGATTGATTATTCTTATCCGTTAAAGATATATAGTCACCCTTGTTCACTTTGAGCAATGTTGACAATCGTTCTGAAATAATAACCCCGTTGTTTGATAAGTGCAACGTCTGCTTGGTTTTACGATTATTTAAATGAACATAGTTCTTCAGTACCTTGCTAGAAGAAGGAGCAATTAAGGTAATATCTTGTGTATCACCAGTTTTACCAGCAGTTTTAGACATTGACTCATAATAAATTGGTGTTTCTGACTTAATACTGTTTTCTTTTAATTTGCTATTTAAAGCTTTGTGCTGATGCTTTGAAATATCAGGCTTCTGGGCAACGATCATATTGTAGTGAATGAGATCATTAAATTGCCTGTTATTCATGTTAGTAATCGAATTTTTTACAGCAAAACCGGCAAAGAGCATAGTAGCAGCACCACAAACACCAAAAATAGTCATCAGCATGCGCTTTTTATAACGAAAAATATTACGGGCAGTAACTTTATGAGTAAAGCTGAGATGGTTCCAAATAAAAGGAATTTTTTCCAGTAAGATTTTAGAACCAGCTGCAGGAGGCTTAGGTAATAGTAATGCGGCCGGCTTTTCTCTAAATTCATTTTTAGCGGTTAAGTATGCAGGCAAAACGGAACTGATCCAGGATAGTATGAGAGCGATCAAACTAATTTGCCAATGAAAGTGTAATTCAATGGGCGGGATAGTCAGAGACTTGTAATAAGCATGATAAACAATTTGTGGCATCAAAGTGTGTCCCAAATAAACGCCTAAAATAGTGCCGATTGTACCTGAAATAAAGCCATAAGCGATGAATTTATTAATTATGACCTGATCATTATAGCCTAAGGCTTTCATTGTACCAGAATTGATTCTTTCTTCATCAATGAAGCGGTTCATTGTAGTAAAGGTAACTAAAGCGGCAACAAAATAAAGAAAAATAGGAAATACTTTAGCTAAATCTTCGACTACTTGCGCAACTGTTGTGTAAACTAAATTGCCTTCACCGCCTGGTACCTCGCGCCTATTGTATACGCTATAGCTTGGCAGAGCCAATTTTCGCAATTGCTTTTTAGCTTTTCTGATTTCTTCTTTGCCACTTTTAATTTTATTATTGGCTCTCGCAGATTTACGAGCAAAGGTCTTTTTTTCTTGTTTTAATTTTTGCTCGCCTGCAGCAATTTCTTGCTGAGCCTGCTCTAGTTGTGATCTTGCCGCTTGTGGTAAATTAGCTCCAGCAGTTTCAGCTTGAGATATTTGCGCATTTAATTTACTTTTTTGGAGGATTAGTTGTTTTTCTGCGGAACTAATTTGCTCACTTGCAGCCTCTAATTTCTGCTCTGCTTGTTGAATTTTCTTTTCTTGCGGTGCAATTTTTTTGTTAGCAGCAGATAATATTCTTTTTTGCCTTTGACGTGCGGTGTTTTTCAGAGTATCTTGTAAAACTTTTTTATGGTGCTTAACTTTACTAGTATAGACTTTGCCGTAAGAGTCGAGGCCACGCAAGTCTTTATATCTTAGGTTAGCCACTGTATAAACCGTATGATTAAAAGCATTAGGGCTGATTACTGCATAACCTTTAAGTTCTCCAGTACCACTGTTGCTTTGCCCTAAGTTTACATTTGATAAAATTTGACTGGACCGGACGAAACCTGTAATTTTGAAGGTTTTTCGTTTTAGCAGAGTGCTTCCTAAAATATTCTTCTTTTCTGTAAAACTGATATTTTTGCCAATTTTATATTTATGTGAATAATGGTCTGCCAAAGCAATTTCATTTGTTTTTACCGGCAAACGACCTTTACGCAATTCATATTTGCCCACTGATTTTGGTTTTGAAAAAATACGAAAACTTTCCCGGCTATTTTTAATAACCGTATCTGTCATGTAGCCAAATTCTACGGACTGCAAACCTTTAGTTTGTTTAATTTTTTGGCTATCTTTTTGATCTAGACCATAATTACAGATAACAGTCAGGTCAGCTGTATTTAATTTTTGCGCATAGTGATTGCCGGTATCACGCATGTCAGGTCCTGTAACCATTAAACCAACTAAGGCAAATGCACCAATCATCATTAATCCCATGATGGAAATAAATTGTCCCTTAGTATGTTTAATTGATCGCCAAAAATCTTTCAGAATAACTTTATTCATGATTAGCCTTTTCTACCATTTAACACTGGCAACATCTGCTGGATTCGTGTTCTCTTCAATATCCGTAACCTTGCCGTCATGGAAGTGAATCACACGGTTTGCTAGGGGAGCTAAAGCACTGTTATGAGTAACTATGACTACTGTAGTGCCATTGTCACGACTCATATTGATAATGGTTTGCAAAACACTTTTACCAGTTTGATAATCAAGTGCGCCAGTTGGTTCATCGCAAAGTAAAATTTTAGGGTTTTTAGCTATTGCTCGAGCAATTGCCACTCTTTGTTGTTCACCACCTGAAAGTTCTGCAGGAAAATTATTAATGCGGTTTTTAAGACCAACATCTATCAAAGTTTTGACCGGATCGAGTGCATCAGGCACTATTTCAGATGCCAATTCTACATTTTCTCTTGCAGTTAGATTTTGAATTAAATTATAAAATTGGAAAACAAAACCAATGTCAGTGCGGCGATAGCTGGTTAGTTGTCTTTTATTATATTTAGCAATATTTTTGCCATCAATAATAACATCCCCGGAACTATTAGTATCCATTCCGCCCAAAATATTTAAAATCGTGGATTTACCTGCTCCTGATGCACCTAAAATAATAGCCAATTCACCTTTTTCCACAGTAAAACTGACATCATTATTGGCTAATATTTCAGTATCTCCAGTTTGATAGCGTTTGTAGTTGTGTCTTACGTCAATATAACTCATGAAAATCTGTCCTTACTGATTTTTAAAATCATTGATATAAACTTATTTTAATCTAGAAAACTTTCTAATACTTGTAAAACGCCCATTTCATTATTTGACGGTGCTTCATATTTAGCAATCTTTTTAAGTTTTTCATGACCGTTTTTCATCGCATAACTGTACCCAGCCAATTCAATCATTTCACGATCATTCATACCATCCCCAAATGCTATGAGTTCTTCTGGTTTAACATTGAAATATCTCAAAAAATATTTAATACCTTGCCCTTTATTAACATTGTAAGGCATAACGTCAATATTATCGAAACCACTGGTAGTACAGTGAATATGTTCAGGGTTTGTTTGATTGAACTTTTTTTCTAGTTCGTCAGCGAGCTTGGAAGAACAGTTTAGAGTTAGCTTTGTTAAGTTATCGCTTGTAGGGATATCAACTAATTTGGCAATCTCGACTACATTGGGATAAAAGAAATGCATCATATTTTTAAAATGATTAGGAGCTTTTTTACTAATATAAGAATGTTCCAAGCCACTAGCAGCAATATGTACTTGCGGATAATTATTTTCAATAAAACTGATCAGTTTAATACCCGTTTTATAGGTAAAAACGTGACGAACAATTATTTTATTGTCTTGAGTGAGAATTGAACCATTATCAGCTACAATATCGATTCTGTCCAAAAAATCATAAAAATCCTGGCGCAAACGTGATAAAGGTCTGCCACTGGAAACTATAAAGTGAACGTGGTGCTGCCTCAACTTGGTTAAAATTTTTTCAAAGCGTTGATGATCATATTGTTTGTCATCATTTTCAAAAGTACCGTCCATGTCGACTGCTACTGCTTTAAAGGGAATACGTGTCATTTTAATCTCCTTAATATAAGTTCTCAGGTATATTATATAGTAATTATTGTCAGGTTTAACTCCAGATATTCATTAATTTAAAAGCAAAAGCAGAAATGTTGCTGGCAACGTTCCTGCTTTTATCTATATTTATTTAGTTGTAATAGGTTTTCTTTTGCCAACTAGCCAGCAGATTAAAATTGCGAATACTGTTTCGATAAGAATCAAAAAGATATTTATACCAATTTTTACCTGACCAAAATTAATGACCGCATTATTAAATAAGGCATTTTTCTCGCCTAAATAAAGGTCAAAGATAATTGAACCAATGATTAAGATGAACATAGTGATCCACTGTTTGCGGTTAAATGCAATGCCATACTCTTCTTCACGACGTCTGATGCTTGGTAATATCACACCTAAGCCAATTAAAACAATAATGGCAACGATGTTGATAATTAGTTCATACCACCAATAACCGCTGAATTTTTTAATATCTTGTGGTGCTATGCCTAAAACAGTAGCTGCAGCAGTAACTATTAGTAAAAATAATCCTGCAAGATATCCTAATTTATCGTTTTTAATAAAGACATAGTCTGAAGTAAACTTTTTAGAATTTTTCCTAATTTGCATGAAGGAGAAAAATATCCAGCAAGTTACTCCTGGTGAGATGATCCCATTTAAGTTCAATAGCCAATTAAAAATGTCGTTCATGTCTGGTAAAAAGATACCCAAGAGCATGATAAAGGCTGATAAAGAAACGGTTAATACGTAACCATTGATAGGCAGGCCGTTTTTATCTTTTTTCTGTAAAAATTTAGGCATGTACTTATCACCAGTGTCAGAAATAAGCATTCTGGTCATGGCATCAAGTAGCACTGCTAATAAGGCAGCATTGTAGAAGACAGAAGTCCAAGCCCATACATAAAGCAAAGTTTTGCCCATACCATATTGATGTCCTACCATATCAAAGACATAGTAGGCGCCATTCATTTTTAAATCGTTGGGAATATGATAACTGTTAAAATATATTCCCAGTGCAAATGAACCAAAAACTGTTAAAAAAATAGTCATTAAAGCAAGTGCAATCATTGCTTTAGGAAAATCAGACTTAGGCTTTTTCATTTTGGTCACATAAGGAGCAACCAGTTCACAACCATTTAAGGCATAAATGAGCATTGCGATAGTTGTCCAATAATGCATGTCAAATTTGGGAATTAATGTCCGCCAGGTAAATGGCTGTGTAGCCATATGACCGCCTGATTTTGCCAGTCCTAGAAATGCCAGGAAAACAAACATCAAGGTCATAATAAGCATGAGTCCACCACCAATAGTAGATAAGACCTCCATTGAGTGCGAAAAGTAGTGTTCAACAATAATGAAAATAATAAACATGGCAAATGTCATTAAAGCAAATTTGGTGTTAGAGATTTGGCTTTGAAACTTTTCCGAACCTGTCAGTGCCCAGCCAATGTCAACTATAATTTCATTAGCAGAATCAACCGCATAGGGAATGGAAGCAGCCCAGTAAGTCCACGCTGTAAAATATCCCAGAAATTCGCCATTAGTTCCACGAACCCAAGAAGATAAACCGCCACCTTCACTGTTGAAAACAGATCCCAGTTGCCCAACCATTAAAGAATAAGGAATAACATAGAATAAACACATGATAATCCATGAAGTAACAACTGGCATTCCTTGGTTTTGGAAGTTGTACATTATATCGTCTAAACCAATAACGGTACAAAAAGCCATCAAGGTTAAAACGGGCCAAGAAATATATTTTGTGTTTGCATTTATTTCTTCCACTAAAGTTCTCTCCTTTGAAAAACAACTAATGTTTTTATTTTACTAATTAAATAAAAAGATGACCAGAGGCTAGAGAAACTTATTTTAATGAAAGCACATTCATATTTAATTAAAAAATCAGGAGAAATAGTTGCTTGTATTGAAATTTATGGTCCTGTGCGGTAAGATAATAACGTTAATGATAAGAAAAGAAAGAAGGATTCTTAAATGTCAGGACACTCAAAATGGCACAATATTCAAGGCCGCAAGAATGCACAAGACGCAAAGAGGGGTAAGATTTTCCAAAAATTATCTCGTGAAATTTACATGGCTGCAAAGAATGGTGGTCCTGACCCTTCCGGAAATCCTAACTTGCGTATGGTAATGGACAAGGCCCATGCTAATAATATGCCTAAGTCAAATATTGACCGTGCTATTAAAAAGGCAGAAGGCAATTCAGAAGAACATTATGATGAAATTACTTATGAGGGATACGCACCAGGTGGTGTAGCTATCTTTGTTGAAGCACTGACTGATAATAAGAATCGGACTGCTTCTGCTGTCAGAGTAGCGTTTACTCGTAATGGTGGTTCTTTAGGAGCAACTGGTTCTGTTGCTTATATGTTCAATCGTAAAGGTTATATTGTCATTGACCGCACAACTACTGATGCTGATGAAGATCAGATGTTGCTTGACGTTATGGATGCTGGTGGAGATGACTTGCAAACCAGCGATGATGCTTATGAAATTTATACAGATCCGAAACAATTTGCACAAGTTCGGGATGCACTTGAAAAAGATGGCTATAAGTTAGCTAATGCAGAATTGACAATGATACCTGAAAATACCACGCCTGTGCCAGATGACAAAAAAGAACAATTTGACCATTTAGTTGATGCCCTAGAAGATGACGATGACGTTCAGAATGTCTATACAGCTGCAGCTGACGAAGAATAAAAAATATTCACTTAATTTAATGGGTTCTCTAGAATCGAAAATTCGATTTTAGAGAATTTTTTATGTCTAAAATTATTTTTTCAACTTCTCTGCCTTGTCTTCTTTAATAAGTATGTTTTTAAATCGTATTATGAATGAGTATTTAATGAGTAAAAGCAGCACTAACGTACGGCTTTATTGTTTGAGTAAATAAAATATAATCAAAGCCTGAATAATTTCTGATATCTATTTTATAAATTTAATTGTGAAGATTTCCAGTCTTTTTTGAATATATCTGAAAAAAATTTAATTTTTTGCGTAATTAATTATGGTAGCAAGGAAAGGAGGTTTTTATGAAAATCAAAGAAGCTGTTAATTCTTTAATTGAAGATGCGATAAATGAGCATGCGAGTGACATTTTCTTTTTAATAGTTGGAGATAATTTAGTTGTTAAATTGCGCACAATAACTGGTTTAGAAAATCAAGCAGAATATTCTATAAATGAAGGCAAAGAAATGATCAATTTTTTGAAATTTGCTGCTCAAATGGATATTGCCGAACATCGCAGGCCGCAAGTAGGAGCTTTTGAGTATCATTTTCACGATCAAATATATTATCTGCGTTTATCCAGTATTGGAGACTTTAATGACTGTGAATCACTGGTAATTAGAATTATTTATCAGATCAATACAGGTAAATATTTTTTTGATGAACAAATAGAAATTCTGAAAACTTTGGCGCAACAAAGAGGATTAATAATCACTAGTGGTCCAACTGGCTCTGGTAAGACTACAACTATGTATAACTTAGCAAAAATGATTGGTCGAAATCAGATGGTCATGACAATTGAAGATCCAGTCGAAATACATGAAATAAATTTTTTGCAAACGCAGGTTAATCTTACAGCAGAAATTACATATTCCAGGTTGCTTGAAGCAGCTTTGCGTCATAGACCAGATATTCTAATAATCGGTGAAATCAGGAATGCAATAACGGCCAAGCTTGCAGTAGATGCTGCTTTAAGTGGTCATCTTGTTTTAGCAACTGTCCATGCTAAAAGTACTTTGCAAACATTTTCGAGATTAGAAAGTTTGCAGATTAACACGGCTGATCTTTACAACTGCCTGACCGCGGTCAGTTATCAACGCCTACTGCCAACTAATACGGGCTTTGCCTGCTTAATGGATATTGATAGTGGACATCAACTACAGGCAGACATAAGCAAGCATAGGCGAGATGATTATGTTAATTGGCATCAAAATTTGGTCATGCTAAAAGAGAGGAATAAAATTAGTGAACTGGTCTTTGAAAAATTTCAGGCAGGATAAATTATCAAACAAAGAGCGCTTAGAATTTCTTGAGTATTTACAAAATAGTTTGTCAAATGGCTTTTCATTAAATACGAGTTTGGAAATGATGCCAATAATATGGCCTCAAAAGAAAACTTTATTTAATAGGTTAAGTAAAAGAATTCAGTCTGGAAAGAAACTGAGTTCTGAAATGTTGAATTTGGGTTTTTCCAAGACTATTGCTACTCAGATTGAGCTATCACTGGTACAGGGAAACCTAATTGAATGTTTAACCCAAATTGCGACTCTTACTCGTTTGAAGCAGGAACAAATAAAAAAGTTAAAATCTGAGATGACATACCCATTTATTTTAGTGTTAATGATGATTTTTCTTCTACTATTTATGCAGACTTTTGTATCTAATCAGTTTGCTGAATCTGGTGAACATACTGGAGACTACCTGTTATTGCTTTTATTAATTTTGAGTCTAGGCTTAGTTTATTTTATGTGTAGAATACTTCTGTTACTAAGAAAACAAGATTATCGCTCTTTGAGTAGACTTAGTCACTTTCCAATTGTCGGACCATTAATCAAAATTTATGTCAAATATATTTTGATCTATGATGCGGGGCTCTTACTAGCTAGCGGCTTTTCCTTGCAAAAAATTTGTGACTATTCAGCTATGCAAGTTAAGGGATCTTTACAGCAATATGTAGGAACAAAAGTTGGTAAACAGCTGGCTAGAGGGATGAATCCGGAAGAGATCATTAAAAATGAACAGTTTTTACCCAATGAAATACTATTGCTATTAAAATCTGGTTCAAAAAAGGGTGATTTGAGTAAGAGATTTTTATTATTAGGACGATCTCTTTTTAATGACTTGGCACAAAAAATTGAAAAACTAATAGTAAATGTTCAGCCTATTTGTTTTATTTTAATCGGTTTATGCATTATTGGATTATATTTGAAACTTTTATTGCCAATGTATGCAATGATGCAGGAAATATAGGAGAAAAAATTGAAAAACATTTTAACAAAATTGAGAATTCAGAAACGCAAGGTAAAAGGCTTTACTTTAATTGAAATGGTAGTAGTGGTTGCAATCATAGTGATGCTGCTTATAATCATTGCACCAAATTTAACAAAGCAAAAGAATAGTGCCAAAGAAAGGACTAATGATGCTTTTAAAACAACCTTGCAAACTCAAGCTACACTTTATGAGGATGACAAAGATCGTAATGGTAAAGAAATTAACTTTCAAAATATGTTTGATGATGGCTACTTAACTAAAAAACAATTTACAAAGTCTAAAAACTATACTGTAACTGATGGCGTAGTTGAGAGAAATGCTAAATAAGTCCAAACTGCAGGGTTTTACTCTAATTGAAATGGTTGTTACCCTAACTATTACGCTTGGTTTAGCCAGCTTAGGTGCTATAAAAATAAATGAATATAGAGAAAAGCTTATACTGGAAAATACAGTTGAAGAAATTAAGAGCTCTATTGAACATGCAGCAAGAAGATCAGCAATACAAAATCGCACAAGTATAGTCAGATATTATCCTCCGTCAAAAAAATTGATAATTATTGGTGGAAAAAAGCCGCAGATAATAAAAATGAAACCACAAATAAGTATAAGCAACTTAAGTCTATTGAAAATTTCAATTAGTGGCTCATTACCACCTCACACAATCACTGTTTGTAACCATCAATACACTCGAAGAGTGAAGTTGCAAATGACCTGGGGACGAGCAATTGATGGTAAATAGGAAAAAAAGCGGCTTTTTGATGATGGAGAGCATGATTAGTCTAATGATTGCTCTAATGGGTGTCACGACCTTAGCATTAACTGTCAGAGAAAGTAGAATAATCGAGCGCAGAATAGAGCAAAAAACTGATCGAGCATATGCTTGGCGCGTTTTAAAAGAGCATGAAATAAAAAGAATATTAGTTCATGATCACATTTATGAGCTTAATGGTAAAAATAGCATTTATGATAAGACAGAAGAAAAGATATACAAAATTAAAACCTAAAGGCTTTATTTTGGCAGAAGCTGTGTTTGCGGTCTTTATAACATTGATCGTAGTACTGATTCTACAGAATTTATTAAAAAGTCTTACATTAGCAAATAAAGTTCAACATCGCACTGACGACATTGTATTTTCTTACGTGCAGCTAAACCGGTTTATTAAGGGTAAAGATAGCCAAAGAGTATTTACTTTACCAGAGAGATCCAATTCTGAAAAGGCTGTTTTTGAAAAAATTGATGCGCAAGGAAACGATACAATATATCGTTTGGCACAATATAAAAAGATGTTACGTGTGACTACTCCTGAAGGTGGACACATGCCGCTATTATTAAATGTAAAAAAGTCCAGTTTTACCACTAGAGATAAAATGTTGCAAATAAATGTTACGGAAGCAGATGGCAGAAAATCAGAGTTATATTTCAAATTTGGCACTAGACCAAAAAATAAAGAGAAGGAATTAAATGAGCAAAAACAAAAACAAAAGCCTAAGACTAAAAGCTAACGCGTTTCTTAGCAGCATTCTGGTATTAATCACTTGTTTAATTTTTATTCAATTTTATCTGGATATTTATCAAGAAAGTATGGAAAATGATTTTTTATTAATTGAATATTTAATTAATGATTGATTCTCTTGCTCTAATTGCCTTTCTTCTATTAAAATGTTTAAGAGATAAGGGGAATAAGCAATGGATAATATAGAAAAACTGTTTAATAATTTCTTAGACTGTGTTAACTGTTTACAAGAGGCACTGAATGTCTCATTTGGTGAAGCTCTGACAGAAACTTTTGATAATCTCGAAAATAATCAAATTAAGGTTGAGCTGGGAGCTCCCGACAAAAAAACGGTTCAAAAATTGAGTCAAAAATATGCAAAATTAAATTATAATGAACTTTCCAATAATTTAAAGTTGCAGATCTTTACTTATTTAACTTTAAAAGCGGTTAATGAAGATGGACTAGATGTCAATCAAATGCCAACACCGCCAGCGATTTCAACAGTGATTGCAATGTTTATGTTAAAACTTTTACCAAAAGAAAAATTGATAATCACTGATCCAGCAATTGGAACTGGGAATTTATTATTTTCTGTGATTAATCAGTTGAAAAGTGCAAATCATTCGAAGTCTGATTTTGAACTTTATGGTATTGATAATGATGAAGAAATGTTGAGCTTTGCTGATATCGAAGCTCATTTGAATGATATTGATATCGAAATGTTTTGTCAGGATGCTTTAACTCCATGGATGTTTAAAAGCCCTGATGTTGTAGTAAGCGATTTGCCAGTTGGCTATTATCCACTTGATAAAAATGCCAAAAATTTTGCTACCAAATCTGAAAATGGTCATTCGCTTGCTCATCTTTTATTTATTGAACAGATCATTAAAAATCTTAAAGCCGGTGGTTATGCTTTCCTAATTGTGCCTCAAAATATTTTGTCTGGCAAGGGTGGTAGTGACTTTATGCCATGGCTAACTGATAAGGTTTTTCTGCGTGCAATAATTGAGTTACCGGACAGTGCCTTTCAAAATAAATTTAATCAAAAATCAATTATAGCCTTTCAAAATCATGGAAAAGATATCAGAAATAGTGAAGTTTTTCTCACAAAGTTAGACTCATTTAAAAGTGAACAGGACCTAATAAAGCTTAATGTTAAACTAAATGAGTGGTATACTAAAAACATTGATTGATTTGTGAAATTTATAAAGTCATGTTTATGGAGGAATTAGATTTATGAAAAAAGTTTTAGCAATCAACTCAGGCAGTTCTTCATTTAAATATAAGTTGTTTGCTTTACCTGAAGAAAAGGTTTTAGCAAGCGGACTTGCTGACAGAGTTGGTATTGATGGCTCTTCCTTTGAAATTGAATTGGCTAATGGTGAAAAACACGCTGAGGATGTAGCAATTCCAGATCAGGAAACTGCTGTTAATTTGCTGCTTAAGGCTTTAAAAGAATACCATGTGATTAGCGATTTGAGTGAAATTGTAGGTGTTGGACATAGAATAGTTGCAGGAGGAGAAGACTTTAAAGATTCTGCTCTGATTGATAAGAAAAATCTACAAAAAATTTATGATTTAAAGGAATATGCACCACTTCATAATCCAGCTGAAGGTAAAGGAATTGAAGCTTTTATGAAATTGCTGCCTGGTGTTCCTGAAGTAGGCGTTTTCGATACCTCATTCCATCAAACTTTAGACCCAGTTCACTATATGTACTCAATTCCTTATCATTATTATGAAAAATATGGTGTTCGTAAGTATGGTGCTCATGGTACTTCTGTTCGTTATATTGTAGGACGCGCTGCTCAGATGTTGGGTAAAGATGTTAAAGATTTAAGGTTAATTGTTTGTCACCTTGGTTCAGGTGCATCCATCACTGCAGTTAAAGATGGTAAGTCTTTTGATACATCTATGGGCTTTACCCCATTGGCTGGTATCACTATGGGTACACGTTCAGGTGATGTTGACCCATCTGTTTTGCAATATATCATGAATAAAGACCATATTGATATCAATGAAATGATAGATATTTTGAATGATAAATCTGGCCTGTTGGGAATTTCTGAAATTTCTTCTGATATGCGTGATCTAGAGAATAATTCTGATAAAAAAGCTGATCTTGCAAGAGCAATTTTTGTTAATCGTGTTATCCAATATATTGGTTCTTATATGGTGGAAATGAAGGGCGCAGATGCAATTATTTTCACAGCAGGTGTGGGAGAGCATGATTCAGGTATTCGTGAGAACGTAATGAAATCTTTTGAATTCATTGGCTTAAAGCCTGATTTAGAAGCTAATAAATCCAATGGCGAGAAATTTATTACTAAACCAGATTCAAAGATTAAAGCTCTAATTATTCCAACTGATGAGGAATTAATGATTGAACGTGATGTAGTTCGATTAGCACATTTAAATTAATAATAGTAGACAAATGGATGAACCGTTAAGAAACTTTCTTAGCGGTTTTCTTTTGTTTTGACTTTTTTATGGTAGGCAGAGTTTCCTAGTATTTCTATAACCAATATTTCATAGTAATTCAGTGCGCAGTTAAGACAAAATACTATATATTTTATAATAATTTTTATCAGGTATAATTATTTGTGCAAATAAACGCTTAAAAATAATCTTTAATCAAATTAATGTTATAGTTCTGTATTTGAGTTAATATTAGGCAAGATTGCTCTATTATGTTATAATTATTGTTACCCAAAGCGGGGGTGTTTTGGGATTCGACAGGCGTAGATTCGCATTGACTGCGGTTCGTAGGTCACGTCTACGTAAAAACGTCACAGTTTTATAACTGCAAATAAAGAAAATTCTTACGCATTAGCTGCCTAGTTTAGGCGCATGTGTTGCTTGTTTTCGGATTACTCACGTCTGAATTCAAGTATCAACTTAGTGAGTTACGTTTAACTACCTCATCTGAATAGTTAAAAAGAGTCATTTCAGGTTAGCTAGTCCATACTAGCCCTGTTATATGGCGTTTTGGACTAGTGAAGTTCAAATAATGTAACTATGATCGTAGATGTCAGTGACGGAATGCGTTTGGACAGGGGTTCAATTCCCCTCACCTCCATAAATATGGCTCTTTGTCAAATCCTGTTGATAGAGCTTAAATGAATAGAATCAAGCAGCTAATAAACTGCTTGGTTCTTTTTCTTTTACCTTGT
>NZ_BPPB01000014.1 GCF_019972835.1 Lactobacillus laiwuensis | reverse complement strand
TTTGATCTTTAATATCAAGAGCAAATTTAATATAATTATTAAAAGAGGACATAATTCAAACCTTCTATAAAATATTGAGTGGTGTTAATATTTATTACAAGAAGCAAGAGGAAGATGTCCTCCTTTTTTATGCAATAAAAAACCTATTAACAGCTTACCACATGGATAAGTCATCAACAGGATAAATTATAGAGCCACTTAAAAACCGTGCCATCAATTTTGACAGCATGGTTTTAATTTATTATAGAATTTGAATGTCATGTTCTTTGCATTTAGTAATCATATCGTGAGGCCAGACACTGGCTTGAACTTCACCGATGTGAGCTTTGCCAAGCAAAAGCATGCATAAGCGAGATTGTCCAATCCCACCACCAATAGTATAAGGTAATTCTCCAGCAAGCAACATGCGGTGAAATTCCAATTTTTCACGGTCCAGGCAATCAGCCTTCTTCAGTTGTTCGTGAAGGCTTTCAGGACTAACGCGAATCCCCATCGAAGAAATTTCGATTTTTTGCTTTAACGGTTCATACCAGAAAATCAGGTCACCGTTTAATTCCCAGTCATCATAATCGGGTGCACGACCATCGTGTGGCTTGCCGCTTCTCTTCAGTTTATCGCCGACTTTCATTATAAAGACAGCCTTTTCTTCTTCGGCAATTTTATTTTCTCTTTCTTCAGGACTGATGTCCGGCCAGCGATCTTCTAATTCTTGTGTAGTAATAAAGTAAAGTTTTTCTGGCAAACGGTAAGTAGAAGCAGGATAGCGGAAAGCACAGCCAGCTTCAATTTCTTTAATTGCAGCAAAAATCTTGGTAACGGTACTTTTAAGGGTTGCTATCGTTCTTTCCTCTTTGGCAATGATTTTTTCCCAATCCCATTGGTCAACATAAATTGAATGAAAGTTATCTAAATCTTCATCGCGGCGAATGGCGTTCATGTTAGTAAAAAGGCCCTCATGCATGTTAAAGCCATATTTCTTCAGTGCCATTCTTTTCCATTTGGCAAGTGAATGCACTATTTCGAGTGTGTCATCTGTTGGTAAATCCTTGGCATCAAAGGCAACTGGACGTTCAACGCCATTTAAGTTATCATTAAGCCCTGTATGTTTTTCGACGAACAGGGGGGCAGACATTCGTTGTAAATGTAATTTTTTAGCTAAAACCTTTTGAAATTCTTCACGAATATAAACAATTGCTGCTTCGGTATCGCGAATTGTGAGAGTTGGATGATAATCTTCGGGTAAAATTAAAGTCATTGTGTTGACCTCCTAAAATTTAAGGAAAAGAAAAAGCCCTTTATCCCGTTTTTAACAAAAACAAGGACGAAAGGCTTTTTCCGCGGTACCACCTTAATTGCCCAAATTCTGGGCCAACTCATGAAGCACTATCATGCTTCACCAGCGTGGTAACGTACTGGAGACGACACAACCTACTTTTATAAGAATTTCAGCGTGCTGCTAAAAGTGTTTTTCAATAACCCAGGGTCTAACGGTTTTCCACTATCACCGTTTCACTTAAAGAAGTAAGTTATCTACTCGTCTTTTTCATTGCATTTAATTTGATAATAATTTAATCATGATTTTAATAAAAATGCAAGTAAAATATCATTAATGTTGAATAAAATATCTAACGTCTGTCAATCTGTTATAATAGATGAAAATACAATTGAGGAGAGTTATATGGTAGTTTTTTATCTAATTTTGGATGCCTTGCTTCTAGGCTACACTTGTTATAGTTGGTACTGGCAGGCAAATATTGACTTAAAGGGACATTATCGCTCGTCTTCAGTTATTTGGGCCGTAATTTTTATTTGGATCGGTTTTGCCTGGCAATTAATTGAAAAGGGCGATCCAGGTCTCAGTATTTTCCTGGCAATCTTCTTGTTGATTGGTATTATTGATGGTTTTACGGGTCTGGCACCTAAAAGAGCTGTTGTTTCAGGTTACTTTCGTCGGACCGTCTCATATTCAGAGATTGCGATGGTCACTTTAATTAAGGTGCCTAATCCTAAGAAAAAGCAGGTAATTTGTATTTTAACAACCCAGAAGAACAGACAATATTACCTGCGCTTTTCTTACGGCGTAGCACAAATTGTCGAGGCACTTAAAAATCATATTCACCATGATATTAGGATTGAAATTCAAGATATTTTTTAAGCCACACAATTAACGTGGCTTTTTTAATGGGCTTATTTTTCTTCCCAGTTCATTTCCAGATATTTGGTAAAGCCACCCTTAAGGGCGCGCTTTTCTTTTACTTGTTTTAAAAAAGTTGCTTGATCAACATTTTTAAATTTGAGGTATGCCAAAATGACTTCGTAAACATCACCTAATTCCTCAATTAAATTAGTTTCAGTTTTAGCAGCCAGAACTTCATTAGTTTCTTCAATTAATTTTTGCTTTAAAGCCGGTTCTCTTTCTGCGGGAGCAAGTTCACGGTAAGTAGCATAATGCGCAAATTCTGGTATTTTATCTCTAACTAATTTTTTCATTTTGATGAGCCTTTCTTACTAGTATTATTTTAAATTTTATTATACTGCTAATTTTTTCAAAAAATATGTGAAAAAGATAACAATATGTAGTAAAATTAACATAGTAGAGATATATTTATATTAGAAAGTGTGAAGATATGCGTAATAATGATTTTAATGATGTAGTACAAAATCGTCATTCTGTGCGTCACTTTGATAAAAGTGTTAAAATTCCGCGTTCAGAATTTAAAGAAATGTTTGAAGAAACAGTAACTGCTCCTTCCGGTTGCAATTTGCAAGGTTGGCACTTTGAAGTAGCAGATACCCCAGAAACTATTGCTAAAGTTAAGAAATACATGCTGAGATTTAACGATCCCCAGATGGACAGCTGTGCTGCAGTTGTGCAAGTCTTTGCCGATGTTTATGCTTATAAAAAGTATCGTGAAAATTGGACTAAAGAATATGAGACAGGCAACATCACTAAGGAAAAATTAGACGAAGTCTTAAGAACCTTTTTGCCATCTTATGAAAATGGCACATATTATTCTTGTGCAATTGATTCCATTAGGTCTTGCTCACTTGCTGCCATGCAGTTTATGCTTGTTGCTCGCAACCATGGTTATGACACTAACCCAATTGCTGGCTATGACGAGTCTAAAATTGCCAGAACCTTTAACTTAGAGCCAAAACGCTACTTACCAGTAATGGCAATAGTAATTGGCAAGAGCAATGAAACTGAAGAAACTATGGCTAAAACAACTCGCTATCCAGCTGAAAGTGTTTATCACTTTGCGGAATAATTAATAATAGCCCATTTTAAAAGCCTTCCAAAAATGGAAGGCTTTTTAGCTGCTACAAAATTGGCGAAAGCATCCGTGAAAAGCTTTGCAAAATTTTAAGCCAGCGACTTTGTTTGGCAATATCTTCAGGAGTCAATAAGGATGAAACTTTCATATCATCTTCAAATGATTTTGCGACTTCACGGGTGAAATTTTTATCATAAAAAACGGCAATATCTTCAAAGTTAAGGTCATATGAGCGATAATCCTGATTCATTGATCCCACAGTAGAAAAGGTATCGTCAACTACAATTGTTTTAGCATGAATAAATCCTTTGTTATATATATATATTTTAATGCCATAACGGGATAATTCATTAGCATACCATTGTGTAGCGCGGTAAATAAATGGATGGTCTGGTTTACAAGGTATCATAATTCGTAAGTCTACTCCTGATTGGGCAATTGTTTGCAGAGTGGCAAACATTGCATCATCAGGAATTAAATACGGTGTCTGAATCCAGAGCCGTTTTTTCGCTAAGGACATTAACCGCATAATACCATTACGCATATTGGCATTATAGCGGTCAGGTCCGTCCGAAACTATTTGTGTTGCTACATCACCAGCATGAATCTCATTTTCATCCAAGTTGGGAAAAAGGATGGTATTGAAAGCAATGACTTGATTTTCTTTTTGAATTGAGGCGTTCCAATCCATGACAAACCGCTCTTGCAATAATAAAGAAGCAGATCCGACAATCCGCACCTGACTGTCACGCCAATAACCAAATTTTTTCTTGCGACTCAGATACTGGTCACCGATATTAAAGCCGCCAGTCCAAGAAGTTTTGCCATCAACTACCACAATTTTGCGGTGCAAATGGTAGTTAATCCGATACCGCGTAATCATGTTGCGTGAGGTAATAAAGGGTAGGACTACGCCGCCAGCTTTTCTTAATTGATCAAACCAGGCTTTAGTTGCACCCATTGAACCCCAGGCATCATAGAGCAAACGAACAGATACGCCTTCTTGTGCTTTTTTAATCAGCAAATCAAGAAAGTCGTTGCCGATTTCATCATTATAAAAGGTATAAAATTCAACATTCACTGATTGTTTGGCCTTTTTAATATCAGCCATCATGTCATGAAACATTATTTTGCCGTCGGTATAGAGCTTAACATGATTGTTTTTACTCAATGGTGATTCGCCATCATGATCAAAAAAATGTACCACCATTTTGGCTTTATTTGAGGTATCAGAGGTGCTGATTTTTTTAGGTGCAGCAGTAATTGATTTTTGCACATTCCGCAGTCCAATATGATGTTGCTTGTTAATGGCAAAAATATTTTCCTGTGAAATTCCCCGACCAAAAAAGCCGTAAATGATCATTCCTAAAACTGGAAAAACCAGCAGAATAATCAACCAAGCCCAAGTTGTTGAGACAGAGCGTCTTCTATGAAAGACAATATAAAAGGCCAATATAGTATTGGTAATAATGATGATACGTCCTATGTCGCGGAGCAGAATCACACGTATTTCCTCCAAAATTAAATTATTTTTTAAGACCAATAAACTTATCAATAATGTCGATGACAAATGGGTTATCGTGCATCCAGCTATGTTCAGCGTATTTCTTCCCGCGAATCTCAACTTCATGATAAGATTTGGCATAGGGTGCCAAAATATAGCGGATGCTTTTAGCAGAAGTGACGGAAATAAACTTGTCGCTGTTGGTGTTGTCCAAAACATTACCATAAATATTTAATACTGAAATATTGGGATTAAACCGTTTGCGTCTGAACAAAAGGTAAAGATAATGCAAATTCACCACAGCTGGACGACCTTTTTGGTTAAAAGCATTAACGTTAGGGATATCTCCTAAATAAACTACACCATCAAAAGGTCCCGCGATAAAAGCACATTTGACTAAATGAGGAAAATCTTTTTTCCGATATTTGCGCATTTCCGTGCGTACTATACAGGGGCAGGCCAATGAATGTGCGATTGCCGAATAGTGTGAAAAGTGGTACCTTTGAGCTAAAAATGGTAATGTGAAACGCAGGTAGTAGTCAATTGCATACACACCAACAAGACGCTGACGAAAAACAACTTGCACAATTGGATTAGGATCACCAGTCCAAGTGCCTTCTAGCTTAAAGTTACCTAGCAAATCAGCAGTAACTTTGAGATATTTGGGATTGCCTTTATCAGCAAGTGCCTGCTTGACCATTACCTTTGTAGTGTAGTCACCGCCACGAAAGCCATGAAAATATATGATAGGTATTTGTTCAAAATCGCCTTTTTTAGGTTCAATTGTGGCATTATCTTCAATTCTTTTTTTATGTAAACGCAAGAAAACACGAGTAGGTGCAAAAGTTGCCAAGACAGCCAAGAAAAGCATGCTTAGTCTGCTCGGTTCCTTTGTAAGGTCGCGTTTGTGGTTTTTCTCTACTTCTTCCTTGTATTTTTTAGTATTGAAGAACATAATACCACCTTAAAAAATAGAACTACTTATATTTTAGCATTGACTGGAAATTTTAGTGATAGGGGAGCATATGAAATTTTATGCAGTAAAAAAGGGCCGCAAACCAGGTGTTTATCGCACTTGGGAAGATGCCCGAAAACAAGTTGAAGGCTATTCTGGGGCCGAATATAAATCTTTTGCCAAAATAACTGATGCCACTGAGTATTTAGCTTGGGATCGCGAAACTGTTCATCAAGTCTTTCAAAAAGATGAGGATTCATTACAAAAAGCAATTGCCAAGATTCAAAAAGAAAGTCGCAAAATCAAGCAAAATCCCGCTACAACACCTTCTGTCCCAAAGCCTAAGGCGCTAAACAGGGCTAATAAGTCTGATTCATCTGAGTTTTTTGCCACAATTTATACTGACGGGGGTACCCGCAATACCGGTAACTTTAAAGGCGGTCATGTGCGAGAAACCGATAAAGCTGCATGGGCTTATTTAATTGAATGGCAAGATCAGGGTCATAAAAAATCTACTTATGATTCAAATGGTGAGTTTGGTGCGACTAATAATAAGATGGAACTAACAGCTCTAATAGAAGCACTCAAAAAATTGCTCGAGTTAGGCTTTAACGAAAAACCATTATTATTTGTGCTGGATTCACAATACGTTTTAAATCCAATTACTAAAGGCTGGCTTAAAAATTGGAAAAAACGAGGCTGGACCAAAAGCACAAAAGGTGCAATTGCCAACCTTGAGTGTTGGCAGGAGTTGGATCAGCTTTTAGATAAATTTTCTCAAGCTAAATTCGAGTGGACCAAAGGGCATGCCCATAATCGCGGTAATGAATTTGTCGATCATACATTAAACAAATTCATGGACCAAATGTAATTAATTAAAAGTAGTCACAATTAGGCCGCTAAAAAGGTGGCTGAAAAATGAAGTGATATTATGCCAAATTTGTTCAAACCAGTTACGATTTTCTGGGGTATTGATTTTATCAAAGATTCCTTTGGCGTTCTTCTTAATGTTTTTAGATAAAGCATCAGCCTGGTCCCTAAATTTATGATTTTTTAAAGCACCAGAATCACGCACTTCAATTAAGATGTTGATTATTTGCTGTTTCTGATTATTGTTAATGACGTCGCCAAGATGATTGATGTTAATTTGGTTGTTTACAATATCATGAATTTGACTATCTGACACATTGTTGCCAATTTTACCCATTTCCTGCTTTGCACCTGCAACAGCGTTATTAAGTTGTGCATCACTATAGCCGTCTTTATCTTTATTTTCTTTAGTAATTTTACTTAAGGTGTTCATTTCGTCCTGCGCTGCGTTTACTTGCTTTTGATTTAAATTTTCTCCGGTTTTGTTATAGGCAGCATAAACACCGGCTAAAGCACCGGAGCCATCAATTGGCACGGCACTGGTAACATAAATATTGGCATCAGAGATACCGGCAGTTAAAGCTGCATTTTTGTATTGGTCAGCTGTAATTGTTGTGATATTGTTGCGGCCTTGATAGTCAAGGATATGGACGTTAATACCACTACCTTGTGCTTCTTTTTCAATCATGGCACTGGACCAAACGCCAGAATGAGTTGTAAAGTTCGCACCAGAGGGATTAAGATATTTGACTAAGTCCTCACCAGTAATAGTAATTGTTTGGTAGCTATTGCCATTTAGCGGTTCACTGAGGGTTTTTAGGGTACCGCTTCTTTGGGAAGCAGTTAAAGAAGTTCCAAGGCAAACAACTGGTAATTCATCTGCCTTAACAGTTTGTGTATCAGTACCGCACATGAGCATGCCAAAAAATAACAGTGTAATAATAGTTGAAAATGTTTTTGCTTTTTTCATAAAATAATTAACTCCTTTTGACTGTTCTAATTATACTAAATGCTAAATACAAAAGGTTAAATTATAGTTATGTACTACTTACTTTACGATATTTTTAATATTTAAGATGGTATAATAACAAGTTAAAGGAGGAAGCTATGATTCAGCAACCTGAATTAACTGTCATTATGCCTGTTTACAATGTCGAAAGATATTTAGAGCGGGCACTTGATCATTTGGCTAAGCAAGATGATCCCAATTTTAAGTTGTTAATTGTCAATGATGGTTCAACGGATAATACGCGAAAAATAGCAGAAAGCTATCGCACACGATTCCGTTACTTTAAGATAATAAACAAGCACAATGGGGGCCTGTCTGATGCGCGTAACGTCGGTATTGCCAACGTTGATACGCCATATTTTACATTTCATGATGGTGATGACTGGGTAGATTCCGATTATACAGCATTTTTTGTAAATGCTTTTCACGACCATCCAGATGCAGCTATGGTTTCCTGTGGTTTCTGGCTTGATTATGAAAACAAACAAGGTTCAATTCCTGTTACCAAAAAAGTCGTGCGTGGCATGAAAGGCAAGGCCCGAACTTATCAATTAATCAGCAATCCTTTTGGCTCTTTATGTGATAACCATTGTCTGGCTACTCCAGTCAAGGGCTACACCTGGAACAAAGGCTATAAATTATCAGTCGTGCGGCAGAATCATCTGCATTTCATGGAAAATTTGGCATTCATGGAAGATCAGATATTTAATGTGCAATATTTGGCTTTAACAGAAGGTTTTTATTGTGATAGCAAACCTATCTATCATTATTGGCAGCGTAAGGACAGCATGGTTCATCACTTTAACGCAAAAATGATCCCTGATAATTTTAAGGCTAACTATATTATTGCTAAGATTATTGTTCGCAGTTTGTGGCATGAGCATAAGAAAGAAAAAAATTCTAATCAAAGTTTGGTAGAAGCTAGTGAAAGAGACCAAAGATGAGAGAAAAAGTTAATGGTAACGAGCTTTATTACAGTAAGTTAGGCAAGGGTGCCCCACTGCTTTTATTACACGGACACCATTTAGATGGTGGCATGTTTGACCAAATTGTTGCCCCGCTTTCTCTTTACTATACGGTTTATGTTCTGGATATGAGAGGTCATGGCCTCAGTCAGGGAGAGCCTGCCGAGCACTATCAAACTGAAGTTGAAGATCTGGCTGCTTTTATTAAGCAAGTGAATATCCGGGGTTGCTATTGTTTTGGCTTTGATGCAGGCGGTTTGGTAGCAATGATGCTTGCAAGTCAGGATCAAAATATCTTTAAAAAGCTCATGGTAGCTGGTGTCTTTGTGAACGGCAATGGTATCAAATCATATCATTATTTGACTGAAGGCTTTCTGCGTTTCTTGCGTATGAACCGTGATAGTAAGGTGGAATTGTCGGAAAGTTTCATGTCTGTTGACAGTTTGAAGGCAATTAAGATACCGACTTATTGTGTCGTGGGAGAAAAAGACTGGGTTAAAGTGGAACATGTTCGCTGGTACAGTCAAATTATTCCTCAAGGACAGCTTCTGATTATGCCTAGACAAAAGCATGAAAGCTATGCAGTTAAGAGCTTTAAATTGCTAAACTTAATGGAAGACTTTTTTAAATAGTTTATTTAATTCAAGAATACTTTTACTTCAAACTTAATATTTAACAGCCGATAATAGCTTCGGCTTTTTGTTTGAATTATTACTTTTCTAGGCACTGAGGACTTTTTTGGTTATAATAGACTTGCAAAGATTGTAATTTTTAAAAAACGAGGTAGTCATGAACAAGGAAGAACTTCTTCAAATATTGCACCCGATGAAGCTGATTGGGTTAGGCGGAAATCCCGCATTAAATGAGAAAATTGCACAGATCTTGAAAAAGCCGTTAATTGAAACTGCTGTGCAACATTTTAGTGACGGTGAAATTCAAGTTAATATTGGCGAAAGCGTCAGAGGATGTGACGTTTTCGTTATTCAGTCAATTCAGGATCCCGTAAATGAAAACTTTATGGAATTGGAAATTGTTTTAGACGCATTGCATCGTGCTTCAGCACACAGAATCAATGTAGTAGTGCCATACCTGGCTTATTCACGTTCAGATACCAAAACTCGTTCGCGGGAACCAATAACTGCTAAGCTTATAGCTAATTTATTACAAATTACTGGTCTGGATCACTTAATTGCTCTTGATTTGCATGCTTCGCAAATTCAAGGCTTTTATAATGTGCCGGTTGATCATTTGCATGCTATGCCGCTTTTAGCACAATACTTTATTGATAACGGTATTGCTACCAAAGAGGAAGACGATATTGTGGTTGTTTCTCCAGATCATTCTGGAGCTAAACTTGCCCGCAACTTTGGTCAGTGCTTTGATGCTCCAATTGCGATTGTTGATCAGCGCCGTGCACGTTATGACGCAGATGTACATGACATGATTGGTGATGTTAAAGACAAAAAATGTATTATTGTAGATGATTTAATTGATACGGGGTCACGCATTTCTTCTTCAACTAAGTCAGTTCTAGCGGCAGGCGCCAAGAAAGTTTATGTTGCTTCAACACACGCATTATTATCACAAAATGCAACTGAAGTTCTGAATGAGTTGCCAATTGAACAGATAGTGGTAACTGATACAATTAAACACAGCCATTATCCAGATAGAATGGTTCGTATTTCAGTAGATTTGCTTTTAGCGCGGGGAATTAATTATGTATATAATGACCGCTCAATGCATTTGTTAAGTGAAAGTAAATTAAAGTAATTACATATTATACGGCTTACTTTTAGTATATGTTTCTTTAGTAAAAACTATCAGCCAATAATATACCAGTGCCTTTTTGTTTATTTATTCTATATCATTGGTATAATGGAGGCAAAATGTATAGGAGCTGAGAAAACATTATGGCACGACGTAAAAATTATAAAAGAAGACGTACAATTTTAAGTAATACTTTTCACTTAATTAGAGAAAATGGTATGGACAGTGTTTCATTTCAAATGATTGCAGAAAAGTCTGGCATTTCCAAGTCATTGTTGCAGTCATACTATCCGCATAAATCAAACTTGATTGCTGATGTAGTTCGGAACATTCTCAATACACTAGACAAGCAAGTGCAGAAGTTTAGTGTTAATAAAGAAGACGAAGTATGTGCTCGCACCAAAGCTTTTATTTATGCAATTGAAATGCTGGGTATTTACGATGAAGGTCTTAAACGTATTATTACTGAAGTGTTTAAGAGTAACGAATCGCTAGATTTTTGGAGTAAAACTATCAACGACTGGTTGAAAGAAAAGCAGTTGTTTAATCACTTTGACTTTGATCCCAAAGAAGTTCGGATGGGGATTGCCTTTGCTGTAACTGGTGTGAGTCGTCTTTATTATGATAATAAAGAATATGAAGTTTCTCCTGAAGAAATAGCTGATTACGGTACCAAAGCATTCATGTACAGTTTTTTACATTCTTCAAAGCCAACTATTGAAAAGGCGCTTAAAGAGGGTCATGAGATTATTGAATCTACTGACATTAAGACCATTCATCATGCAATAGATACAATGTTTGATGAAGACAAGGAGATTGTCTGTTAGGAAGGAAAAATATGGCAAATGGCGCGCGAGAAGGTTTGCACAGAATAAGTCAAGAACAGAACAACCAATACAAACAGGTTCTGTCCTTTATCATCTTTCTGATTGTATCGCTAACCATGATTACCGCGACTTTCCTTAATCCCTTTTTTATGAAGGGACAAATGAGAAACAGTAGTAATGAAGCTGTAGTAGTCAGGCAAATAAACAAGCATTTTGATGCATTAGCAGAAACAATTGGAGCTAATAAAAATGGGAACGCTAATCTGCTAACTACTAAGCAAACTCAACCAATTGCTGACCATATTATTGACTATACTTTGGGAACCCCTTGGTTCAAGTTTAGTAATATGAAATTGGCCAAGCAAATTTTACATGACATTGATTTAAACATTGATCAAGGTGCATCCAGTGATGCCCAGTTAGTACAAGAAAAATTAAAGGAGCAGGAAAACAATGCTCCATTTGATGTAATCGATACTTTTAATCTGAACACGATCACTCTTGGAGGCAATATTGCTTTTATCTTATTAATTGTTAACGTAATTATCCTGATAATGGCTGTTATTAGTTTACGTTCATTAATAAGTGATATGAAGTTATTTTTCAATTCAAGAATGCTGACTCACGAAATTACCGCATCTGGTATGTGGGCAGGTTTTTGGTTAATATTAATTGCGGGCATATTGGCTATTATTCCAGTAATTTTTAATGTTGAAGGTTTAGCTGTATTAGGTTTTGTGTTAGAAATAAGCAGCAGTATCTTTCTGGACTTTGTTATTGTCGGAGTTGTTCTCTATATTTTAAGTGCAATTCCGTGGGAAATCAGTTCTCCCAATAATTAGTCTCTCTGTTTTAAAATGATTAATCGTTTTTTCAAAGGAAACATATATGAAAATTTATTTTGCAAATGCTCTGTTTTCGCAAGCAGAAATTAATTACAACGCGCAATTGGCGGCCAAAATACGTCAAATAGATAATTCAATTGATTTATATTTGCCCCAGGAAAACGCGTCAATTAATGATAAACAGGCTTACGCTGATTCTAAAATGATTGCTCAAGCTGATACTAAAAAGCTGCTTAATAGCGATTTGATGATTGCCGTTCTTGACGGCCTCAGCATTGATAATGGGGTAGCTAGTGAAATAGGTGTAGCTTATGCAAAAGAAATTCCGATAATTGGTTTATATACAGATACTCGTCAGCAGGGAGCTACTAACCAAAAGAAGTTACAAGCTTTGACCCAAATTGCAGAAAACCAATTTCATTATGTTAACTTGTATACTACTGGGCTGATCAAACTTAATGGCACTATAGTTAATAATGAAAAAGATTTATTAGCTGCCGTAGCCAACTATATTTAAAATTTACTCAGTTCGCATAATAAAACATAAAAAGCCTCGAAGGAAAATAATTCTTCGAGGTTTTTATTATTCTATTGACTTGTTTTGAAGTTGAAACAGCTTAAAGGTGTAACTAGTTAAACCCGTAATTTTTACTTCATATTCGTGACCGATAACTAGTGGAACTGAGCCTGGATAGTAGGTAATAATAGTTTCAAAATTGCCATAGCCTGTATGACTATAATTACGTACATTTTCTGCTTGATAAGTTCTGCCAGTATCTTTATCAGTAATGGTAATTTTTGGTGTGCCTGCATAAATTTTATTAGAGAGATAAATTGACCAGGCGATATTATCACCTTGTAAAAGCTCAATGGGAAAGACGCCACTATTGGGATAAGTTACTGTTTCTCGACTGGGAGTACGAAAGACATCAGCAGGGTTAAAAACTTTTTGCACAGAATAACGATAACCATTTTTGCCATAAGCAGCACCTACGCCTGTCGTAGTTAAGCGCGTTGATAGCAGCCATGCACGGTGACCAGTGTCAGCACCGGTCAAGTTGTACCGATCAGTAATTAAGTCAGTGATAACTTCACCTGCAGTCTGGTCACTGGTATTAAAATTTAGATTGGCCTTGCTGGAAATGTTGCGGGCTAGTTGCCAGGTAGTTTTATTAATTATTTTTGGTCTTTTTTCGTAAGGCAAATTATGCTGATTAACCATTGGATTAGCATCGAGAGTGGCTAAAACGGCAGCAGTTTTTTGCGCGGCAATATTATCTTGAAAATTTTCTTTAACAGGAGTCAAATTAAATAACTTTCTATAATAGTTTGTATATGCCAATTGACTGTTAAGATAGTCCGGCACAAGTGTGCCCGCCTTAAATTTAGTTTTAAACCGCGGCTTGTTTAAATAAAGGTTATTATGGTTATAAGTAGTGTTATCAAGTTGTGCATATTCCTGCTGCAAACGACTCACTTCCTTGATTTCACTTGGAGTAAGTTCTGCAGCGAAAACTTGCGTATTGCTAAAAGGAAAAATGAAAAGCAAACAGAAGAGGGCAGAGTAAAATTTTTTAATCATTTAAGATGCTCTCCTTTCTTTAGCCTAAATTATAAGGCAAAATAAAACCGAGTAGAATTTTATTTTTAAAATAATAATTATATTTAATAAATTGATTGAGTTTTTGGAAAAATTTAGTGAGGAAATGACAGTCTTGGCTAATGATGAAAAGATGCAGGCAGCACAAAACGTCAAAATTAGTTTATTAAGCAAATTGGACGACTGGAATGGGGTAACTGGACCAGTAGATCAGGACTTGCGCCAAGTGGTAGTCCAGAAAACCAGCATTATTGACGGTTATACTTATGTTTTGCAACACGTAGCAGGAGACAACTTTGTTTATCGTGGACAAAATGGTAATAATGTTTCTTTTAATAAGCAAATTCCAGTTTTGCATTTAACCGGCACGGCTGCAGGTCATACTCAGACGCTGGAGACAGCTGGAAGACCAGGGCAGTGGTTCGTTGGCACGAAGCCAAACGACTTAAACCCCAGCTGGTCGACTTGGTCTAAACAAATTGCACGCATAAAAATTCCGCATTATTTTAAGATTGCGTCTAATACCAAAATGCAACCAAGATTATCAAATTTAAATTATGCGGGGGCTGATTTAGGCATAGGCTGTGCAGGAAATCAATTTTCCCGCATAGAAGCTGCAGTTTCACCAGATTTGCGTTATTTTCTGCTTGCATACGGTGATAACGACTATACCGGTTATTTTGCGCTCTATTATTTAGCACAAATTAATAAGGCACTTGATGAAGCTGCAACTGCAAGCAAATACGTTGATATCAGAACAATAAAAAGTTTAGCCGCCTTTAAAATACCACAATTCTCTGGACGAGTCGGCTTAATTGGTTCGCTGCAAGGCTTTGCCATTGATAATAACCGCACAATCTATGTTTCCAGTCAATTTGCAGACGACAGGCTCGGTCAAAATAGAAAAATTGTTAAAATCCCTTGGGGAGCAGTTGATCCCGCTTTTTGGGAGTTGGTAAATTTAGCCAGTGAAAATAAACTGGAAATTCCAGGCTATTATACTGAGCTTGAGGGCATTCAACTAGTTGCAGCTAATGATCTTTACTTAACCGTAGCCTATCATCAGTCCTTTGATCCTACCGCTTTAGGCAAACATCCAACCAAAATCAATCAACTGTATGAAATAACTTGGGAATCGAATAGCAATTTTTAATATAGTGTAAATTTTTGCTTTATGATTTTGCTTTATACAAGACTTTTTGCTTATAATAAAAAATATTCCTAAAAAATTGTCTAATTTACAGTTCTTCGGGTTTTTCTTGCCGTATAATTAAAAGTTAGAAACAATGACTAAGAGGTAAAAATAATGACTAAGAAAACACAAGTTGGTTTAATTTTTGGTGGTAATTCATCTGAATACGAAGTCTCAATTATGTCTGGCCACAACATTTATAATGCGATCGATCAAAATAAGTTTGACGTCCATCCAATTTGGATTACCAATGATGGTTATTTAGCCAGTGAAGAGGACTCCTTTAAAGTCTTAAAGGATCCAAAATATACTATTGAGAATCCGCATGAAGTGGCCAACATTTCAAATTTAATTCAACTAAAGAATTTACCGGAAATTGATGTTTTCTTTCCGATTGTACACGGCAATTTAGGTGAAGACGGTTGTTTGCAAGGACTGTTCAGAATCTTAAACAAGCCTTTTGTTGGTGACGACGTGCTGGCTTCAGCCGTGACCATGGATAAGGAATTTACTAAAATTTTGGCACAGCGCGTTGGTGTGCCCGTAGCTGATTGGATAGCAATTAAGCGTTTTGAATATGAAGATGCCAATAATGCCAAACGTGATTATGACAAAGTGAGTGCTAAACTGGGCAGTGATCTTTTTGTTAAACCGTCTAATCAAGGCTCTTCAGTTGGCGTTCATCATGTGACTAATAAAGAAGAATTTGCTGAAGCTCTGGCTGATGCTTTTAGATATGATGATAAGGTCTTAATTGAAGAAACCATTCACGGTACAGAAGTTGAAACTGCTGTTTTAGGCAATGACAAACCGATCGTTTCCGGTGTAGGACAAATTATTAATGCGGCGGGTACTTTTTACAGTTATGAAAATAAATACGACGATGATTCCACCACTACTTTGCAAATCCCTGCCGAATTACCTCAAGAAATTGTAGATAAGGTAAGAGCAAACGCCTTAAAAGTTTATCAAGTCACAGAATGTAGTGGCTTAGCTCGGGTTGATTCCACTTTGCGTGAAAGTGATCAGCAGGTGATCTTGACGGAAGTTAATGCCTTGCCTGGGTTTACCAATATTAGTATGTATCCTAAACTTTTTGAAGAAGCAGGAATTTCTTATTCTGAACTAATTACTCGTTTAATTGTCAAGGCGCAGGAGCGTTTTGACCATAAGAAAAATTTGTTACACAAAATTGGTTAATTTGGTTGTGCTGGGGAGTATATCTAATGAACGAAGATAAGCATAATTTTGAAGAATTAACCGCGCCTTCTGCGACGGCTAAAAAATTGCACATTAGTGTTGCCACTTTACGTAAATATTCTTTGATTGTAGAAAAAGTTACTGGTAAACCGGATTACTATGCACGGACCAAGCAAAATGCGCGCTTATACAGTAAGCAGGATGTGCAGGATCTCGAAGATTTTCACCAATTAGCGCAAGATAATGGCTTGACCCTGCAAGAGGCTGCTCAACAAGTTTTTGCTGTTACTGACAAAAAAGACAAGCCTCAGCATATGGATAATGGCAAAAAGCAGGAGGTAATGTCTACTTCCCAGATGGTGAAATTGCTGAATGCTTTGCAACAAACCATTGGTCAGCAGAATACTGCGCTAAGCGACCTGCAGAAACAGTTGAACCGGATTGAAAAGCAAAACGAACAATTGCTGAAAAAACAAAAAGAGATAGAAAAACCGCAAGCTAAAGCAGCTAATGCTGAAGAAGATTTTAGTGTTTTACCAGACATTTCAGGAATTGTTACCGATAACGGTGATGACATAACTGATGTGCAGGAAATGCCAGAAACAAAGCCTCTAACCGCGGCCGAAAAACGGGCTCAGGTAGCGCAGGATGAAGAAAAATCAAGTGAGCAGATGCATGAAGAAATTTTGGCCAAAGCTAAGGAAAATGCTGAAAAAAGTGCAAACGCTAATGCCCACCGCACGTTAGCAGATATGCAGATTGAACCGGAAAAAACACACTGGTGGCAGCGGTTCTTAGATATGTAGACACATAAAAAGCGACTTTTGGTTAAAAGTCGTTTTTATAATATTTAAATTTTACAAATTTAGCTTAAAATTAATGTCTAATAACTGTTTTTAAGTTACAGTAGGTAGGTATAAATCGATTGGAATGATTTGGTTGAAAAAAATTAAAAAGCGCTACTTATTTGCGGTATTAATAGCAGTTGTGGGGTTGATTTTAACCACCTGTACCTATTTTGCGACAGATATTTATTCTAAAAATGATGTAGCTGTGGTCACTGACAGTAAAATCAAGGATACTTTGGAAGAGAAAAGTACAGATGTTTACGGCAACAAGGATGAAACCAGAAAACAGGTTCTCCATTTAAAAGTCTTGTCTGGCAAATTTAAGGGCAAAACCTATCAGACTATCAATATGTATTATCCCTCACAGTTAGTCACCCAGAAGTTTCGTGCAGGTCAACGGCTATTTGTCACGGTCAAACATGGTGAACCGGTTATTCAGGATCCTAAACGAGACTGGGTTTTAGTATTGGCAATGACAGTAATGTCCACGCTAATGGTGGCAGTCTCAGGTAAAAAGTCGTTTGGTTTAATTGCATCAATGATACTCAGCTGGGTAATTTTCTACCTTGTGATTATGCTTGATATTAAACTAAATGGCTCTTATATCGTTCTACTCTTTGGCTTAGCTGATATTGTTTTTTCATTCTTTAGTTTATTGGTTGTTCAAGGCTTTAACCGCAAGATGCTGGCAACTTGGTTGGCAACAATTCTAGGCACTTTCGTTTCTTTTGCACTGTGTTACTTGATTATGCGTCTGACAGGAGAATCGGAAATTAAATACGAAACAGGAGATTATGCGACGCAGGATCCTCGTGGCATCTTTTTAGCACAAACTTTACTGGGTATTTTAGGAGCAGTAATGGATGAGGCCACCGATATTATTTCTAGTCTTTACGAATTGATCCAGACTAAGGCCGATTTAACAGCCAAGCAGTTAATTCAAAGCGGGCGCACAATGGGGCAGGAGATAATGGGACCACTGATTAACGTTTTGGTATTAATCTTTATGTCAGAAGAATTGCCAATGACGATTATCTATTTGCGGGATAACAACAGCTTGCGTTCCACTTTCGGCTTCACTCTTTCCCTAGGCGTCACACAAAGCATCATTTCCGCAATTGGCATTGTTTTGACGGTAGTCTTTGCCACGGGGTGCAGTCTGCTGTTTTTAGAAGAAAAAAAGCGGAAAGCGGGGATTAGAAAATGAGTACCTTAACTGCTTTACTAATTGTGCTTGCAATCTTGATGACTGTTGTTGGCGGTGAAACAGGGATTCGCAGCTTCTTTAGTGTTTTAATTAATACCTTCTTATTAATTTTAGTGGCCATTCTGATTTCCTGGGGGATTAATATTCCACTTCTGATTTTAATTTTTGTCCCGTTAAAGTTGGTAACCATTATTTTCTTAGGAACGCATGATTATCAAGTTGCTAAAAACTCTTTTTATTCTTCACTGATTGTGTGCCTGGCAACTAGTGTAATAATTATGGGTTTTGAATGGTTGGCGCAAGCTGCTGGTCTTGGACCCGAAGCAGGTGAAATTTTGGTAGGATTGTCCCAGATGCCGGGGTTAAGCTATCCTTTAATTGCAGTTGCGGTAGCTATATTTTCAACGCTGGGTGCTGTAGCCGAATCCGCTGTTGCTATGAGTTCAGGACTTTTAGAAATCAAAAAGCATAATCCAGAAATATCATATGAGGAACTCAAGGCCAGTGGTGCTAAAATCGGCAACGATGTTCTGGGAACAGCTATGAATACCATTTTATTTGGGATGTTTGGCAGCTTTCTTTCTTTATTTTTATGGTACATTCGTTTGAATTATACGTTAGGTGAGGTATTAAACGAAAAAATGTTTGTCAATGAGGCTTTGATTATAATGTACTCTCTAATTGGTGTATTATTAACAGTACCATTAGCAACAACCTTTTTAGCAAAAAACATGGTAAAAGTGGGGGAAGAAAATGAAAGTAAATGATTTAACGTTAACTAATTTTAACCAGCGCAAGTTCAACCTGCACACATACACCTTGGGTTCAATTGGTGAATTGGTAACTCCAAAACACCCTTTGGCGATAGTAGTTCCAGGTGGCAGTTTTGACCATTTGTCTAAAAGAGAGGGAGAGCCGGTTGCCTTGGCTTTCAATAATTGCGGCTTTAACAGTGTGGTCATGGAGTATAACCTCGTGCAAGACGAAGGTGACATTTATCCGGATGCCGGACTTGATGTCTTAAGCACTGTTAAATACTTTCGTGAGCATGCGGAAGACTATCAAATTGATCCAGATAAAATAGTCACAATCGGCTTCTCTGCTGGTGGCCACGTTGCCAGTTTTGCCAACAGTATGGCTAACTCTGCAAAATATCAAAAAGAGTTTGGTTTTAAGAGTGCGGAAGTTCTGCCTAATAAGACTATTTTGGGTTATCCCTTAATTAATCTGACTAAAATTGGCTTTGACATTCCAGAAGATGAACAAGATAAAGTACCCCAAGATGAATTTATTAAGGATAGTTCATTAGGTGTAACTGCAAACACTCCGGCAACTTTTATCTTCCATGCCTGGGATGATCCTATTGTACTTGTAACCAATACGTTTGAATACGTGGAAGCCTTGCATAACAAGAAGGTTCCCTGTGAAGCCCATATATTCAATCGTGGTGGTCACGGGTTTTCCTTAGCTCGTAAAGATATGGTAGTTAAGGGTAGAGAATGGCAAGAGAATCCACACGCTGCCCACTGGTTCGAACTGGCACAGGAATGGCTGGCAAGTGAATGGCAATAAAAGGGGTACAGATGCTGTACTCCTTTTTGTTCGGGTTTTAGAAGATTTGATTATAAAATTATAATAATATTCATATTAGAAACAAAAAATTTAAATTATTTTAAGCAAAGGCCTTGCATTTATTTTTAAAGGGTATATAATGCTGGTATTTAAATCGAAAGAAAGGACATGATTTTTTGAAGTTAACGAAAATAAAAATTTTAACGGCAATTAATGGCTTACTAACTCTAAGCAGTCTAATCATGTTATTCTTTGGATTATGCAATCAAGTTAATGAGTCAAAGAATCTGCTAGAAGAGGAACAGACAATTTCGCTGAACGATAATAATATTATTATTTTGGCAGCTGTAGTTGCTTTGATGGTCTTCGGCTATGCATTCTTTGCTACTTGGTTAAAAGGTGAACCCGCAAAGGCTCATTTATTAAGACACAGAGCGTAAGATGATTAGAAAAGCTGGGCTGTACTTCAATGGTTGAAGTGCAGCTCAGCTTTTTTTGTGTCTAAAATAATTCAGTTTTGCTAATCTGGTATTTTAAATATTCAGTTGCTTGTTTAAGCGAAGATATTTATGATAAACATAAGTATTTGCACAATTAAGAACAAAAAAAGGAAAATAATTAATGTGTAAGATAGAAGATGAAGTTTATGATCCGTTTTTACCTACTTTACTAATTTCTTTGCATAAGGAGTATGTCAAAGAAATTTTAACGGGACAAAAAATAATTGAATACCGCAGGAGATTTTTTAAAGATAGTTTTCAAGCCTTTGTTTATACAACAGGCAATAATGGCGGAATTCAGTTATTTATCAAATGCGCCCCTTTGATTCGCAACAATGCGAAGGCATTAGCTCAGATAGGCCGGGAAATTCAAAATGACAATTATGACGAAATTTATGACTATTTTATGCCTAAAGATGATGGTTGTATTATTCCAATTTTAAAATCTTGTGCTGTTAAAAAGGTTTCACTTAACCAGTTGCGCACTGTTTTGCCCCAGATTGTTATTCCGCAAAGCTACCTGTTTTTAGACCGGCCTGATAAAAAAGACTTGCTCAACTTTTTATTAAAGCAGGAATATGATGATTTAATTGTTAACGAGTGGGATGAGCGCTTTGCAAAAATTAAGAAAATAGTGGCAAACAACAAATAAGAGCTGGAAATTTTTCTTATTGGGTTACAGTGTGGCAAATAAAATAAAAATAAAGAGATTTCACTAAATACAAAAAGAGAATTTGCGCAGGCATTAAAGAAGTTGCTCCAAAAAGAGTCTTTAAATAAAATTACTGTTTGTGAATTACTTACTTTAACTAATAAAAGTAGACCTACTTTTTATTATCACTTTAGGGATGTACCTGATTTAATCAAGTGGACTGTCCAAGATGAGATAATTAATTTATTAGAGCAGTCAAAAGGTTATGAAAAATGGTACGACGATTTATATCAAATTTTTCAATATTTTGCTTTTAATCCAACCTTGGTACGAGCCATTTATGAAAATTTAGATATTAAACAATTTAATGCAATTTTTAGGGAACCACAAAATCGTATACTTCTTGGCTATATTGATGAAGTAATAAGCAAAGAAAAATTACATGTAAGTCAGAAAGACCGTGACTTTATAGCCCATTTCTTTACTGGTGGATTTACAGAAATAATTATTGACTGGCTTAATAATGGACAAAAAGAGACTCCACAGGAAATGAGAGATATGTTTCGCAGAACGCAAAAAAATGTGATAGTTCATTGTTTAAAGATGGCTGATCAAAGCCATAAAAGCTAATTTGCCTAATAAATATGCGCAATTGTTAAATATCTAACAAACTGTGAATATTATATATTTTTATTTATACCGTAAGCGCTTAATATTAATAATGTAAGTTAGTTCAGTATTGAACAATTAAATAGAAAGGCTTGCACATGAAAGAATTTAAAGATAAAGTTGCACTAATTACTGGTGCAGCGCACGGATTTGGACGAGCACTGTCATTAGAAGCAGCAAAAAGAGGGATGAAACTTGCTATTGCTGATATAGATGATGAAGCACTGAGCAAGACAAAAACTGATATTAAAGATTTAGGCGCGGAAGTTATTAGCATACCTACTGATGTAACCGATGAAGATGAAGTTGATGCCATGGTCAAAAAGACAGTAGCTGAATATCATGAAATTGATTTATTAATTAATTCAGCTGGGATTGCGGTACCTGGTGGTATTTGTGAACTTCCTACCCGTGATTGGGAATGGATTTTGCATGCTGACTTAATGAGTCAGGTTTGGGCATTAAAGCGTGTAATACCAATTATGCGTAAACAAAAAGATCATTGTGACATTATAAACGTTGCATCAATTGCTGGACTGGTTGCCAGTCCTTCAATGCCATCATACTTTGCTTCTAAGTTTGCGTCTGTGGGACTGACTGAGGCAGTCGAATATGATATGCAGGTTGCAAAAGCTAACATTAGCATGCACGTCTTTTGTCCTGCCTTTGTCCAGACAGACTTATATCATACTGAAAATCACAGACCAGCTAAATACACTGATAAGAATGATCCTTACTATTCAAGTGAAGCATTTAAGGAAGGTCAAGAACGTGCTAAACAAGATATTGTGACGGGCATGCCAATAGATAAAATACCTGGAATTGTGTTCAAGGCATTAGAAGAAAATAAATTCTACATTTTGACTCACACAGGACTTAATCCAATTATTGTTTCTCGTGCAGAAAATATTCCAAGCGGTAAGGGACCAGATTTGAAGACCTTGGCACCATTCTTGTCAAAGACTCATAATGAAGAAAATTAAATCTTTTTATTTTCACATCTAAATTCATACAAAAAACAGCTTAACTAATTGTTAAGCTGTTTTTTTGTAATGGGATATTCGTATTAAAGAGTATTTTCTAATACCAGTGGTGGGCTAACCAAAAGTTCTTGGCGTTAACCCATGAACCATAACGACCGTAAACGTATGTGTCAGCCGTTCTTTCTTGGTTCTTTTTAGAGTAATTACCGTTTAGGTAAGCAATATTTAGTTGGTATTTACCATAACAAACACCGTTGCGAGCGTAATAATTACCACCTGATTCACGCATGGCAATCCATCTCTTAGCTGCACGTTCAGCTTTTGACTTTTTACGAGCGGCTTGTACTGTTTGTGTACACGAGTTATTATTGTTTGTTTCTATATTTATAGCAGTGACAAAACTAAATGAAAGCGCCAGTGCTGTAATTAACTTAAGTATTAAACTTTTACTGTTCTTCAATATATTTCAATCCCCACAATTAACTATATTAATTCTATGGATAATAATACACAGTCAATGTGTCATTGTTGTTACAGAAAGAACACGCAACTCTTACAATATTTTTTAAAAATTTAATAATTTTGCCACTATTGAAAAATAAAAGCAGCCTAACTATAGTAGTAGTCTGCTTTATTTAAATTTTACTTTTTTACAACATTGACGGCGCGAATGTATAGGTTCTTGATAATACGGTAGTATTTTTTACCTTTAATGTGGTAAATCTTGCGGTTAATTTGAATGATAATACCTTTAGTGAGTTTTTTATCGGATACACGTTTACCATTGTGGTCATAACAATAAGAGGACTTAAGTAATCTTACTTTACGAGTTTTTACTTTGTGTTTTACAAGATTAGTTATAGTTTTCGATTTTTTCTTATTTTTAGATGACTTATTTGTATTTGAATTAGAATTACTATATTTATTGTAACCGACTAAATGGCCAGTTTTTTTGAATTGTGCAATAGCTTTAGTAATATCTTGTGTTAACTTATCTACACTTTCTTGAGTAACTCCCATTGCTGTAGCCGCAAAGTAGCGGTTAGTTAATGTAGTACGAATTTTATAATCCTTTTTTGTATTATTTTTTTTAACTGTTGTATCCAAATTGTTATATGCAGCATGTAATTTGTCGGTATTAGCATAAGGTACATCAGGCTTGCTGCTATCTACAGGGTGAAAATCACCAGAAGCCAGATCAGTCATATCAGATGAGCTTTCAACAATATCAATACCAAAGCTGTCTAAATCTGGGTCAGGAAATGTTTGCCAATCTTCATAATTGACATAAGTTTCTGCAATTTCACCACCACCAAATTGTGTAATACCTACTGGGGAAGGAGTGATGCTTAATGATAATAAAAAGGCTCGCCCAGGATAGGAAAGTTTAGTAGGTTTCTTCAGAGTACCCATGTACCGTGCAACTTGTGTACCAGCAGGATAAACTATGCCAGATGGTCCCTTGAGAGCATATTTTAACGTTCCATATTGAATCCAATTATTATAGCCTTTGTGGTTAGTTGTAGCATTAATAATGTGGACAGTGTTATTAATGATAGCAGTTACACTAACTGTAGTTATAGTCACACCGCAAAGAGCAATTGCTAATTTGGGGAATAATTTATTCTTTTTCATTCTTTACTCCTTATAACAAAAAATTAATTGTTTCACAGGCAGAAAGGCATCTAACCGAACTGAGAGTAAACTGCTATCTTTTTCTATCAGTCTACTACACGAAAGTACCGTAATGGTAATTATTATGTGAAAAGCAAGTCCTAGCTGCAATTAAATTTTAATGTTATTTCCATATATGTCTGTTAAAATTGATAGTAACTATTATTTTAGGAGGTAAATATGGCTGCTAAACATTTTTATGAAACTTTTCACCCTGAACACTATGACTTGTTCATAGACATTAATCGGGCACAGAAAACTATTAACGGTACTTCAACAATTACAGGTGAGGCACTTGAAAATACTATTTTAATTAATCAGAAGTATATGAAAATTGCTTCTGTTACCAGTGAGGGCAAGGATGTGCCGTTCACTGTCAATGAGGACAAAGAAGCTATTGCTATTGAACTGGGTCAAACCGGTAAAGTTACAGTTGAGATTAAGTATTCGGCACCGCTGACTGATTCTATGATGGGAATTTATCCGTCATACTATCAAGTTGATGGTGTGCAAAAACAGATTATCGGTACTCAATTTGAAACAACAGCTGCGCGTCAGGCTTTTCCATGTGTTGATGAACCAGAAGCCAAAGCTACTTTTTCTTTAGCACTTAAGTATGATGAGCATGAAGGTGAAACTACGATTGCCAACATGCCGGAAGTTAAAGTTGAAGATGGCGTGCACTACTTCGAGCAAACCGTTAGAATGTCCAGCTACTTGATTGCCTTTGCTTTTGGTGAATTACAATCAAAGCTTACCGAAACCAAAGACGGTGTTAAAGTAGGAGTTTTTGCGACTAAAGCACATCAAGCAAAGGAATTAGACTTTGCCTTGGATATCGCAAAACGGGCAATTGAATTTTACGAAGAATTTTACCAAACCAAGTACCCGCTGCCACATTCTTGGCAATTAGCGCTGCCGGACTTTTCTGCTGGAGCAATGGAAAACTGGGGCTTAGTCACATACCGTGAAGTCGCAATTTTGCTTGACCCTGATAATGCTACTCCTTATCAAAAAGCATATGTAGCAACTGTTATCACTCACGAATTAGCGCACCAATGGTTTGGTGATTTGGTTACTATGAAGTGGTGGGACGACTTATGGCTCAATGAAAGTTTTGCCAACATGATGGAATATGTTTCAGTTGATGCTTTGGAGCCAAGCTGGCATGTTTGGGATAATCTTTACCAAATTTCGGAAGTACCAGCAGCTTTAAAACGTGATGCCACTGATGGTGTCCAATCCGTTCACGTTGATGTGGAACATCCAGCTGATATTGATTCGATTTTTGATAGTGCAATTGTTTACGCTAAAGGTTCAAGGATGCTGGTTATGGTACGGGCACTCTTAGGAGACGATGCTTTGCGTAAGGGACTTAAGTATTACTTTGAGCAGCACCAATATGGCAACGCTACGGGTGATGACTTATG
This sequence comes from Lactobacillus laiwuensis, assembly GCF_019972835.1. Lineage (GTDB taxonomy): Bacteria > Bacillota > Bacilli > Lactobacillales > Lactobacillaceae > Lactobacillus > Lactobacillus laiwuensis. Next base: position 12,644 of record NZ_BPPB01000014.1, on the reverse strand, counting down.
GAATGCTCTTTCGACTGCCACTGATTTGGATATTGGCAAGATCATGCATACTTGGCTTGACCAACCCGGTTACCCTGTAGTTTCCGCAAAAGTGAATGAGAATGGTCACTTAATTTTGAGTCAAAAACAATTCTTCGTCGGTGAAGGCAAAGAAGTTGGACGCAAGTGGGCTATTCCTTTGAACGCAAACTTTAAAGCACCGCAGATTATGTCTGAACAAGAACTGGATCTGGGAGATTACCAAGAATTACGCAGTGCAACTGGTCACGCTTTGCGTGTAAACGTAGGCAATAGTTCTCACTTCATTGTCAATTATGATGAAACCTTGATGAACGATATTATGGCTGAATTTGATCAGCTTAAACCGGTAGATCAATTACAATTACTGCAAGATTTGGGACTTTTAGCAGAAGGCAAGCAAATCTCATACGCTGAAATTGTACCGTTGCTGCCGAAATTTGCGGATTCTAAATCTTACATTGTCATTAGTGCCTTGTTATCTAGTATCCGTTCATTATTTAAATTTGTTACACCTGATTCAGCTCAAGAAAAAGACTTGAAGGCATTTGTTAATAAATTAGCCCAAAAGCAAGTTGAACGTTTAGGCTGGCAAGCAAAAGATTCTGATACAGATGATGATAAGAGGATTCGACCGCTAGAAATAGCCTTAGCTTTGTATGCCGAAAATCCTGCTGTGATAAAAGATGGTCACCAAATTTTTGTTGAGCACGATCAAAACTTAAACGAAATTGATGCTTCAGTTCGGCCGTATGTTTTAATGAATGAAGTTAGGAATTATAATGAACCAGGATTGGTTGATCGTTTGCTGAAAGAATATCAAGCTGCCATCGATCCTAACTATAAGGACGATCTTACTGATGGTATTACCAACACCAAGAATCCATCTGAAATCAAGAAACTGATTGAGAATTTTGAAAATGCTGCAGTCGTTAAGCCTCAAGATCTGCGTTCTTGGTTTGCAAATGTCTTAGCCAATCCAAAAGGCGAACAATTTGCTTGGGACTGGTTACGGGATCAATGGTCATGGCTGGAAAAGACAGTCGGTGGTGATATGGAATTTACCACTTATATTACTGTGGCTTCAAACATTTTCCATACTGAAAAGAGACTGGAAGAATTCAAAGAATTCTTTGAGCCAAAGGTTGATCAGCCGGGCCTTGGTCGTGAGATCAGAATGGATACCAAGAATATCGAGTCCAAGGTTGACGTAATTAATGCTGAAAAGGATGCTGTCAATCAGGCTGTTAAGGAAGCTTTATAAGTAAAAATTATTTAATATTTAAAATTGCAAAACCTGTTAACTAAAGCGAGTGTGAACTTGGCATTAAGTTAACAGGTTTTTTGTATAGCAAAAAAGGACAAGTTTTTAAATTCTTGTCCTTTAATTTGCTTATTAAATTATTTAATCGTATATAATTACAGGTTCATGTTTGCTTACATTATGCCAAACTTGTTTTATTTCTCTAGGCTTGATATTAACGCAACCATGAGAACCGCCACGTAAATAAGCTTTTTTACTCCAATCGCCACGCCAGCTCGCATCATGGAAACCGCAGCCACTTAAAGTAAATGGCATCCAGTATCTGACTGGTGAAGCATATTTAGAGCCGTCGTTATTGCGCCCGCGCAATACAGCATGACCTTGCTTATAGTGAATATACCAAACACCTTGAGGGGTACTGTTACCCTTAACGCCATCTCTCGTACCAGTGACAATGTCATTCAAATGTACGACTAATTTGCCATTTTTTACAATCCACATTTCCTGCTTTTTAAGTGAAACCACAATATAGTTATTTCCTATACCATGATTGTTTTTGCCATAGCCTAAACCATAAGTGCTATAACCCAGGCCATAGATGTAATCTTTGCCATCAAGATTTTTAGTCCCGTTTAAAAATGCTTGCTCGACGGCAGCTTGAGCCTTTTTGACGTGAACGCCCCAGCCATAGCTTTGGTTTTTGACGGTAATTTTGCTTCCTGCAACTTTGTTGCCCTCGGGCGCAGAGAACTTGTAGTTTTGGTGGATGGTTGCAACTTCCTTGTCAATTTTATTGAGTTTCGCTGTTAGATTTTCTGAATTAAGAAACGAATATTTGCCTTTTTTGTATATTGCCTGATTAATCAGATTTTGAGCTTTAAGCTGATAATCCTTGCCGGCAACATGGTAATTAACCACAGCGTGACTCACAGCCTGCATTTTTTTATTGGCAGCATCTAAGTCAGTATTGCGGTATTCATAATTTTGTTTATCTGGCATTGTAGTATGCTGCTTTTTGAAGTAATTGGCAACTTCCTTTTTCTTAATCGTATCAATGCTGGGATCGCGTTCAATTGCTACTTTACCATTTTCCAGGGAAACGATATTGTTGGCTTTCCGATTAATCTTGGCCGTCGCTTTATTAATTGTTAAGTTTCCAACTTCTACTCCATAAATATTAACATTAGGGTTAAAATGATTAATAGCGAATGCTTTAGCCTGCTTTTGCGATTCAACGTGATTATTATATAGAACCACGCCAAATATAACTGCTAAAATCAGAACTATTCCGATAATAATCAGAAACAAGTTATTGCGGTTATTGTGTTTTTTTAAATTTCTTTTTGATTGCATAGTTCTACCACCGTTGAATTTTTAAAAAATAATTGCGGTTACAGTTTACCATCTATTGCGGCTCTAGTAAAATGCAATATTTAAGAAAATTTTTTAGGAGGGATTGCCCAATGGAAAATGACCCATTAGTGTTTGATGTTAACATAGCTAAAGAAAAGCCTAATTCTTACCGTAAAGTGAAAAACAATTCTGGTTGTCCCTTTTGCGATGTGGCTGGATTGACTAATATTATAAAAAGGCAAGGTGACATGATTTGGCTAGCTAATAAATATCCGACATTGCTGGATACTGTTCAAACAGTTTTGATTGAATCTAATAAACATGCGGGAGATATCACTACCTATTCACCTGAATATAATCGGGCTTTGATGCGCTTTTCACTGTCATGTTTTAAGCAAATGAATGATTCACCTGAGTTCGGATCGGTATTATGGTACAAGAATTTTGGCAAAAATTCTGGAGGTTCACTTGAGCACCCGCACATGCAAATCGTTGGCTTGAAAAAGATGAACGGTTATAAGTATCTTCAGCCCAATAATTTTGAAGGCATTAGTATTTTTAACAAAAGCGGGCTGGAGGTTAACGTTGGCACACATCCGATTCAAGGCTATATCGAATTAGATTTCAACCTGCTTGATGAAAAAAGTATTGATGACTGGTCTGACTGGATTCAAAGTGGTGCTAAATACATGCTGGAAGTTTTGTCCAACGGTCACTATGACTCCTACAATTTGTTCTTTTATCCGCGTTTTGATCAGGGAATTTGTGCGAAATTGATTTTACGTTACACAGCTTCACCATATTTTGTCGGCTATAAGCTTTCACAGGTAGATAATCGGGAAAAGTTACTGACTGAAGCTGAAAAATTTAAGCGTTTTTTTGAGTCTGGATCAGTTTTAGAGAAAGGATTTAAAATATAGCTTTTATTGAAATAATTATTATTAAAACTAATACTTAGCAGAGATAATATTTGCGACAAATAATTCTAAGCAATATAATAGCAAGGTGTTTTTTAAGGAGGACGCAAATGCGCAGAAAAGAAACTAAGAACCTGGCTATTACTGCCATATTTGTCGCAATCTTTTTATTACAAACTTTCATTCCTAATATCGGCTATATTCGCATATTGCCAACTTTGCCGGCTATAACTACTATTCCTTTGACTGTTTCCATTTATTCTTTGCTTATGGGACCAATTGCCGGCACATTTTTTGGTATTTTCTGGGGTATTGCCCGTATGGTGCAGGCATATACGCAACCAGGCGATATTGTCAGCTTAATGCTCTTTCAGAACTTTGCGATTGCCGTAATTCCTAGTGTTTTGGCGGGTCTTTTTCCAGGACTGATTGGAAAATTAACTGCTAAAAAGAAAAATAGCATTAAAGAAGTAAGCTACACGGTTGCGGGAGCAGTGACTTCTTTAACTAACACTGTTTTTGTAATTCTACTAACCAGTCTGGTTTTCATGGGTAACTCTGCCAAACTGCTAGGCCATTTGGGCAGCTTTGCTCAGGGGACGCCTTTAATTACAGCGTTAATAATTGCCCTAGGTCTGAATGGCCTAGTTGAGGCAGTATTCACTGCAATTGTGACGCCAATTATTGTGACGCCGCTCAACAGGGTATTACGCAGAGTAGGCTAAGAAAATAGAAGTGTTTTTAAGAAAAACTTAATATTCTTAATTGACCGCTAAAAACAAGGAAAAAGTATGCAGATAAGTCTTTCTAACTCGGAAAGGCTTATTTTTTTATTGACAAAAGAAATAAATATAATTAGTGTATTAGATAAATAGTACACAAGTATTACAACGAGGATTTTGCAAATGACTGAAATTTTACGAGTAGATCAAGTTACTAAAACATACGGCAAGCGGGGCGAAAAGCAGTACCAAGCTCTCAAAGGCATTAATTTCGCGGTTAATTCAGGTGAATTTGTGGCCATTATGGGCGCCTCGGGTTCTGGTAAAACAACGTTGCTCAATATCTTGTCGACTTTAGATAAACCAACAACAGGCAATGTTTTTATTAATCACGAAGATAACAGCACTTTAAATGCCAATCAATTAGCTGATTTTAGGAGTCAGCAAATTGGCTTTATTTTTCAAGACTTCAATCTCTTGGAAAATTTAACTAATCGTGAAAACATTGCTTTGCCTTTAAGTTTAAGGGGTATTTCTCCCAGAAAAATTGATCCGCTGGTTGACAAAATCGCAACTAGACTGGGCATTAAAGAAATTCTGCCCAAGTATCCTGCTGAGGTCTCGGGTGGGCAAAAGCAGAGAGTAGCAGCTGCCAGGGCGTTGGTGCATGAACCGGCAATTTTGCTTGCGGACGAGCCAACGGGGGCCTTGGATTCAAAGAGCGCCCGCGAATTGCTCTATACTATGGCAGATTTGAATCATAACGATGGCATTACCACTCTGATGGTTACGCACGATCCGTTTGCTGCCAGCTTTGCCAGTCGTATTTTATTTATTAAAGACGGCAAGATTGGTGAGCAAATGTTGAAAAACGGTCAGTCCAGACAAAAATTTTACCATCTATTAATCGACCACTTAGATACTGACGAATAAGGAGAACTAAAATGGTTTGGAAGTTGTCCTTAACGGGAATCAAAAGTCGTTTTAAAGATTATGCGGTTTTATTTTCCGGCTTGGTTGTTGCCAGCATGATCTTTTACATGTTCCTTACAATCACAATTAACCCCACTTTTATCAAAAACGATATTTCAGCACCAAGCAACTATGTTCGGTTCACTTTTGCCTTTGGTATTATCTTGCTGATAATCATTACCATGGTTTACCTGGTTTATGCCAATTCTTTTTTGTTGAGCATGCGCAAACACGATTACGGCATGTACATGATGCTGGGAGCTAAGAGTACCAAAATTGGGTTACTAATTTTTTTGGAAACTTTAATAACTGGCATTTTAGCTACACTAGTGGGTATTGTGCTCGGGTTTGGCCTCACTGCCATAGTGTCACAGCTGTTAATATCTCGCTTAGGGTTGACAGTGAAACATTTTGCTGTTGTTTTACCCAATGCCATTATCTGGACGATTATCTTCTTCATTATCATGTTCTTATTCGGCGCTTTGAAAAATGTCCGTAAATTAACCAAGACGCCAGTAATTGAACTATTACGTGATGACCAAAAGCCGGTTGCTTACAAACACCGGCCGGTCTTGCACTGGATTCAAGGAATACTGGGTCTGTTACTTTTAGCTGCAGGCTACTTTATTTTGGGTCTTCCAGGCGGTGCTATTTTATTTATTATTCCAGCGGCGCTGGTGACAATAGTCGCTGGTTCCTATTTCACATTTAACGCTTTTTTCAGCGCCTTAATCGGATTTTTGCTTAACCGCAGAAGCTTTTCTTATCATGGCATTCGGGTATTTACTTTAGGTCAGTTGAAATTTCGATTGCATGATTATACGCGAATTTTGACAGTTGTTTCATTGCTTTTTGCCTTGGCACTTGGAGCTATTACTGTAGGGCTTAACTTCAGCACGCTCAGTGAGCAGCTTGAAGACAATTTTTATTACGACACTACTATTATCAGTGACTCTCCCAAAGTTGAGCAGGCTAAAAATAAGCTGACTATTACCCGTGAGCAAACCTATCATTATAAAGAACAGGGTAAATATTTGTATTTTAACCGCAGTGAATTTAACAATAACCCAGTCAAAAACGTCAAGTTTTACATGAAAAATGGCAAACCGGCATACAAGAAGGTCAATTTGCCTACAAAAAAATTAGATGTGCCAGCAACATACGCTAATAATGCCTTTGGCGCTATGGTTCCTGATGGTATTGCTAAAATTATTCGCCTGGTTTCACCTAAAAAATGGACCGAGAAAAAAGGACAAGACAAGTTTGTCAGCTTTGTAAAAGTGAAAAACTTTGATCAGGATTTTCCCACCATATTAAAATTGCAGAAACAACAACTGAAGGAAAATTCTGCTTATTCGTATATTTATACTTCCAGCAAGGCGGGCAGTTACCAGTTAATCAAGAATTTCAGCAGCGGTTTTGAATTTATGGGCTTCTTTTTAGGCTTCGCTTTCCTGACCATGCTGGCTTCAACCTTAATGTTCAAGGTCTTAAGTGGCGCAGCTAGTGACAAGGTGCGTTACCAAATGTTATTTGAAATTGGCACAAGGGTAAAGATATTGCGTCAATCTATCAGAAATGAGATTGGAGTGCTGTTTCTTCTGCCCGGTGTATTGGGCGTAATCGACGTTCTCTTTGGCTTAAGATTATTTAAACTGCTCTTACCGCATCCCTACCAGAACTTGTGGATTCCCTTTACGATTTTTATTGTGCTTTATCTGATTTATTACTTATTAACGGTAAAACTATATGAAAAAATCGTCCTGGAACGTGAGTAAAATTGGGAGCAGTAAATAGATTCTTGTTTTTAATTAAAGAAAGGAGCAGTAATGATTTGGAAACTGTCTGTGACGGGGATTAAGAATAGGCTAAAAGATTATCTGGTATTATTTTCTGGTTTAATTGTTGCCAGCATGATTTTCTACATGTTCTTGTCAATTGCTACTAACCCTGTATTTATTAGTAAAGATGTCTATGGTAGAGAAGCATACCTGACGTATATTTTTACCTTTGGCATTATTTTGTTAGTAATCATTACATCAGTCTACCTGATTTATGCCAATTCATTTTTGTTAAGTATGCGCAAGCAAGACTATGGCATGTATATGATGCTCGGTGCCAAAAGCACGCGAATTGGTTTACTAATTTTTTCTGAAACTCTGTTAACTGGTTTCTTGGCTGTGTTGTTGGGCATAATACTAGGGCTTGGGTTGACCACAATAGTTACCAAGGCGTTGGTAGGTAAGTTAGGGGTAGAAATTACTCACTATAAGGCAATATTGCCGAGTGCCATAATAGGGACTTTGCTTTTCTTTGTTATTATTTTTCTCTTAGGTGCACTGAGCAATGTCCACAAACTTACACATACTCCGGTAATTGACCTATTACACGAAGATCAAACTCCAATTAATCTTAATCATCATCCCGTTTTGCGGGGAATTGAAGCAATTTGCGGTGTGCTTTTGCTGGCAGTCGGTTACTATGTAATGACTTTGTCCACCAGATATATTTACTTTCTTATTCCCACCGCCTTAGTAACAATTATTGCTGGCTCTTTCTTCGTCTTTAATGGCGTCTTTACAGCTATAATTAATTATTTACTTAATAAAAAATCTTTTTCATATCGTGGTATTAATGAATTTACTCTTGGTCAGTTGAAATTTCGTTTGCAAAGCTACACCAAGATATTAACTATGATTTCAATTCTGTTTGCCTTGGCTTTAGGTGCAATTACCGTGGGACTTAATTTTGGCTCCATGAAGGATGAGACGCAAAAAAGCTTTTATTATGATGCTACAATTGTTAGTCAGACGCCAGCAGTTAAAAAAGCAGAAGCAAAATTAGCCATTACTAATAAGCAGACTTATCACTACAAAGAAAAGGGGATGCATCTTTACTTTAACCGCGCGGAATTTGAAAAACAGCCGCTGAAAGAAATAGAAATCTATTTTCATAACAATCAAGACAATTTACCTACATATAAAGTGAAAACACTGGTTACTGCCGAACTGGATAAACCTGAAACAGCTGCCAACAGCATTTTTAGCCAAATGGTGCCTAACGGCATTCCTAAAAAAATTAAGCTAGTTTCACAGCAAAGATGGAATACACTTAATGGTCAGAAAAAATTCGTCAGTTATATTAATGTCAAAGACTTTGCCCATGATTTTCCAGTGATTAAACAAATTCAAAAAGAGCAACTGAAGGAAAATCGCAATTACCAGGATATTTACCTTTCTTCAAAATCATATAACTATAGCAATATGATTGGCTTTACCAGTGCGTTTGAATTTATGGGCTTTTTCTTAGGAATAGCATTTCTGACTATGCTCGCTTCGACGTTAATGTTTAAAGTTTTAAGTGGTGCAGCTAGCGACAAGGTGCGCTACCAGATGCTACATGAAATTGGAGCCAGGCCACAATTATTGCGCAGTTCAATCAGAAAAGAAATTGGTACTTTGTTCACCATGCCTGCTATTTTAGGCATAGTAGATGTCCTGTGTGGCTTAAAACTGTTTAAAACATTGCTGATATCTCCATACCATAATATCTGGATTCCATTTACAATTTTTATTGTGCTTTATCTGGGTTATTACTTGTTAACAGTTACGTTATATGAAAAAATTGTGCTCACAAATAAATAATTATAAAAAGACCGGATTTTGAAATAAATTTTCAAAATCAAAATAGTAACTCTTTAATTGGTGGGAATTCACGCAACATCTCATGAAAAAATGAGTCTGGGAAAAAACTCTAACCTAACTAAAAAGGCTGACAAATCACGTCAATAAAACGTTGATTTGTCAGTCTTTTTAAATTGTGAAATTTTTTAATTTAACTTCAAAGAGCACTTTTTTCCCACACACTTTCTTGTGGATAAATTTAATTTCACAAAATCTTAATTGGAGAACGCTTTTATCCCTAGTATGCAAAAAATTGGTATAGCTTCCAATAATTTATGTTGGATTGGTCTGGATTTTTTAGGTAAAAACATCAGTAAATTTTTATGCAATTTTAGCTTGTTTTGTTTTGTTGACTTTTATCATTACAATTAAAGTAACAGTGAAGACGATTGCACTAAGTCCCAGGACACCGTACAGGGCATAATTAACGTTGATTGTACCAGCTATGGTGGTAAATAATGTCGTCATTAATGGACCAGCGATTGCCAAGATAGTGTTTAAAAGCCCTGCTGAAGAAGATAATATTTTGCGATCTACGGAGACAACCAACCATTGCATTAATTTAGGACTGCTCGTACCAGCTAAGAAACCAAGATTGGTCATTAGAATAAGGCAGAACACTATATTCTTATTTAGGATGACAGTAGCCATAATGGCACTACTAATAGTAGATAATAAAGATAGCTGGAAAAGCGATGTGTTTTTAAGGAGTTTGGTGCCGACTACACTGCCAAGAGCTAAACCAATTGCGGCAGCGGCTCCTAGAAGTGCGATGGTGAAACTATAGCTGCCGATAAGCATGCTTTTGTTTCCTGCAATAACAATTGAAATTAATGGTTGGACAGAACTAAGCAAGCCATTAAGCATAGCTACAACTAAAACAATCGTTAAAAGTCCGTGGGCTTGCCTTACTTCCTTGAATGATGAACCAATTGTGGCAAAGAAGTTTTGGTCATTTACCTCTTCCGTCTGTTCAGGCTGTTGCTTATGAACGTTCATCCCAATGTTGGCATAAAGTAAGCCTGCTGCTAAGAAGGTTAGTGCGTTGACAACAGCCAGTTCTGAGTATGACATGAAGAGCAGGAGCCCGGAGCCAACAAATTGTGCAACTAGTGTAATTAGTTGTGATACGCCGCTTGTAAAACCCTGAGCTTCGGCCATTTCGTTTTCACCGACGAGGCCAACGATTAGCGGTGTTTGTAAACCGCCAGAGTACATGCCGGAAAGATCAGATACAAAGTTGAGTCCGATAACCATTAAGACCAGGTTCCAGCCAGCAATATTGGTGGCAAAGAGCAGACCCACCAGCATGTATAACGCAAAGCGAATAACTGCCAGCCAGACAATTACGCGATACTTATTGTGTGTCCGGTCAGCCAGGTAGCCACTGAAGCTTTGAATTAAATCAGGCAGAGACTCGGTAATTGCAATTAAAGATAATGCCAGGGAATAATTTTTTAACTTGCTGGCATAAGTCATGAGGGCCAGGTAGAACAGGATGTTGCCTGCACCGGATAACCAGCTGGCGAGGGTGAATTTTCTGTAATTTTTATTCTTTAAAAAAATGTTCATGTTTTTACCTCTTTTCTTAACTATATATTTAGTATATTTTGGTTATAATGAAAAAGAGAGGAATGTCATATTTGACAGTTTAAAGTTAGAAGGAATAAAAATGACAATTGGGGAGTTGTTAAAAGATTATCGGATAAGTCAAAAAAAGACTCAAAAACAATGGGCAAAAGATGTGATAAGCCCTTCATTCTATGCGAAAGTAGAAAAAAATTTAAGTCGGATTTCTGCCGAAGATTTAATTGAATTACTACATTCTAATCAAATTCCAGTGATTGATTTTTTCAGTAAATTAAATCAAAAAGATAAGTCGATTAATCAACAAGAATTAGAAATAAATCGACTTATTAATGAAGCATATTACCAAAATTCCAAAAAAGAGTTGCAACAAATACGAGATGTAGTTGCTGAAAGTGACTTGCCTAATAAAAATGATGAATTACTTCTTATTGATGCCTATATTGCGGTAATTAGTAAAGACCTTACAATGCTAGATAAAGAAGTTATAGACAGAATGAAAGAAAAAGTTTTTAATATTTCTAATTTTGATGAAGATGGATTAATTATGTATTGTAATTTCATGAGCTTTTATGATTTGAATAGCAACTTATTGCTATCTAAAAGGATAATAAAACAGCTTGTTGGATCAAGCAGTGTCAGAATACAAGACAAAATTTTGGCTATCATTATCAATATGCTGATTTTTTGCATTAGAAATAAGCGATTTGAAGAAACTGAGGTATTTGTTAATTATGCGGATCAAATAAAAACAAAACCGGAGGTTTTCTTTTATAAGCTGCTGATACCGGCATTTTATAATATAGTTAAATATCAAGATAATCATGATCAAAAATATCTGGATGAAACAGAAATAATAATTAAAAGTATCAAATTAGCTGGAATGCCAGATTATGGTAAGGAGTTAGAAGAGCTTTTAGTTGCAAATAAATAAACTTAAAAATGGCATGTTTGATTTTGAAGTGACCCCCCAAATTTGGGGGTATTTTTATGTCTAAATTATCTAAACAAGATAAAATTGAAATCTATCATCTTTGGCACAGCTAATTAGTTTGCTTTTACGGATTTTTTGGCATTTCTGAAGAATATTATCCACTCATAAATACATGCAATAACCGCTATTAGATAATCATACCAATGAAAAGCTTTTGAAAAGCCTACTAGAGAGAGAACAAACACGGCAATCAACGCTAAACTAAAAAATATAGGTTTAGCAATCGCCATATTATACTTAATAAGCCAAGTATCAATTGGCAGAAGCTCTAAAGCTAAAATAATTATTATTACTAAAGTAGTATCCATGTTATAGTCACACCTTTTAAACTATTTTAAAGATAAATAAATACGATTGTTCGTGCAGTCCAGTAAGCGACTGTCTTGTCAAAGTGTAGATATACAAAAAGGCAATCCACTGGATTGCCTAGACGCCTAGTACGCCTCTTTTGCATGCAAAGATCACACTTTATTTCTTCTACTGAAATTATAGCATAAGAACACATGAGAGAATAGTGAAGTACGCCTTTCGATCCTCTCCGAAAAAAGGTGATAGCATGGGAAGGGTTGTACTTTTATTTCTTCTGAAGTGTTTACTACTAACCAGTCTAACGCCTGCATTGCGCAAGCTAGGACAAGATTTTGATAAATTAGCCAATTTAATCGAAAAGATGCTTCGGTTATTTAAGTAGTAATCAGAAAGAAATGGACTTTTGTCCTACCTCTTTTTGATTACTGCTTTATTTTTTATGTACCTTTTAAAGTTGCTAGCTACTTGGCTTTAGCTCTATTTCAATTAATATACTATGTTAAGCTACTTTGGTATAGGTGAAAGTCGATAGGAAATAAATTCTGTTAGCTTTTGGATTTGTCATATCCACCTTATTTGCGTCAAATATGACAGTTTTATTAATAAAAATAAAAAGGCAATTATATTATTTATATAAATAACGAAGGTCTTTTGAAAGGAAAAGAAAATCATGGTTTATAAATATTATTCGCATTTTAAGTTTTTTTGTTTAAATATTTTCGGATTAATTTCCAGTATGCAGAATATTGTTACAGCATACATTGTTGGTTCGTTAATTAATTTGGCAACGGCTAAAAATTTTGCAGCTATTCCAGTCTTTTTTGG
>NZ_BPPB01000013.1 GCF_019972835.1 Lactobacillus laiwuensis | reverse complement strand
AGAGCTACATGTCATGATAATGCAGCTATGGAAAGTTTCTTTCACATTATGAAAGTTGAAATGAATTATTTTACACATCACTTTGATACTAAGAAACAATTGGTTAAGGCGATGAAAGAATGGATAAGTTATTACAATGAAGATAGAATTCGGCACAAACTAAAAGGCTTAACCCCGATTCAATATCGGAATCAAGCCTTAAGTAAAACGATATAAAACTAACGTCCAGTTTTAGGGGTTAGCTTCAGCTATTTTCCATGGGTGTGAGTATTTTATAATCATAGTTTTCCCGTCCAATATTTTTTAAATAGCATTTTGTTAGTCTAGTTCTTCACTTATAGTATGTATACTCATTTTTAAATTCAATATTGCTCTTAAGCTTGTCCAATAAGCCATGTGAAGAAATTTTTAGCTTAATTATTAAAACTCAGGCTTTTAAATTAATAAAAAACAAATATTAGATAACCAAAATAATAAGGTTTTAATCTTTAAAAGTCAATAAGATAATTTTATTTTCTTTTAATATTTATACTGAACAATTTCCCGTTAGCACGAATTTTTTCCTTAATCCTATTTTGTAACTGTAAAAAAAACGATTATAAATGGCAACTTTGCAATCCCTGACTCAGCCCATTGTGCAAAATTAATTCAGTCATGATATAATGTAATTGTAAAGAAAAGAGGCCTCGTCACTAACAAGACCTCTTTGAAAACAAGCAGCCGTTCTAAAGGCGGTTAGCTGAGTAAGAGATAAAGACCATCCCCAACTTGCTAAAGTATTATTGGGACGGTCTTTTTTATTTCTTGTGATTATTGATATAATCCAACAACACAATAATAAACGTGGCGAATGCCAACATTATTTGTAATGCCTGGTAAACGCTCATTGACTGCTTCTCTTTCTAAAAGATTTCGTGCCATAGGCACCATCTCCTTTCCGGATCAACAGCCAACCGCCCTCAAAACAATTTGCTTGAATTCTAAATTAATTATAACAAATACTGTTTGCATATTGAATAAAAGAAGAGCCAGATAATTAACTAAACGGCTTGGTGTAAATAACTCTCACTCACCTTAAAGAATCAACAGAATAGTTGGTTTCTTCCAGCCGATGAATTAAAAGTTAATAGTGAGTTGGCTTTAACGAAACCATTGTAAAGGCTTTTTACTCTGTTTAATAGATTTCAATTAAGGATTAACTTCCGATATTTAACGAAGTTAGTCCTTTTTGTTTTGTCCTGGTTTTTTTTGACTGAAAATTTTTTATAGCTATCCACTTGCTATTTACAATAAAAACAGAAATTAGCCTTATGATCTGATATAGATTCTGATCTCTAAACATAAAAAAGTACTTATCATCTAAATAGATTATTTGTTTAATTTTATGTTGGTTTTTAAATTATTTTGACTTTTAATTACTTATCTGCCTATAATTTATCTATCAATCACAGGCTGATTATATTATTACGTAATTTTATTTTTAAGGATTAACTTATGGCAAATAATCAAAATAACGAAAAAAATGAGAAAGCAAAGCAATTTTATGATTTTTTAAAATATACAATAGTCTTATTCGCGATTTTTATTTTAATTAATTTTTTACTGACAAAATATTTAATAGTCAAATGTTCCGTATCTGGTATCTCGATGCAACCAACTTTTGAAAATCAAGAAAGAGTTATAGCTAATCGCAATAGCAAATTGAAACGAAATGAAATTGTCATTTTAAAGGCTCCGGATGAACGTAATTCCTTTTATATAAAAAGAATTATAGGATTACCGGGTGAAACTGTTACTGGAAAAAATAATAAGATTTATGTTAATGGCAAAAAAATAAATCAAGACTATTTAAAACCAGGATTTAAGCTGACGGATAATGAAGATGGCTTTTATGGTACTAAATATTCTTATACTGCTGACTTTTCAATTCGTTCTTTAGCAAGAACAAAAGAATATAAAAGTATTTATTCCCCTTCTCAATTAAAAGAAATGAAAAGTACTAACAAAGTTCCCAAAGGCTCGTATTTTGTAATGGGAGATCATAGGAGCGTTTCAAAAGATAGTCGTTATATAGGAGCAATTCCTAGAAGTAAAATTGAAGGTGTTGTTAAATATCGCTATTGGCCACTTAACAGAATCAAAGCATATTAAAAAGGAATAAGTCCAAATTTAGGACTTATTCCTTTTTACTTTCACCCTTTATAACTCTGCTAATCGTTTTTCATCTAAATGAAACATAATCATGCAATAAAGTAATAATATTGCAGTCATAAACACCACCACATAGATGTTAGTAGTTCCAGGAAGTTCACGTAAGAAATCAGCCGGTGAATAACTTATGAAATATGGCAAATGGATAGTTGCATTCATTAATAATAAAACTATTTGCAAAACTGAACCTGTACACATGGCAGCAAACTTATTTTTAATCCACAAAGAAGTAACCATTGCAAATACAGCGAACAATCCTCCCCAAAGAGAAGAAAATATAATTGATAAAATAGCGTGGACAAATGGATGGGAATAATAAAGGGAGACAAACAGCATAGTAAAATTTCTAGCACCAATATTAATATTAAGTAAGTTATCGGGCTTAACATTAGGTAAAATCATAAACCAAGATAAGAAGTTAAACACCAAAGGAACAGCAATTACAATAAAGCCCGTCATAAATGCGATTTCTAGGTATCCTAACAAGATTTGTTTAATGGACTTCCCCATCTTTAATTTATAAAAATAGCCTTTGGTAAAATCTTCTTTTAATAAGGTACTGGCAGGTAAACTCGCTATTAAAGGTAACAAGATAAAAAATATAGTAGGAACAAAAGTAAATCCATCTATTGACATCCACATAGTATAAGGTGAGTTTGTCGCAGGAATATTTTTAGACACAGAAACAGCACATTGTACAACGCTAATACTTAACCCTATTGCCAATGCTAAAAATAACCATAATTTATTCAAACGTGACCACAAAAATTTCATTTTATTCTCCCTATTCTAGCAGAAGCGAATATTTGACATAGTGCTTCTTAGCTGGTACCAAGAAACTGAAACGTAATTTTTGATTACGCATGTCATATGAATAGCGCGGAATAGTAAAGTCCATTGTAAAAGGCTGCTTGCCATGTGCCAATGCTTTATAAGGATTAATACTGTGGTGACTTTTGTCATACAACTTTGCCGAGGGATTGCTTGTACCATAAGGATTATTTAGATACATATTTTCTATAAAATTAGGATTGTTCTTTCTCTCGCCATAGAATGGCTTGCCAGTTTGACGTATATTAAATTTGACTTTGGCTTGTACAGCGTCCTTACTTTTCTTAACTGCAGCTTCATGAATAATAAAGTTAACGTGATAGGCTTTTACCAATTCATTTTTGTGAAAAAGCTGTTCTTTAGTCACACCATACTGCTGAGGATGGGCGTTTACCTGGCGGTAGCGATAAAAGCCCACGCAGCCAACTACAATTATTATCACAATGAAGAAGCTCCATAATAATTTTTTATTTTTCATAATTTATTGTTCCTTCTTGTACATATAGCTTTTGCGTGGCGACTTTGTTTACAAATTCATGATCATGCGAAGCAATAATAAAGGTTGAACCTTTATGGTTATACCCATCAATCAATCTGATTAATTTACCAATACTTTCATGATCCAGCGCATTGGTGGGTTCATCCAGAACAATTAACGGATAGGCTCCAAGAAAAGCCTGTGCAATTCCTAATTTCTGCTTCATCCCCAGTGAAAATTTCTTAACTTTTTGTTTAGGGAACCTGGTTAAATCAAAGTATGCCAATAAATCATTAATCTGCTTTTCTTGAATATCCGGATCTAATTTTGCCAGCAAATCTAAGTTTTTATAAGCAGTAAATTCTTCTATTAAACTGGGATTTTCAATTAAAATTCCCGCTTTAATTGGATAAGGCTCTTGGACCTTCATCTTCTTACCATTAACTATGACTTCCCCACTGGTATTTATTAAGCCTAAAATTGCTTTTAAGATTAACGTTTTACCAGAACCATTTATTCCTTCTAAAACAGTGATACTGCCTTCTGGAATATCTGCACTAACATCATGCAATAGTGGCCGTCTTTTCACTACTTTTCCTACTTCATTTAATTCAATAAAACTCATTGTTTGCTCCTTACTCTACACTAAAGAAATGGTCAATAATCCTATAAACAATCACCATAATCAAAGTTGCCAGCAATAATAATAAAAAACCTGGGAAATTAAATCTCATAATTATCAAGCAATTCAAAGGATTTAATGGCCACTTTAAAAGAGATGTCATTATCAAAAGTGAAGCTGGAATAATCAGACCCAATGCCGAATTAAACTTTCCAATTGTACCTTGCAAAATAAGCGTGAAGTATATTCCTAAAAAATTGTTGATGAAAAGTAGTGGGATCGCCTGCCAGTCAGCTAAATTAAAAAAAGACAAAGAGGGCAATTTAAATAAAGCCGTAACAAGCAACATAACTAAAAGTGTAACAAACACATAGGCAAAAGCTATTACTCCCATTAGTAACATAGTGACAACAGTAAAATTTTTCGGTGGAATTTGTAATCCTCTTAGGTGCATAATGGTAGTTTGCCAGAGCAGTTTAAAGCTATTTAATACAATAAGCAGCGGTATTAAGAAATAGACCAGCCACAAAATAAAATTAAAAGATGCACCTTGACTGGTATCGGCAAAGAAGAGATTAAATATAGAAGTATTTGAACTGTTAATTAGCTGCGCACTGAGAAAAATAATTGAAAAGCAGATCAAACATAGCCAGCAAATAAAACGGGAGCGGATTATTTGCCATAAATATAGTAATTGATTCCAAAACAGACGTTTCATAAAGACCTTCTTTTTAAGAGTGAGGACAGCCGCAGCAATAAAGATAAATTAATTTAACTATTATACATAGCCAGTTTTGTTTCTTAATCTTAATTATCGTTTAATTCTATACATTCATAGTACCATTTTAGAATTATTAAAAATAGTAGAATTAGACTTTTAATAATCCGGTTCATTGTAACGGTCAGTAATTAAATAGACAATTAGCATTAATAGCGTTGTAGCTAATAACAGCAGAATATTGTTCTTATTGACACGCAGAAGCATTAAACTATTGAGCGGATTATATTTCCAAGTGGTATAAACAGTCATTATAAGCCAACTAAAAGGAATAATTATGCCCAGTGGAGCATTGAAGCGACCGATAGTGGTTTGAATTATCAACAACAGAAATATTCCTAAAAAGTTGATAATAAACAATACTAATAAAGCTGGTAATCCGTGAAATTGTAATAGCTTAAAATTTCTTAGCCAGGAATAATCAGTCACTAAAGCCATAATTCCTTCTGTTAGTACCACATAGATGATGGTGATTAATCCCATTAACCAAACGTTAACTGCAGCGAAACCTAAAGGAGAGTATCTGAGTCCTCGCAATTGCATTCCCCTTACTTGCCACAATTGTTTAAAACCGCTTAAGACTATTAATAGCGGTACTACAAAATAAACAAACCAAAAAACAGGCAAAATAACTTGGCGTGATTTAACAGCGTTAAAATCAACACCCATGAAAAAAATAGGAACTATAGCAGAATTCGGCATTAATTTCAACATCAGTATTACAAAGCTTATTAAGCCTAACCAAAAAAGAAAGCGCGATTTTATTAGTTGCCACAAAAATAAAAATTGGTCCCAAAATAAATTTACAAGAGATGCTTTTGAGTCTACCGCTTTAGAATGCAATTGTTCTCTCCTTATTTGTTTACACTCGCACTAGTCAAAAATGAAATAGCTTACGCCAATATTACCACTTGTATAGAATTATAAAAAACACTATTAAATTTGGCAGTACAACTTTAATAGTGCTTTTATTATATCTAGACATACAAAAGAGCTTCCTAATTATTATTGAGAGCGCTAAAATAACTTTAACTCATAAAGCAATAAATATAAGAAAGGAATTTTCATGATTAGAAAATGTGAAGTTGCTGACAGTCCAGCTATTCAAAAAATCAATCAAATTGAACTAGGTTATGATTATCCCGTAGAAAAAACGGCTGCCAACATTAAAAGGCTGCTAAATGATCCTGAACATCATTATCTCTGGGTCTTTGAAGATGATAATACCAAAAAAGTTGAAGGTTATTTGCATGCAGAAGTTTTTGAAGAAACCTATTTTGACCCCATGTTCAACGTTTTAGCTTTAGCCGTAGATTCTTCTGTGCAAAAGAAAGGCATTGGCAGTCAACTTATGTACACTTTGGAAAAACAGGCTAAAAATTTAGGCATGAAAGAAATTAGGTTAAATTCAGGAGAATCACGTTTAGGTGCTCATAAATTTTACGAAAAACTAGGCTATACCAGCAATAAAATGCAAAAAAGATTTGGTAAAACACTCAAATAATTTTATTTAAACTGTAATTGATTTTCGTTTTTTATAAATGTTTACTAACAATAATTTAGGTAGTACATTATATGTAAATTTAAAGCACTTAACTATACTTTATACATATAAAGTGCTAATATGCATATGAGGTGATCAATAATGCTAAGTCCAGAAAAAAGCAAAATTTCAATTTCAGTTAAAGTTAATTCAGAAGATAAAAACCGAGTTACAGAAATATTTAACGGCCTAGGCCTTAATCTTTCGACTGCCATTAATATATTTATAAAGAAAAGTATTGCTGAAGGTGGTTTACCGTTTGAAGTTAGGGATCCATTTTATAGTGAGGAAAATCAAGCTGAACTAAATCAGCGTTTCAAAAAGATTAACAATAATCAGGATATCCATTCACATCATCTTTTAAGTAGTGAGCAGAAGAAAGAATGACAGTAGAATTTTTAGATGAAGCTTGGAATGAATATGTTAATTGGCAAGCCGAAGACCGCAAGACTTTAAGAAGAATTAACCATTTAATTAAATCTATTCAGCGTGATGGACTAGACCAAGGCTTAGGCAAGCCGGAAAAATTAAAATATCAAATTGGTTGGTCAAGAAGAATAAATAATGTAGATAGATTAGTTTACACAGTTAAAAATGAGCGATTAATTATTATAGCTTGCAAAACTCACTATAATTAAAGCTAAAAATCCTCTTAGTTAGATTTCAATTTAACTAAGAGGATTTTTATATGTATAAATCTCTACATTCACAAAACTAGTAATTTCTTTAAATATACTATTCATCTAAAAGTCTGATAAATCTGTTGGTGCGGACGCCTTTCCTTTTTTTAAATTAGCAACAGATTCATCCATTGCTTTTAATCCCTTATCAGAAATATCTTTTGATTTGACTAATTCTTTATGTTCCATAACTAAGTACCCATTACTATATTCTTTTGCATAACATAATTATATTTTGATTTATGCAGTGCAACTAGTTTTTGCTATCCGTATAAGCAAAGTAATTGTTAACAACTTGCATAATAAATTTCTCCCTTTTCTATGGGATCCACTACGAAAAGAATATCATATTGAAATTAATAAAAGAAGAAATAACACAATAAAAATAAAAATTGCAAATATTATTTTTCCAACAAAAACCCGCCTTATCTACATGATCAAAGACGGATTTTTATAACATGAATTTTTATTAATTATATTAGCATTTGCGTGATTTCCAAAACCAATGGAACAACTATTACGAATAAAACTGTTGAAGTAGTCACAACGTTGGTAGCGTATTGCACATCCCCGTGCGATTCACCCACTAATATTGGCAAAACTGCCAAAGCAGGAGTAGCTGATTGCACAACTAAGGTTTGTTTAGCTAGACCTGTCAAGGATGGCAGCCAATTTGCACCAACAACAATTAAAATCATCATTAAAGCCGGTACTAAGATAAAGCGGCCAAGCAATGCCCAAATGGTATCGCGGTCAAGGTGGATTGACTTCAAACCGGCATCTGCCAATATAATACCAATATAGATCAGTGACATTGGTGTGACGATGCCGCCAACCATACTTAAAACAGACGTAATCCAACTAGGAATTGGTACTTCAACTAATAAGCAAATTAAGGCAATTAGAAAACCAACTAATGGTGCTGGCAACAATTTTTTCCAGTTGAATTTTTGTTGTTTTCCTTTTTGTTCAGTTGGGTCAACGCTAGAAATGAAGAAGACACCAATTGCCCAGGTAGAAACCGTATTTAACACATAATAAATTAAAAAGTACGGCATACTTTTTTGCCCAAACAGGGCAATATTTAACGGTAAACCAATAAAAATAGTATTGGCATTCGTAATGGCGTTAATAAAAGTACCTCGGCGGCCTTTGCGGATCCTCAGAAGCTTACATAATATCCATGCGAACAAATAACTTAAAGCAAAACAGATAATGGCATAGATCAGACCACCTGTTAAGCCAAATAATTTTTGCCTGTTTAAATATTTTAGGACGGAAACAAAAATTGAAGCTGGTAAAGCAATATTCATAATTAAATAGGAAATATTGCCTTTAAACTGATCGCCCAGTTTGCCACTGGTTCGCAACCAGTACCCTAAAGCAATTACAAGTAACAGTTCAACAACGCTAGTTAATGAAGTAATAAAGGCTTGCATTTATTCTCACTCCTGCTCATCTTTATATTCAGGCGCCCAGCGAAGCGCAGCCACTGCCTTGTCACCATCTTGAAAGTCATTTTGGTTGAGGTGATCGGCAATTGCCTTGTTAGCCACAGCTTTTGCTACAGTTTGAGAAAAGACATTTAGTTTTTCAACTGGTGGCAAAACTGCTGCGCCTGGTTTACTTGAATCAACAATGCCGCCAAGTGAGTGGGCCGCTACACTAATCATTTCATCACTTAAAATCTTAGCATTAACTGCCAGAGCGCCAAGACCAAGTCCCGGATAAACCAAAGCATTGTTGGCTTGACCAATTTCGTACTTGGTTCCTTCATATTCAACTGGATCGGCAGGAATACCGGTTGCTACCAAGGCTTTGCCTTTAGTCCAATGAATTAAATCTTCTGCTTTTGCTTCTGCTAATTGAGTTGGGTTTGATAATGGGAAAATAATTGGCCGGTCGGTATGGGTTGCCATTTCCGTCACAATATCCTGGGTGAAAGCGCCTGAACGAGTTGAAGTTCCCACTAAAATATCAGGATGAACTGCTTGTACAACACTCTTTAAATCTTTAAGCTGGTCAGCATTGCTGAATTCAGAACGTTTCCTGACAAATGGTTTCTGAGCAGGTGTTAGTTCAGGCGTATCTTCAAAAAGCAGACCTTGTTTGTCAACTAAGTAAAAGTGCTTGCGTGCTTCATCAGGTTGTAAACCTGCTTGCAGCATCTCGGCATATACCTGCTCAACGATTCCTGTACCAGCAGTTCCGGCACCAAAACAGACATACTTTTGGTCTGTTAATTTCTGACCACTAATCTTCAATGCTCCCAAGATACCGGCCAAAACAATGACACCGGTACCTTGAATATCATCATTAAAGGTTAAAATATGATTACGATACTGTTTTAAAATATTATCAGCATTATCTCGGCCAAAATCTTCAAAATGTAAATATAGTCCCGGAAATAATTTTTCTACAGTTTGCACAAAGCGATCAACAAATTGATAATATGGTTCACCATTTACGCGACGCTGATGGTTGCCTAAGTAGAGCGAATCATTAAGTAATTTGTCATTATTAGTGCCAACATCTAGCACTACTGGCAATACACACGCCGGGTCAACACCAGCTGCAGCAGTATAAACCATCAACTTGCCAACAGAAATGTCAACTCCCTGTGTACCCCAGTCACCAATTCCTAAAATTTCTTCACCGTCAGTAACCACTATTAGTTTTATATCACGGCCATCAGCCGCATTTTTCAAACTATCTTCGATTTGATCAGGTTCATTAATTGACAAAAATGCGGCATATTGCGAATTTACAAACAAATGACTGTAATTTTCGATAGTTTCAGCTATCGTCGGGTCATACACAATCGGCATAAATTCGGTAACATGCTCACTGAAGACCTTAAAAAACAGCACTCGATTAGTATTAAAAACAGTCATCAAAAAAATGCGCTTTTCCAAATTAGTTGATTTTTCCTGATACTGCAGGTAAACTTCCCGCGCCTGCTCTTCTAATGACTGCACCTTAGGAGGTAACATCCCTGCCAGCTGATACTTTTTTCGCTGCTCTTCTGTAAAAGCAGTACCTTTGTTTAAAAATGGGTCATTCAACCTATCTTGTCCTGTTTTAGCCATTTTTTCACTCTCCGTCTATTTAATTATTATTAGCACGTACTATATGATTAGACTATAACCAGCATGTAAAAAGTGCAATAAATTAAGCTTATATTAACATCATATAGTATATAATATGTGCTTAAATATAGTTTTTATTAAAAATTGTGCAAATAAAAAAACCAGTTCAAGTTAATGAATTGGCTTTTTATTCTATATAATAATTAATAAGCTGCTTTATGCCTGGTAACGTGACTCACCATTTAAATAAGTTTCACTTAAAGTCATGTCAGGGTTTAATACTAAGAAATCGGCATCTTTATCAGGTGCAATTGAACCACATTTATCGAGTACGTGCGCACTCTTAGCCGGAACATAAGAAGCCATCATAACAGCTTCTTCAGGAGTAGCAACGTTCCAGTCAACAACATTCTTGACCGCAGTCTTTAATTGCAAAATACTGCCGGCTAAATTATTGCCACCTTTCAAACGAGCCATGCCCTCTTTAACATAAACAGGCAATTCACCTAACATATAGTCACCGTCAGGCATCATGCCAGCTTCCATACAATCTGTGATTAAACAAATGTGTTCAGCACCTTTAAGCTGAACCAATGCCCGCACCATTTCTTTTTGAACATGGTGACCGTCACAGATCAACTCATCGGTAACATTATGCAGAGCCATCGCAGCGTTAGAAATTGATGTATCATGGTGTGAAGGATCAGGCATTCCGTTAAAAGTATGAGTAAACATCGTTGCACCAGCTTCAACACCGGCTTTAGCTTCTTCAAAGTCAGCACTCGAGTGGCCCAAAGAAACAATTACACCCTCTTTAACAGCAGCACGGATAAATTCCCGGGCACCTTTTCTCTCAGGCGCAAGAGATATTTTATTCAGCAGCCCTTTAGATTCTTCGCGCCACTCATTAAATTGATTAATATCAGGATCAAGCAAATATTTAGGGTTTTCTGCACCAGCATGTTCAGCGGTAAAGTATGGTCCTTCAAAATGCAACCCTTGAATTTTAGCACCAGTTTCTTCACCTTTATGGGCGCCAAACATCTGGCAAATTTTGCTTAATGTATCTGCACCGGCAGTATAAGTCGTTGGCAGCCAGCTGGTAACGCCAGACCGTAAAAAGCCTTCTGACAGGCGGTTGATTCCTGCCCAATCACTTTTCATCACGTCTTCTTTTAGTGAACCGTGCACATGTGTGTCAACCAGTCCTGGTGCAATCCATTTGCCTTTATAGTCTACTATTTTGCCTTCAGGTTTTTGATCTTCAGTATAGTAAAAGCCAAATTTGCCGTCATCTTGAACTTCTAAGTAACCACCTTGTTCTGTCACATTTTCAAGAAAGAATTTATCTGCATGAATATAATAAGTCATAATATTTTTGCCTTTCTTTTTAAAATAAAACTCGTATTTATAGCTTAATTTTAGCTTAATCAACTGGTATTTACCAGTTCAATTTCAAATAGTACAGAAACTTTTTATTTTTTAGTTATAATAGTGGTATAGGTAACTAATTAGGAAACAAGAAATATGATTCAAAATACGCAAACAAATCAACATCAACTAGGAGCACTTACTGGTGCCAGCAAGTGTGACCACTATTACGAATTACATTTTGCCACGGGCGAAATTGCGCGCTTTTATGTCTTAGCTGCCGGCATTTTTCGTCTTTTAATTGATCCAGAGCAAAATTTTACTGAAAATCGAACGGAAACTATTCACTTAGCCCAGTTTGATAATTCTGCCTTTGCAAAGTCGCAGGTCAGAGCCACCAATGATTCCTTAATTATCCATACTGGCAATTACCAAATTATTTTTGGGCAAAATCCAGCTGTCATAAGTATTTTTGATGAATCATTGCTCCATAACAGGATGCACCAAACTCAGCCGCTTGAACTTAGTTCTACCAGGACCCGTGAGTTTTTAACAGAAAATAAAAATGAATTTTTTTATGGTGGCGGCTTGCAAAACGGCTACTTTAGTCACAGAGGACACAAAATCGCAATTAAGCATGACCAAATAACCGGTAAAGGTGGCGTCATTATGCCTGTCCCTTTTTTCTGGTCGAATGCTGGTTATGGCGAATTAAGAAACACTACTGCAACAGGAACTTATGATTTTGGCAAAACCAAGAGAGGAGTCACTGTTCTCACCCACCAAGATGCAGTTTTTGATGCATTTTACCTTCTTGGCACCAATCCTCAGGAAATTTTGCAACGCTACTATACTTTGACGGGCAAACCGATGTTATTGCCCAAATATGCCTTAGGTCTGGGTCATATCGGCAATTTCTGTACAACCTTATGGCAGCCAAGTCAGGCTAAAGAGCGTAATGCCAGTAAAATTGGCAATAATTATTATACTCGTACAAAAGATGAAAAAGCCGCATCGGGCAAAGCTTCGCTTAACGGTGAAGAAAACTACCAGTTTTCCGCGCGGGCACTAATTGATCGCTATCACGCCATGCATTTTCCTTTGAGCTGGTTTGTGCCCAATTATGGTGTTCAAGCCAACAATCAACAAGCTCTTAGTTTCTTTAATGAATATGCGTTAAACCAAGAGGTTCATCCCGGATTTTGGCACCAAAGCGAAGTTGAATTACCGGAAAAAACTGCTTTTACTTTTACTACTAATGAAATAGCGACTAAAGATAAAGCACAGCTTCAAAACGAATCACAAACAAAGCGTTCACTAGTGCTTGCTGATAGCGGCAGTACCGGCATGCAAAAAAACGCTGCTTTGATCTTTGGAGATGTTGGCGGCAACTGGGGCAATGTTGCTACACAAGTAGCTGGTATGCTCGGAGCAAATCTTTCAGGTCAGCCTTTAGTTGGTGCAGCGGTTGATGGACTAGAAGGCGGTGGCAATGCACAAATCAATGTCCGTGATTTTGAATGGAAATGTTTTACCCCACTGCTCTTTAACTTCGATGATCAGGGCAACTTCAGTAAAAACCCGTTTGCTTATAATAGGAAAATAACCGACATTAATTTGGCTTACCTCAAATTGCGCCAGCATTTGACTAACTACCTATATACACTAAATGAACAGGCAAAAAATGGCGCTTTAATCATGCGTCCCCTTTTTAGCGACTTTCCAGACGAGCTGGCTAATTACACAGCACAGTTTGGCAATGAATTCATGTTAGGCTCCGATTTGTTAATTGCACCAATTACTAATGGTCGCGAAGATAAAAACGGAGATTCACGCAAAGATAATCTGTATTTACCCGGGAAGAAGACAATGTGGATTGATCTTTTTACAGGTAAAAAATATGCCGGTGGCAAGGTCTACAATAATTTATCTTTTCCATTATGGCACCTGCCAGTCTTTGTTCGCGGTGGCAGTATTTTTGACTGGGGCAAGCGTGATTTTCTGCTTTACCCACAAGATCAAAGTGAGGCAGTTATTTACAACGATAACTCTCAAGCCGCTGAATCCAATGGTTCTACCACAAAAATTTTCAGTAAAACTGAAAATGAAACGTTGCTGGTAACTATTCCACCAGTTGAAGGCAACTGGGAAAACCAAGATGTTGAACAGCCTACTAAGCTGACTATTATGTGTGATTCTTACCCTGATCGCATCACTATTAAAATTAACGATCAAGTTGTCCCAGTTGAAGAATACGGCTCGCTCGACGCTTTCAACCATGCTCGCGAAGGCATTTTTTACAATACTAATTATGGCTTGGATGAATTTAAACAATATCACAAGAACACGCAAACTGCCCTGCAAATAAAATTAGCAAGTCGAGACGTTACCACAACTAAAATTGAAATTACAGTGCACAATTTTAATTATGGCAAGAAAGTTTTAGTACATGAAATTACCAGTGGCGTATTGCCTTCACCTAAATTGCCGGCAGTTGATTCAAGTAAAATTTCAGCTCATTCGTTCGAACTTGCCTGGCCTCATGAAAGTGCAGTTCAGATAGAAGTTAATAATCTCCTTTATGTGGGCATTACCGGCAAAAATTTCACTTTTCACGAATTAACTCCTAATACTCGCTATATCATTAGAATGAGGTATGTAATAGGAAATAAAGTTTCTGAATGGTCTGATCTTTTCGGCGTTATTACCAAGCACGCTGCTAAAGATTATGCTATTGAAAACATTGATGTGACTTGCAACTATAACAGCAAAGAAAATCATCCCCTGTCTTATTTAACTGATCTTAAACTGGCAAGCGAATGGCAAACGGATCAATCAATTTCACCTGAACAACCACTGGAACTAACCTTTACTTTTGAAAAAGTTGAGAAATTAAGTAGAATGGTCTATGTGCCACGAAATATTGATCATAATGGTGATCCTCTTGTCGTTTCAATTGCTGTTTCAACGGATGGCGAGCAATATACTACCTATGCAGACCACTTGCAGTGGAAAGCTGACACGAAAAATAAAGTGGTTGGTCTGCGAGATGTCCGTGCAAAAAAAGTGCATTTGACTATCTATCAATCATCCGGTCCGATCATTGCTGCAAGAGAAATTATATTTTTCAGAGCAAAAAGATAATAAATATTGAAAAAACACGAAGTTAATATGTACTGAGCCTCCAAAAGTTGTCCTAAACTTGGGGCTCTTTTATTTAAAAATTATATTAGACATTTAATTAAGCTTTTGGCTCATGATTTGTCTATGTATTTTTGTTTTAAGGCTTTATCGCATTGAAAATATTATATTAAATGTGATAAATCGCTATTAAGACTATATTGCTGCTTAAAATCGAAATCCCCTAAATTATGGAGAGACATAATCGAAATCTCATCGGGTGCGGTGTATACTTGTACTAACATAAATTAGGGAGCTAATATTAATGAAAAAGAAACTGGGTAACTTTGTTGCTAGAAAAGTTGGTAATTCTATAGCACTCACGGTCCCGAGTAAGGCTGGAGTTAAACCTGGACAACGATTTGAATTGATTCAGGAAGATAATAGCACTTTAATCTATAAGGCTATTGACTCTAATCCGTGGTTTAATGGAGAATATGATGATATTGACTTTAAAAAAGAAACTGAAAAAGTAGGTAACCCTGATACTATGCAGGTTGGTAAGGAAAATGTAGCATCTAATCAAGAGACATTATTCGGATAGATGCTGAACCACATGCAGGACGAGAAGAAGGCGGCCATAATCCCCAATCTGGCATTATTCAAAGACCAGCGATAGTTATATCAAATAATGCATATAATCAAAAAACAGGACTCGTTATCTGCATGCCTCTTACGCATGATCTTAAAAAAGATAATCGTGGTCTATACTATCGTCTTGCTGATATCAGCAGTGGGATATCTGGTAGTGTAGTCACTTTTCAAATGCCTAATTATGATTTTTCCGGTCGAAATGGTAAAATTGTTGGACATGTTAGTGATAAAGACTTGGATAACCTGCTATCTAAAGCATATCAAATTTTAGATAAGCGCTAATTTTTATCAAAATATTACTCAACCTAAAATAAAATAAAAACCCAAAAAGTGAAGTGCTCCATAATAGTTAGACATTAATCCGACTATTAGGAGCACTTTTTTCATGACTAAATATTTGACTGCTTTAAAAATCAATTTGGGGTTCACATCATTTTTAGGAATAAGGCAATACTTGCTATAATTAAATTTGAATTGATAGTAAGGGGTTGAAATTTGGAATTTTCTGTTGATAGTAAAATTCTAATTGATTTTCCAGAATTATTAATTTCAAATTCTAGAGTTGAATTTTTTGTGCTTTTATTTATAACAAAAAATGGTCCATTAATAAGTCGATTGATGGGCTATTACTTCTTGAGCAGAGACATATTCAGCCTAAGTAATAACCTTTTTAACTTCTATATACGGGTCAATTTCGTTTACGACGTCTTGACTCAAGACATTAGATAGTTGAGCGTAAGCAGAATTACCAACAGAAGCTACTGATACAATATTTGTGACAGCAAAGGCATTATTATATGCTTCTCTTAATCATATATAATTAATTACAATTGCTGGATCCTATAATAAAGTTTTTGGAGCTAATTAAAGCTTAGATCCATCGTCACGATCAAACTCCTGCTGTTTTTTCTTAGAAGCCTCATATTCTTTCTGTAGCTTGTCCCAATCAAGTTGACTGTTTTTGAAATCTTTTTGAGCTTCCTCTTCATTTTTCTTAGCATATTGCAGACTCAAAATCCGATTTTTAAGTTCTGTTTCTACATAATCAGCGATTAAATTTCTAAATGGTTGAGGATCATTATTGGGCTGTTGGGAAACTGCTAAGGCTTTCATGTATTGCTCTCGTGCGGGTTTAGATGGATTAACATTAACCACTGGATAACCATTTTCAGTTAAGACTAAGTTCATTAAAAGCCGTGCTGTACGCCCGTTGCCATCTTCAAACGGGTGAATAGTAACGAATTTTTGGTGCAAGTCGGTCGCATACTGTACCGGGTGCAACTTGTCTTGTACTTCATTACTCCAAGCTTGTAATTGCTGCATTTTCTCGGGTATTTCATAAAAGTGGGCATAAGGACGTGATTCTGAGCCATAAGGATAAACATCGATATTGCGATATTTACCGGCTTCTTCTTGCGGTTGGATTGTTGTCAAAGTTGCAATTCGGTTCAAGTTTCTAATATCCTCATTGCAAATCGGCTGTTTTTTAGTTGCTAAATCTTGCATATAGCTATAAGCTTCATTTAAGTTAATGATCTCCAGTGTTTCCTTGATGGTTTTACCGTGAATAGTAGCGCCTAGCCCGTCATTAAGAATCTCGGCAGTTTCAGCTTCGGTCATCGTGTTGCCCTCAATTGCAGCAGAAGACCATACGTGCTTAATTCTGATATTTTGCTCAAGCTGCTTTACTTCTAGCGGGGATAATGGTCTGTAGGTATCCATCTTATTTTTTAGGTTTGTAATCACAGCTAACTTTTGTCCGTATTCCACTGTAATACCTTCTTAATTTAAGCTAATATTTTTGGTCGATTAAAGCTCGAGTCCATCATCACGATCAAGCCCCTGCTGCTTTTTATTCTGTTTGCTTTTCTTAGCTGATTTGAGCATCTTTTTAAATTCGGCAATAGTTTCTTTTTCATCAGTAGCCGATTGTTCCTGGCCCTTGTGCTGCGCCCGTGCCTGCAAATTTGGCTCCATACCGAAAATACCATTTTGATACGTCCACTCCTTGAGGTCAGTCATGTCATTGGAAAAGTAATAATCTGCCAGCTTTTGCTGCCACGTGGGCCACTTGTCAAGCGGTACGTTAATCAGACCGGCTCCGTTATCAATCATTATCTTGTTAGCTGCAATTGTGGCGGTTCGCTTGTTACCGTCGTAGAACATTTGCTGACGCATATTGTGATACATCAGGGTCAGTGCCTTATCGGTGGCAGTACGATCACTGGCTAGCAGCTGCTTTAAATATTTCTGTTCCTGGCCCTCTTCGATCATAGGTGGTTCAAACTCGCCCCGGTAAGTTGCTACACCGCCTGAACCATTACGCAAATATCCTGGAAAGGCAGCCGTATCGCGTGCAACAATCGCATTAAGCTTCTTTTCCATGTTCAAATCCAGGGGGTTTTTTTCATTGATGGCAAACTGCCAGCCTCGCTTCAATTGAACAATAATATTAATATCATCGATTGGAACACCGTCAACGCCCAGACCATCAATGATTGTCTGGGTCTGTGGCATAGTGGTAGTCAGGCCTTCAAAGCGTGAATTCGTGAAGACTAATTTGGTTAAATTAGTTTTGGCAAAGCGTCTATTTTCTTCAGGCGTTAGTCTGAACTTGTCTTCATACTTCAATTGATTTATCCTGCTTTCTAATCTAATCCAAAAACTTCATCCTAATCAGACACATGTTGTTTTTTACTATACTTATTAGCTAATATAGTAAAAGCATTCTCTCGGCTAGGCATATTTTGAACCTTAATTAATTGTGAAATTCTTGCCACATCAGCGTCCATTTGCGCTTGGATCAACTCTTCATTTTTTCGTGGGTAGTCAATCACTTGGCCATGGTTTGCAGCATATGCTGAAAGAAAAACTTTACAGCTTCGGCCGTTGCCCTCTCTAAACGGGTGCATAAAGTTGATTTCATCTAACAACTTCGCATAGTCTTGGGCTTTTAAGGCCTTTTTTTGCGGCAGATTTTGCATAATATTATTAATATTGGCTTCCGCATATCCAAATCTTGAATAATCACAAAAGTCATAACCGTTTTTTGGAAAATTACCCGGTCGATATTTTCCGGCCCAATCATATAAACGGCCAAATATGATTTTATGAATCTTTTTTATATCCTGAATTTTTTTAATTTGGGGCTTAGAGTGGAGAAAAATTGCTGCTTTCCGTGTTGCTTCCAAATACTCTACTTGTTCAAGCTTATGCTGATCTCGAATATGATATTTGTTTTTCAAAACGCCGTTAGGATACAGCGTATCTTTTATCCAGTCACTCATTGTTACTATTCCAAATTGCAGCAATCTCCTTAACTTCTTCTGGATCAGGATTTACAACTCCGTCCAAGACGGCTTGAATATCTTCCTTAGTGGGGTTCCAGCCCTCTAAATGACTGGCTTCCACTACTCCCCGAATTTCGAAGTACATTTCTTTATCTGGTATAAAGACGCCCTGAATGGTCTGTGTTTCGTCATCAATTTCTAAATTATATGATTGCGGTTTTAACATATTTAATAAATCACCAGCTCTTTTATCTAAACCGACCGCGAAAGCGTCAAGAATTCTGATTGACCAAGCTTCAATAGGCCTGGCAATTGCTTTTCTCAGTGTACTTTCTGAAACGTGACTCTTTTCGGCAACTTCCCTTACCGAAACGTGTTTACTATTTAGTAATTTTGTAATTGTTGCGCTCATTTTAAAATGCTCATTTCTAAAATTATTTTCCAAATATATTATACCATATTTGGAAATATTTATTCCATTTATGGAAGTTTTAAGCATGTTGAATTTGTAATTCTTTTAATGGTCGAGATTTTGAGTCAGGCAAGCCCTATAATTGCGCCTACTCTACGCCTACTCTACTTCGAGAAGAGCAATCAAGTAAATTATCTAAAAAGTTCAACTATTCTATATTTTTTTGGCTCAATACAATGTATTTCGTATTTTTATGTGGCTTTTCGAAATATTTATTGCTAAAATCGCAATATTTTTAACAAATATAGTATATAATCAAAAATAAATTCAAAAAATGGGGTTTTTTGAATTTATAATTAGAAAGGTAAACTAAATTATGTCAAAATATCACTTATTGAGAATTTATTCTTACCAACATCCGGGCAAACCAGTTACTAGTGAATTTAATAAAAGATTTAATGGCTATGGCACAATTAAGTTTCCGTTAGAAATAAACCCAATAGATGTGCGAGAACAAATTAGAATACCTACACAATTGCCACTTTTTTTGGTACAAATTGAAGATTATAATTCACTGCTAACTGTCATTAGAGAGAACTCTGCTCAAATCAAAACACTCATTGGCAAGCTTCCAGGTGTTGCTAGAGAGCAATTTTTCATTGATTTGTTAATTAAAGAAATTAAAGGTACAAATGATATTGAAAATGTTGCTTCTACTATAAAGGAAATTAACAGAGCCGTAGAAAATATTAATAATCACAATAAACCTGTGCGTTTCCAATCTTTTGCTAAAATGTATTTTGATATTAAAAATGACAAAACATATCAACTTAATGAGCTAAAAGACATCAGAGTATTGTATGACTCTTTATTAAAAGGTGAAATAGCAAAAAGTAACTTACCTGACGGCAAACTATTTAGGGATGGTTTTGTCAGAATTGGCAACTCTACCCAAACTGTTCATCTTCCCAAAAACAGCGAAGATGAGATAAATCAGCAATTAGAAAATTGGCTAAAATTTATTAATTTGGATAAATATGATCCGATTTTAAAGGCCTGTGTTGCCCACTATTATTTTGAATATATTCATCCTTTTTATGACGGCAATGGCAGGTTAGGAAGGTATCTCTTTTGCAGTTATATTGGAAAAAAAGTTGACCCTTATACTGCTGTCAGCTTTTCTTATCAGATCAATCAAAAAAAGGCAAGATATTATAAAGAATTTCAAGAAGTTGAAAATGAAAAAAATTACGGCGAAATCACACTATTCGTTATCAGTTTGCTAAAATACTTAGTTTCTGGACAAAAATATGTCCTAGGTAATTTAAAAGATGACCGCAACATTTTAAATTTTGTCAAAAAGAAATTAGAAGATTTTGATTATCCTAACTTTGAATTCAATATCTTATATGTATATGCACAGTCATTTTTATTCAATAGTTTTGATGGCAGCGTTCAAGACACAAGTTTGATCAGTTTCATCAAAAGCACAGAAAAAATATCAACTAAAAAAGTAAAAACTGCTATAGAAGATTTAGAAAAAGAGGGTTTAATTAAAACTGTTAAAGGAAGGCCCAAAAAAAGAAAATTAACTACTAAATTTCTAGAAAAAATCGGGTTAAATATCTAAAATTTAAACAATTCCATAGTCAAAAGTTCTTTAAATTAAAACCAAGTTATTTGTATTTTTTATATAAAATTTCCAGAAGTCAATTATTAATTATGTAATATCTATTAAGCAGTCAAAAATATACATTGCTCTTCATATTAAGTGCATTATACACAATAATGGTGTATAATGCTTGTAAGTTAAGAAGGGAGGCTATAAGTGTGCCATGGAAACCAGCAAAAATGATTAGATTTCTTTTAAAACATGGTTTTGTAGAGTGTCCTAAACGCGGAGGACATAGAGCTTTTTATAATCCTATCACGCAAAGATACACAGAGGTACCAATGCATAATAAAGAACTAACTTTAGTAACTGAGAGAAATATTCTAAAGGAAGCTGGTTTAAGCAAAAATGATTAAAGTTTCTTACTTGGCACATTTAAATTGACATGAAACAAGAAATTGCAGCTTATCCTGTTATTATAGAAAAATGTAACGATGAATCAGGACATTATTATGCAATTACGTCACCTAACATCCAAGGCTTAGTCACTGATGGTCAAACAATAGGTGAAGCTCTTTATCATGCAGAAGATGCAATGGCAACAATGATTGACCTTCAAGGCTATCCTAGAGTTCAAGATCCTAAAAAGTGGAGGTTGGAAAAAAATCAGCAAATATCTTGGGTTAAAGTTAATATGACAAAGTGGCGTAATAAATATAGTAAAACTGTCCGGCGAAACATTTCATTGCCAGAGGATCTAAATAATTGGGCTAAGAAAAATAAAATTAATGTATCAAAAGTTACAACTGAAGCTTTGCGTCAAATGCAAGCTTAATAATATTATTTTAATTCAAACCACTCAAATAATAAAAATAGTTTCACTTTAAAAGCACCTCAGGTTTAACCTGAGGTGCTTATGTTTTTTTACTAATCCGTATTATTTTTTGAAAAACCAGTGATACATTTTCCCATCGAGAAGTCACCAATCACAAATATCAGCGTCCACAAAACAATTCCAATAATGCGCACAAACAAGGATGTTACATAATTATTCCAGCTATTATCATATGGCAAAAGAAAGAAAACAATAGGAATTACAAGGAATAAATACTTAACTTTAGTCCACCGTAAATGTTGGTGCTGATAAAATTGGATAAGTTTAGAATTCTGTGGTGTTTTGTGTGTTAATCTGACGCAAACTAGATATATTAAGTAAATAGCATCCACTATTAGCAAAATCAGAACAATATCATTAAGCATAAATAATCCCCTCCTATTTACAATTTAAGTCAAAAAAATTTTAAAACAAATGATATTTTATTATTTACTGTTTAACTTGATTTTAAAGACAAACCTATACTTTTACAATATTAAGTAAAAATAAATTTGGTATGCAAAATATAATAAACTGCTTTTTCAAAGCAGTTTTTAAAATCATAAAAAAACCAGCTTATAGAACAAAAAGCTGGTTTATGATTTAAAACTTTTTCTGGTTTTTAAGCGAATCTGTCCTTTTTAATTACCCGGTAAACTGAAATAACTAGAACTAAAATTGCGCAAAGCATTGCCACATAGGCCATAGGTCCGACACTAATAGCAGCCTGAGCTTGACTACTGGCCATACGATTTTCGACAGCGTATTCTACAATCCACTTACTCAATAAACGAGGAGTTAATACAAAGCTGGCAGTAGCAATGATTGAAGCTACTAAGGCCGTATTGCGCGAATATGGTTCCCGAAAAAATTGTGCTAAAACGCAAAATGCCGGTGCAATCATTAAGAGCAGAACCCACATAATAATTAAACGACCTGCGCCACTACTCATCATTTGCGCACTGTTAGCCGCATAACGATATTTACCCCACAGCTGTCCACCAGTCAGGGTATTTAATAAACTCAAGAAGTATGATCCCTGTTGACCATAGACGCCACCACGATTAGACAAGATGCCCTGAACGACCTGCAAGCCATCAGTCGAACCAGCTGTGGAAAAATTAACTGTTACCACTTTTTTCATATAAGTGGCCAGAAACATGATAATCGAGCCACCAAATTGCAAAGCTCGTAACATGCTTAATTTCCGGGATGACTTCATTTTAAATTCGAGGCTAAGTACACGGTTAGGATGATGACTGCGGCCAATCACAAAGATGCCAATTGCGACCACAATTGCCAGTGCAGCAAGAAGCCACCAGAGTTTAGCCATAACTAAGAAAATAGCCAAAACAACTATTGCCACCGCGATGTATGGCCGATCTGCAAAAATATCCCAGAAATTTAACTTTAAATGGCGGTAGTCGGCACGAGTTTGAGAAGTATTATTTTCTCTAATCGTTGCCTTTGGCACCTTGTTTGTGTGCGACTGGGATTTTTGGCGGTATTCCTGCCTAGTTAAGTGCGAATCTCTTCCCATACCAACATCCCTTCCTTTCAGAAATAATATCCTAACATGTTTAATATGAAAATATCATCTATTTAGCAAATTCTTAGCAAATTTATTGTGCTAAAATAGAAAAGATATCATATTTTTTAGAAAAACATTAAAAAAGAAAGCGAGGACGTTTTGACAGTTTCCGAAAAATTTCCGGCTGGCTGGCATAAAGCTTTTGTTACTTTATGGCTAGGCTGCTTTATCACAGGTATGGGTTATTCCATGACAATGCCCTTTATCTCATTATTTATCGCTGATCTGGGCCACTATAGCAAGTTGCAGATTAGTATGTATTCCGGTCTTGCATTTGCCATGACCTTTATTGCTCAGGCAATTGTATCACCTTATTGGGGCAACTTGGCTGATCGCAAGGGTCGTAAATTAATGTGCATGCGGGCCTCTGGGGTCATGGCTTTAACTATTACTGCTACCGGTTTTGCCCCTAATGCTATTTACATAATTGTCATGCGTTTTATTCAGGGTGCTTTTTCCGGCTACATTAACAATGCTACTGCCTTGATCGCAGGAGAAACTCCCCACAGAAAAAGTGGCTGGGTAATGAGTCAAATGATGACTGCCGGTACGGCAGGAAACTTAGTTGGACCACTTTTAGGTGGTGTTTTGTCAAATTTCTTCGGTAATTGGCTTGGTGGCGTCTGGGGCTATCGGATTCCATTCTTCATCACCGGCTTTTTGATGGTGCTCGTCTTTTTAGGGTCGACTTTCCTAGTTCATGAAAACTTTACCCCAATTTCCCGCGAAGAAATGAAGCCAATGAAAGAAATCATGTACTCTCTACCCAACGTTAAACTGATTGTGGTAATGTTCGTGACTACTCTCTTAGTGCAGGCCGCTAACATGTCAATTGATCCAATTGTTTCTTTGTATGTCAAATCGATGATGCCTAATAGCAAAAATATTGCCTTTGTGGCTGGGATTGTTGCCGCAACCCCAGGTCTCGGAACACTGCTGGCTGCTTCCAAAATCGGACATAAAATGGATGAAATTGGACCACTAAAAATTTTACGTCTAGGTTTAATAGTAGGAGCTGTTCTCTTTATTCCTATGGCCTTAACTCATTCGCCTTGGGTGCTGGCAGGATTGCGCTTTCTGCTGGGAATTGCCAGTGCTGCAATGTTACCGGCTGCACAGACTGTTTTGACACTGAACACTCCGGCCGAAAGTTTTGGTCGAATTTTTAGTTATAATCAGTCTTTCCAAGCAGTTGGTTCTGTGTTTGGTTCAATCATGGGTTCCACCATTTCCGGTCTGTTCAACTACGCTACAGTTTTCTGGACTACAGGTTTCACTTTACTGATTAACTTTATTCTAATTATCTTTTTCAGTTTGAAAAAAAGCACTAATAAATAACAACTAACTTACAACTAATAAAGTATCCTAATTTTGGTGGTCACATCATATTTCGTTCAGGATGCTTTTTTGTTTTGCTTGATCTCCGTAGATAAACATTGTATAATTTTATTACATTTCAGGATATACATTGTTTATTTTTATAGGGGGAAATTATGATTCGTGCTACTATATCTAAATGGGGTAATTCTAAAGGCATCCGATTAAACCAAGCAGTCTTGCAAGCATTAAACGCTACTATAGGAGATCAGTTAAACTTTAAAATTGAGGACAACAAAGTAATAATGTCAAAGCAAGATGATACACCTGATTTAACTTTTGAAGAACTTTTTAAAGATTATTCAGGTGAAGAATTTGATACTGAAATTAAGTTACCAGATGAGAGAAAAGGAAATGAAAAATGGTAATTAAGCAAGGATCTATTCTATTAATGGATTTAAGTCCTAAACAGGGGCATGAACAATCTGGCAAACGACCTTATTTATATTTAAGCTATAAAGGGGTTGAAAAATACGCTCATATTGCTGTGTTTGCTCCTATATCTACTACTAAAAGACGCTACCCATTATATCAAGAATTACCTGCTGCATCTCAAACAAAAGGTGTAGTCATGCTAGATCAGCTAGTTACAATCGATTATCATAATCAACCATTTCATTATTTAGAGCAACTACCTGATGATTATATGGAAAAGATACTCAAAATTGTAAAAGTAGTTTTTCAGAAAGATTAGCCAAGCGGTTTTTCTGTAGATAATTCCATGATATGTTGTGAAGCTAAGATTGGTCCTTTTTTTAACACGGTTTTAATAGTTCCTATATCTTCACCAAAGAAATATAGAGTAGCAGAAAAGTTTGTTAAATCACCTTTATTTATTAGATGAAATCTATGCTGCAGACTTACTACAGCATGTTAGGGCAATAGATCCAACTGTGAGAATGAAAGGTAATATCAAAGTAAGATTAGACGAAGCTAATATGAAAAAATTAGCACAATTTTAGTTCAATTTTTTAAAAAGCAAAAACTGTACTGAACCCCAAAAATTATCCAACTTTTGGGTCTTTTTTATGTCAAAATTAGCTAAACAAGATAAAATTATAATCTATCAGCTTTGGCATAATTATCAAATTAAGACCAAACTAAAAGAACTAACTCCGATCAAATAAGGGCAATTAGTTCTCAGTTAACAACCATAAAGTGTTCTAATTTTGGGATTCACACCATTATCTTGGTGGCTTTTTATATCTGGCTTAGAAAAATGCTGGCAAAAAGCAACTGCAAGTTTACCAGCTAAATGGCTATTTATTGCGCTTTTTGTGCGGATTTTCTCATCACCAATACGGTAATTGCAAAGAGCAAAATACTGACGATTAATAATCCTAGAAGAGAATATTGCACGTTTGTCACCGCTGATAAGGTGGTAAAAGCAGTTGTCATTAAGGGACTGGCAATTAATAAAATCGTATTGATCAGGCCAATGGAAGATGCCAAAATTTTATGATCAACTGCACCTACCATCCACTGCGTCAATTTTGGTGTAGCAGTTCCCGCAAAAAAGCCTAAGATACAGTAGGTTATTAAACAGAACCAGATTTGTTTGCTTAAAATAGCAATTATGACACTGGCACCAGCAATATTGGCAAATATAATAATGAGATAAAGGCTAACTTTTTTAAATAAATTAGTACCAAAAATACTGCCTAAGGCAGCGCCTATTCCTGCCATAGCGCCAATTAACGCTATTGTAAAGCTATAGGTGCCGATGACCATCACCTGACGATTTCCCGCAATTACAATAGAAATCAGGGGCTCGATCGTGCTGAGAACTCCGTTTAAAACGGCGATTACCAGTACTGTAGTAATTAGGCCACTAGCCTTTTTCACTTGCTTTAATGCTAAGGCCAAGGTGGACCAAAAGCCGCGATCATCGACTTCTTGTGTAACAGTTGCAATACCTTTTTTACGCTGACTTCCAGCAATATTGTAATAAATTAACCCAGCCACAATGAAAGTCAGACCGTTAATTACAGCCAGTGCAGAATATGACATAAATAGCAAAAGTCCTGACCCAACAAACTGACTAACCAAAGTAATTACCTGTGAGACACCGCTGGTAAAGCCTTCGGCTTCAGCAATCTCATCCTTTTTAACCAGACTAATAATTAGTGGTGTGGTCAGTCCGCCAGAATAAGTTCCGGCCGTATCAGAAATAAAGTTGATGATAATCACCATAATTACCAGATTCCAACCCACAATATTCTGGCTAAAAAGGAAACCAACCAGTAAATAAAGCGCACCTCTGATCATGGCCATCCAGACTATTTTTTGAAATTTGTTCTGCGTCCTGTCAGCTAGATAGCCACCAACACTGGAAAACAGCCGGGGAACTGACTCTGAAATGGCGATTAATGATAAGGCCAGCGAATAATTTTTGAGCCGACTGGCATAAGTCATCAGCGCTAAATAGAATAAAATATCCCCCGCACTAGATAAAATGCTGGCAATTGAAAACTTGCGATATTCTTTATTTTTAAAAAAGATGGTCATAATTTTTTCTCCCGTTTAACTTTCTTCTTTTTCAATTGTACTTGAGCTAAAATTGAAAATAAAAAAGTGTCATATATGAAACAAAAAATATTAATGAGGTTAAATTATGACTATCGGTGCATTACTTAGACAATACCGTTTAGAAGCTGGCAAAACTCAACGCACATGGATTGGCGACGTTATCAGCCCCTCTTTTTATTCTAAAGTAGAAAAAGATCTGACCCGTATTTCAGCGGCAGACCTAATTGAACTATTACGGCAAAATCACGTGAAAATTGCGGATTTTTTTAAGCAACTTGATTACCATGCTGAGAGTGAAGATAATCTCAAAAAGAAGATTGTTGCCCAAATGACGGACGCTTATTATAATTTTGATATTAAGCGCCTAAAAGAAATCAAACAGACTATCGCAGGTAGCCAGCTTGCTAGTAAAAATGAGTTAATGTTACGTGTGAACTCAATCCTGGCTATTATAGATGGTACTAAAGAGAAATTAAGCGCTGCGGAAATCCAGCAACTAAAAAATAAATTCTTTAATGAAGAGAATTTTGACTGGAAAACTATCAAAATTTTCCTGAACTGCATGGTTTTTTATGATTTTGCCAGTGATATGATCATTACTAACAAAATTTTTCAACAATTTAAAGATAGCGATAATGACAATATACAATTTATAGTGTTGGGAATATTAATCAATATGATTAGTATGTGTCTGGAAAAAGACAAGTACCAGGAAGCAAAGCAGTTGGTGGAAAAATCCCATGAGATTCACACCCAGCCGCTAACCTGCTTTAATAAGATGACTCTATTATTTTTGGAGAACATTATTAACTATCATTTTGATCCTAAACAGGTTTATCTGGATAATTGCGCAAGGCAAATAGAAGAGTTTGCCTTAATCGGCATGACTGAATTTAGTAAGCAGTTGCAAAAAATTGTGCAGGAAAACAAATGATGGAAATCACTAGAGTCAAATACTATTGTTACTTCTTCTCTTCTTCCTTTACGACCTAATATTAATTTAACCTTTTTTCTAATTAGCTTATTGAATTCACTTGCAGCAACTTGTAAAAGATCTTGCCCTCTCCTGTGTATGTACATCTATCTTAGATATTTCTTTCAAAAAAATAGGAACTCCTTTAAAG
Organism: Lactobacillus laiwuensis; assembly: GCF_019972835.1. Classification (GTDB taxonomy): domain Bacteria; phylum Bacillota; class Bacilli; order Lactobacillales; family Lactobacillaceae; genus Lactobacillus; species Lactobacillus laiwuensis. The sequence goes on along the minus strand of NZ_BPPB01000013.1, from coordinate 12,804 downwards.
AGTTCCTTTGTTATTTGCAACAATGAGTGTTTTACTATTGGCTTGAGGTGTTCACACACAACCCTATTAAGACTCCTTGAGTGAGTGCAACTAAGTCCAATCCACCCATCTCAAATCAACATCTAACAGATACTCTAGTTACCTGCTTTCATATATCATGATACATTGCCCTTAATTTAATAGTCAACTTTTAAATCAAGTTATTTACCCTAAATCAGCACCGTTAGTGGAAATAACCTTCTTGTACCAGTCAAAAGACTTTTTCTTGTAACGCTTAAAGGTTCCGTGGCCTTCATCATCTTCATCAACATAGATAAAACCGTAACGTTTCGACATTTCACCAGTTGAGGCACTGACCAAATCAATACAGCCCCAAGGAGTATAACCCATAACATCAACGCCATCGTCTATTGCCTGGGAAATAGCCTCGATATGTTCACGCAGGTAGTCAATTCGGTAATCATCAGCCACATAATGATTTTCGTCAGGTTTGTCTACTGCACCCAGGCCGTTTTCAACAATGAAAACTGGCTTTTGGTAGCGATCGGACAATTGGTTTAAGGCAATTCTTAATCCTGTCGGATCAATTTGCCAGCCCCAATCACTGCTCTTTAAAAATGGGTTCTTAACGCCGCCTATCATATTGCCGTTAGCAGTTTCTTGGTTTTCATGAGTAACATCAACTACAGATGACATGTAGTAGCTAAAGCCAATATAGTCAACTGGGTATTGAGCTAGCAATTCCAATTCATCATCTGTGTAATCAATGTCAGATAATTGCACACCTTGACGAGCTAATAAGCTCTTAGTATAGGCAGGATAATGTCCTCTTACTTGAACATCGGCACAGAAAAAGTTATTAGCCTGATTATCTTGCAGGGTAGCTAATTGGTTCTTAGGATTTGAATCATAGCTGTAAGTAGTAGCGTATAAAATCATGCAGCCAATTTTCATATCAGGATTGAGTTCATGGCCAATTTTAACAGCTTTTGCACTAGCAACAAATTGATTATGCCACGACTGGTAAATATTTTTCTTATCGTCAGCGCCATTACTTGTCGTCAGGCCCTGACTCATAATTGGAAAGTGAGCGGCACTGTTAATTTCGTTGAAAGTCATCCAGTATTTAACCTTGTCTTGGTAGCGAGTTAAAACGGTGCGGGCAAAACGCTCATAGAAGTCAATTAACTTCTTATTCTTCCAGCTCCCATATTCAGTAATTAAATGAAGAGGTAATTCATAGTGAGAAATAGTAATTACAGGCTCAATATCATGCTTTAAGCATTCATCAATTAGTGAGTCATAAAACTTAAGTCCCTCTTCATTAGGAGTTTCTTCATCCCCATTAGGAAAAATTCTAGACCACGCAATTGAAAAGCGGTAACACTTAAAGCCCATTTCGGCGAAAAGTGCAATGTCTTCTTTATAATGATGATAGTGATCAATACCAATGTGGTTAGGATAAACGTAATCTGGATTAATCTTAAAATCAAAATCAGGTGAAGCAATGATTTTCATTCGGTCCTTACCGCCAGGCATAACATCTGGCAAAGATAAACCTTTACCCCCTTCTTGGTAAGCACCCTCTAATTGATTGGCGGCAGTAGCACCGCCCCATAAAAATCCTTTAGGAAAATTATTTGTGGTCATTATTGTCTCCTTTCGTTATTTCAAGTCTAATAATGCATCCCCAATGGTTATTGTACCATTCGCAACTACATTAACTTCATGGTAATTATTAGAATTAGTAACAATTACTGGTGTTGTAGTTTCAAAGCCAGCTTTTTTAATAGCTTCAAGGTCAAATTTAATAAGAGGCTCACCCTTTTTAATACTCTGACCCTTTTTAACTAAAGTAGTAAAGCCTTTGCCATCAAGTTCCACAGTATCCATACCAATATGAATCATTACTTCTGCGCCATTAGTCGATTTAAGACCAATTGCGTGACCGGTAGGGAAAACCATCACTACTTCTCCATCAAGTGGTGAACATACTTTACCTTCTTGTGGTGCAATCGCAACGCCTTTACCCATTGAGCCACTGGAGAAGACTTCATCTTTAACCTCGCTTAATGGCACAACCTGTCCGTTTAAGGGAGCTACTAATTTTTCTTCTTTATTATATGAAACTTCTGGTTTAACATTTGCGGAACTTGCAGAATTGCTTGTTGCGGCATCATCTGTACCTGCATTTGTATCCGTCGCTAAAGCTGCTTGTTCGGTTATAGGTGCATCAACACTGTTTTTACCAAATAGCATTTGGAAAGCAAAGCCTAAAATTGTTGCTATAACCATTGCTAAAATTAAGCCATAAACGCCAGTATCAAAGCCATTTTTACCAATTGCATCTGGAATTGAGAAGATACCCATTCCGGCCATCTGGAATACTTTTACTTGGAAGAAGCCAATGATGCCGGCACCAATTGCAGAGGCAATACAACTTAAAATAAACGGCTTCTTTCTTTCAAGGGTGACACCATAAATAGCCGGCTCAGTAACCCCGAAAATACCAGAAACAAAGGCTGGAATTGCAATACTGCGGGTTTTTTCATCTTTAGTTTGGAAAATAATTGCTAAAACGACACCTGTTTGGGCAAATGAAGCAGCTAATGACAAGCCTAAGATTGGATCATAGCCTAAAGCAGCAATATTGGTCATCATGACTGCCACAAAGCCCCAGTGAACGCCAAAGATAACAAATACTTGCCAGAATGCGCCCATTAAAATGCCGGCTATAACAGGACTAAAGTTGTAAACCCCACTAACAGCAGCTGCAATAGCATTACCAAGCCAGGTAGCAACAGGGCCAATGACAATAAAGGTAACAGGAATAGTAATTAGTAAAACCATAAATGGCACTAAGAAAGTTTTGACAACATCAGGGATAATCTTTTTAGCCAATTTTTGCACTTTAGATGCAAACCAAATTGACAGGATAATCGGAATGACTGATGAAGTGTAGTTCATCGAAATTACTGGAATTCCCAAAAAAGTCATGTGAATTGGTGCTTGGAGAATAGTACCCTTAAATACAGTAAACAGAGTTGTTTTACTGCTGGCCATTGCGACAATTGAAGGATAGCAAAGTGCAGCACCAATTGTTGCACCTAGATAGCCATTCATGCCGAACTTTTTAGCTGCTGAAATTCCTAAAATAACGGGCAGGAAGTAGAATAAACTGTCACCAATGGCATTCAAAATAATGTAAGTACCAGAAGTTTGCGCTTCCCAGCCAAAAGCTAAGAACATAGCATTAAAGCCCTTGATCATACCGGCAGCGCACATTGGCCCTAAAATCGGATTGAAAATGCCAGAGATTAAATCAATAAACTTATCTGCTAAACTCATGTTGCTGGTATCTTCATAATCATCGGGCACGCTGCCGCCACCAGAAAAGCCGCCTACTTTAACCAGCGTGTCATAGACATCAGCGACATTATTACCAATCACAACTTGGTATTGCCCACCGGATTTTACAACAGAAATTACGCCATCGGTGGCCTTTAATTTGTCATCGTTAGCCTTTTTCATATCTTTTAATTTAAAACGCAAGCGCGTAGTACAGTGCACAACACTGATCACGTTATCTTTACCGCCCACATCAGCGATAATTTCACGACTTAAGTCCTCGTAAGCCATTTTTTCCTCCTAAATATCAAAACCCGAGGACCTCAAGAAAGCACCTCACTAATTTATTGTGAGATTTTCACCTGAAGTTCTCGGGTTAATGCCTGTAAACAGTAACACACCGTTTAAACTTATAAATTATTAAAATAGAGTAAATTTAATTCTTCTGCGATTGAGCATCTTTTTGTCTATGCGTTACCCGCCAGACATGAAGAGTTAAATATACCTGATCGTCAGGCTGCAATTGCCAGCCTGCCTGCTTGTATAAGTACGTGCCGATTTTTTGGACAGTATCATACGCCTTTTTGTACTTGACTTTCATCAGCTCAATTAAGGAATGATCAAGCTCACTGCCAGAATCCTGGTCGCTTTCACCACACATATGCCTTACCATAAAAGCACGTAAATGTGTCATGAACCTGTTGAAGTTAAACGATTCAGTATCCAGCTGCATTCCGTATTGATACTGGATAATATCAATTACTCCCTTAATTAGTTTAGTAATTTTAATTGTATCCTGCAGTTTTGTTTGACCAGAGCCTGCATTAATGAAGTGATATGTCAGATAAGCTGCTTCACTTTGAGGAAAGTCAAGCTTAGTTTTTTCTTTCATTAACCTTAAGGCTTCTTGAGCCGTACTATATTCCTTCGGAAATATTTTTTTCATTTCCCAGCCAAGCGTATCTTGGCCTAATTCAATATTTCCTGTAGCACGGGTTAACATAAAATCAATGTGGTCAGCTAACACTAAAAATTCATAATCAGAAAAAGTGATCTGTAATTTTTGACTGGCCATGCTAATCACTTCAGTTGTCAACTTCAAAGTCCGCTGATCAATATCTCTTACACTGTCAACCAATTTAATATTTTTTTCGACAGCTACAAAACGGCGTGAAATTTTGTCCTCATCAATGGAATCACCGACTTTTTTGCCAAAGCCAATCCCGTTGCCAATCACCACCCAATCTACTCCGGCTTTATCAGACACCAAGGCAGCGTTGTTGTTAAAATTTTTAACAAATTTCACTTCAACTACTTCCTTTCCAATAAAAAAACCTACAAACAGTACCAAAAAAGTATTGTTCATAGGTAATGCCTGATCAAGTCAGTAACACGTCCACTTACAGCTGATATTATAAATCAGTATTAAAGCGATTTCAATACTTATTTGATTATTTTTTTTAAGTGTTTAATTCAAGATAAATAATTGTGCTTTACGCAAATTTATACTTAAATAGTAGCAGAAGCCTAATAGCAGTTTAAAGGAAAAGAATCAAATGGCAAATAAAAAGAAAGCAAAATCTTTAAAAACACAAATATGGTCCACTATTCGTGTGTTACTTTTAGGTGCCCTGTTTTATCTGGGAGTGACTTTGATCTTTTTCGGCTCTGGTTTTGGCAACTCCTATGTAGTGCAACAAAATGCGGAAAAAGCAAATACCACTTTAACACAAAAGAAAGCAGATAGAAATAAAAAACGCAAAACAAGTTATGATGCCAGCAAAACCAAATCAGTTAGTGCAGCCAGCGTCCTTAGAGCCAAGCAAATCAAGGCATACGCTATTGGCCGCATTGCTATTCCTGCTGTTAATATTCATAATCCGCTCTTTGCTGGTTATGGCGATCAAAACCAGAACTTAGAATACGGTGTCGTTACCTGCCTGCCTGATCGCGTCATGGGTGGTGCTAATAATTATGTGCTTGCAGGACACTATATGGGTTCTTATGGTCCTGCAGTTTTGGATAATTTGCATCTGGCCCACCCTGGTGACCTCATTTACGTAACAGACTTGCATCATATTTACGTGTATAAAATAAAAAATGTTTCTTTTGCCATCAAACCAACTCAAGTTGAAGTCGAAAACAATGTGCAAGATAAAAGTATGATTACCCTAATTACTTGTTCTGATTTTAATACTTCCAAATACGGCTACGGTCAACACCGTACAGTTGCACAGGGCGACTTGATCAGCAAAATGAAGGCTACTAAGCATAATCTAGTGACTAGCGAATTGACTGCTAAGCCAAAGCATATTAAAAAAGAGCATCAGGCATCTTTGAAAAAAAATAAACAGCACGAGACATTTAACAAGACTGTACAAGTCAGGTCAAAGGCCAAGCCTAAATTTTTCCAAAATATGACTTTCATCAGAACAACAATTATTACCTTTAACGTTGTTTTTGTCCTTGCCATAGGCTGGCAACTTGTTCATATCTGGCTTTTGAAATAACCATTACAGGTTTAACTATAATAGTAGTAAAATTATCTATTTCGAAATAGTCATCTGTGTTAATCCATGCTATACTGAGTTTAACACGGTATTATGAGGATAGTATTTGGTTGCGGTTACTTTGGTATAAAAATAATTGTGTTTATTTTTTGCAAACTTCTTTAATTTAATCATTATAATAATCATGTTATTTTAAAGTAAGCGCTCTAGTAAAAGCAAAAGCCAAATTTACTGCTATTTGGAATAGTAAAGAAGATGATGACTAAATGACGACTAAAACCCGTGAATCAAGCGGCTTGAATGCCACAATTGAGCCTGCATTTAAATTGCAAAATTCTGCCGCAGATTCCAACACACTTGACAGCTGGATGCCAGATAAAGTTTTGCAAAAAATTGTGGCCGCTAATTTAGGTCAACCAATTAAGCAAATTACTAAAGAAAGTCTTGCCAATCTGACAGAACTTAGTTTAATCGCACCAAAAGAAATACCTGTCGTTCATGGCAAACGGAAATATATTATTTCTCCTGCTGAATATCGCTTACGTTTGCGGCTTAAATCACTCACCGGATTAGAATACGCAACTAATCTAGTTAAAATCAACCTGGCTCCTGACCGTCAGCTAAACAGTGATTGGTGTCACCGGGCTGTTCTTAATTCAACTTTAGCGGATATTTCTGCTTTGCAAAATTTGCATAAATTAACCAATATTAATTTAGAAATGTGCAATTTGCATGATATTTCTGCTTTGGCAAATAAGCCACAATTAGTTCAACTAAATCTTTCATATAATGCAATTACTGATTTTTCACCATTAAAATCAAATAAGCTATTAATTGAAAGTGGCAGTCTAAAGCTAAGAAAACAGCTAATATTAGCAGAGCCAGTTCACTTAACTGCAGGAACTATTTCTTATACGTCAGGCCCTTACCAGCTACTTGATTTTAATGGCAAAAACATGGCACTTAAGATTGAAACTGGTAAGCAGCTTAATGCCAAACATTTAGTCAAGCAATATTCCAGCAACTGGAGTGATCATGTTGGTCAAGTCAATGGTAAACAGACTGTAACTTGGGACCTTTCGAAACTGCAGCCAGGTGATAGCGCAGCAATGACCGTTAAGTTCCATAGTAATAATTCAGCGCAAGAGCCAATCATTTCAGGCTGGTACATTATTCCGTTTAGAATTGTCAGCGGGCAGCCTATTACAATTCACTTTAAAGATGACGCGGATAATACCATTGCCTGTCAGCAGAAACTATATGGTGACGTTAATACCAGCAGCACTATTACTATTCCAACATTTACTGGTTATTCAATCAGCGCTAAATCAGCTGATGGCACTACGACGCCAATTAGCCAGGACTCTGTCACAGCTACTATTACCGCTCAACCACAGGAAATTTCTTTAATTTATACTCGTAACAAGGCAGCAGATATCACCATCCATTATCAAGATCAAACGGGTAAACCAATCGCTCCTGAAAGCACAATTAGCGGTGTCTTCAGTGAACAAAAAATAATTCAGCCGCAGGACATTTCCGGTTATACACCGATTCGTTATCAAATTGACCATAATGGTATTTCACACCATACGGGAAGCGTGCCTATTGTACTTAACAATCAGCCCCAAGAAATTACCTTCTATTATAATAGGGAAAAAGTTTCAAATGTGATTGTTCATTATCACGATACTGCGGGGAAAAAAGTTGCGCCAGATGAAATCTTAAGTGGCTTTGTTAATGATCAGCAAACTGCTCCGGCCTTAAAACTACCAGGATATACTATTAAACTTAAATACTTTAATGGTTCACCTATTGATACTGGTTTAGATACAACTGTGATTACGCTCAAGCAAAAGCCACAGGAATTAACCTATGTTTATACTAAAAATATCTTAAGTAGCAAAAACTCCGTTAAAGAAGTGAAAATTCAAAAGTATAAACATAGTGAAAAACTTCATCTTAATAGCAAGATACAATCACTAGTTAATAATAAAAAGCACGTTAAGCAGCCTAGAGCTAAAACAATAACAGGCTGGCAATTAGGACTGTTATTATTGGGTTTAATATCATTATTCAGTGTCTTAGGATTAGCTATTATTTATTACAGTAGAAAAAGCAAACATTAAAAATCAGCACTCTATAAATCTACTTATGGAGTGCTTTTTATATGCAATTTTAATTAAAGTATAGTTGTTTACTATTGAAATTATTATATTATGGATATACAATTATAGTGTAAATTGCTGTTGGCTAATAATTTAAGAGGTAAAATTTATGAATAAACACATTGAACTAAGTAAACAAAGCAAGAAATTGCTATTTAGTGGAATTACTGCTGCTGCACTGGCACTAGCTGTTGGTGGCCCACATGCAGTTAAGGCTGACAGTGTATCTGGAAGCACATTAGCAGCAAGTAGTTTAACGAGAACTGCTAAAACATTTCCATCGAAATCTTTGTGACCAACTTTACCAGCTTCAGCAAAAACTGCCGGTATTAAAAATAAAGTAACAACCAAATCTGATGATACTATTGACGATTGGATGCCTGTCAAGAATTTATAAAAAGTAGTTGCCTATAATTTATATGGTAATCCAAATAGCGTAAGCAAAATTACTAAAGAAGATTTGTCTAAATTAAAAACCTAAGCATTAGAGTGTTCTTGCAGAAAATGATGTCCATTATTATGCAGTTGCAATCAGCATTAAATCACTAACTGGTCTAGAATACGCTACTAATTTATATACAATCAGTTTACCACTAAATATTAAGCACTTTGGGTCTGCACATGCATTATTGCACAGCACTCTATCCGATATCAGTGCAATAAAGGGACTAAAGAACTTATATAGTGTTAATTTCCAACAATGCCCTATTTCTGATATATCTGCATTAGCAAATAAACCTTTGTTAACATCAGTTCCTATTGTTTATAATGGTATTACTGACTTCTCCCCATTAGGTTCAGATAAAAACTTAAGCCAAGCGTATGGTTATTATCAGGACGTTAGCACAAATGGATACTACCTTTCATCAAGCACACCATTCTACACATTCCGTTATAATAATTTAATTGGTATTGATGGAAAACCAATGAAGATTCGGGTGGCAGATACAGATGATGTCCAACACGATCATTATGTTAAATATTACCTCAGCAATTGGAAGAAAAATGCCGGTGTAGTTTCAAATGATGTAAAATCAGTTACTTGGAATATCACTGGAATTAGTTCAGAGCCTCAGTCCATTCATTACATGACAATTAATTATAAAGGTTCTTATGGTGAAGGCGGATGGTTCATTATCCCATTCATCGTATATGATTAATTTAATTATTTTTGATGATAAATATAATTTAATATAAAAAATAGTGTTCTAATTTATAAATGAATTAGAACATTATTTCTTTATGATCAATGTGCTAAGTATCACAATGAGTTTGACTTTTGCCTAAGCCAGCCATATACTAAACCTATATTAATATGCAGTTTAGAAGAGGAATTATATGAATACACATAAGAATGCTAACAAGCAAGGAGAAAAAATATTGCTCGGCGGCGTGGCCGCAGCTGCTTTAGGCTTAATTAATGCCAAGCCCCAGACGGTGAAGGCAGCCAATCAGAATGGCACTCGTGCCACCAAGAGTGCTGCTGGAAGACCAGTCAAGACTAAATTGAACTATCAAAGTGAGACTGAGGGTGAAGCAGCTGCTGATAACCCCACTGACCAAAAGAGCGACAATCAAACTGCTGGCAGCGAGAATAATGCAGGCACTTCAAGCAGCACTCCAGAAACTGGACAGGGGCAAGCTGTTGCTAACAACAGTTCAGCAACTGGCAGTAATCAAGATGCAGCTACAGTCAATACCAGCGATCCAAGCACCACAGACGATGCAAAAACTGACAAGCAAGAAGAAGACTCTGCACAATTTGACCATGCTAAAGCCACTCGTGATAGTAGCAATACCATCTCAAGCACTTGGGAAGATATACCTGTCACGTTTAATAATGGCGTACTATCAATTGGTGAAGAAGGCAAAAGCTATACAATAATTAATTCAGACGATAAAAATATTAGCATTAAAAACAATATCAGTAATGTTGCTGGAACTGATATTACAGAAATTGATATTAATGCTCCCATTGCCATTATTGGGTCAGCTCAATCGCTCTTCTCTTATCTTAACTTTACTAAAATTAATGGCTTAGATAAACTGGATACATCAAAAGTAACAAACATGTCAAACATGTTTTTCGATTCTCCAAAAATAGTTTCTTTAGATCTATCCAATTTCGATACTGCCAATGTTACCAATTTTAATATGATGTTTGTTGCTGACAGAAGTCTTGAAAGTGTAGGTTTATCTAGTTTTTCCATTAAAGATAATGCTACAGCACAGAGTATGTTTAATCTTTGTGCAAACTTGAAAAAATTAGTTTTAGGCAAGAACTTTCAATTTACGCCAAGCAATGGTAAGCCAAACAATTCCCTCAATTTGTCAGGTACTTGGGTAAACATGGGTGAAGGCGATGGTTCTCTGACCAAGGGTACTAATCAATGGTCTTCAGCTGATTTAATGACCAATTACCAAGGTGATAGAGACCATGACACTTATGTTAGATATACCGGCGGCACCGTTACTGTTCATCGCCAGGATGAAGATGGCAAGCAGCTAGTTGATCAAGATGGTAAGGAAATTCCTGATGAAAAACTTTTCGGCAACATTTCAGACCCAGTAACTGTTGACACCAGCAAAGAATTTGCTGGCTACAAGTTCAAAGAAAATCAAAATCCTGCTGTCACAGCTTTTATTTCTGATCCACAAACTGTCACTCTAGTTTATTCTAAGAGTAAAACGGATAATACTACTATCTCAAGTACTTGGGAAGATATACCTGTCACGTTTAATAATGGCGTATTATCAATTGGTGAAAAAGGCAAAACCTATACCATAAATAATTCAGACAATAAAGATATTAGCATTGGTAGCAACATCGACAATGTTTCTGGAACTGACATTGCAGAAATTGATATTAATGCTCCCATTGCCATCATTGGATCAGCTGAGATGCTTTTTTTTAGACTCACGAATCTTAACACAATCAATGGCTTAGATAAACTAGATACTTCTAAAGTAACGAGTATGCTACGGATGTTTTTTGGCTGTGAAAAAATGACTTCTTTAGATCTCTCAAGTTTTGATACTACCAATGTGACCAGCTTTAATGTAATGTTTTCTGGCGATCCCAACCTAACTAGCGTAGACCTATCTAGTTTTACTGTTGCAAATGATGCCACAACGATGGGAATGTTTGTATTAACCAATAATTATACTTCCAGTTTGACCAAGTTGATTTTAGGTAAAGGGTTTAAATTCACTACAAGAAATGGTAGACCCAACAATTCACTTCAACAGCCAGGAACTTGGGTAAACATGGGGGAAGGCGATGGCTCTCTGGCCAAAGGTACTAATCAGTGGTCTTCAGCCGATTTCATGACTAAGTACCAAGGTGATAGAGACCACGACACTTACGTTAGATATACTGGTGGCATCGTTACTGTTCATCGCCAAGATGAAGAAGGCAAGCAGCTAGTTGATCAAGATGGCAAGGAAATTCCTGATGAAAAGCTCTTTGGCAATATTTCCGATCCAATAACTGTTGACACTAGCAAAGAATTTGCTGGTTACAAGTTCAAAGAAAACAAGAATTCTGATATAAAAGCATTTATCTCTGACCCGCAAGATATTACCTTGGTCTACTCTAAGACTAAAACTGATAATACTTGGGAAGGTGTTCCTTACACCTTTAATAATGGTGTCTTATCGCTAGGCGAAAAAGGCAAAGACTATTTAATTGACAACTCCGCCGAAAAAGAAATTGGCATTAATAATAATATAAGTACTATAAATACTGATAATATTAATGATATAGATATTTTGGGAAAAATAACAATTAATGGGCCAGCTGATTCATTATTTGATACTCTTCCTAATTTAACTCAAATTAACGGCTTAAATAACCTCATTACTTCAGATGTCACTGACATGAGCTACATGTTTGCCAATTGTCCAAAATTAGTTTCATTAGATCTCTCAAGTTTTGATACTAGCAAAGTTGCATTCTTTTCTTCTATGTTTTATGCAGACACCAACTTATCTAGCATAAACTTATCTAGCTTTATAATTACTGATGATGCTGTAGATTATAGTTTGTTTGATTCATGTACAAATTTAACTAAATTAGTTTTAGGTAAAGGAATTAAATTCACTACAACGAATGATCTACCAAATGATTCACTTCAACAACCAGGTACCTGGGTAAACATGGGTGAAGGAAACGATTCCTTGACTAAAGGTACTAATCAGTGGTCTTCAGCTGACTTAATGACTAATTATCGAGGTGACAGAGACTATGATACTTACGTTAGATATACTGGTGGCACCATAACCATTCATCGCCAAGATGAAGAAGGCAAGCAGCTAGTTGATCAAGATGGTAAGGAAATTCCTGATGAAAAACTTTTCGGCAACATTTCAGACCTGGTAACTGTTGACACCAGCAAAGAATTTGCTGGCTACACCTTCAAAGAAAATCAAAATTCTGATGTAAAAGCATTTATATCTGACCCACAAGATATTACTTTGGTCTACTCTAAGAATAAAACTGATAATACTAGTGACAACACTTCTGATAGTTCCAATAGTTCTAACAGCTCTAATAGCTCTGATAGCTCCGATGGTTCCGACGGTTCTGACAGTTCCGATGGTTCTAATAGCTCCGACAGTTCTGATAGTTCTAATGGTTCTGATAGCTCCGACAGTTCCGATAGCTCTAATGGCTCTGACAGTTCCGATGGCTCTGATAGTTCCGATGGTTCCGACGGTTCTGACAGTTCCGATGGTTCTAATAGCTCCGACAGTTCTGATAGTTCTAATGGTTCTGA
>NZ_BPPB01000012.1 GCF_019972835.1 Lactobacillus laiwuensis | reverse complement strand
CCTACTTTGATTAAATAAAAGATTAAAAAATCAATCTACGAGAAAAATCTATTTACACAAAAAATTTGACAGTTTCAAATGAGTTGGCTTTTTCGCTGGTATAATGTTTTATTTTATTATTTTAGAAATTATTTTTTTGATTATTTTACTTCCGGGCTGCAATTGCTTTAATTGCATTACGACCTGAAAAGATGCAATATCCTGCATGTGTCCCCGGAATATTAACACCGTAAGTGTCACCATAAAGAACTGCAGAGCCATCGCCACCAATAGCATACAAACCCTCAATAGGTCTGCCCTTTGTATTCAAAACTTCGTTATTGGTGTTTACGCGTAGTCCATCACCTGTAGTGTATGCACCTACACCTAATTCGATAGCATAGAATGGACCGTCACCATCTACTGGCAACATGTATTTAGCCGGTTTATGAAAATCAGTATCTTCACCATTTGCAGCCATTTCATTATAGTGCTTGACGTATGCCACTAGGTTAGGGGTATCAATTTCTCGAGCTAATTCTTCCAGCGTTGCAGCTTTATGCAGGTATTCGCGGCCTTCTTTTTCGGCTTTGGCAATATCATCACGCAGAGTGGGATATCTGTCTTCTGGAACAAATGGTTTCATGGATCTTGGATAAGACTTGTCAGTAAAGTCATCCAAGATCTTTTGGCTAAAAATGCAGAAGACGCGGTCTTGACGATTCATTGAATTGCCTTCATTAGCCCAGTTGACCACAGCTGCACTTTCGTCGACAAAGCGCTCGCCCAGTTCGTTAACCCACATTTGCGGTTGATCACAAACTGAACTCCAGATAGCAGTACCCCACAATTTAAATGATGGCACCGTCTTATCTTTCAGCTGACCGCCAAACATCATTGCCATTCCAGTAAAGTACTTCTTAGCACCTAACTTCCAAGCAAGTCTCAAACCATCCCCAGTGTTTTTACCAGAGTTAACTGGAATAATGTTGTCTGGATTTTGGTGAGGAGTACTTTCTAATAACTTTTGGTCATTTAAATAACCGCCGGTAGCAAGCACAACATTTTTGGCAGTAATTATTTTAGTATCTTTTTCAGCTACATTAGTCAGTGTCACATCAAAAGTGTGGTCAGAATTTTGCTTTAAGTCAGTCACTCTAGTTAATGTAGCTATGGTGATGCCCTTCTTCTTAGCATATGGTTCCAAGCCATTGTGAATGGCATCATGACCCTTGCCTTTAAACAAGTGCCAAGTCCTAGCTCCAGAGCCTAAATTTGCTACCATTTCAATTTTAGCACCATGATCTTCGAGCCAGGAAACATTTTTGCCGGCATTAGCAATATACTTTTGCCACATCTTGCCGTCTGCTTTGTAGTGCGAATAAGTTAACTCTTCTTTGAGCAAATCATCCTTATCAAGAGTTGCATTATCCTTTTTTTGCATTTCGGAATCAGCAGCAAAAACTCCCTCAACATAATTACCAGTACCGCCTGTTGTTTTACCTTTTTCAACCAGCAAGGTCTTTAAATTATTATCAACAGCTTCATCTGCAGCAGCAAAGCCTGCAAGTCCTGCTCCAACAATTATTACATCATATTTTTCTTGTGTCATAATTTGTTCCTCTAGTATAAATTATGTACAAATCAATTAATTCATACATAATTTTTGCCATAATCTACTTACCGGCTTTAGCAGTTTCAGCCGCATCAATTCCGGCTAGTCTACCAGAAATATAAGCAAAACCTAAAGTACCACCTTCAAAATCAACGTAAGCCTTGCCATACATTCCTGAGGCATCGGCACCAGCTACGTAAAGGTTTGGTACTGGTTCACCATTTGGAGCTAAGGCGTGCATTTTTTCATCAATGGTTGCACCACCAAGAGTGCCCAGGTTACGGGCAATGAATTTAACAGCGTAAAATGGACCCTGCTCTACTGGAATCATTCTCTTGGTATCAGAGAAGAATAAGTCGTCCTCACCCTTCTTCTTAGCGTTATTGTATTGCTCAACTGATTTGGCCAAATTATCTTTGTCAACACCCATCTTTTCAGCCAATTCCTCGATAGTGTCTGCAACAAAAATAACATTGGTTGAAGCCAGCTTATTTAATAGTGCAGTAAAGTCTGTCTTCTCGTGTTCGTGCTTAATATTTTCATCAGTATCCGTTGGGAAGTTAAATTCCATGTAAAACTGATGGCGATTCTTCCACTTGCCATAGTGGTCTTCAATTGCGACTGTTCCGCCTTCTTTAATCTTATCCAGCATTGCCTGGTCAAAGACAACGAATTCAGTTTGTTGTGGTTGTTCTGACAATTCTGCACCGTGAACAGCGAAATCTAGTGCATGGGTTTCACTAGCATAACGTTGACCACGGTTGTTAACACGCAAGTTAGGAAAATCAGCTAGGGCATTGACAGGCATCCAGTTTGGACCAACAAGTTTAGCCATTTCGCCAATATCCTTATCACTAAAAGTTTGCCAGAAGTAGTGCGTTGAACCGTTAATATGGTGAGCAGTTCCTGCATCCCAGGCCATATTCAAACCATCACCAGTATTTTGCAAAACTTGACCTTGTGTGCTGACGTCGCCAAGATACTTTTTGCGCATTTCAGGACTGCCGCCAAAGCCACCAGTTGCAATGACTACTTTCTTAGCATTAACGTGAAGCGTTTCTTCATCACCTTCGGCAATTAAACCAGTAACTTTACCTGCACTATCTTGCAACAATTTTTTACCAGCAAAGCCAAAGTACATCTTGCCACCGATTGACTTGAATTTTTCAATCAATTTAGTTACGGCCTTAGTGCCGCCTTCTTGATAGCCATGAAGAGTGGCTGGCATACCGATATGATCGTAACTACCGCCTGTACCAGCATCAACCAATTTCATAATTGCACCGTTTTCATTTAACCAGTCAACCGTCTTACCTGATTCATCAATAATGCGACGCACAAGAATTGAATTCATATAGCCTTGAGAAGCGTCCATGTATTCGTCATAAAGCCATTTCTTAGAAACGACTGCATCTTGATCTTTTTGTTGTTGACTATCACCAGCAAACATACCACCGGCAAAAGTAGTCGCACCCAGTGGTGAAATGGTTTTTTCAAATAAAGCAACGCTTGCACCATGTTGACGAGCTGCTAAAGCGGCTGCCACGCCTGCACCACCAGCACCAACTACTGCGACATCAACGTCAATAGTTTCTTCTTTCTTGCCAGCAGTTTGACCACCATTTTCTTTAAGGGCATCAAAGTCAACTCCTGCCTTATTCAGGGCTTCTTTAACACCTTCAATGATGCCTTGTGAAGTTTCAGAAGCACCAGAAACGACATCAACATCGACTGATTGCTGATCCACAATTTTTTGCGCCATTTTCTTAAATGCGTTATCAGCCAAACTGTCGGGAGTATATTTATCTAACGGTTTAACATTTACTATCTTGTCTGAGTCAACCTCGACTTCAAGGTTGATTTGACTTTCCTTACCTTGACCAGAACCGGTATACTTTCCTGGGTTCTCGGTTATTTTTTTTGACATATAAATGACCCCTTTCACTTTAAAAAATCTTATTCAGCATGACGACGAGCAGCGTTTGCGTCTGGTAAAACTGCCAGTACGATAATTTGTACTACAAAGACAAGACCTTGAATAATAAAGGTTAATGCATAGTTCTTACCAGCAATTGAAGAAATAATAACTGGCAGGAAGAATGATAAGAGCAGTGATACTGTCCCAACAAGTCCACCTGCACTACCAGCATTCTTAGGGCCGATCTCTGGGAATGTAATTGGCATAGCCTGCATAATTGGACCAGTCATAGCGCCAAAGACACCGCCGAGGATGAGGGCAATACTTAATGGCATTCCTAATGGAATATACCAGGTTACGGCCATCAAAAGACCACCAAGAGCAGTAATGACAATCATCATTGGTTTGGCCTTTTTAGCCTTATTAATAACAGCTGGACCAAAAAGTGAACCAGCTAAACTACCAATAGTAGCGACAGAAGCAACCACACCAGCAGCTGCAGGAGTCATTCCCCTAGCAGCAAATGCTTGGGGCAAAATGCCTGAAAAGGCTTCACTAGCACCCATACCAAAGCCCACAGCTAAAGCAACATACCAAGTTTTCTTACTTTTGGCAGCAGCCTTGAAGAATTCAAACGATGACTCAGATTTGCCTTGTTCTGTTTGAGGTTGTGGAACTTCTTCACCCTTAGGAGTGTCTTTAACAAAGATCATCCAGCAAACAGCTAAAACCAATAGTACCGTTGATGAAAAGATATATGCCTTTTCAACAGTCGGGAATAAAGAACTGGTAGCTTGGGATAGCATAATTCCGACACTGGCAGAAGCAAAGAAGACACCCATAGCTGTATTAGTATCTTGTTTAAACCAGGTACCAAAGATTTTCAAAGTATTAGCATTTAACAGAGCCATATAAACTCCAAAAAGTAACAGGAAAATAAACATTGTGATAAAGTTATTAGCAAAAAGGCGACCATATGCTCCTAGTACTGAGATAACTAAACCAACAGAAACGATTTTCTTAGCTCCGAACTTATCAGCAAGAGAGCCGGCAGGAATACTTAAGAAAACTGCTATAAGCATTGGTGCCATTAATAAACTTTGAAATTGTGCTGGTGAAATATGCAGTGCTGGCATAATTTGGACAGCTAAAGCAGAGATCTGAAATTGAATGTAACTACTAATTGCGTCAAGCAAGGCAGCTATTGCTAAGATTACCCACCTATAATTTGAAAGCTTAGGTAACTGTTTTTCATCCATGATATATAAAAACTCCTTTTATGATAAAAACTAATTTTCAGCAGCATATTGTCCGGCTAGACGACCAAAGGTCTGGGCGTGACTGCAAGTAAGGCCAGGAATTCTATCTGGATAACTGCCCCAGAAGAAACCACCACTGGCGTTACCAGCTGCGTATAGGTGAGGAATTGGATCACCATTCTGGTCAATAACTTCCATCTTAGTATTGATCCGTAAACCATCCAGAGTAGCAAGCAAGCGTCCGCCCATGATGACACCATAGTATGGCGCTTTATCTACTGGGAATAATCTGAACTTCTCTTTACCAAAGTCGGTATCTACGCCTTTTTCACACATTTCGTTATAGCGTTTAACACTGTTAACTAGGTTATCTTTTGGCAAATTCAATTTTTCAGCTAATTCTTCAATGGTATCTGCTTTCTTGACCAGGCCGTCATCAATTCTGCGTTGAATCTCTTCTTTGTTCTCCTCAGTATTGTAAATACCAGGCCAGCCTAAACGAGAACAACCTTGAGTATCAAATTGTGCCAAGTGATCCATAGTATCTTCAGACCAAATTTGTGCTTCCAGGTAGCCTGGTTGCTTAGCCATTGCATTAATATCAAATTGGTAAGGTACACTTTCGTTGCCGAAACGCTCACCTTTTAAGTTAACTTTTAGTAGTGGGTAAGCACCCATCCAGAAGTAGCCTGGATCCTTAAAGTCAATGACATAATGGTCTTCAGCCTTAGTGCCAACAGGAACTGCACCACGGTCAAAAATGATTTCAGCTGGTTCTTCATCGCGAGCGGCACCGACTTTAAGGCCAGCAAGAATACCTGAACCATCATCACGAGGTCCATCTGAATAAACATTCTTCTTGTAGCCAAGTGGATCCCATTTCTTCATCAATTCAACATTGGCACCGTAACCGCCAGTACAAATGATGACACCCTTATTAGCTTTATACTCAGTCTTTTCGCCACTTTCACGATCACTGGTAATTACACCGGTTACTGCACCACTATCATCTGTCACTAATTCTTCTAATCTAGTGTTGTATTTAAGGGTTACTCCTAATTCTTTAACCTTATCAATTACCCAATCGCCATAATGAGCCCAGCCATTATCAGGTGTTGCAATTGCTAACTCAGTATTGAAAGCTGTATTAACAACAGTTTCATAGTGGGCATCTTTTTGTGGTCTCAAAACACCGCCATTTGGTTTCAAAATATTATCTTCAAGCCAATTGGCAGTTTCGTCTGCATGATTTGCCCAAGTCCACAATAAACGTTCATCAACGTTATCTTGGAAGAACAAGGTTAAAAAGTTCATTAGTTTAGCTTTATCAACTTTAATTCCTGCTCTTCTTTGGGCGTTACTGTCCAACGCAGCAAAGAATGAACGGAATAAAAATCTTGAACTTCCTTGCTTATCAATCAGGAGAACTTTTGCTCCCTTTTCAGCAGCAGCACAAGCTGCCATTGCGCCAGCATTGCTGGCACCAGCAATAATGACATCATAAGTATTTTCCATTTTTATACCTCACTTCTTTAAACAAATCCTTTAACCGTTTTCATAATACTATGAATCAAGTGAATTTATGCACCATATTTAGAATTAAGAATTACTAAATGGAATACAGAACATAACAATTTAAAAGGGCAAAATAAAAATGCTTGTAAGATCAACGTTTAAGCGCTGATTACAAGCATTCCAAAAACAACTTTTATTTGTGCATTACTTATTTTTATTCTCAGATAAATATTCGTTTATTGCTTTTTTTAATGTACTGGCCACTTTTTCAAGTACAGAGTCGTTTGTAAAGCTTTCCATGTATGCAATTCCATATGGTGAAATATCATGAAAATCAATGGGAATATATTTAATTCCCTCTGATTGATAATCTGCAATGAAGTTGGGCAAAATGCCATAGCCCCAGCCACCTCTAACATAAATATCCATGGCCAAAAAATCTTGTACAAATTTGATATGTTCCATTCCTAATTTATTGATCAAAGTAGTTTGAAAATTTAATTGCACATTTAAAGAACTGTTAGGATCAAGCAAAAATACGTCACGATCAATTAAATCTGAAATAGAGATCTTAGATTTTTCTGCTAAAGGAGAACCCTTTGGGCAAGCTACAACTACTTTGCCCTGAACCATTGGCTCAAAGTGAATATCTTCAACAACATCAACATCTTCTCGGGCAATTGCACACAAATCAACATGATGGTTGAGAAGTTCACCAATAGAATTGTTGAGTACAAAGACAAACTGAATGTTCAAGTTACTCCCAGATTCACGTAGTCTTCGTAAAAAAATCGGTAAAATTTTTTGTTCAAACGGTGTATCGCAGACCCCTATTCGCAAAAGCGTTTCAGGGTCATTCTTTTTACTTTGCAAGTATGCTACCGTGTAATCCATATCATCTACCACATTGCGCGCAACACGATAGAAGTACTTGCCAGCGCTCGTTAAGGAAATACGGTGATGAGCACGATTGATTAAAGTTACCCCCAGTGTATCCTCAAGATCCTTAATATTTTTCGAAACTGCCGACTGGGAGAAATTTAAGCGCTCAGCTGCAATAGTAAAACTGGAATTATCTATGGCCTTAATAAAACAGCGTAATTGAGTGAAATTCATTTTATTACCTCATCAAATTAACAAAAAATTTTCTTCCTGTGTATATTATACTAAAAATTTTTCGTAAAAATAAATTTGCCAAAAGTAGAATCCATACTTGATTTACTTGTTACTACTATTATTTTTGCCGATGAGGATAAAAAAAGCAAAATTCTATTTATGCTTTAGAGAATCTTACACTTTTTTGATTAAAAATCACCTACGTTTATTAACATTATTAGCATCAGGTAGTATAGCAATGAAAATTGCTGTTAAAGCAATAACAATACCTTGAATGAAGAAAGTAAAAATATAACTACGTCCAGCAATTAAGGAAATAAGAATTGGAACTACATAAGCAAGTAATAAAGTTACTGTTCCTATTAAGCCACCTGCAGAACCAGCATATTTTGGACCAATTTCAGGAAATTGAATAGGCATAGCCTGCATAATCGGTCCAGTCATTGACCCGAACAAGCCTCCAGCTACTAAGCTTATAACTAATGGCAATCCGGCAGGAACAAACCAAGTTATTGCCATTAAAATTGCTGAAACTAAAGTTACGGAAATCATGAATCCTTTTGCCTTTTTAAGTTTAGCAATAATAGCTGGCCCCAGTAAGGCACCAAAAAGACTGCCAAAAGAGGCAACTGAAGCAATAATTCCTGCAGTTGCGTCTGACATCCCTCTAGCAGCAAATGCTTGAGGCAGTATACCGGAAAATGCTGTCGAAGCAGCAGAACCTAGGCCGCCACAAATTGCAATTAACCACGTTTTTTTACTTTTAGTGGCAACTTCAAAGTATTTTATCGTTGATTCAGAATCAACAGTTTGCTTTTTTTGAATGCTTTCTCCTTCAGGGGCATCTTTAACAAACACAATCCAGCAAATAGCTAAAATTAATAAAACTATTGATGAAAAGATATATGCTGCATTGACACTTGGGAAAAAAGAACCCGTAATTTGCGAAAGAGCGGCACCAATTCCAGCAGAAGCAAAGAAAACTCCCATAGCCATGTTAGTATCTTGCTTGAACCAAATACCAAAAATTTTTATTGTATTTGCGTTTAATAATGACATGTACACACCAAACATTAATAACATGATCATCATTGACCAAAAATCTTTAGCAAATAGTCTGCCAAAGGCACCGATTACCGATATAATGCAACCTATACTTACTACCTTTTTTGCCCCAAACTTATCAGCAAGTGAACCAGCTGGTATACTTAAAAAAACTGCAATTAACATTGGCGCCATAAGTAAACTGGAAAATTGCGGAGGCGTAATGTGCAAAGCCGGCATGATCTGTGTAGCCAGCGCGGAAATTTGAAACTGCACATAATTACTAATGACATCCATTAAAGCGGCAATTGCCAAAATTACCCACCTATAATTCGATAGTTTAGGTAGTTGTTCTTTATCCATCTTAAAAGTCCTTTCATGAATACTTTTCACAAATTTATCTAAAGTTAGACTATTATTCATTAAAAATTTGAAGCAAATCTATACTCATAAATATAATTACTAAATAAAATATTATTTTTTCTTACGTCAGTATTTTTCTATGTAGAATATTCACACGTACAAAATAAGTAATTGCTTTCACAAAAACTTTTCCCATTAAATTTCATCCCTTCTAGTTCAAGCTCTTACTCTTCTCAAAGTAACATTTAGAAAACTTATTAAGACAAGACCATTAGAATTAAGAATAACTAAATGGAATGCTAAAAAAGCCACAAAAGTGATTGACTTTTGTGACTTATCAACATATTTTTGTATTTTTTACTCTAACACGTGGACACAGACTCGCTTAAAAGTATTGATTACTTTTGCAACATCCATGTCTTGGACCGACGAATTGATATAGGCAATGCCATAAGGTGAAATGGCCGGATAATCTAAAGTAACGTATTTAATAGCTGTTTTATCATAATCTTTAGCAAAATTTGGTATAACACCGTAGCCCCAGCCGGCTTTGACATACAGTTTCATTTTGAAAAAATCACGGACAAATTTAATGTGTTTAACACCTATTCCCGATATTAAATCATTCTGCGTTTTAAAATTGAGTGTACTGTTTGGATCAAACAAAAAGACTCTTTGCTTTTGCAAATCTGATAAAGTAATCATTTGCTGTTTACTTAAAGCGGAATTGACAGGACAAGCAACCAAAAATTTACCGGTAATTAATTTTACAAACTGAATATTTTGGATTGCTGCCACAGTATCATATGAAACCAAGCAGATATCTACATGATGATTTAAAATTTCAGAAATTGTAGTCTCCTCTACATTGATAAACTGGATATCAAGATTGCTATCATATGCACGTAATTTACGCAAAACTGCTGGTAATATCTCTTCTTCTAATGGTATTTCACAAACACCTATTCTTAATGAACTTCCAATCCTACCTTTTTGACTTTTCAGAAATTCAGTTGTGTTGTCCATGTCATCGACCATGTTACGTGCAATTTTATAAAAATATCTGCCGGCTTTGGTAAGAGTAATGCGATGATGCTCCCGAATTATAAGGGTAATTTCCAACTCATTTTCTAAATCTCTAATATTTTTTGAAATTGCAGGTTGAGTAAAGTTTAATTCTCTAGCAGCAAGTGTAAAGCTGGAATTATCAACAGCCTTGATAAAACATCGTAATTGTGTAAAGTTCATGTTAGTTTCCCGTTACTTATTTTTATCACTTTAATTCTCTTAATTGCAATTATAATATACAAAAATATCTTTACACCAAATTTTTTGAAAGAGTTGAAACAAATTTTAAAACTTACTATTTTATCTTACTTAGCGCATCCCTAACTGCGTCTTTGAGACCGCGCGATGAGCTTGAGGCACCACTGACTGCATCAACATCAATAGTATTTGCATAAAGCATATTTTCCCGCTACTTCTACCAAACAACATAAATGAGCTTATCGCAGTTGTTTAAAATATGTACTTATTGTTAATGCTAATATACAGTATTATAATGCTTATGATTGAAGTTAGATACGGAGGTAACTCAATGAAACTTAAAAAAATGTGGATTACACTTATAGCTATCTTTAGTTTGGGGATGATTGGCAGCATTGCAACAATTAAATTAGCTAATCCCGTACAAGCTAAAATTAATGTATCTGTTTTTCCAAAAAAATGCGTGGCACATGGTATCAATATGATAAACAAACTCATTTAGTCAATAAAGAGACCATAACTGCTAAAAAGTGGATATTCTATGAAGACAATGGTAAAAAAAGCATCTATCCATTACATGTTCTACCTAAAAATGGGTCACATTGGAATAAAATGAGCAAGAAAAAAGATAAATGGATGTATATAGTTAATATGCCTGTAAAGGTTCATGGTCACACTTGGCTAGCTATTCGAGGTTGGTACGAAATGACAGCTGGACCATTTTTCACTGTTTCTAAATTAAAAGGTCATCAAGTGCTAACTAATGCAGCTGGATACCTTGTTACTGGTGCAAACCATTGGTATCATTCGGTAAAACTCGCTAAAAAATTAAAAAATAAGCATTATGCACACTTTGTTTATTAAATTTCACCTTTTAATAATGAAATTAAAACTTATTTAAATAAAAAAGTCTGGAAAAGCCATTGATCGTTTCTACAAACATTTTTCATTTCTTTCACTACCAATGGGTTCAACCTAGTAGCATTCAAGCTACTTTGGTAATATACATAGCAACAAGCAGAGACTCATTAATTATAATCTGATCTAGCATCATTTTAAAAGCCAATCTAAAACAGCTTTTAGAAGTAGAACCTGCAAACGTATTCTACTACCAACGTAAATTAGTTGTAGAATCAGTTCTCAACATTTGTTAGAGACTTTTAGCTTATAGCGAACGCACTTCAGATGATAGACATAATTTGAAAACAATCTCAATTTTATGTTTTTAACAATGGATTTGAACAAATATTGTCACAAAAATGCCATACCACATTGACAAATAAAGCTACTGATTAAAACATAGTAGTAAGAAAAGCAGGCAAATCACTAAAATTGTGGTTTGTCTGCTTTTTATCTAGATCTTTTTAGTAATACTTACTACTTTATTTTACTTAGCGCATCCCTAACTGCATCTTTGAGACCGCGCGATGAGCTTGAGGCACCACTGACTGCATCAACATCAACGGTATTTTCCTGAACCATTTTGGAAGGTAAAGTCTTGATAGCTTTCAAGCCATAGTCATCCGACTCAGCTTGTTTCAAAACTTCAATATTCTTCAAGTTCTTTTGCTCATCAACAGTTACCCGGACAACTATTTCATCACCCATACCTTTAGTTGATTTACCAATATATTGGTTTTCTCCTGTTTCATAGGTTTCGTGTTTAAGATCTGAAGTTAAATGCTTTTCAGGCATAGTAGCACCGCTTGCTGCATCGGTTGTTTCATCAGCCTTTGGTTTAGCCGCATTTTCTCCAGCAATCTTGCCCCAAATCAAACATTCTGCCAAATTATTGCCACCTTGATATTGGTTAGCACAGATACCGCCAAGTTCACCAGCAGAATAAAGATTAGGAATAGCTTTGCCTCTAGTATCCAAAATTTCCGCATTCTTATTTCTTCTTGGACCACCTTGAGTGTTAAGCATTGTCTGTTCCAGTTTGACGGCATAAATTGTGTTACCAGTAAATGCACGCAAAGTTGCTGGATCTCTTCTAAATTCGGGATCGTCTTGTTCTTGACAAGCTTGATTGAAACGACTGAGAGTGTCAGACAAAACTGCCGGTTCAACACCAATTTTATCGGCTAATTCTGCAGCAGTGTCAGCCTTGATAACATTTTCTGTGTATGGTTTGTAATCGCCAATAATTTTATCGCTATCTAATTCATGCTTTTTAGTTTCATCAAAAATCAAGTATGGGTGCTCTTGATTTAGCGGCACTTTCCATTGACCATGATTCTTGATATGGCCATGGCGGTTTTCTTCAGTTTCATTAAAGTATCTGGTACCGTCATCACCGATAACAAACGAACTGCCGCTAGAAACAGCTTCATTTTGGGCTCCCAGCATTAAACGACCGCGTTGTCCCGCTGGTACCGCAAAAGCCATACCATGAAGCAGGCCTAAAGACTCATAATTATGTAAATGCCAAAAATCAGCGCCAACTTCCAGGGCCATTCTCAGACCATCACCTTTGTTGTAAAGGGTGCCTAAAGGTGCCAGTCTTTTGGCGCCAATAAAGTCTTCAATCATCCTTTGGTTATTTTCAAAACCACCGGTGGTCATGACAACACCATTTTTGGCCTGAATTTTGAGCAATTTGCCATCACGCTTAATCACTACGCCGTAAATCTTTTTAGTTTCCGGATCTTGAATTAGTTCTTGAGCAGGCGTGCTGTACAAAACATCAATTTTGTCTTGCCGTTTCACTACTTGCTCTTTTAAAATCTGCCATAAGGAAGCATCAAACCAATGTTTAGTGACAGTGGTAAAATCGTAGGACTCTGAACCTGGAAATTCCGGAAATTCTCTGAAAGCATAACTTTTGTCAGGGGCATATTCCTTAGCACTATTTGGTCTAACACCCAAATATTTTGAAACATATTCAGGAATGTGCACCATCCCGTCGACATAAGTATCAATCATCTCTTCGTCAAGTTCCATTGGCGCTGTTAGTTTCTGATAATACTTTTTCAACTCATTAAAGTCATTGCCAGTACCAATTAATTGGGCAGAATACCGGGTATTACCACCTTCGTGCCCTTCAGGAGCTGCATCAACCAGCAGCACTTTAGCGTCATGATCAGACGCAAACCGAGCAGCGGTGGCACCAGCACCGCCAAATCCTAAAACAACAACATCATAATTGGCATCCCATGCAAAATCTTTATGATAAATCATATAAATCTCCTTTGTATAAATCGCTTTCATTTATCAAATTAATTTTATCACATTACTTTTTAACAAAATAACAAATTCACAAAACAATAACTAATTATTAATAAATGTAATTTAACTCATATTTAATGTTAGAATAATTTGACTTAAAGTTCACTTTAAGGATTAAAGTAATCGTATAAATCAGGTAAAAGGAGAATCAAAATGGAAAATCACAAAGATGAAGTACAAAATGGTATTTTTGCTTTAGGTGAAAAAAATACTGCATATCAAAAATATTTTAAGGGTCAAAGCTACCTGCAAAGTTTAGTTAGTGATCCTGATATTAATGTCAGCGTCTCAAATGTCAGTTTTGAGCCCGGTTGTCGCAACAACTGGCACCAGCATATTGGCGGCTTTCAGATTTTGTTAGCAACAGCTGGTACGGGCTGGTATCAAGAAGAAGGCAAAGCGCCTCGTAAATTGCATCCTGGTGATGTAGTGGTCGTTCATGACAGTGTTAAACATTGGCATGGCGCAACTAAAGACAGTTGGTTTGCGCATATTGCTATCACTGCGGGAACACCCAAGTGGCTGGAACCTGTTACAGATGAAGAATATGGAAAATTGGAGGATTAAAAAATGAAAAAGCAAACAGCTGGTAGAGATAACTTAGGTGATTTTGCACCTAAATTTGCAGAATTGAATGATGATGTTTTATTTGGTGAAGTCTGGTCAAGAGAGGACAAGTTGTCTGCTCATGACCGTAGTTTAATTACTTGTGCCGCATTAATGGCACAAGGCGCTTTTCCCCAACTTAAATCACATATGATTATGGGCAAAAAGAACGGTATTACCAAAGACGAAATGGTGGAGTTGATTACCCACTTGGCTTTTTATTGTGGCTGGCCTAAAGCATGGTCTGCATTTGGTCAAGCGCAAGAGGTTTTCGCTGATTAAAACTTTTAACATAAACGGCTGGTCTGTTTGCTCATATGACGGCCAAATTTGTCTTAAATTTGAGGGTCATATCACTGCTTCATCTGGCAGTTTTTTTATGTCTAAAAACTTTGACTGTTGAAGGTATCAGCAGCTGAAAATTTATGTTACTCTTGATAGGTATTAAAAGAATTTACGGGAGTATAAGGATCATGAGCAAAAAAATTTTAATTTTACACACTGGTGGCACCATTTCAATGTCAGAAGATGAAAATGGCAAAATTAAGCCCAACAGTCAAAACCCATTAGCTGACTTGTCTTTAAACGTTGATGATGACGTGGAGTTAGTTACAGAAGAAATTTTTAATTTACCCTCGCCCCATATGACTCCTGAGCGTATGTTGCAACTTTCTTTGCGGATCCGCCAAGCAGAAGCCGAAGGCTTTTTTGGGGCAGTCGTGACTCACGGCACAGACACTCTGGAAGAAACAGCTTTATTTTTAGATTTAACCATTTCCAGTAAAATGCCTGTGGTAGTAACCGGAGCTATGCGCTCTTCTAATGAAATTGGCAGCGACGGGTTGTACAATTTTAGAACCGCAATCATGGTCGCCAGTTCTGATGCTTCTATTGGCAAAGGTGTTGTAGTTGTGATGAATGATGAAATTCATCCCGCCCGTTATGTTACGAAGACCCATACTACAAATGTTGCTACTTTTCGCACCGCTACATTTGGTCCTATAGGTGTTGTATCTGAAGGTCACGTTAATTACGTGCAAACTATCAATCCCCAGCAACACTTACCAATTGACCACATTATTGCAAATGTTTATTTAGTAAAGGCCTATGCAGGAATGGGACCAGAAATTTTGCAAGCCTTGGATAAAACGACAACTAGTGGAATAGTGATTGAAGCTTTAGGTGCCGGCAACATGCCCCCACAAACACTGCCAGCACTGCAAAAACTGCTTGATAACGGAATTCCCCTGGTATTGGTTTCCCGTTGTTTTAACGGTATCGCTGAACCAGTTTATGATTATCAAGGTGGCGGTGTTGGCTTAGCCAAAATGGGTATTATCTTTTGTCGCGGTCTCAATGGCCAAAAGGCCAGAATTAAACTCTTAGTGGGCTTAAGCGCCGGACTTCATGGTGAACAATTAAAGAAATACATTAATAAATAAAATATGTGTTCAAGCCAGCTGCAAGCGTAGCTGGTTTTTTGCTTGCAAAAATTAATAATTATTTGTAAAATGACCGTTGGTCATTATTGAATGAAAGGAGCACAAAATGTCATTATGTATGTCTTAACTCCCAAAGAAAAAGAAGCCAAAAAGCAGCTAATTGCGGCTGCTGCCAGTAAATTATTTCAAAAAAATGATTTTAACCAAATATCCATGGCGCAAATTGCCCATGAATCAGGCGTAGCCAAAGGCACACTATTTAATTACTTTAAAACCAAAGAAAACATCTTTATGTATCTGCTGCTTTCTGGTTATCAAGACTACCTCAAGGAAGTACGCCAGCGTTTTCAAAAAACTGCAAGTATCACTTCTTGGAATGACTTTACTGCTTTTTTATTAGAACAAAATCACCTGTTAATACGTGAAAGGCCCGATTTATTGCGTCTTAACGCATTACGAGGGCCAATTTTAGAGGCAGCGGCTGACAGAGAACAAACTTTGGTCGGTCGGGAAAAATTATATGAAATAAACCAGCAACTGGGACAGGCGATTGCTGCAAGAATCACACTATTAAGCGTTAAACAGGCCAGTCACCTTTTTATTATTCAAAGCGCCATAATTAGCGGACTCATGAACATGATGAACTTGGACGAATTTCATCATGACCAGTTACCCGTCGATTTTAAGGGCTTTCAAATTGATCTCGAACAGGAAGCCAATCAAATAATGTTGTTTTACTTACAAGGATTGCAACAAAAACTGGAGGGAAATAAATAAAATGAAACTCGCGAACATCAGAAATTTTGCCATAATTGCTCATATTGATCATGGTAAATCAACCTTAGCTGACAGAATTATGGAACAAACTGATACTGTGAGTAAAAGGCAGTTAAGTGACCAACTACTCGATAGCATGGAAGTTGAACAAGCTCACGGAGTAACAGTTAAGTCGCGCTCAGTGCGTAACTTTTATCAAGCTGACAATGGGCAGGAATATGAATACAATTTAATCGATACACCGGGACACGTTGATTTTTCCTACGAAGTCTCTAAAAGCCTCGCTGCCAGCGATGGTGCTATTTTATTAGTTGACGCAACCCAAGGCGTGCAAGCACAAACCGTAGCCAACTTACGTTTAGCTTTAAAGCATAACTTGACCATCATTCCGGTGATTAATAAGATTGATAATGCGGCTGCTGACGTTGCGGCAACAGAAGCGCAAATTCGTGCGCTGCGTCCCGAATTCGCTGATGTGGATATTTTAAAAATTTCTGCTAAAACAGGAGAAAATGTTCATCAAGTATTAGAAGCAATTTACCAAAAAATCCCAGCTCCTCAGGGAAAACCCGCTGCAGCACTTAAGGCACTGATTTTTGACTCGCAATATGATTCTTATCAGGGAATTATTGCGGACGTTAGACTAATTGACGGCACGTTAAAAAGCCAACAAAAACTGGAATTAATGCAGAACGGCAGCACATTTAATGCTCAAGCAGTGGGAATCTTCACGCCAGATATGAAGCCGGTAAAGGAATTAAATGCTGGAGAAGTCGGCTATCTTGTGACTGGGATTAAGGATGTTGCCAGCGTTCAGGTGGGCGATACTTTAACCGCTGCAGACAATCCGACTAAAAACGCGATTCCACACTTCAAGCCCGCGCAATCAATGGTCTATGCTGGTCTTTATCCTAAAGGAAATACCAGCTATGAGGCTTTAAAACAGGCTATTAGTAAGCTAGCTCTCAATGATTCGGCTTTTCATTACACCCCAGAACAGTCCGAGGCTCTCGATGCCGGCTTTCGTTGCGGCTTTTTAGGTATTTTCCATTTGCAAATCATCCAAGAAAGATTGCGCGATGAATATCATGTGGAAGTGCTGACAACCGCGCCCAATGCTACCTATCACGTTTACCTCAAGCAACCTCAGCCTAAGCAAGAATACCTCACTATCACTAACCCAGCGAAATTTCCTGACTTTTCTGAGATTGATTACGTCACTGAATCTTATGTCAAAGCAGTCATTACTACGCCCAATGAATATTTAGGAGCAGTCATGAAATTATGTGACCAGCATTTTGGGGAAATGGTCAACTTGGACAACCAACAAGATTTAGTCACATTAACATACAAACTGCCGGTGTCTGAAATTGCCTATGACTTTTTCAACAGCTTAAAGTCAATTACTCATGGCTTTGCGACTCTTGATACCGAATTTCTGGATTACGAACTGGTTGATGTAGTCAAAATTCAAATTCAGATCAACTATGCCGCTGTTGATGCTCTCGATATTATTGTGCCGCGACAAAAAGCCGATTTGATCGCCCATAAGTTGGTCAAAAAATTAAAATATACGGTTCCACGTCGTTTATACCCGATGCCGGTGCAAGCAATGGTGGAAAACAAGTCAATTGCGAGAGTTGACGTGCCGCCTTTACGTAAAAATGCGGCTGTTAATGGCGAAAAACGGAGTATTTCGAAGAAACAACAACTTTTGCGTAGACAAAGTCTAAACAAAAGGCAAGCCGTTAAAAGTGACATTAAGTTGCCGCAGAGCGTCTTCGATGCCATTTTAAATATTAATGAACCGGATTAGAAATTTTTCAACACCCATTTCAAGAAAAAGACAATCAATTATTTTTACGTAATTGATTGTCTTTCTTATTTTCAGCCTTGATAGATCTCTAACTTTACTAGCCCGATTAATCCAGCTGGTGGAATAATACCAAATTGGGATTCTGGATCTTGAATTTTAATAGCCAAGTTATTTACCGTTTCAATTTCAATTTTATTTGGACCTACTTTTAAGAATGGTGTTATAGCAAAAGTTGAGTTTTGCTCAATTGTTCTTCCCACTAATTTGCCATTAACCTTTAGTTCAGTGACTTCACCGATTTGTCCTAGATTAATTAAAAACTCACCTGAAAGTTTAGCGATTGTTATAGTAGCTGAATAACTACTTTTGCCAGAGTAATTCTTAAAACCTGGTAAAGAATTCACATCCCTTAAGTCAAAATTTTTGAAACACTGACCTGCAATTTTTAAATCCAGTTTGAAATTTCTTTTTCTTCAATTAGCGACTTAACCAGCCTACGATAAATATAGGTAAAAATAGGGCTTTGTCTCCCTTTATAGCATGATAACGTTGCTTTTTAATTTTTTAATGTGGGAAAGTTATACTCCTCCTGTTTATTTTGGCCATTCTTAAGATAATCAATGTACAACATTACATCTTCACGATTTAAATGTTCAAGAGTATCAAGCCCAATATCGATATTATTTTAGTCTTACTAATTCCAGTATTACGTAGCTAAGTTGAAGAGCACCTAATTTCTGTTAAATATTGATATTTAGTTGTCTGAACAGATTCTTACCTAAGTAAAATTCTTTATAATATCTATTATACAAGATCAAGGGAAAAGCCACATTTGGTCAGACGAAGAAATTAAAACTAAGCAGTAGCGAAGCGGTTAAAATTAAAGCAAAAGCTCAAAAAGGCATAGAAATTGAAGTAGCACTCAAACAGTAGTATAATTAGAGTACTATTTGAGAGAGGCGAGATAGTCATGGCAGTTAAAGATAAAAAAAGAGTTCAAGTACAAATTGATAAAAACTTGGCTGAAAATACCGAAGCAGTTTTAAGTGAGTTGGGCCTAACACCCACCACGGCTATTAACATGCTTTATAAGCAAATCGTTGCAGATGGTGCTTTACCCTTTAAGCCAACTTTAAGTGAAACAGAACGAGCAGAGTTACGTTTTTTAAAGGCCACTGAAAATACTCCAATAGTGGAGTTTAAAGACGCTAAAGAAGTTGCTAATTGGCTAAATGATCCAAATGAAGACTAATGACCTAATTAGCTTATACGTTAGTTATGTAGAAACTAATGGTGGTAAGCGTAGACCAGTATTAATTCGCAAGGTTTCGGCGCAAACAGTTGAAGCTTATAAAATTACCAGTAAGTACAAAAATAAATCGGCTTATATCAGGCAACAGTATTATCCAATTAAAGAATGGCAAGCTGCCGGTTTAATGAAACCCTCATGGGTCGATATTGGTAAGCTTTACCGCTTTCCCAAAAAAGGTTTAACCTTTAAGGGAATCGGTCATTTAAGTAAGCGAGATCAAAATGAAATTGCTGATTTTGCTATTGCTTTGAAATCCAAAAGAAAAGGCAAAAACTAAAGAACAAAACCGATCTGCCTAGTAATTGGACAGATCGGTTTTTAATATCTTTATGGCAAGATCACTCTGATAATATATTGATCAGCATATGGCGGGTAGCCATGTTTTTTTACTTAGTTCTTTTAATTCATTAATAATCTTGTTTGTACTAATGTTTTACTTTTTTCATTTTAAAAGCTATATTAGTAGCTTTAAGCATTGAAATGTCGTTTAATATAATTTCTTATAAGGAATCAATTCCTGGAAAAAACTATACTTTGCACGGTATTGCTATAGTGGAAAATGTAAAAATTAATTTTTAGACAAAAAGATAAATCAAGTATTTCTTTTGGAAAAGACTTGATCTATTTTTTCCAAAATTAAAAGAACATGCTGACAATATGGTCAGCAACTTGACGCTTCTGTCAAAATTCACAAATAAACTGTAACTACAAAAAAATTCCTAACCGTGAAAGTTAGGAATTTTATTTTTCAGTTTAAAATTAGTCGTCTAATTTTTCTTTGTTAGTGACATTCAACTTGTCATCAAAGGTGTAAACTACTGGTTCACCGGTCTTCATTTCCAAGTTCATAATATCAGCATCAGAAATGTTTTCGATGTACTTAGTCAATGCACGAAGTGAATTACCGTGAGCTGCAATAATAACGTTCTTGCCAGCTAACAGGTCTGGAGCAATGTGGTCTTCCCAAAATGGCATAACTCTTTCCAAGCAAACCTTTAAGTTCTCAGTCCGAGGAATGATGTGGGGATCAAGATCGGCATAACGACGATCATGAACTTGGCTATATTTAGAGTCATCCTCAATCTTTGGTGGCAAAACATCATATGAACGACGCCAAATGTGAACTTGTTCATCACCGTATTTGTCAGCAGTAGCCTTCTTGTTTAAGCCTTGCAAGCCACCGTAATGCCGCTCATTTAATCTCCAGCTCTTAGTTTCGGGAACCCAAAGTTGGCCGCTTTCTTCCAAAGCATAGTGTAGAGTCTTAATAGCACGAGTTAAAACAGATGTATAAGCTTGATCGAACTGCAGACCATGTTCCTTAATTAACTTACCTGCGTTCTTTGCTTCTTCAACGCCTTTTTCTGATAAATCTACATCAATCCAGCCAGTAAATTTATTTTCAAGGTTCCATTCACTTTGTCCGTGACGAATCAAAACTAATTTTGACATGAAATATCTCCTTTGCAAATTAAATGTTTCACTTACTATTTTACACATTTACATTTTGTTTTCATAGGGTTTAGGACTAAAAATCATTTTTTAAATTCAAGTTTTACGATACAATAGATATAATGATGATTATAAGAAAAGGGAATATCTAACTCACTATGAAATTCAAAAAAATATTAATGGGCTTGAGCCTAGTTGCAGCGCTAGTTGCAGGTGGATGCTCCAAGCAGAAAAAGCAAAGCGAACCAATTCTAACTAAAAGCCAAGTAATCAAATGTTCACAGAAATCATTTAAGAGCGGCCAAGCTAAGCAGATCGTAACCCTTGGTACCGATACTTCTAAGCAAGTTGTTGCTACGACTGCTCTTTTTGGTGGCAATCCTACCGTATTTCAACTTAACTACCAAACGCAAGCTAAAGGTAAAACACAATCTTCGCAAGAATGGGTTGATAATTCCAATCACGTTTATATTAATGGCTCAAGTGACTGGTATAAAGCTGATTTTAACAAAATAACCGGACATACTTACGCTGATTTACTTGATTCTATAGTTAATAATTCAATGCTGATGGACCCACCCAAAGCTCTTACTAACGCTTATAAAATGACTAGAAAAGGTCATACTTATACATTAACGGCATCTATCAAAGACCAGAAAACGATGAAAGATGCATTAGATCCGATATTTACTACCAATACTCAAAGTCCCAAGCAAAAAACCATCTATCACAAATTAGTCAAAATGGGCAAAATTAAAGGTATGACTGCAAAACTTGTGGTTAAAAATAAAAAGATGTATAGCTTTGAATATCTAGTTAAGGTTAAAGTAAATAAACTAATGCAATTTAGTGCTGGACAGAGTTATGGCAACATGGGCAGCAAAGACTTCTTAAAGATCCCTACCAATGCTCTTAATGCCAAGCTACTGCCTAAAACTAACAAAAAGAAAAAATAGCTTTAAATAAAATATAACGGTAACCTCGAAACGAGAAATTTCGGGGTTTTTATTTGTGTAAGACTTCTAAGATAATTCTTTGACCAGAGACAAAACCAAGACTTGCAAATTTAGGATTAATTAATTCATCAAAAACCTGTTTTTTTAAGCCTAATTTATGTAAAAAATTAAAAAATCATACTCTCTGAAGTTAACCCCTAGAATTGGACGTTAACATTAATTCATGTTTGCTAAGGCCGTATTCCGATATCCAATCGGGGTGCGGCCTTTTAGCGTGTGCCTGATTCTAGCTTGATTGTAGTATTTAATCCATTTTTCCATGGCCTCCTGCAGCGCCTTCCTAGTAGGATAGGTATAGGTGTAGTAGTCTAGCTCAACCTTCATGATGTGAAAGAGACTCTCGCAGGCCGCATTGTCGTGGCAGGTCGCCCGTCGCGACATGCTTTGAAAAACCTGGTGCTGCTTTAGGGTCTGACAGTATGCTTTGGACTGGTATTGAATGCCCTGGTCGCTGTGAATCGTCATGCGGTAAGGCAGTTTGGGCCGGATCGCCAAAACCTGCTTGAGTCCATCTAGAACATATTTGGTCTGCGGCCGCTGACTGATATGGTGTAGCTGATGATTTCACCGCTGTAAAGATCTTTAAAGGGCGAGAAATATAACCGTTCGCTCATGCTCTTATTGCCATAGCGAAACTCGCTGATATCGGTGACTACCTTTTGGTAGGGCCGATCGGTCTTAAACTTCTGGTGGAAGCGATTCTTCGCCTTCTTGCCTTGCGGACCTTTTGATGAATCATACTTGCCCGCACGCAAGTTGTATTTGCGGGCCAGCAGCTTGTGCTCCTTCATCAGGCGGTAAATGCGTTTATGGTTCACCTGCAAGCCGTACTTGATTTTTAGCGTGTCGGTCATGGGCAGGTAGCCGAAGCTGGGATTATGCCTTTTAACCACTTTAATCAGCGACAGTAAAGCCAGATCGCTGTATTTTTTCCGCCTGTTGCGCGGGTGATACTCGTAGGTGCTCTTGGCTAAAAAGCTATAGTGCAATAGTTCTTGCAGTTGATAGTTGTGCTCATG
Organism: Lactobacillus laiwuensis; assembly: GCF_019972835.1. Taxonomy (GTDB): domain Bacteria; phylum Bacillota; class Bacilli; order Lactobacillales; family Lactobacillaceae; genus Lactobacillus; species Lactobacillus laiwuensis. Next base: position 4,342 of record NZ_BPPB01000012.1, on the reverse strand, counting down.
CCTTAACTCTTGGATGATGGTCCGTTCTTCTTGCGTTGAGCGTCTTTGCGCCGAGCTAAGGCTTCGACTTTTTTTAGGTAGTCGTTCTCAATGTGGAGCTGACGGTTTTCTAAGCGCAGCCGCTCTAATTCAGATAACTCGCTGCTGGTATACTTAACTGGTTTTTTAGGCGATTTGTTCATTGGTGGTCGGCCTCGTTTGGTAAAGAGCGCATCAAGCCCGCCTTCGTCAAAACGTTTTTGCCAAGTACAAATTAAGCTGGGTGTGGCAATTTTGAAGTGAATGGCGGTATTTTGATAGGTCTCGTCATGTTCTTTTCTCCAGTTTAAGACTTGAAGCTTGAATTGACCACGATAATTTTGCGAGGTGTGCCGAATTTCTAGGCCCTTAACGCCAAAGTACTGGTATTGTGCAGCCCAGGTATCAATTAGTTGATGTGATCCGGTGCCAATCATTTGCGCCACAGAATGGCTGCTGTAGCCTTCTTTGAGCAAGTTAAGCGCTTGTAATTTTTGTTTGACGGTAAATTTAACCATAGTAAAACCCTCCAGTTGGATTTTTGTCCAATCTCGAGGGTTAACTTCACTCATTAATGTACAAAACAATTTTATCATTTTTAAACTCTATTACTTCAATGATGCAGTTGTAACACTAAAAAAATCGGACAAGTTTTTATATCAACTTGACTAAAAATGCTATATAATTTCCTTAAGGTAAAATAAGAATATTAAAAAGGAGATGTCCACAATGAAATTGAAGAAATTTTTGACGGCTATGTTATTGTCTGTCACTCTAGTTGGTGGTGGTCTAACTCATGCAAAAACAGTCGATGCCGCATTATCAAAAAAGCAGGCTATTGCAATTGTTGAAAAGAAACAGAGCAACCAAACTAGTGGCCAATATACTACCAGCACGAAGATTAAAAGTGGTAAGCAAAAAATAGATTTCGCTTCTCATGGTGCTTTTACCACCAAGCCTGAACTAGTTCAAGCCATTACTACAGTAAAATCTGGTAAACACGCTGAAACAGTAGAGCAATGGATTGATATGGACGCAAAACGTGTCTACACCAAAGCAGATGGCAAATGGCAATATACACCGATTGCAGACGCTGATACTGCCAAAACTGATATAAAAAAATATAGTAGCGATCTGAAGAAATTTGCTAAAAGCATCACTACTGATTTGAGCAAAAATGCCAAACTTAGTCATAAAGATGGAGTTTATACCCTCAAAAGTAATGTCAATATTACTAAGGCAAGTAAATTTCTGAACAAAATTTTTAAAGACTATAAGGTAGATCTCAAGTCGTTTAAAAAGCACGTTAAACTCAGCAAGTGTAATGTTACTTTTAAAATCAAAGATAAAAAAGTAACAAGTACTGCTACTTCTTTTAAAATGAACTACGACAAAAAAACCCCAGCTTCATTCAACTTTAGAATCTTTGGCTTAGGCGATTCCGACTCTTTGAAGTTACCAGATGAAGTTAAAAATGCCACTGCAGCTCCAGCAAACTAATGTTACTAAAAATATGGAAAAACAATTTTTAGTAAATATTTAACTATCATAAATTATGGTGCTTTTAGGTTACTTAATGAGCTAAAATGACTATAGAGTCATTTAAATATTTTCATTAGTAATCGGAGGTCCAAAAATGAAATTAGGAATTATTGGCAGTGGTAAAATTGTTCACGATTTTTTAACGACTGCTGCTAAAATTAAAGGCCTTGAACTTGCAGCAATCTCCACTACCAAACGTAGCCAGCCAATTGCGACAGATTTAGCTAAACAATATAACATTAAAGAAGTTTTTGCAGATAACGAGCAGTTGTGTCGCGATGAAAATGTCGACACAGTTTATGTAGCCGTGCCTAATTCTTTACATTATGAAATTGTAAAAGAAGCTCTTCTTGCAGGCAAAAATGTTATTTGCGAAAAGCCATATGTAGAAACTGTTGCTCAAGCTAAAGAACTTAAAGAAATAGCTGATAAAAGGGATTTAATCATAGTTGAAGCAATCACAAATATTCATCTGCCAAATTTTAAAGCAATTAAACAGCAAGTAGCTGAAATTGCACCTATTCACATTATTTCTTTAAACTATACGCAATATTCCAGTCGCTATGATGATTTTTTGCAAGGTAAAATTGCACCTGTATTCGATCCCGCTAAAGATGGCGGAACTCTCACGGATTTAAATATTTACAATATTCACTTAGCTGTTGGTTTATTCGGTGAACCGGAAAAAGTGCAATATTATCCCGTAATGCAAAAACAAGTTGATACTTCAGGCATACTTAATTTAGTTTATCCTGATAAACAAGCAGTTTTAATTGCTGCAAAAGACAGCTATACTACTCCCAGATCATTTATTGAAGGTGAAAAAGGAACTATCTATTTTGACGGTTCAACTGGTGTTATTAAAAGCTTCATGGTTGAACACAGACACGGTGATAACAGTAAGTTCAACTTCAATCAGTTTGATCACCGGATGGCAAGTGAGTTTACGGATTTTGTGAAAATTATTGATACCCATGACACACAGAAAGCTAATGATTTATACGAGCATAGCATAGCCGTCATGGATGTATTAGCTAGAGCAAAGCAGTCTGTTTCTAATAATTAAGACTTATTGACTAAAAACGCAATCAGTTCTCCAGTTGAGAAAGTTGCGTTTTTTTGTATCAAAAAAAGAGGTCCGAGAATCTTTTGAAGACCTGTAAAAGCAAGTCTTCAAAAACACCTAAAACCTCTTTATCTATGATATTAAATTTACTCAATAATTTGTATCAAAAGTAAATTAATGATTACTCATTACTTTGAAGGATTTGAAGGGGTTGAGCCATTAGAACCTGTTGAACCAGTAGAGCCGTTAGACCCGTTGGAACTAGTTGAGCCAGTGGAACCGTTAGAACTGGTTGAGCTAGTTGAACCAGCTGAGCTGCCGTTTGAGCCTGTTGAGCTAGTTGAACCAGCTGAGCTGCCGTTTGAGCCTGCTGAGCTAGTTGAACCAGCTGAGCTGCCGTTTGAGCCTGCTGAGCTACCGTTGGAACCGGTTGAGCCATTAGAACTAGTTGATGGGGTTGAAGTTGGTGTTGTAGCAGTCTTCTTCTTAGCTAAAGCACTTACTTTAATGTATCCTGCTAAAGTTGAGTAGTACTTCTTGCCCTTAATGGTAACAGCTGCACCAAATACAGTTACTTTTTGGCCCTTACGAACTTTACCGTTCTTCAAAGCTTTGCCACTTCTGGTAACCAAAACAGTGTTCTTAGCTACTTTAGCAGCCTTACCAGTAACATTTACAGCCTTGACATATTGGTTCTTACCAACTTTGTAGTAAACCTTGCCCTTAACAGTCTTTTTGCCAAGAACAGTTACTTTTTGACCAACCTTAAGTGTCTTCTTAGTCTTAACTAATTTCTTGCCCTTAAGCTTGTAAACAGCAGAATTAGCACCGACTTTCTTGGTCTTAGCGGCCTTCTTAGCTGCACTAACTTCAGTTGGGGCACTACTTAGAGAGTTGGTTGGTAACTGATTAACACCAACAGCTAATAATGATGCACCAGCTACTGAAACTATCATTTTCTTATAAAAACTATTTTTACTCATTTTTTTGAGCCTTCCTTTTTTCATTGACATTTCGACGCCCCTAGCTAAACAGTCTTAAGAACGCTATAACTCTCATTGAGTTACATGAAAGTTATTTTATCACTATAAGCACCTAAAAAAAAGACTATTGTTTTAATATATTATTTTTTATTTAAAGTTTATTCAGACTATGTAATAGATTACTATACAAAGTATATTGTAATATATTATGTACATAGTAATTATATTAAAAACCGGTTTATACCTTAATAAAACTGGCAAATAAAATAAGAAAGTATATTGATTATTGTAATAGTAACTTCAATATGATCAAACTAAAAGGACCAACTCCGATTGAATTTCAGAAATTAGTCCTCATAAATAGACAAAAAATATGTTCCAGTTTTAAGATTTTACATTATTTAAATAGAAAGCTTTGTTTTTGAACCAAAAAAGCCTAAGCCCACCCAATTACCTAAATCATTTAGATTCAACCAATTGGAAATAAGCTTATGGCTTTTTTATTTATCCTTGACTACAAAAGAATAAAATTAAGTAATTAAACTCTTATTTATTACTACTTTTGAGTACCTTTTGAATCGTTCTTATCGTTACCTTTGTTACCTGAACCGGTGTTGTTTGAGCCATCAGCTGGCTTGTTTCCATCTGAGCTGTCGGAGCCAGTTGAACTGTTTGATGCGTTTGAGCTGTCGGAGCCAGTTGAACTGTTTGATGCGTTTGAGCTGTCAGAGCC
>NZ_BPPB01000011.1 GCF_019972835.1 Lactobacillus laiwuensis | reverse complement strand
CTGTCGGAGCCAGTTGAACTGTTTGATGCGTTTGAGCTGTCAGAGCCAGTTGAACTGTTTGATGCGTTTGAGCTGTCGGAGCCAGTTGAACTGTTTGATGCGTTTGAGCTGCCGGAACCATTTGAACTGTTTGATGCGTTTGAGCTGTCAGAGCCAGTTGAACTGTTTGATGGGTTTGAGCTGCCGGAACCATTTGAACTGTTTGATGGAGTTGAACCTGATGGGGTTGAACCTGTATTACTTGAACCAGTGTTATTTGAACCTGTTGTAGGAGTTGAACTGTTTGAGCTATTTGAAGCGTTTGAACCGTTTGAGGTTGTTGAAGAGTTGCTACCATTTGAACCGGTTGAACCATTAGAACCATTTGAACTAGTTGAAGGGTTTGAATTTGGCTTTGGTGTAGCCTTCTTCTTAGCTAAAGCACTAGCTTTGATGTAACCAGCTGAGGTTAAGTAGTACTTCTTGCCCTTGATTTTGACAGCTTTACCATAGATCTTGATCTTTTTGCCTTTAAGAACTTTACCGTTCTTTATAGCTTTACCACTTCTTGTAACTAAAGTTGTATTCTTAGCTACTTTAGCACCTTTACCAGTAACATTGACTGCTTTAATGTATTGGTTCTTGCCAATCTTATAGTAAACTTTTCCTTTAATAGTCTTTTTACCAAGAACTTTTACCTTTTTACCTGCTTTAACAAGTTTCTTAGTTTTAACTAATTTCTTGCCTTTTTTCTTGTAAACAGCAGAATTTGCATGAACTTTCTTAGTCTTTGCAGATTTCTTCGCTGCGCTAACTTCAGTTGGCGCATTACTTAAAGAGTTGTTTGGTGTTTGATTAGCACCAACAGCTAATAATGCAGCACCAGCTACTGATACTATCATTTTCTTGTAAAAACTATTTTTACTCATTTTTGAAACTTCCTTTTAGTACTAAATTTCAACGTTCTCAATTTAAAAACAAGAACAATATAACTATATTTAAGCTACCTAGATCTCATTCTATCACCATAAACACTCAAAAAAAAGGGTATAATTTTAATAAATAAAGTAATTTCTAAGTTTAAATCAAAAATCAAGATATATTATTGTTATTTTATTAGATTTGCTGTTGTATATGCTAAATACTCAAACTTTTTTGTTATTTCGAATAAAAAACAACTTGAATTAAAATAATAGAGAATGTTCAATCTTTATGTTTTTCCTTATATAGCAGAAAATGTAATAAATCACATTTATTAATAAAAGTAATTCATCAAACTTTATTTATCTAATATTTAAATTAGCAAAACATAATATATTATTTCCATAAATCATGGTACTTACTGTTATTTTAAGGTAACCGAGAAATTTTAAAAAATTTGTTCATAATATGTTTTTTCGCTATTCCATTTGCACCATACAAACTATCAAGACACTATACCCAAAAGTTTGCCCCAGTTACCTTGATTTTATTGCTTTTTCATTCTCTTGTAGCTACATTAATTATAGTTGGTGCAATTTTAAAGAAAGAAACAATTTTTTAACAATTTTTTTACCCGTACCTGGGCTTTTTACTATTAATTTAAAACTATACGTAGATATTTTTTGTTGATAAGTTAAAACTAAAACCAGTCACCTTTTAGTTTTTGTAACAATATTTGGATAAAGAATGAAACATGCAAAAGGGACTAACTCTCGTTGCATCCGGAAGTTAGTCCTTAGTTAGATTTCAAACTTGGCAGCTCGATAGCAAACTGCTTTTTAATTAGTTAAATTACTTATTGCCTATAACTCTGCGAATACGGTCAGCAACCTGATACTTAGCAGTAAATATCAATTCGTCTCCCATTTCAATAACCGTATGACCATGTGGGACCAGCCACTCTTGTCCTCGGCGAATACGGCTGACAGTGATGTCACTTGCTAGATCCCAATCCATTAATTGACGGCCTGAATACTGCCTATTGCGGACAACAACAGAATAGACAGCATTTTTGGTATCGCTCAGCACATTATAAACAGCGGGCGATTCTATCAGTGCTCGCAACAACGAAGAAGTAACATTACTTAAGTCAAAAACCTCCATGCCGTTGCTGCGCAATTGCTCAACCTTGGCAATATCTGCACGTTTTTGACAAATAATAATGCGTTTGAAGTCACCCTGCTCTTGTGCCAGCTGCCCTAGCCGCAAATTAGTATCGTCAGACCTCATGGCCGCGACAAAAATATTACCAGTAAAAGCACCAGATTGTGCCAAGCTCTCACTATCCAATTGGGATAATAATTTTAGCTGTGGCACGCGGCTTTTATAAATATGATAGTGTTCGTTACTGGTAGTAAACATCTTAACTGAATACCAGTTATCATGCAGGTCAAGCATTACGGGGACAGTCAAGGCATTCGTACCCAAAATCACGACCTTTTCCTTAATCCGATCTTCTGCTTTCAATTTAAAAATGGCGTTAAATAAAATTGGGCACAGAATGCAGACGATCACAGCAGCCAGGATAAAAACATCAGATTGCAGCCGTGTAATAACGTTTAATTTACGTGCTACTGCTAGAGTTGGTAAAACAATAGTGATCGTGGTTGCGGTCAAAAAGCCACCGGCAATACCATTTCTGCTGCCGAATTTTTGCGCGTAAACCAAAGCAACAGGTACTTTAGCCAAGAACAGAAACAAGATTAATATTGGTAATAAAATCAGTGATTTTGGGTGGGCCAAAAGTGACCTTAAATTGAGTTTAACTCCCGTCATAATGAAGAAAATAGGAATAAAAAAACCATAACCAATTGAAGTTAACTTATCAGCAGTTTCCTGACTAGGCTCCAGCAACTTCATGACAATACCGGCTAAAAATGCTCCCAAAATATTTTCTACTCCAACTCTTTCAGCTACTGTTACCAGAGCAAAAATCAAGAAAAAGGCTAACCGCACATCTAGCTGAGTAGTTGACTTGGTCACTTTAACAAACCACAAATAAGGCTGCTTAAAGCGCCATAACAGCAAAATAGCCACGCCAAATAGCAAAATAATGAGCCACAATTGTCTGGTATTGCCACCATTAATCGCAGCATAAACCGTCAGCAGCATTAAGGGAATTACTTCTCCTAAAACTGCAGTCAATAAAATCGTCTGACCTATCGGCCTATTTAATATATCTTTTTCTTTTAAGGTCGCAATTACCACTCCTAGTGCAATGGTCATGAAAATAATGGTTGCAAGCATCGTATCGCCAAATAAGCCAAGCAATTTTAAAACTAATGCGAGGCAGACAGATAAAAGGGCTACACCAAAAAATGCTTCTAAAGCAATTTTAAAGGGAGATACCTGACCTGGCTTTTTTTCTTGCTTATGCTTTGGTTTCAGTAAATCAAAATTAATTTCCATCCCCGACAAAAACAACAACAAAATGACGCCCAAATTTGATAAAAACGCTAGGTCATGCGTTGGTTGTACAATGTTAAAGCCACTGGCACCTAGAATAATACCAATGATAATTTCTGCAACGGCCGTAGGAACAGCATTTACCTTTAATCGGGCCATTAAGATAGGAACAATTAGGGCAAACAAAACAACTAGGAATAAAGACAACTGTGCCACCAGGATTACCTCCTCATTTATTCTTAGTCGATTATACAAAATATTGACGAGCAGAGAAAATAAAAAGGGGTAGCGAGTATTCATAGCTTCCAAAAAGCAATCAATTAAAATTCTGTTGCACATAAAAAACAAGTCATGCCAATTGGCATGACTTGTCTCTTTCTTTAAAAATTATCTGCTTTAACAAAGCGATTAGTATCAATTGAATAGTACTTATTACCATTAATATTAACACGACCACCGTATGTCCGAACGGATTTGCCCTTTAAAAGCTTGCTAGTGCCTATACGAATTCCGGTAGTATCGTAAATATAGGCATTATGGGTCAAAACACGTCTGGAACCAACGATATTGCTGGCTACAACATACTCGTTCTCACCAATTTGCAAATATTTTTTTCCATTTATCACCTTTTCTTGTGCCACGGTTACAACTGTCCCAGCGGTTTTTAATGCTGCATCAGTACGTTTACCTTGAGCATCATATGTATAAGCATCATGCATCAAAGTTTTCTTACCAGTCGGTGCTTGAGAAACAGGGTCGGAATCAGTTGCAGGAGTATTCGTGGATTCAGTTGAATCAGTTGGGTCAGTTGAATCTGCTGTATTTGATGAATCATCAGTAACCGTGCTGTCATCAGGAACGGTAGAAGTAACGGTTTCTGCTGCCTGTAAATCGTAGTAGTGCTTCAAAAGTGAGTAAAAGTCATTCATGGAATAACCCCATTTTTTGAAGTAGCCGTCAGGGTCGGTATGATTAGTACCTCCTAAAAAGCGCGATACAGCATGATGGGACCAAATTGTTCCTTTACCAGTATGAGACGCATTAGAAGGCTTGATGTTATATCTGTGCAACAGCTTAGCCGCATAAATGGCATCGTTATTCACACTTTTAGCAAATTTCTTTCTGGTAGTTTCTTGACAAAGTTCAATTTGAATAAAGCGGTTATTGGCTACTGCCCCAGCACCCCAAACGCCATAGTTAGGAGTCATCATCTGAATAACCTCCTTGTGATCAACAAAAGCGTGAACATAAGAGTACATATGTTTCCATTCACGATTAAAGTAAATAGCCTCATTGTATGCGGAAGCACCAGGAGTTGCAGTTTCATGAATTACAATACCTTCCGGTTTCCCTTTTCTGTACTTAATTTTATTTCCATGAGCGTAAAACTTGTTATACTTAATGTTCTGCGTTTGGAGCATTTTATGTAAGAAAGTAACGCCAACATAGCTGTTTTGCTTAGCAATTGAGTTGATAGAGGCAGCTTCTACTACCTGAGATTGATTGACGTTAAAAATAGGTGCAACTAAACCTACTCCGAGAGCAACAGTAGTTATTAGTTTCTTTATCTTCATCTAATTTTTTCATTCCTTATTTTGTTTGTGAGAAATTAACTTTGTCTAGAAATTGCCTTTCTTAATATACTGGTGAATACCTACTCGGTAATACTTAAGTCCGTATATTGAAATTGCTCCACCGTAGGTTGCGACAGATTGATCCTTCTTTAACACCTTTTTATTGTCACGATTGCCATAATCGTTGTAAACAAAAGCATTTTTCTTAAGAAGCCTCATAGTGCCGTCAATATTACCACTGGCAATGTACTGATTTTCACCAACCCGATAATACTTTTTGCCGTTAATAGTTTTAGTGCCATAGGTGGCAATCACCTTGCCGGTATTGCCTACTTTAATTGCCTTAACTTTTTTTACGCGTTTGCCTTTGGAATTATAAACATACGCATTATGCATCAAAGTCTTGTTAACCTTCTTCTCACCCTTTGGAGCCTGAGAAGCTGGTGGAAGAGCACTGCCCATATTTAAAATAGTATCGTTAACCCAGCCTTTACCGGCAATGTACAAGCGCTTTTTACCGTTATAAAAAGTAATGGTCTTAGTTACAGTAACTGCATCGCCTTTTGCAACTGAATCGGTTTTGGCAGATACTGAGTGGTCAGTTGGCCAAGCATAAGTGGCACCTGCTTTTTTAACAACATAAGATTTACTGGTGTTCGAAATCTTAGGATCGTATTGCGTTAAGTTCGAAGTTGTTATTCTGGTGTTTAAAATAGTGTTGTAATTATTGGCAGTAGCGTATGTACCTGTTAGAGCCTTGGTGGCATCTGCATAAGAAGCAGCATTTTCGAGCCATGCTCCCTTGTAGCGCTCTGGCTGCCAAGTAACACCTAAACGAAGTTTTTTACCGTTATCAGCAAATGAGTCCTGATAGGTATTGTACTTTCTAAACTTAGCTGTCACGTAGTAGCTCTTGCCGTTTTTGTCTTCTTCACGTGTTTTAGAAGAATATGTGGCTCCCTGCCAACTGTCATCAGCTTTCATCCCGAATAAATTATTGGCATTAACAGCTAGACCGGATTTGCCCCAGTTAGATTCCACAATTGCTTGTGCGATCATAACTGAAGGGTATAAGCCATATTTTTTAGAAACTTTTTGTGCTTGCTTAACAGCAGTATTTAAAAATGTTGTTTCATCTGCGCTAGCTGCAGATACTGTCTCAGCCTTTGCTGGAGAATTGGCAATTAAGTTGTTGGTAACTGGCATCAAGAGCGCTGTACTAAGCATAGCCGCTGAAAAACCAGTGATTAGTCTTTTTTTCATAAATAAAATTTCCTCCTTAACCGACATCTTTATTGTATCGGGCAATTAAAGTATTAACAATAGAATCCGCTTAATTGTAGTCAAAAAGTAATATTGCCGATTTTAATATTACAAATAGTAATTTAATTGTCTAAGACTTCTCGTAAATGATACAAAAGATCTCGTTTTAATCTTTGCAGCTGCACTCGGTTGATCCCTGTCTTCTGAGCTAAAGCACTGATTGTTTGACCACCAAGCAAATGATCAAAAAACAACATACGTTCTACCTGCGTCAATTGTGGCAGCTCTTGTTCGAGTGCTAAATGATTATTCCAGTTATCCAGCAAGCCAACCTGCTCTGGAGAGTCAAAAACAATTTCTTGCTCAGTTATTCGCTTTTGCTTACGCAATAAATCTAAAGTATGCCAGATAATTTTGCGAAAACTAAGCCGATCAACTTCAGTTCTTGCTCTATTTGCTAACCTCGTTAACATTTCTGCGTAAATTATTATACCTTCCTGCAAAAAGTCTTCGTAATTAGTATAGTCCATTCTGACGTGGGCAGACTTCAATGCGCCTCTGACTAATTTCTGATTCTGCCATGCAGTTATAAATGCTTTTTTCTTAATCTTCATTTGTGACATTCCTCTGTTTCAAATATGTCACAAGCGCTTGTGCTCTTATAGATTAGCAATCTTGCTTAAAATTTAAAAAACATAATATTAAGTTCTTAACTGCTAAATTAACAAACATTTAAATTTTTCTTTTAGTTTCTTAAAGCTTGCCTCATATATTATAATTACAATAAATCTACGGGTTAAAAAAGAGTAAAAAAATACACGAACTTCGTAAAGATCGTGCATTTTCTTAAAATAGAGTATCGGGACGCTTACTGTTTGAATAAGCAGACTTATGAGCATCAGAAATTAATGGCAATTCGTAGTAATCAGCCAAATAATTGCCATATCGCGCATGCTTTTTATCCAGTAATTCACTCATTACTTTTTTTAAAGATAATTCTTCCAGGGATTGGTGTGGATGAAAGTAAGAAGATTGATCGATAAGAGAATCTCCGACAGACCTTTTAACCCGCCAGCCCAAATTACTTTTTAAATGTAGTGTACCTAAAAGATAAAGCGCGTGATTAAAAAACAAGCTATCGCTTACTTTGCGGGGAATGTGACGGCTGCAGTTATCATACGTAAAAATATAACTGAAGCGATTTGTTGTCACGGATTCAAAAGCAGTTACATTATTTCGAAGTGACTCAAAACTTGCCATATTATGCAAAGCAATCCAGTCAATATTACCTGTATTATAACTACGCAATGAAAAATAAGCTAAGCGACCTGTGGCAATCACGTTGTGCCCAACTAGATTAATCTTGCGTGCAAATTCTCTTTGAAATTCCAGCCCTGCCAATAGACAATTCTGAGCAAAAGAAGTCAAATGCGCCTGAGTGCTGCGACAGCTTAAAACAATACCCTGATTACAGTCAAAAATCACACTTTTGTATTTGCCTAAAAGTGGTTGTTTCTGAAACTGGTATAAAGCAATAGTTGCGGGATTTACACAATAAAGTTCATCCTCAATTAAGTATTTATCTATTTCCTGATCTATGCCAATTCTTTGGCGTAAAAGCTTTTGCGACCAAAAGCGATATTTATGTCCACTAGGCAGGTTCCAGATATCACTTTCTTTTTTTAACAATTCATTCCTCTCCTTTAATTAAAGTAGACGAATACTATTATACTGGAAATGTTATCGCTTGCATAGATCAATCACGCGTAAACTAATTCAAAAGTACAAAAAAAACAGAAGCGATATAATCGCTCCTGTTTCTTAATTAGCTATAAGACTAATTACTTAGCAAAGTTTGCAACCTTAACGTATTGCTTAGCAGGTCCACCAATTCTGTAGTAAGCCTTACCATTCTTGAATGTGTAAGGTGAACCATAAGTAGTAACTTGTGAGCCAGCCTTCAATACTTTTCTGTTAGCACGCTTCTTGCTGGTCTTGTATACATAAGCGTTGTGGCTCAATGTACGTGAAGTACCATCAATGTTGTCAGCCATTACGTATTGGTTGTCACCAATGCTGTAAACCAAGCTGCCGTCAGCAAGCTTAGTAGCTGCACCGATTACTTCAACAGTGGAGTAAGCACGTAACATGTTAGTACCAACACGCTTGTGATCCTTGTCGTAGATGTATGCGTTGTGCATAACAGTCTTCTTAACCTTGTCTGCAGGTTTGAATGAACCGTCAACAAATTTACTCTCTACGTAAAGGTCTGAGTCAGCACTGTTAATACGAGAGTAAGTCTTCTCGCCAACCTTGATTGGGTCACCAAAGATAGCAATTTGATCACCGTTCTTAACAGTAGTCTTAGAATCAGTTACAGTGTTACCGTCAATCTTGTAAACTGTAACGTCACCATCAGATTGAACAGTCTTGTATGTAGCACCCTTAACACCAACAGTTAAGTAGAAAGTAACCTTAGTAGTCTTACCATCTGCATTAGTTGCAGTTACAGTAACTGGGTACTTACCAGCAACCTTAGTGTTAACCTTGCTTGCATCAACAGTAGGAATCATAACAGTTCCATCGGTCTTGCTTACTTGGGTCTTAAAGGCATTTTGGATAGCCTTAGTATCAACTACACCATTAACTGGAACATAGTTGAAGTTAACATCACCAACTGAGTCAAGAGTAGTTGTACCCCTCAACGCATCTTTTTGTCCATTAAAGTACATTTGAGGGAATGAATCATCACCATCAGTTGCTGTTGAGTTAACACGTACATTAAATGTAGCGGTTTTGCCATTAGTAGCATATAAGTGCGCAGTAAATGTAAATGGAGCAGCTGGTTTGTCAAAACTGCCATCAGCCTTTACAGTAACACCTGCAGCCTTAAGTCCATCTCTTACATCTTGTTCAAGATTTAAGAAACTAGCTTTAGCGGCTTGAGGATCGTTACCAGCAGTAGTTTTAACTGTGTACTTACCACTCTTACCTCTTGAAGCGTCAATCTTATCAGCTACAGCAGAAACTGTGTAACTATTTGCATCAAGATCTACAGAACCAGAGTCAGCAATTACTTCTTTGCTGTCTTGTGTAAATGTAACATATGGAGCACCCTTCAAAGCTGTATTAGCAACGCTAAATACTTTACTTTGAACTTGAACGCCTGAAATTACACCAGTACCATCTGAAGTCTCCTTTTTACCATTAACAGTATAGTCTGTATTAGCTTTCAAACCGCTAATAGTAACTGGAACTTTAGCTACATAAGACTTGCCTTTTTCAAGCTTATCAGCAGCTTTTGTATTAGCAGCTACTGTACCAGTGCCATCAGCATTTGCTGTAGCTTCATAAATAGAAGCTTTACCAGGAATTACATTAGCACCTGTTGGTAAAGTTGGGGTAGCAAGTGAAGCAGCAACTTTGGATGCTACATCGCCATCTACTAAACTGGCAGCGTTAGTTACATTTAATTCCAATTTAGCAGTAGTAACGCCGTCTTGTGTAGTTCCGCCAACAACTGGAATAGTGGTATCAGCAAATACTGTTGATACACCGGCTGCAGCGACTGGAGCAACAGCTAATAAAGCAGCTGCAGCAGCACTAACAATTCTTAAATTTTTCTTCATGTGGTCTTTCCTCCTTGTGTATATACAAAATAGTAATAGGCTATAGGTTCAGTCGTAATGAGCCTACATTGTTACAACACCCTTCAAGCCGAATTCATAAGTTTATAACTCTTATGAGGTAGCTTTCGAGCTGAAGAACGCGCATGCGTACAGGCTTCGAACCTGAAGCATAGCTATTACTTACCACATTTCTTATTGTACCTACCTTTTGCTTAAATTGCAAGACATGTAGTTATTTAACATACTTTTGTAATAAACGCTTACAGCTTTTTTGTTCATTTTTTATTTTTCAAGAATTAATAAAACCCTTAACAGTAATACATTCAATGTTTTTCTGCGCTAATAAAGTTATTTTATTTTTATTGAATTTTACAAAATAATAACAAAATAATTTGGAATAAAGTAAAAATCACGCCAAACTTGCCTTGACGTGATTTCCTATCTTTACTAATTATTTTTACCGTAAAAATTGTTTGATTTTAACTATCGTTTCTTTAATGGTCTCCAAAAACTGCAGGTTACATTGACTGACCCTGAGTATTATCGAACAAACTAGTAACAGTTCGTTCAACATATGAAGCAGATTGTGGAGTTTTATACAGATCCACCCCTTCGTGTGCAAATGCTTTTGCATTTGCTATTGTTTCCATTGCATTTTTTACCTCTGTTCCTGCCAAATTAGCGGCAGCATCTGGTAAAGACAAATTAACCTTTTTGTTGGCCCCGTTTAGAAATACTAGTTGTAAAGTTTTGGTCTTAGTTACCATATTATTTGCTCCTGTCTTAATCATTTTTATTTTTGCGACTTGATTATTCATCACCAATAGGGATACCCTGTTTTTGAATTAAAGTTGCTGCTCCCAGATCATCACCCTGCAGCTGTGCTAAAGCTGCGCCCACTTTAGCCAAACCGCCAGCTGTTGCTCCTTCTTTAACGTTCTTTAGAATTCGTGATTTAGTACCGTCTTTGCTGTATTTGGAATTTAAAAATGTGTATTGGACTGATTGTTCTAATAATGCAAAATTCATATTATTTTTTCTTCCTTTTCTAAATAGTGTAATCGACCCGCGCGCCAGATGTCTTACACTATTACTAACGAAAATGGGTGGCAAAATGTAACATTTTTTCTTAAAAAATGGTCCCGTAAAGGTGAAAAAACACCATTGAGTAGTCAAATCTGCTTAAACCATCTATAATTAAACTAAGTATTAGTAAGGAGGATAAATTCCTATTATGAAAAAAACGACAATTGGCACGATTGTAGCAGTAATAATTATCGCTATTGGAGGTGGCGTTTTTTACGCAACACAAAAATCCAATAATGATAAAGTTGAAGCTTCCTATAATAGTGCAATGACTACTGGTAAAAATGCGGTTGCTGATAAGGACTATTCAGAAGCAAGCTCAGCATTTGCCAAGGCTTTCAGTATCAAAAAGACTGACCAGGCTAAAGCTTATCAAAACCAGTCAGACTATATGATTTCCGCAATTAACGCAACTAAAAAAGGCAAATATAATGATGCGTTAAACGAAACTAGCAATGTAATTCAAAGAAAAAACGGCTATGCAGTTTTAGTAAAACAAGGTAAAAAATTAAAGACTACTATCGAAGACGTTCAGGATAATTATGAACATGAAATTCAACCAATCTTCCTCGCTGCATCCCAAGCGGAATTAGCTAAGCAATACCTTAAAGCAGCTGACCAATATCAAAAAGTACTAGATCTACCTTATATTGATGAACAATATTACAGTCAGTACAAGAAGAAGGCAGAAAAGGGATTAGCAAATAATCAAAAAGCTGCTAAAGAAAATAATAATGGTTCTTCAAGTCAAAGCTACAATTCAATTTCAGGCAAAGGACCAGATACTGGCAATGCCGGTAAAACCGGTGAAGGTTCAATGGGCAACCACAAGGTACATGGTAAAACAGTTACTAACAAGCAAATAGCGCAACTGCGTAAACGTGTAGGCAAGTTTGGCTATGACTCAATGTCTTGGAGCCCACAAGATTTGATCGATCTTTACAGAAAGTCTGGTCGAACTAAACCAAGCAAAATTACCAAACAAGATATTCAAAACTATCTTAAGCCGTAGCAAACAATAATAGGCTAAACTCAATATGCTGAACCGTCCCGATCACTACATGGGACGGTTTTTATTTAGCCGGTTTATCTATTTTATTGCAGTTGTGCAAAATGCTATAATTTTATTAATATTATTAAAAACTATCATATATAGAGGTTAAACTGCTCCAATAGTTGCTTTTATAGCCTAAACTCTGTAAAATGACTATTGACTTTCACGTTTCCTATTTTTATTAAAGGAGTGTCTGCTTTGACTGAAAAAGAAAATAATAGCAAAGAAAAAGATAACGAAAAAGAACAAGAAAAAAAGGATAAAGAAGAAGAAATCAAGGTTGTGATGCCTGACGCTAAATGGACCACTATGCCAGAAGAAGAGTTTATAGAGCAACCGGATTATCTTAAAGTTTTCGCTGACTTTTACATTGCTCAGTTTAACCAACGCGACTTGGAAATCATGAATTTATATGATACCAATTCCAACATGGTTGACATTAACCACTATCTGCTTAACAACATTCAATTCACTCGCAAAGAATTGGTTAAACATGTTTTGCAATACCATGCTCAAAATTTCCAAAGCATAATTGATGAAATTGCTGCTAAAGATGGTGTTGATGCAGAAAAAATGACATCATATAAAGACTGGAATAACTGGTACGAAGAGCGTCGCAGTAAAATTTCAACTTCTTTATCATAATTTACTTGTACTAAAGCAAAAAAAAGAACAAAATAGATACTTGAATGAGAATGCCACACTGACATTCTTTTTTACTTAAAAATGAATATTTCAATATTGTCTATGGGAGTACATAATTACTATGGATAAAAAGAAAAAGCGGATTTCGGCTGCCGGTCTATTAATTACCATCGGTATCGTTTATGGTGATATCGGAACTAGTCCGCTCTATGTAATGAAGTCAATCGTTACGGGTAACGGTGGCATTGCCAATGTTGATCGTGAACTAATTTTAGGATCAATTTCGCTCATTTTCTGGACAGTCACACTACTGACCACCGTTAAATACGTCATGATTGCGCTCAGAGCTACCAACCGTGGTGAAGGTGGCATTTTTGCATTATATGCTTTGGTACGTAAACGAGCCAAATGGCTGGTCATGCCGGCACTGATTGGTGGAGCAGCCCTCTTAGCTGATGGGACATTGACTCCAGCTGTGACGGTCACCACTTCGATTGAAGGACTGAAGAACATGCACTTCGGTTCCCACGTTCCCGTTCCCAACCAGAATGCTGTAATTATAATTACAATTGCGATATTGCTGGTACTTTTTTCAATTCAAATGCTGGGTACCAGCAGCATTGGTAAAGCATTTGGTCCTATTATGTTTGTCTGGTTTACATTTTTAGGCGTTATCGGTCTCTATAATATGGCTAATGACTGGTCAATTTTAGAAGCACTGAATCCAGTTTGGGCTATTAAAGTTCTTTTTAGTCCCTCTAATAAAGCCGGCATCTTCATTTTAGGTTCAATCTTTCTGGCCACTACCGGTGCAGAGGCGCTATATTCTGATGTCGGTCATGTTGGTAAAGAAAATATTCGCGGATCCTGGCCTTATGTTTTTCTCTGCCTGTCTTTAAATTATCTTGGTCAGGGAGTTTGGATTCTGCAAAATCCACATTACCAAACAAACGGCGGTGAACTTAATCCGTTCTTTGAAGCTGTACCAGCAAATTTACGACTTTTTGCCATCATTTTGGCTACAGTAGCCGCAATTATTGCATCCCAGGCTTTGATTACCGGTTCATTTACATTAGTATCTGAAGCAAGTGGTCTAAAATTTTTACCACGGATGAATATTAATTATCCTACTACTAAGCATGGACAAATTTACATTCCTTCCGTAAACAAAATGATTTGCGTGGCAACTATCGCTATCGTAATTTTCTTCCGGACTTCAGAACATATGGAAGCGGCTTATGGCCTGTCAATCACGGTCACAATGTTAATGACTACATTGCTGCTCTTTGAATACTTGGGTTCAAAGCATCACCCATTGATATTGCGCCTTTGCTTTTTAATCGCCTTTGGCTTTATTGAGGGCATGTTCTTGATCTCCAGTTTGACCAAATTTATGCATGGTGGTTACGTCACCGTTTTAATTGCCGGCTTTATTGGTGTCATTATGTTCATCTGGTACTTTGGCAATAAAGTTCGCGACAAGCATGAAGGTGCTCATACCTATGTCCGTTTGGACGAATACACTGATATGTTAACAGACCTAAGTCATGATGACGATTACCCTACTTATGCGACTAACTTGGTCTACATGGCTAAAGTTAAATATAATAAGTTTGTCAAACGTGAAATCATGTACTCCATCTTGGATAAAAGACCTAAACGTGCTCAGGCCTATTGGTTTGTGACAGTTAACATCACGAACGAACCTTTCACAGCTAGATATGCTGTTAATACTTTTGGTACTAAGAATGTTATTAACGTTCAGCTATATCTTGGGTTCAAGAAACAAACCAGTGTTAATGTTTACCTGCGCCAAATAGTCCATGACTTAATTAAAGATGGTACTATCGAAGCACAGCCTCAGGAGTATACTACAACTCCCGGTCGTAAAGTAGGTGACTTCTCATTTGTAATTGTTAATGAAGTTGTCAGTCCTTTAACTCGACTTAAAGGTTTTGAAAAAGTTATGTTAAAAGCACGGGTTTGGTTACAAAACCTCTCTTCTAATCCAGCTTCATGGTTTGGGTTGGAATACACAGACACTGTGGTCGAGGAAGTTCCACTCATTTTAGGTAAACCAAGACATAACCTGCATATTAAGAGAGTTGCACCGCGCGACTATTCCAATCTAAAGAACAAAGAATTTGAATAATATAAAATAGCCGTCCACGACTTGTTAGAGTCGGGGCGGCTTTATTTTAAGCAAAAAGCGTTTATAATAAGTGATATGAAGAAATCATGACCAAGTAGTAAAAGTCTAGTCAAACAGATAGCAGTTGATCGAGTTAGGATAGTGAGGTGTGAGTACAATGGATAGAGATATTTTCCTTAAGCAAATGGTCGCCTTTGCTGTGAGTAAAGGTATAAGTGAAGACCAAGCCCAGCGAATTATGAATAAATATATTGATAAGCTTGAAGTAAGCGACTCCATTGTGCAACACATTGGACCTGAATATTATGCTTATCAAATTTTAATTAATGAAAAGTTGGTAGATTTTGTGGCTCTTTAGTTTTTAAAACTAATTAACCCCATAAACCAAATCTCTTTTATTAATCATATGTCTAAACTAGTTATATGAAAACTATTCAAACCAAAAACGCACAAGCTAAAGTCTAGCTTATGCGTTTCTTAATTACTTTGTCAATTATGGAATCAAAATCAATGGTAATTAATCCTGTTGCTTCGGAAAAAATTTTCTTAGAATTTCACTGTCAAACAGATTCTTTCTAATTTCTCCATCTTGCGTAAAATCTTGATGACTTCCTAAACTGCAATTTAAAATATTACATTTGCGCCAAGTTTTTTGCGATTACTTCTTGTCTCCGTTTGGTCCAAATAATAACTAAAGCTATAGCTGCATAAATAGTCACTCTCAAAATGGTTCACTGCCAATCCATCATAGTAGGTTGCACTGCAGACTTAACTGGATTGCCATATTCGCCGATACCAGCTTGAAGAAATAGAATAAAATCATATAAGCCATGATAGGTCATATTTAACAGTAGCGAATGTGTGTAAAGGTAAATAGCAGCAAGTACCAACCCCGCGCCACTTACCTCAAACATTTGGCGCAAAGTAGTTAATGGCGTTTGATAGGCAATGTTGGTGATATGCCAAAACCCAAAAAGTAGACCATCAAATAACACAATTAAGTATATACGATACTTACTGCTTTGAAAAATTTGAGCAAGAAGAGCAATAACTAAAAAACGCATTAGCCTGAAGCTAACCCCTAAAACTGGACGTTAGTTTTATATCGTTTTACTTAAGGCTTGATTCCGATATTGAATCGGGGT
>NZ_BPPB01000010.1 GCF_019972835.1 Lactobacillus laiwuensis | reverse complement strand
ATTCATCATTACGATCCAGAAGAACTGCAAAAGTATGATGTAGTTGTTGATTTTAATCAATACCAATTTAACGATAAAAAATAAATTATAAAAAATTTTAAAATTATTTACTTAGTGTCGGTATCGAATAACATCAAAAGAAGGCTATTTATCCTGCTAGTATGGTCATAAACGAGATTTCAATAATTATATTTGTTTATAGAGTTTGTCATAGTAGGGTAGATAATTTTCTGATTTACAACTTTTAAAGCTGCATGCAATAACCCAATTTACCTCAGTATTATATAATCTTTATTTTTAATTTTATGATACTTTTATATTTTTTGATTATAATAAAATTAAAAAGTGTAATATTTGATAGTTAATCAAATAGTTGAGGAAATTAAAATGACAATTGGTGAATTACTAAAAGACTGTCGCATTCAGCAAAAGAAAACACAAAAACAATGGGTTAATGATGTGGTAAGCCCGTCATTTTATGCAAAAGTTGAAAAAAATTTAAGCAGCATTTCAGCAGATAATTTAATTGAGCTATTAAACGTTAACAAAATTTCATTAACTGATTTCTTCGATAAGTTAAACCACCAGGCGAAGACTGTACATGATGAAAATCTAGAAATTGATAGGATGGTTAATGAAGCATATTATCAAAATTCTGTGCATGATCTGCAGCAAATACGAAATTTTGTTGCAGAAAGTGATTTTCCAAATAAAGAAGATAAATTAGATATAATTGATATCTTTATTGCAATAATCAACAAAAATCTTTCCAGTATTGATAGTGGCGTTATAGATAGATTGAAAGAAAGAACGTTTGATGTTTCTCATTTTAATTCTGATAGTTTAAGACTGTACTGCAACCTTATGAGTTTTTATGATTTAGATAGTAATTTATTGATTTCAAAAAGAGTAATACGTCAGTTTATTGGTTCAAGTAGCATAGATATTCAGAAGTTAGTTTTATCTATAATTATTAATATGATGATTTTGTGTATTCGTAACAAAAAATTCGAAGAAACAGCATTTTATGTTAGTAGTGAACAACAAATCAAAACAAAACCAGATATATTTTTCTATAAAACTATTGCTCCAGCTTATGAGAATATAATCAAATATCATTATGATCAAAATCCCAAGTATCTTGATGAAGTACAAACAATAACTAAATGTGTAAAAATTGCTGGCATGCCCAGTTATGGTAAAGAACTTGAAGAACTAATGATTGCTAATAAATAAAATTTTTAAATGTCATATTAAACCATTAAGAGTTAAATATGACATTTTTTATATGCTTATATAAAATCGTAATAAACTTGAAGTAAATAGAAAGGAGTAAGAAAAGGGAGCAAAATTATTACGTGAATTAATTCCAATTGGAATCAATTTAGATTAATTAGAAACATGGGAAAAATGTTTTGTAAGTTAAGCGAAGATTTAAAAATTAGGTCTAAAGTAGACGATCATATTTATGAAGCATTTGTAGATGGATTATTTATAAAGTTTAGACCAGGAAAAAATTATAAAGAAAGATGATAGGAAAAATGTTTTAAAAATGGCAATCAAGCTGGAGGGAATCGACACTAACAAAAAACAATATTTAAAAAAGAATAATGGTTTAAAAAGCAAATATTAAAATATGTTCAAGAAACTGATCAGGTCATTTGAAAAATGACAGCGCTAACTATAATTAAGTTAAAAGGTGGTCTGCTTGAAGGAGCTGAACAGAAAGTTTGGTGATCTTGATGCAAAAATTAAAAAATATGCGCGTTGGACTAATAGAACTTTGTGCGACACTTATTATTGGCGGTTTGATGATAATTGCCGGCACTATTTTAGGCTTGGATTTAGCTTCCTTAATTATTAAGTTATTTAGCGGTTTAATAAAACCAAATGTGCCGAATTTTAACGTCATTAACAGTTTTCTGCGGATCAATTGGAGCATGCAAGTGGCTATGTTACTGGCAGTTCTAATAATTGTTGGCGGCATAGTAGTAACTTATAGGCTAACCAGAACCATTTTAAACAGTTTAGAAAAAGAAGATATTCCTGCTTTTCATAAACAGAAGTGGCTAGAAATAATTGCACTGGCAGCTGGACTAGCTCTAATAGGTGGCGGCTATTTAGTATTGAATTTGCCCGTCCAAAATCTGTTTAATCCTTTATTACCGGCATTTGTCACAATTGTGTCAGGTACTTATTTACTTTGCCACTCGTTATTAAGCTTGCTGCCTGCAACTTGGTTTAACAAAATTAAGTTAACTAAAGGAAAAACGCTGCTGGGACTCCATCATTATGCTGGCGTTTTTACTATCATTTCACTACTCTTCGCCTTGACTATGGGCGCTCTTGCTTTAAGTCATGACGTTAATGCTTTTCCCCAAGATATTAAAAGGGGAACTTATTATGATGGCGTAATTGTCAGCAACACCGCCAATATTAAAAACGATGTTGCTCAATTAAAAATTAAAAAGCAACAAACTTATCATTATAAAGAAACAAAAAGACACTTTTATTTTGTTCATAATGAATTGGCAGATAATCCAATTAAGTACGTGAAAAGCACCGGCCGACGCAATTTTCAAGTCAAATCTATTAAGTTAGACCAATTGAATAAAAATTCTCTAGCAGATGACAGTTTCCGCGAACTCGTCCCTAATAGCAGTCAAACAAATAAAACAATTGCACTTTGTTCAACTGCAGAATTAAATAAGATTAAAGGTAAAACTAAATATCTGACTTTGGTGCAGCTAAACAGTTTTGATAGAGATTGGCCATTTTTACTAAAAATTGAACATAAACAGGCTCAAAGTAGTCTTACCTATAGTCGACTCTACAGCAATTCCAAGGCAGCTCTTTATCAGCTGGCACTGGGGATGACCAGAGAAATGAAGATTTTGGGCTTCTCAATGGCATTTGTGTTTGGTGCAACTCTGTTTGCTATTTTGATAATAGAGGTAATAAAATTTGCTAAGAAAAACCGGGATGTTGATCAAAAATTAAAGACCCAAAAAGTATCGCAGGAAAGCAGCACTTATGGAACGGGACTGTTGTTCTTAATTCCAGCGGTTTTTGGTGTCTTTGATGCTTTGTTTGGTCTAAAAATCTTTAATCAGGTTTTGCCAACAGCATATTATGAAGTTTGGCTGCCAATGGTGCTCATGATTATAAGTTATTTCGTTTTATACGTCATTGTTGTATTTTGGCGAAAAAAAGCTGTATTTTAAAAAATCTAATTAGTAAAACGCACGCCGTCAACAGCGTGCGTTTGTTTTCACAGGCAAAGCAACAAAATTAATAAAAAATACTGAGAACTTAGATAAAAAAATTGCAAAATTTTCTTGACATGCTAATGTTCTTTTTTTATAATTCTAAGTATTAAATTAAATTTTGGGAGGCGATTTTAATGAAAGCTAAATATTTAAGTAAACGAACTAACATTAAAAATATTATTGCCCAGAGTTTAATTGCCTTGTTGTTGTCGTCTAGGACTTAGCATGATTAAATTACTTTTAGTGATTTTACATGAAAAGCCCTTGTTTGCGTCTTAATGAATGGGGCTTATCTAATAACTGATCTAAGCCTCATTCATTAAATGAATGAGGTTTTTAGTTACCAGACTATTGAAAAGGAGAAAATGATGGGTAAATTTTCAAAAAGATTGTTGCGTGTTCTGACAGTGGGAATGGCTGGCTTGGCACTAGCTGGCTGCTCAGTTGCAAAAAGTGGGGGCGGCAAGGGTACGCACCAAGATAAAGATGTTGTCAAGGTTGGTATTAACATAGAGCTGTCTGGTACTGCTGCTGGATATGGTAGTGCTGAAAAGCAAGGGATAGTGTTAGCAGCTTCTGAAATTAATAAAGCTGGTGGAATTAACGTCAACGGGCATAAAAAGAAGCTTAAATTACTTATCCGTGATAACAAATCCGCAATTGCTACTTCGGCTTCGGTTGCTGCACAACTGGCAACCAAGGATAAAGTGGCTGCAGTTATAGGGCCGGCTACTACTAATTGTGGTACCGCTGAAATTCCTAATATTACCAAGGCTTCTGTTCCCGGCATTAGTCCATCTGCAACGGATCCAAACTATACCAGACAGAAAAATGGCAAGGTTCAGCCTTATGTCTTTAGAGCTTGCTTCCAGGATACTTTCCAAGGAAAGAGCGCTGCTAAATTTGTCACCGATAAATTAAAAGCCAAACGAGTAGCAGTTTATGCTGATAACTCCAGTGATTATGGAACTGGTTTAGCAAAAGCCTTCAAAGATACTTATAAAGGCAAGATAGTTGATAGCCAAACGTATTCTGCAGGTGATAAAGATTTCAATGCTGTTTTAACTTCATTTAAATCTAAGAAAATCGATGCTATTTATGTACCGGGCTACTACACAGAGTTGGGTTTGATCATTAAACAGGCACGGCAAATGGGTATTAAAGCTCCAATCGTTGGTGGTGACGGTATGTGTGACCCTAAACTTGTTCAAATATCAGGTGCTAAAAATGCAACCAATATTTACTACACCACACCATTTTCAACTAATGTAGCTGCCAAGAATCCAGATTCAAAAGCTGCTAAGTTTATCAAAGCATATAAAGCTCGCTACCATGCAGATGCACCTACATTTTCAGCATTAGCATACGATGCAGTTTACTTAGTAAAAACTGCTATTGAAGAACAAAAATCAGATGATTCGGTTAAAATTACTGAAGGTCTAGCTAAGATTAAAGACTTTGACGGTGTTACTGGCAGAATTACTATGGACAAATTCCACAATCCAGAAATGCCAATTGCTATTGAAAAATTGACTAACGGTAAAGTAAGCGACTCATTCCGTGTTGAGTAAATAAGAAAAAGAAAGGAGTGCTTAAATTTGCAAACAGTTTTACAGCAAATCATTAACGCCTTGTCGCTAGGTTCGATTTATGCCCTGTTGGCTTTAGGTTACAGCATGGTTTATGGCATTATTAATTTAATTAACTTTGCTCACGGCGATATTTATATGCTAGGTGCATTCTTTGCCTACTATGTGATTAATGCTTGGCATTTTAACTTTATTACAGCACTGCTTTCTGCAATGATTATTGGTGCAGTTTCAGGCGTAGTGATTGAGTATTTTGCTTACCGGCCACTACGTAAGTCGCCTCGTATAGCTGTACTGATTACGGCTATCGGCGTATCGTTTTTACTGGAAAATGGCATGTCATACTTTGTAGGATCAAATGCTCGCAGCTTCCCCCAAGTAATTGAACAGGTTAATTACAATATCGGTGGAGTGCAAATTTCAAATGTTCAGATTTTGATTTTGGCTACTGCTTTAATCTTGATGGTTTCCTTGCAGGTCATTATTCAAAAGACCAAAATGGGTCGGGCGATGCGTGCAGTATCTGTAGATCCTGCTGCGGCTGAACTAGTTGGTGTTAATGTTAATCATACGATTTCATTTACCTTTGCTTTAGGTTCGGCTTTAGCCGGTGCCGCAGGTATTTTAATTGGAATGTATTACAACCAAATCGATCCTTTAATGGGAATGACACCAGGAATTAAAGCCTTTGTTGCTGCTGTACTGGGTGGAATCGGCTCAGTGCCAGGAGCTTCTATTGGTGGTTTCTTAATCGGTATCTTGGAAACATTCTTCCAGTCTATCGGTTTGTCGGCATATAAAGACTCAGTTGTTTATCTAGTATTAATAGTCATTTTGCTGTTCTTACCTGCTGGTATTTTTGGCAAAAATGCTAAAGAGAAGGTGTAGGTGGCAAAATGAAATCTAATTGGAAATACATTTTGTCGTGGCTGTTATTAATGGTAGGCGGCTTTTACTTAATCAATGCGTTGATTATGGTTGGCGTGATAGATGATTTTATTGAAAACATGCTGGTCACGATTGGAATAAATATTATCTTAGCTACCGGTTTAAACCTGATTATCGGTTTTAGTGGTCAATTTTCTCTGGGTCATGCCGGTTTCATGGCAATTGGAGCATACGCTACGGCGATTATTACTCAACGCATGAGTAGCGAAGCTGGCTTTTTAATCTCAATGTTTGTAGGAGTGCTGATAGCTGTTGTGATTGCTGCGATTATCGGTACGGCAACTTTCATTCGCTTAAAGGGCGACTATTTAGCTATTGCGACTTTAGGAGCAGCTGAAATTATCCGTAATGTCATTAATAACTTGAAAATTACTGGTGGAGCGGCAGGATTATATAATATCCCTCAACTATGCTCATGGCCGACTGTTTATATCTTGGTTTGTGTGACCACAATCATTTTGACCAACTTTATTCGCTCAAAAGATGGTCGGGCAATTAAAGCCGTTCGTGAAGACGAAATTGCCGCTGAAGCAATGGGAATTAATACTACTAAATGGAAGCTGGCAGCTTTCGTTCTAGGTGGTGCAACTGCTGCAATAGCTGGCAGTCTACATGCTTCATTTTTACAAACAATCTCACCTTCAAACTTTGGCATCATGGAATCTATCTCTATCTTAGTTATTGTTGTTTTGGGTGGTGTTGGCAGTATGACTGGCACGTTTGTTGCAGCAATTGTTTTAGGCGTTTTAGATACCGTTTTACAAAGTTTCGGTGCGTTAAGAATGGTTATCTATGCTATAGTTCTGATACTCATCATGATTTTCAAGCCATCAGGACTTTTGGGTAACTGGGAATTCTCTCTTAAAAATTTAGCGCGCCATTTTGGCAAAAAGGAAAGGGGCTAGTATATGCCACACTTATTAGATGTTGACCACGTAGTGCGCAAGTTCGGTGGGTTAACTGCAGTTAATGATGTCTCACTTCATCTGGATAAGCACGAACTAGTTGCCTTGATTGGTCCTAATGGTGCAGGTAAAACCACTTTGTTCAACTTGCTAACTGGAATGGTCCAAGTTACTAGTGGAAAGATCAACTTGCAAGTTGATGATCAAAATTATGATTTGACGCATAAAAGTGCTGTGCAAATTGCAGACTTAGGTTTATCCCGGACATTTCAAAATATTCGCTTATTTAAAGACTTAACTGTTATGGATAATGTCCTGACTGCAATGACAAATGAATACAAAGAAAACTTTTTAACAACAGTTTTTCGTTTACCCAGTTTTTATAAAACGGAAAAGGAAATGAAAGAAGCTGCGCAAAAGCTATTAGCAATCTTTGATTTAACGGATAATGAACAAACCTTGGCTAAGAACTTGCCCTACGGAACACAAAGACGCTTGGAAATAGTACGTGCTTTGGCTACTCACCCGCAGATTCTTTTCCTGGATGAACCTGCAGCTGGTATGAACCCAGAAGAAACAGCGGATTTGACTAATCTTATTAAGTATATTCAAAAAGAATTTCAGATCACAGTTTTGTTAATTGAGCATGACATGTCTTTAGTTATGAACCTGGCTGAAAGAATTTATGTACTTGATCAAGGCGAGATATTGGCTACCGGATCTCCTGAAGAAATTAAAGCAAATCCTAAAGTTGTTGAAGCATATCTAGGAGAGGGTGATGACTAGATGGCAATGTTAGAAGTTCGTGACCTGTCTGTAAATTATGGTGTTATTCAAGCTGTTAAGAATGTCAGTTTTGAAATTAACCAAGGTGAAATCGTAACCCTAATCGGAGCTAATGGAGCTGGTAAGTCAACTATTGTCAAGACAATTTCTGGCTTACTTAAGCCCAAAAGTGGACAAATTTTATACCTTGGTGAAGAAATAGATCACAAAAGTGCTCCGCAAATTGTCAGCGCAGGTATCTCTCAAGTAGCAGAAGGTCGGCATATTTTTGCTGGAATGACCGTAATGGAGAATCTGCAGATGGGTGCGTTTTTGCAAAAGAATCATGATGAAGTTTCAAAAACCTACAAAGATATTTTTGAACGCTTTCCAATTTTGCAAAAAAGACGTAATCAAGATGCAGCTACCCTGTCTGGTGGTGAGCAGCAAATGTTGGCCATGGGTCGTGCCTTAATGGCAAAGCCAAAATTATTGCTGCTTGATGAACCCTCAATGGGTTTGTCACCCCTGTATATTCAAGAAATATTTAAAATTATTAAAGAACTAAACGAAAAAGGTACAACTATTTTGTTGATAGAACAAAATGCTAAACAAGCTCTATCTATTGCCGATCGTGGTTATGTATTGGCGACAGGAGTAGTGCAATTAAGTGGTACTGGTCAAGAATTGTTGGCTAACCCGGAAGTACAGAAAGTGTATTTTGGTGGTTAGTGGTAATCAAGTTGTTGTAATGGCAATGATGTTAATTCATTGTTAAGTCAGATAGTGAAAACTATAGAGTTTACATAAAATTCTGAGGAGGTAATTGTGATGGAAACGAACTATTTTAAACAAAAAAGTAATATGAATATCTTTCAAACTCAGGATTTAGTTGCCTTGTTGTTGGAGCGCAGGACTTAACATACATGAATTACGTGATGTAATTTAAAGTAGTTAAGCCCTAGTTTGCGTGCCAATGATTGGGGTTTAACTAATTGATAATTTAAGCCTCATTCATTGATTTGAATGAGGCTTTTTTGTTGGCAATTTTAGTTAAAGAATAGTTAGAAGGAACAAGATGATGGATAATATTAGCGGTATTAAAAAGGTAATGAATGTTGTAATCACTGGCATGGCAGCTTTTATGCTGGCAGGCTGTACTGTTGCTAAAAGCAGTAGTGGGGATGGAACTAAGCAAGATAAAGATTCAGTCAAAATTGGCGTCAACATGGAGTTGTCTGGAGCTGCAGCTGGTTATGGCAACGCTCAAAAGCAAGGTATTCAATTAGCAGTTAGTGAAATTAATAAAAAAGGCGGCATTGATGTTAATGGTCGTAAGAAAAAAATCAAACTGATCATGCGTGATAATAAAACTGCTATTTCTACTTCTGCTTCAGTTGCCGCCCAATTAGCTACAAAAGAAAAGGTAGCAGCAATTGTAGGACCAGCAACTACTAATGCCGGCACAGCTGAAATTCCTAATATTACTAAAGCTAAGGTACCAAGTGTCAGCCCTTCAGCGACAGATCCAAATTACACTTTACAAAAGAATGGTAAAGTTCAGCCATTTGTTTTTAGGGCATGTTACCAAAATAATTTTCAAGGTGGTAGTGCAGCCAAGTTCGTAATGAATAACATTAAGGCAAAGAGAGTGGCTGTCTATACTGACAATTCAAGTGACTATGGTAACGGTCTTGCTAAAGCATTTAAGAAAACTTATAAAGGCAAGATAGTTGATAGTCAAACATTTTCAGAGGGTGACAAAGATTTTAACGCTGTATTAACTTCGTTTAAAGCTAAGAAAGTCGATGCTATCTACGTTCCCGGCTACTACACTGAAGTTGGCTTAATAATTAAGCAAGCGCGTCAAATTGGAATTAAGGCACCAATTGTCGGTAGTGATGGCATGGCTGATCCGAAGCTGGTACAGATTGCTGGTGCTAAAAATGCAAGTAAAATCTACTATACTACGCCATTTTCAACACAGGTAGCTGCCAAGGATCCAACTGCTTCTAAATTTATGCGTGATTTCAAAAACCGCTACCATGAAGAAGCACCAACTTTTTCTGCTTTAGCTTATGATGCGGTATATATGATTAAAGAAGCAATTGAAAATGAAAAATCTGATGATTCTGCAAAAATCACGAAGGGTCTGGAACAAATTAAAGATTTTACTGGCGTAACTGGAAAAATCACTGTAGATAAAGATCATAATCCTGAAAAACCAATTGCTGTAGAAGAATTAATTAATGGTAAAGTGGGTAAAACTTTTAAAATTGAATAAGACTTATTTTTAGGTAATAAAAAGGTTAGCTTTGCTAGAAAGCTAACCTTTTTGATTGTATTAATACTGATTTTACAATTTTTGTGCAACTACTGAAAAAGTCAATGGAATCTGTGGTGAATCAGCTGGAAGTACCCAACCTTCTAGGCTTTTATCATAGATTAGTGATGGCAAAGACTTCCAATCACTAATTTTATGCTCTCCTACGTTTTTAATGGTTAAACCAGCAGCAATTAATGAATTAATAATTTCTGCAAAATCATGAGCCCAATTATGGTTTGTCTGATGCTTTATTTTCCCATTAGAATTTGGTGTATATGAAGCATCTGATTGATAAGTAATCTCAGTGCCGCTAAAGTAACCCAGCTTAATTTCTAACCCGGCATTATCAAGTGCAAATAACAAAGGGTGATTGTCACGAATCATGAATATTCCACCAGGAGCCAGGAGTTGACCAATAGATTTTGCCCATGATTTTAATTCTGGCAGCCAAGTAATTGTACCTGCGCTAGTCACAATTATGTCGAATTGTCCTAATTTTTCCGGCATAGCTTTTGTGGCATAGCGGGCGTCGCCTTCAACGTAGGTAATTGAAGTATTAGCCTCTTGGGACAATTTGCGTGCATACTTTAAGGCAGCAGGTGAAAAGTCCAGGCCGTAAACGTCTTTAGCTCCTAAGCGCGCCCAACTGAGCGTATCATCTCCAATATGGCATTGCAAATGAAGTAGTCGCTTATTTTCAACTGAATTATGAGTCAAAAATGGTCTGAGTACGTCTAAATCACGTTTAACAGTTGTAGTTATAGCATTTTGGTCTTTAGCAAACTGAGTAAGATCGCCATAACCACCATTTGCATGTACATCAGCGCGATCATTCCAGTTATTTAAGTTGTCAGCAACGTCAGAGATATCATTTTTTGATTGCATAAAATATTCTCCTGTTAATTGAGGGCATCAAAGCTTTAATTTGTCATAAGAAACAATTTTCTTCTCTTGCTCCGTCATATTCATCACTGTAATTGAAGCGTTACGAGGTCGTTCTTTAATATCAAAATCGCTGTAACGATCGGCAATACTATGAATGGTAAAACCGTGAGTTACGAGCAAAATATTTTCAGCCCCATCTAATTGACTGATTAATTTAAATCCCTTATTTATTCTGTGCCAATACTCTTTTGCATTCTCTGCATCATGAAAAGGGTCGGCTTCTTTAATCCAGTCTTTCACCGTGTCTAATGATTCATTTTTGAGCATTTCAGCATGGCTTTTATAACCGTGAGGACCACTGATCATTTGCCAAGCAGCATCTGAATCCATACCCTCAAAATAGCCGTAAAAATGTTCACGGAAAAAAGGAGTTGCGATATGTTGAATTTCATCACGGTTAACATTGTGTTTAATGATGATATCACAAGTGTCGCTGGCTCTTTTCATATCACTTGATAATGCAATGTCAAAAGGCACATCTTTTAAAGCTTCACCAACTTGGTCAGCACCTGCTATTCCTTTTTCTGTTAGTGGCGTATCACACCAGCCTTGCATTTTATTATAGCGGTTAATAAAGGTTTCACCGTGACGTACTATATATATTCTTTTCATTTTACTCCTCACAAATCTAATTTTTTATTCTTTGTATAACTTTTGAACATTTTCAACGTCAACAGGCTCAATTGGATACAAAGAACCGGTAGGATACATTACAGACACTCCATTATTATGTTTTAGTCCGATTGCATGTCCCAATTCATGTTCTACAGTATTTAAAATACGTTGGTAAGTATAACTATATGGTGAAAAATTCTGTAAATAATAAATATTTAACCTGGTAACTGCGGAATACATCATTCCGGTTTTCACATAATAATGAAAAGTAGTATAACCCGCATAATTAGTATTTGGGCTGTAAACCTGCTCAATTACGATATTAGCTTTTTTCTTGCTTTTGGTTTCAGTAAAAGTAAAGGCTTTGGTATCATTCCATGCATCAATTGCATCTTTAGTGGCTGAAATTAATTCTTCATTATCATTAAGATCAATGTAAACAGTGGCTTTAGGCTTTTTCCAGTGCCAAGAAGAAGCTATAGCAGCTGTATTCTTTTTCTTGGTCTTTTTAGTTTTCTTTTTAGCTTTTTTTGCCTTTTTAGTAGTTTTCTTAGCATAAACAGTCTGAGAAGGCCAACTGAATACTGAATTTTCAGCAATCGGAGCAACTGTACTTTCAATTGTAAAAGTTACAACCAGCGCACATGCTAATTTTGATAAAAAATGACCAAATTTTTTCATACCTTAATCAACTCCATTACCTTACATTATATAGGAAAAATAGAAAAAGTTTCATAATTTACTGATTTTAACGCATAAATTATAATTATTATCAAAAAAATTTGGAGATTGTACTGTTTAGCAAAAAACAAATCCGAGATTTTAATATAAACCGATTTCATGGTAAAATAGAATGCAAGTTTTGGAAAATTAGGTGAGTTTATGACAAAAGCGATGGATGATAAAGAATTTGAGCAAAAGCATCTCGACAAGATTTTAAAAATGATACGGGCTAAAAAAGCAGAGTTGTCCTCGTCAATTAAGTCGGCCGAAGGAGAAGCCCAAGATCTTAATTCACACTTTTTTGATGATGTAAAATTAGATTATGACGGCTATTCAACATCTATGGAGACTGCGTTGTCTATTCACCAGCAACAGCAGTTGCTTGATGAACGTCAAAATGCTTGGCAGCATGCCGCAAAGCAACTAAGCACTGTTCAAAAATTAGAGCAAAAGCCATATTTTGCCAGAGTTGATTTTAAAGAAACTAATGAAAAACCAGAAACTATTTATATTGGTCTGGGTTCTTTTGCGGACAAAAATAATCATTTTTTGATTTATGATTGGCGCGCCCCAATTTCATCAATTTATTATGATGGTAAGATTGGTAAGGTTTCTTATATGTCGCCTGAAGGTGAAATTACCGTTGATATGACCAAAAAACGGCAGTTTATGATTGAAAACGGTAAGATTATCAACATGTTTGACACCAATGAGTCTATTGGTGATCAGATGCTGCTGGAAGTTTTAGGTGAAAAATCCGGCACGCAAATGAAATCAATTGTGACAACGATTCAGCGTGAGCAGAACAAAATCATTAGGAACACCAGTGCAGACTTATTGTTTGTTCAAGGAGCGGCCGGTTCAGGTAAAACTTCTGCAATATTACAGAGGATTGCCTATCTGCTGTATCGCTATCGTGGCAACCTTACCAGTAGTGACGTCATCATGTTTAGCCCTAATCAACTGTTCAACGATTATATCAAGAATGTTTTGCCCGAGATGGGTGAACAAAACATGGTGCAAATGACTTACTGGCAGTTTGTGGCTAGAAGACTGCCGGGTATGACCGTTGAAAATTTGTTTGATCAATTTGAAGATAGCCAGGCTGATTCCGCAATTAGTCAATTTAAAGATTCTACAAATTTCTTTAATTTACTGCATCATTATGCTAAACACCTCAACAATCATGGTGTAATTTTTAAAAATATTTACTTCCGCAATAAAAAGAAACCATTTTTTACTAAAGAAAAAATTAGTGAACTCTATTATTCATTTAATTCCAATTATAATTTGAGCAATAGAATTGATGCTACGCGAGAAGGATTAATAAAATCACTCAATCGCAAGATTAACAGCGAAACAAAAAAGGCCTGGGTGTCAGACGCCATCCAAAATCTTAGTCAAGAGCAGCTAAATGCTTTATATGATCGTCCAGACCAAGAATTTGAATCAGAGGAAAAAGAGGAAAAGTTCCTCAGCCGTAAAATTGTCGTTAAGGCACTTGATAAGGTTTTCCAGCAAATTAGGCGGAATAATTTTATTAATATGCGTGCACAATATTTAAGCTTTTTACGTGCTGTTCCTAAAATGACTGATCTAAGTAAATGGCAAATTGAAGAAGCAGATTGGCAAAAACACATCGAAGAAGTTAAGCAATGTTTTATGAAGCATTATATTCATATGAATGATGTTTCAGCCTACTTGTATCTTTATGATCTGATCACAGGCCGTCATGTAGATTATGAAATGCGTTATGCTTTTATTGATGAGATTCAGGATTATACGCCGTTTCAGCTGTGCTATCTGAAATATAATTTTCCTCGCGCTAAATTTACGATGTTGGGTGATTTAAACCAGGCTATTTTTACCAAAGATGAAAGTAGAAGTCTGCTTAAGCAGATCAGTGGTTTATTTGATCCTGAAAAAACTGATGTCGTCCAATTAACCAAATCGTATCGTTCAACTAAGCAGTTGACTGAATTTACCAAACAAATCCTGCGACAAGGTGAAAAAATTGAGTCATTTAACCGTCAAGGGCCAAAGCCAGCTCTTTGGCCACGTTCTGATGATGCTGCTGCAATCAATGTACTGGAACAAATATTAAATGAAAATAGTCAAGCTAACATGACAACCGCAATTATTACCAAGGACTTGGCTAGTGCCAAAATTGTGGCAGAAAAGCTCAAAGAAGACAAAGTGAAAGCAACGTTAATTGCCACTGCCAATCAGCGACTAGTTGATGGCACGTTGGTCATTCCATCTTATTTAGCTAAGGGCTTGGAGTTTGATGCCGTCATTATGTGGGCTGCCTCAAAAGAAAATTATCATCGCATTGATGAAACGCAACTTGTGTATACAATAACTTCGCGGGCGATGTACAAGCTTGATATTGTTTATACTAACGAAAAGAGTCCACTTCTTGAAGTAGACCCGAAAACTTATATAGAAAAGTAGGAATTTTTGATGACTGACAGTGAGAAATTCACCTTCAAGCGGATTGCGCAAATGACAGGACGCGAAATGTTTTGTGTAGCTCGTTTACGAATAGATACGTTTGTAACCGAACAAGAAATAACAGTACCAGAGCTTGACGATCAAGATTTGGACTCAATTCAGGTTTATTTGCTCAATGCTGAAAAAACAAATGCATTGGCCGTTTGTCGTATTTTTCATGAAAATGGTAAGTGGATGCTAGGTAGAGTAGCAGTAGCTGCAGCAACGCGTGGGCAAAAATTAGGAACCAAAATGATGACACAGGTTCATGAATACCTGCGTGATCACGGTGCTGATCGGCTTTATTGTCATGCACAATGGCAAGCAAAACCCTTTTATGATTTTTTAGGCTATCACACTGAAGGCGAGCCATTTGTAGAGGCTGACATTAAGCATGTTATGATGTATAAAGATTTATAAAAATGATAACTTGCACTATATTTGTGCAAGTTTTTCTTTAATTGCCGTCACTACCAGATCAATTAAAATTTTGTTTCCGGCAGAAGTGAGATGCTGCCCATCTTCTTGATAATATGAAGATAAATTTTCTAACTGGCAAAAATTGGCGATCAGGTTAATAAAGGGAATATTATACTTGCGAGCACAATCTGCGGCAATTTGATTGTATGCTTTCATATCTTCAAGATTATAGTATTGCATGATGTCCTTGTTTTTAGGGTCTTCATAAGAGGGACCTGCAATAATCATTCTAGCAGCACCGATATTTTCAACCATGTAATTCAGGTTCTTAGCATAATTAGTGCTGCTAATCCCCCAAGCACTTGACATGTCGTTTGTACCATATTCAAGCACTACTATGTTTGCATCTTGCGGAATTAAATTTAAGCGTTTCTTGCCTTCAGCAGTAGTGGCACCGCTTAAAGATAAGTTTATAATTTGCGCATTTGCACCTAATTCTTTTTGCACGCCAGCAGTTATGACATTAGTATCACGGCCAGCATGGTAGCCATTAAATATAGAATCGCCAAATAGAATTATCTTTTTCATAGTTTTGCCTTTCTTTTTGATTAGAAGAATTAATTAGGAAACTTTATACTTTTATTCTACTATATTAATGAACATAAAATTTAAGGACATTAGGATGAAAAATTATTTACAATTTAACAGAGAAAAATGGCAGTCTTTTTCTGCCACTGAATCAGTTAAGATTACTAAAGAAGAACTGGCAAAGATAAAATCTTTAGGAGATATTATTAATTTAACTGATGTTCAAGAAGTTTACAGCAGTTTAATTAAGTATCTTTATTTAGTTTATCAAGGGAAACGGTCATTGCAACAAAAGCAAAGCGAGTTTTTGCAGCAGAAAGTTGCCAGCGCGCCTTTTATTATTGGTATTTCCGGTTCAGTAGCAGTGGGTAAATCTACCACAGCCAGACTTTTACAATTATTGCTTAGCCGGACATATCCTGATTTGAAAGTACACCTGATGACCACAGACGGTTTTATTTATTCTAATCAGGAATTGGAAAGACGTAATCTGACTGACCGTAAGGGCTTTCCTGAAAGTTATAATATGAAATTACTTACCGACTTTCTGCAAGATGTATTGAGTGGCAAAAAAGATATTGTTTATCCCCTTTATTCTCAAGAATTGAGTGATATTGTGCCTGGGGAATATGGTCATGTGTGTGAACCCGATATTTTAATTATTGAGGGCATTAATACGTTGCAGCTGCCAACCAATGGCCAAATTGTGACGAGTGACTTTTTTGATTTTTCAATTTATATTGATGCTCCTGAGGACCTGATTGAAAAGTGGTTTATGCAGCGTTTTGTCAGGGTAATGGAACTAAATAAGAATAATCCGCATAATTTTTATTATGAGATGGCTAATGGCCCTAGGGATGAAGCCTTAAAGTTTGCAGAGGAAACTTGGCAAATGGTGAACTTGGTCAACTTGCGTGAATATATTGCTCCAACCAAGCAACGCGCCAATTTAATTTTGCATAAAACTGCAGGTCATGTTATCGATCAGATTTATCTTAAACAAATCTAATGTGTACCTTTTAAAAGAGTAACTTATAATAGGCTTTGAAAGTGTGAAGTTAAGAGTAAATACAGGAGGAACAAATGTTACTGTTAAACAGAAGTGATATTGAAAAATGTTATTCCTTAAAAGACTGCATTGCTGCAGTGGCCGATGCTTTTAAATATTTTTCTGCCGGTAAAGTAGACGTGCCGTTAAGAACTCAGATTCTTAAGCAAAATGGTAAAGATACCTTCTTGTGTATGCCGGTTTTTGTGAAGAGTATGATGCGGCATGTGTGAAAGTGTTGAACATGTTTCCTGAAAATATTAATCAAGGCTTGCCTTCAATTAATGCTCAGGTGTTAAATATTGATACCAAAACTGGAGTAGTTAATGCTATTTTGGATGGTAATTATGTTACCCAATTGCGCACAGGTTCTGCTTCTGGCGTGGCGCTGAAATATTTGGCAAAAAAGAAATGCAGAAAAGGTGCATTAATTGGTACGGGAGGTCAAGCTGCTACACAGCTTGAAGCAATGCTGATCGTACGTGACCTGGATGAAGTTGCAGTCAGTGACCTTGATTTTGACCGAGCCCAAAAGTTTGCTGGAAAAATGCAAGAACAATTAGCGCAATACCATACCAAAATCACTGCAGTTAAGACAGGAAATGAAGCCGTGAAGAATGCAGATGTGATTATTACTGTTACGCCTTCAGCTAAACCAGTTTATGATGCTCAGTTTATTAAAAAAGGCGCAACAATCTGTGGTGTTGGTGCTTACCAGCCACAAATGGAAGAGACCCCGGCCGAGCTAGTCGCTAAAGCAAATAAAATTTACTTTGATTCTAAAGATGCTGTTTTAGCAGAATCTGGTGACATAATTATCCCTTTAAATAAGGGCATGGTTGCAAATACTAGTTTTACTGGCGAAATCGGTCAAGTAGTCAGTGGCGACTTAATTGGGCGTGAAAACGATGACGAAATAATTTTCTTTGAAACTGTTGGCATTGCAGCTCAAGACCTGATGGCAACGAAGTCTATTTATGATAAAGCCGCAAGGCACAAAGTAGGTACACAAGTTAATATGTAATTTCATTACAAGTAAATATTTTTGGTTTATATTAAAATCATAAATCATTGATTTAGTGGTGTTGATAAAGTCCAAATTTTGTTATACTAATCATTATGAATGAGATTTATTTACTATTAATTAAAAAATTTGCTTTACCTCCAGCGTGGTTTTCTTGAAATCAGTAATTAATTCAGAAAAAGATTTAGAGGAGTAAAAAATGGTACAAGCAATTAACTTAAAAAAAGGTATGGTCTTTAGTCAAGATGGTAAACTAATTCGTGTTTTAAAGGCTAATCACCATAAACCAGGAAAAGGCAACACTGTTATGCAAATGGATTTGCGTAATGTTGAAAGTGGTGCTGTGGTTCATAAAACTATGCGTCCAACCGAGAAAGTAGATTTAGTCGAAATCACCAAAAAAAGTGCGCAGTATCTTTATAATGAAGGTGATATTTATACTTTCATGGATACTGAAACTTATGAACAATATGAAGTTTCAGCGGAACAACTAGGTGATGATAAACTTTACCTGATGCCTAATATTGAGGTTCAATTGGAATTTGCTAATGACAGCAAGCTGCTTGGTGTGGAATTACCATCAACTGTCACAATGAAAGTAGCTCATACTGAACCGGGCATTAAAGGCGCTACTGTTACCGGTTCTGGCAAACCAGCTACTATGGAAACAGGTTTGGTAGTTCAAGTCCCAGACTTCATTAAGGAAGGTGAAGAACTGGTTATCAATACTGCAGAGGGTGCCTACAAGTCAAGAGCCGAAGGTGGCAAGTAATTTTTAAAATATAATATAAGCTAACAAAGCACTTCACAAAATTAATAGTGGAGTGCTTATTTTTTGATGTTTAAGTTAAAAATTAGTAATACTTTTTTCTGAACTGCCCAGGTGACATTCCTGTTGCTTCCCTTATTTTCTTATATAAATGGGATGCATCTGTAAAGCCACAAGATATAGCTATTTTTTCTAGAGGAATAGTTGTATCTTTCACAAGTAAACTTTCAGCCTGCTTTACACGTATTTTTAGTAAATAACTATGAATACTCAAACCAGTATATTTTTTAAAGTCACGTGCTAATTGCGAGGGACTCATTGAGCACTTTAAAGCAATGTCATTAACAGTAATTTTCTTATAGTAATTCTGATCCATATATTTAATAGCAATTTTAATATAATTAGGAGCAGAATGAAATTCACTGGAATGGTTAGTAAGTTCGTGCTCTTGAGTAGCAAATAGGTCACAAACTAAACTGTAGGTTAGATTAGATAAAAAGGGATCATTTGTACCATCAGAGTTTGTGGAAATTAGCCGAAAAATGCGACTAAATAAGTTTTCAGTATTTTTGTAGGGTGTAAAGACCGGAAGAGTGTTTTCAATAACTTCATTGAAAATCTTTTGCATAAAAGGACTGTTAAAGTGTAGAAAATAAAAATCACTGTCCGTTACAGCCTTATAATAATTGAATTCTTTACAATCTAACAAAACTATTTGCTGTTTCGCAATAAACACCTGGTTACGAAAAAAAATTCCATTTCTCCTTTTTTGATATATATTATTAAAAAAGAATCCATAAAATCTCTTTTTACTTTATAGGGGTAAGTCACTAGATATTCTGCCCCAAACATAGGGTAAAAGAATATTTCATGTGCTAAATCGCTGGGATTATTAAAATAAATTCCCTTTTCAATAGTAACGCCACACTCATTTTGGGGAATAAAATCCGAGTATTTATTCATTTTGTTCCCTCTTATTTATCTGAACTTTGATTTACATGACGATTCTGAAAACAAGATTGAAGCTCTTCAAGAGATTTTCCTCTTGTTTCAGGAATAAATTTAATCGCATAAAATAGCGAAAAGATGTTTAGTACAGTAAATACAATAAAGGTATTACTAAAGCCAATATTAGTCAATAATATTGGGAATATATAACCTACTAAAAAATTTGACAGCCATAAGAAGAAAGTCGCAATTCCCATAGCCATTCCGCGAATGCTTTGAGGAAAAATTTCTGACAGAAGTACCCAAACAATGGGTGAAACTCCTCCTTGGAAAAACATTAGAAAAATAGCCATCAGTAAAAGCATAACATAGGGGAAAATCGGACTTTTAATTAATAAAATCGAAAGTATGCTGATTGCCAACATCGTTATAGTAGTTCCACAAATAGCAGTTATTACCATTTTCCGTCTATCTATTTTGCCCATTAAATGAATGCTGGCAATGGTTGCAAGAGTTGAAATGATACCATTGCTAATATTTGCAATTAAAGCAGCAGAATGGCTAAACCCGGCATTGCTTAAAACAGTTGTGCCATAAAACATAATTATGTTTATACCAATAGCCTGTTGCATTACCCCCAATCCGATACCAATCAATATTAGACGACGAATCCAAGGAATTTTTAAATCCTTAAAGGTTGCCTTTTTCTGTTTGCTGCTCAAAGCTAAAGATTGCTTAATTCTGACGATTTCGGCTTTAGCATCTTCTTTACTGTTACGAATTTTCTCTAAGACTGAAAGTGCCTGATCGTTTTGGTGCTTAGTTACTAACCACCTTGGCGATTCAGGTACTTTATGTATACCAAATAAAAGCAGAATTTCGGGTATGAGACCCACAGCTAGCATGTATCTCCAAATGCCGCGATAACTTCCCAGCATTAC
Organism: Lactobacillus laiwuensis; assembly: GCF_019972835.1. Taxonomy (GTDB): domain Bacteria; phylum Bacillota; class Bacilli; order Lactobacillales; family Lactobacillaceae; genus Lactobacillus; species Lactobacillus laiwuensis. Next base: position 25,550 of record NZ_BPPB01000010.1, on the reverse strand, counting down.
TCCGAATAATGCATTGATTACATAAGATAGTAATTGTCCACTTACTATCATCAATTCATGATGATTGACAAATTTGCCTCTTATTTCTGGTGTAGACAATTCAGCTAGAAAAACAGGACTAATAACGGACTCTGCACCAACTGCCAAGCCTAATATAAAACGACATAAAATCATTACTAGAGCATTAGGGGCAAAAGTACAACCTAAGGTACCCAGAATAAAGACCCAGGCAGAATACATTAATACACGTTTTCTGCCAAAATGATCTGAAAGTTTGCCTCCAATGACTGCACCAAAAGCAGCGCCTAGAGTGATACCACTGGTAACCAAACCTTCATCTGAAGCGTTTAAATTAAGCTGATCAGGTTTACTCATGAAAGAGAGAGACCCATTTGTGGCTCCAGTATCTATACCAAATAGCAAGCCACCTAAAGTAATTATCCAACCATAACGTTGTAATCTTTTTTGCTTATCTTTATTTATGTATACATCTGCTTGATTGGGAGATGTATCTTGTTCATTGTTCATTGAATCACCATATTCCTAATTTTAAAAAATCAAGTTATAAGTGATGCAATAACCAAAAATAGGCTCGTGAGTAATTTTTATCATTTTTTACAGGCTATTTCAAGGGTATTCATTTTTTAAAAGAAAAATAAATATAATGAAAACCGCAACACATAAGAGATAAAAGAAGCTTATATGTTTTTAAAATATTTGTTAATGAAAGAGCAAACTTGATCAAAAAATACTTTTTTTACTTAATAAAAAGATTAAAAGTACATTTTTTAAGCATGAAAATACATCCTTCTAATTTAAAATTGCTTTTTTAGCAGTGTAAAATCTACTTTTTTAAAAATATTTTATATATATTTTATTTATTAATACTAAAAATAAATAATAAATAGAAGCATTTATATGTACTTTTAAAAATATGATTTTTATAAAATATGTTTATTAATAAATAAAAGCGTTTGCAAAAGAAATAACGAACTTTACAGTAGGTTCCAGTGATTGCAATCACTGAAAATAGAAGAATTTTTCTATATTTCTTAGATTTTTATTATTTGCTCGTAATAAGAAATAGTCATATTAAGGTTTTAGTGTGCTTTAGTTGTTAAAGCATATTAGATAAAAAATGGAGATTGTAAATGCAAGAAGATAGTTATGAAAATAATCACCATGGTTATTTAGTTTTAGTTGCATGGATTGCATGTATGGGTGCCTTGTGTTTTGGCTTTGATACAGGAGTTGTAAATGGTTCCTTAGATTTTTTAGCTAAACCAAGCCAATTAAACTTGTCATCTTTTGAGCAAGGAGTCGTTTCCAGTGGTCTTACTTTCGGTGCTGCGTTTGGTGCCGTTTTTGGTAGCCCATTGAGCGACAAAATGGGCCGCAAGAAATTAATGATCTGGCTAGGTGTTTTATTCACGCTTACAGGGTTAGGCTGTGGTTTCGCACCTAATACTGGTGTCTTAATAATACTAAGAATAATCATGGGGTTGGCAGTTGGTGCAACTTCTGCTTTGGTTCCTGTTTATCTAGCGGAAATTTCACCGGCAAAAGAGCGTGGTAAATTTGTCAGCATGAATCAGTTACTAATTGTTGGTGGTCAAGGCTTATCATTTCTTATTAATGCCATTTTAGGCAATACGATCGGTGTCCACAATGCAGGTGTTTGGAGATTGATGTTGGGAATTACAGCAATTCCAGGTATTTTACTTTGGTTTGGGATGTACTTAGTGCCTGAAAGTCCGCAATGGTATGCCAATAAGGGAATGTTTGGCAAAGCGCTACAGGCTTTGTATCGTGTTAGAACCAAGGCTCAAGCTGAGGCAGAGATTGATGAACTAAAAGAAAATGCTGCTGAACTAGAGCGGGAAAATGCTGAAAAAGCATCGTTTAAGGATTTTAAAAAACCGTGGATTTTTCAAATTGTTATTACTGGTTCCTTATTGGGAATTTTTCAACAATTCGCCGGTATTAACTCTGTAATGTACTACGGCACAAAAATTCTGACCTCTGCAGGATTTGGTAGTAATACGTCATTATATATGAATATTGCTAATGGCGTATTTTCAGTCATTGGTGCCATAGTTGGTATGTATACAGTTGATAGGCTGGGTAGAAAGCCATTATTGTTAATTGGTTATATTTTCTGTGCCCTTGCCTTGATAGTTGTAGCGCTGATTGGCAGTTTTGCGCTCCATACCTCTTGGGCTCCGTATGCTGTTTTGCTAATTTTGCTAGTTTATATAGTTATTGACCAAGGTACTTTGGGTCCTGTAACTTGGTTACTTAACTCTGAAATCTTCCCAGCCCGTTATCGCGGATTAGGAACCGGAATTACCATCTTCGTTTTATGGATGGCTAACTTCGTAGTAGGGCTTTTATTCCCAGTTATTCTATCAGTTTTGGGCATTTCATCATTCTACATTTTTGCTGCATTTTGTTTGCTTGGTGCATGGTTTGTCAAAGTCAGAGTACCTGAAACAAAAGGGGCCTCTTTAGATAGTATAGAGAAGTTCTTCCATAACAGATACGACAAATAGGAAATTGTGATTAATAAAGAAATATGAAGGAGAAAAATTATGTCTGAATATGATGTAAATAAAAATATAAAGTTAGGCATTTGTCCTATTGGCTGGCGTAATGATGATATTCCATCAATTGGTGCAGAAAATACTTTTCCCCAACTTTTAAGTGATGCCGCTTTGGCTGGCTTTAAAGGAGTAGAGATGGGAGGATTTTTCCCAGGACCAGATGAAATTAATTATGAGCGTAAATTACGCCACATTGAAATTGCTGGTCAATGGTTTAGTAGCTTTATTATTAGAGACGGACTTGAAAAAGCAACAGCGGACTTTGAAGAACATTGTAAAAAACTGCAGGCTCTTGGTGCACATATTGCAACTGTTTCAGAGCAAACTTATTCCATTCAACAAACAAGTAAGAACATTTTTAAAGACAAGCCGTATTTTACGGATGAAGAATGGGAAAAAGTGTGCGCTGGTTTGAATAAGTATGGTGAAATTGCTAAAAAGTATGATGTTAAAGTTGCATACCACCACCATTTAGGTACTGGTATCCAAACTTTGGCTGAAACGAAGAGACTAATGGATAACACCGATCCTGACAAAGTTGGACTTGTTTTTGACACTGGTCATGCCTATGTTTCAGAAGGTGATGTCATGCCTATGCTTAATGAATTTGTCGATCGCGTTGTTCATGTTCACTTTAAAGATGTCCGTAAAAATAAAGAAGATGATTCAAGAAAGAAAGGTTTGTCCTTCCAAGATTCTTTCATGAATGACATGTTTACCATTCCTGGTGATGGCAGCATTGACTTTAGGCCGGTATTTAAAACTTTAGCAGACCATAAGTATACTGGTTGGATTATGGTTGAGGCTGAGCAAGACCCTAAGAAGCATAATCCATTTGAAATGGCGTTAAAAGCTCATAAATATATGGAAGATGAGTTATTTGCACCATACCAAAATAACTAGAGTTAGATTAAAGATAAATTTAAATGAATTAAAAGGCATGCTTATATTACTTGTACACTTAATTAATAACAGAGCACACTTGTTTAATTTGATTTTATTAAGTTAGTTTTCGCCTAAATTGCCTTTTTATAAAAAATAGTGAGGTTTTTAATATATATGATTATTGATAAGTCCATTAAATGGGATAAAGTCTATGACGTAGTAGTTTTAGGATTCGGTGGCGCAGGCGCCAGCGCAGCAAGGTTTGCTGCTGATAATGGGGCTAAAGTACTTCTTGTTGACAAAGCACCTGAAGGCCATGAGGGAGGCAATACTAGGTATTCAGGTCAAAATGTTGGTTATACACCTGACCCACAAAAATTCAGAACCTATTATAAAGCCCTTGCACAAGGTTTTCACATTGATGAAGACGTAGAAGATACTGTCATTAACGGTTTGGCAAACATGAAAGATTACTTTTCTAAATACTTGGAAGTTGAACCTTTTGTATTTGGTGAGCATCCAGATGACAACCCTTTGTCTCATACAGCAGATAACCAAACTACTGCCACACACCCGGAATTTCCTGATTCTTCTGCTTCAGAGCTAATGACTGTTCATAATGGTATGTTTGATTCTGCTTTATGGACTGTACTAAGGGAAAGGGTTTTAGATAGGATTGATAATATTGATGTTTGGTACGATTCACCAGCAGTACATATTCTTCAAACTCCTGATAAAACTGTAGTTGGTGTTCAGATTAAAAGAAAAGGCAAGATCAGAAATATAGGTGCCCGCAATGGTGTGGTTTTGTCAACTGGTGGTTTTTCAAACAGTAAAATTAAGATTCAAGACTTTATTGGTGAACACCATTTAGCTCCTGTTGGTACGCTCTATAATACTGGTGATGGTATTGATCTTGCGCTTGAAGCTGGTGCCAGATTATGGCATATGACGACTTATAACTCTGCCGGCATTGTGGGAGACCTGACTTTGCCTGTCAAAGAAGGAGAACGCAGTGTTTTTCAACCAGCAGATATTGATGCCAAAGAAATGTACACTGGCAGCATCTTTGCAGTTGGTGATGATGGTACAAGATATTGTCGTGAAGATATTTTCAGTATTGAAGGCTGGTTTTACAATCACGGTCAATGGCGTACACCTCAGGCCCCGATCAAGCCATACGTTGTCTTTGACCAAAAGCAATATGAAAGGCTAGCCCAAATTGATCATGTTCCTTATCAGCGTGCGCTAAATAACTTCCTAATTAGCGCAAATAGTGTTGCTGAATTAGCTGCAAAAATTAATGTCAAACCGGAAACGTTAACTTCAACAATTGATACTTTCAATTCTTATGCAGAATCGGGTAATGACTTAGATTTCCACAGAGCAGCTGCAACTTTAGAAAGATTTGATACATCAGATACCATTTATGCTTTGCCAATGGTCCAATCTGTTGCTCAAACTCACGGTGGTCCAAAAAGAAATGGCAAAGCCGAAATCATGGATCCGTTTAACAATGCCATACCGCATTTATACGGAGCAGGAGAATTAGGTAGTAATATTGTTAGAATTTATCAAGGCGGAGAAAACCTGGCTGACTGCTTGATATTCGGTAAAGTCGCCGGTGAAAATGCGGCTAAGGCTAAGCACGATAAAGATGATCTGTTTGGTAATGGTAATGATGTTGCTACAGGTGCTTCTGCCAAGGAAGATCCTGATTTGGCAAGTGATTTAAAGAAAAAATACACTTTTGAGCTTGGTAAGAACCAATATCTTGGCGTAAGTTCTGCCGGTATGGGTAATGATATAGTAGTGCGCGTTACAGTAGATGACAATCAAAACCTTAAAAACATTGAAGTTTTACAAGAAAGCGAAAGTGAAGACTACGGTAAAAGAGCGGTTAAAGCTTTACCAAAAATCATGGTAGAGAAAAATACTTATGATGTTGATGCAATTTCTGGTGCATCTTCATCCAGCAGAGCTATGAAAGAAGCTGTTAAGCAAGCTTTAGACTCAGCCAAAGAAAAAAATAAATAAAGTATAGTGTTTTAGCAAAATGTAATTTATAGAACTCGCAGTTGACTTTTCAGGATGGCACAGTATACATTCAGAAATTAATCTCTGCGAGTTTTTTTAATAATTGGAGAAAATAATGTTAAAAGGAATAATACCTGTAACTATCTCTGCTAACTTAATTAAAAACTTGGAAAGTGACCAACCGCTTTTTGTCAGTGGTAGATTACTAGCCATAATGACTTTAGGAAAAGATAATGAAGGTTTAATTACCAGGCGTGAGTATTTGCAATATTTTAATACGCTTAGTATAGAAACAGGAGCAGCTTTAATTGCAGATGGTCAGTCCGGTTTTGGCAATGAACTTAGTGCCTGGACTACCGCAAAGGAATTGGGAAATGCAGGGGCACGTTACCTAGTCCTTAATGATCAAAAGTGGCCATCCACCTCTATTGAAATAGCAGGAACAATATCGGAAAAGGTTTTTATAAATATGGTTAAAGCAGCAGTAGCAGGGGGTAAGGACTACGATTTACAAATTATTCCAAAATTAGAAGGAATAACAAAATATGGTTATGCAGAATTAATAAGCAGAATCGAATTACTTTTAAAGATGGGGATTAAGCAAATTATTGTTGCTAGATTAACCCGAAAAGAATTGGTGCAATTAAAAGCTGAAAAATTTTTCTCAAAAATTGGAATTGAATTGGACAATACGGACTTAGATCTAAAAGAGGTCCAAAAATTTAAGCCAACATTTATAGTGCCTGTAGAATCTGTTATTGCAAATACTTTAAGCTCAGAACAACAGTTGTACGAATTTTATAGTAAGGAGAAGAATTATGAAGAATAAAGGCAAAACGATGCGCTTAATGTTTAAAAAGCTTGTTCATAACAGAACGGAAATCCTTAAAATGCCTGTAGTTGGGGACGGCTTATCAGCTAAAATAAGTGCAAAAGCAGGCTTTAAAGCAATCAATGTAACCGGATCTGCTACTAATTTCGCATATGGTAAACCTGATATGGGTTTTGCTGATTTTTATATATTATTCGATCAGGCCCGCAAAATTATTGAAAATGTTTCTATTCCAGTTTTATGTGATGTGGGCACTGGCCATGGTGCAAAGGAAAATATAGCACGAACAGCTCGTAGCTATGAAGCGATTAACGCGGCTGGAATTTACCTTGATGATGGTGTCTGGCCTAAGAGCTGTGGTCAAATGTCTGTGACACAAATAGCGTCAGTTTCCGAAATGGAGAAAAGAATACATGCTGCAGTTGAAGCTCGAAAAGACCCTGACTTTATCATTATGGCTCATTCTTCGGCTAGAGCAGTTTGTGATATTAATGAAACTATTGCTAAACTGCGTTCTTATTGCATTGCAGGCGCTGACATGTTATATATTGACAATGTTTCATCTGAAAAAGAATTACAGCAAATAGCAAAAGAATTTTCAAAAATACCACTATTAATCAATTCTATTAATTTAGCAAAAACTTTTAGCTGGAATGATTTGCTTAAAATGGGTTATAGCATGGCAACTTTCAAAGAAGAAGCAATTTATGCGAGAGTAAGTGGTGAGCAAGAAGTTTTAAAACAAGAAGAAAGTAATACCGCTACTGTTTCACTAAAAAAGAAAATTATTAGTGCGCCGGCATTCGCAGAATTAGTTGATACTGAGCAGATGAACAGGCTTGAAAAAGAACTAATTTTATAAACTGGGATAGTAATATGAAAAATAAACATCAGATAATCAAGTTTATCATTATTATTATTCTGTTTTGGTTTGCACAATATGTTTATGTACCTTACCAAACACCATTTCTAGCTGCTATTAATGTTGCTTCCAGCTTTATCGGAATTGTGGTTGGGGCCTATGGCTTCTCGCAAATGCTATTGAGAATTCCTTTGGGAATGCTGGCAGATTGGCATTTAAACCATAAGTTGCTAATTACGTTAGGAACGTTATTAGCTGGCCTGGCTTCAATTATGAGGGTACTTTTTCCTAGCGGTATTGGTTTTTTATTAGGTAACATCTTTTCAGGAATAGCTAGTTCAACCTGGCTCTCTTTTATGGTTTACTTTTTAAAACTACGTTCAGATGTGAGCAAAGTAGAAAACATGGGTATTCTGGTAATGGCCAATAATTTAGGAATGCTGCTCGGCTTTGTGATTTCAAGTTTATTTTATGAAAAAATAGCCATGAAAGGCCTATGTATTTTAGGCGTACTAGCCGGTATATTAGCCTGCATTATGACCATAACGTTACCAACTTTTCAGTTCAGCTATAGTTCTGGAAAGAATTCTTTTATCAACTTAATCAATGTCTTTAAAAATAAAACTTTGCTAATCTGTGGCGTATTAGCTTTTATTCAACAAGGAATACAGATGGCTACTACCATGTCCTTTACCAGCCAGGTGATTAAAGAAATCAATGCACCGTCTTATGCTGAAGGATTATCCTCGATCATTTATATGTGTTCGGCTGTTTTATTTGCCCGCATAACGTCTTCAAAGTATATTGCCAAATTTAGTGACCGAAGTATTTTAATAGTTAGTTATATTTTACTGGCGCTTTACTGCTTTGCTATTCCTTTGGCTAGGCAAATCTATTTAATATATTTGTTACAGGTTATACCTGGAGTTGGCACGGGAATATTATTTGCCATTCTTAATGCAGCAGCGATTTCTAACGTGCCACAGAAGGCACTTTCGACAGCAACAGGTGTTTTTCAGTCTATCTATGCTTTGGGAATGACACTCTTTCCCATTTTTGCGGGACAATTACGTGCACAATATTCAATGACTATTTCTTTTATAGTTATGGGTATTTTGGCTTTAATGGGTAACTGCATTGTGATCATTTTTTGGCAAAAAAAAAGTAATAATAATTAGCCGTTTTTTACATTTTATGAATATTTATATACATTGAGGCTCCAACTGAAAGCTCTATAATGAAATTTGTAACAAGTGAGCGAAAGCGCTTACTAATACTAAAATATATAGGAGGAATATTATGACACTTAGAATTGGTATTATTGGCTGTGGTTATAAAGGCTCAGACCATATTGACCGTGTCGCTAATAGAATTAATGGCGCCACTCTAGCAGGTGTTGCTGATATTAAACAAGAACTTGCTGAAAAATATGCTCAAAAATATAACTGCAAGCATTTTGAAACGGGTGAGGAATTAATCGAGTCACCTGATATTGACGCTATCATGGTAGTTACTCGTCCACACGATACTCATGTACCCTTTGTCTTGAAAGCTCTTGAAGAAGGAAAGTATGTCTTTAGTGAAAAGCCGCTTTCAACTTCAGCAGATGATTGTAAACGCGTTGTTGAAGCAGAAACCAAAATTGGTAAAAGATTGGTTCAAGTAGGCTTCATGCGTCGTTATGACAATGGTTATCGTCAAATTAAGAAAGCTATTGACGAAGGCACTTATGGCAAGCCATTACTTTTGCACATGACACACAGAAATGAAACAACTGTTTCTGATTACTACGATAATGATGCCATTGTTGAAACTGCTATTCACGAATGTGACATTATGCACTGGTTAGTTGGTAGTGACTATGACAAAGTTTCATGCTTTATTCCTGGAGCACAAACCAAATACACTCACGAAGGTTTGCATGATCCCCAAGTGATGACATTTGATACTAAGAATGGTATCCATGCTGATCTAGAAGTATTTGTTAATAATCATAACAGTTACGATATTAACTGTGAAGTTGTCTGTGAAGAAGGAACTATTGCATTAACCAGCCCAATTTTCACTCAAGTAAAAACTCAAGAAAGAGCACAAACTGCAATTCCACAAAATGATAGTTTCCGTTTCCGTCAAGCCTTTGATTCAGAAATCCAAGATTGGGTAAATGGTGTACTAGCTGATCACCTTAACCCGACAGCTCCAACAACTTGGGATGGTTTAATGGCATGTGTAGCTGCCGATGCTTTAGAGAAATCACGTGACAATGGTTTTGTCAAAGAACCAGTAGTTTTGCCTGAAAGACCAGATCTTTACAAGAATTAATAATTAAAAAGGAAAAAGAGATTTTTATGAAATTAGCATATGATGCTTCAATGTTTCGCGATAGTACGCCACTTCACGAAACGATTGATAAAGTAGCAGAGCTAGGATACAAATATTTGGAATTAGCTCCTAGAACTGATTTCTTCTGGTTTTATCAATATCCTAAAGCAAATTCCGCTATGATTACAAATGTTCGCAAATGGTGTAAGGATGCTGGAGTTGAAATTTCATCTTTGGTTCCTGTCCAGCAATGGTCCTCACCTAACGAACAAGAAAGACAAGCAGCTGTACGCAATATGAAGAGGACAATTTGGCTTGCCTCTGAACTTGGGGTTAATACCATTAATACTGAATTTTCTGGGGATAAATATAATTCTGTTGCTTCAGAAGGTCAGTGGTATAAATCCATGGAGGAATTGCTTCCTATTTTTGAAAAGGAAGGAATTAGACTTGAAATTCAAGCCCACCCAAATGACTTTATTGAATCCAGTTATGCTGCTGCACAGCTTATTCGCTCACTCAACTCTGATAATGTTGGCCAAGTATTATGTTCGGCACATGCCTTTTATTCTGATGGTGGTAAAGGTGATGTCAGAAAGCAAATTTTAGATTCAAAAGATGTACTGAGTCACGTCCTAATTGCAGATACGTTTAATTTTGCTGGTTCTTATGGATTGAGATATACTATCAACCCGCCTGGTGCTCCTGTAACTATTCATCAACACTTAAATCCTGGTGAAGGCGAAGTTGATATGGATGCCTTTTATTCTACGCTTCGTGAAATTAACTTTGATGGAATTGTGACCAATAATGTGTTTATGTGGCCTGATCGCATAGAATGGTCAAATGAAAAAACTTTGAAGTCTATTAAAGATGGACTCCACATTTAATGAAAGGAGGAATACCTGGATGCTTACATACAATGACTTTTGTATCAATAGAAAATCTGCCCCTGGATTAGACTTAAAAGATTTTATTAACATGGTGGCTGATCTGAACATTAAATATATTGAGTTGCGTAATGATATAACAGGTGAAGTCGATAATTCTACCATTTTAGATGGTTATCAACCTGAAGAAATAAAGCAGTTGCTTGATGAAAAAAATATTCAAGTAGTAGATATTAATGCTCAGGGAAATATGGATCTGGCGGAGAGCTTAGAAGAAAACCTGAAAAGTCTTAACGAAATGATTGATATTGGCAAAGTTTTGCACGTGAAAAATATTCTGTTCTGTCCAGTTAGAGATGCAAATGACAAGAGAACGAGTGCAGAATGTCGTCAAGGCGCTATTAATAATATGAAGGCTTATTCTAAACTCTTAAAAGAAAATGGCATGAGTGGTTTGCTCGAGCCTTTGGGATTCATGGATTCATCCTTAAGAACACCATGGCTTGCACAAGATATTATTAAAGCTGCCAAAGTCGATAACTTCAAGTTAGTAGCTGATAATTTCCACTATTATTTAGCCGAGGTTACTAAAGAAGACTTTGAGACTAAAGTAGATCCTAAAATGGTTGGTTTAGTTCATTTAAGCTCAGTTGTTAATCAAAAGCCACGTGAAGAATTAGGTGATGCTGACCGAATCTTGGTAACTAAGAATGACATTATGAATGCCTTAAATCACGTAAAAATGTTTGAAGAAAGTACTTATAATGGCTTATATTCTTTTGAACCATTTTCTCCAGACTTGTATAAATTGGATGCAGAAAAAGCCAAGAAAGAAATTGTTCGTAGCATAGATTTAATTAATGCCCAGTAATAAAATTAATATATATCTCTCAAACAAATTCAATTCGTTTATCTAAAAATAACTTTCAAAAAGAATATTGAACATTTAAAAATAGATGTTCAATATTTTTATTTTTGATTAATTTGCTTTTTAGAAGAGCATGGGGCAAGCAGTTTGGTGAACCATTTCAAGTAATGAAAGTATAACCAGTGATTACGTATATTATAAAAAGTCTGGATACCTAGACCTATTTGGAATAGTGATTTTAAAATCTAATATGTCTTTAGGATAAAAAAACTGTTGACAGCTTCTTAAGCGAATCTTTCAACAGTTTTTAGGATTTAAGCGATTTTAGATCTGGTTTTCTAACCGGCAATTATTTTTTCAATACTGTCTGCAATTTGTTGTTTGCATTTATCATAACTCCAATTATTAATTTCAGGTGCACAAGGCTCAAATGAATAAAGACCGAAATAGTTGCTCTCCTTAAACCAATTTGCTTGTTCAATAGATTTCATCACGTCTTCTTCATTAGCAGAGATAAAGTAACGATCGGCATCATCAGCTTCTTCTGGAGATTTTGCAGAAGTAATAGAACTTAAATGAATTAAGCCAACACGGCTGACATCGACCTTTTCGTAAAAATCATCTTTAGTAACCTCGGCTTTATAATAATGGAAGGTATCTGCAATTAACTTAAAGTTTTTAGCATCCGCTTCTTGTAAAACCTTTTGTGCAACCCACGGGAAACGCAATGATGAGTCACCAAATCCTAAAGGTTCTACCAAGCCATTAACTCCTACTGCTCCAAGAACATCTGAATAAATCCGAATATTGTGAACTAGATCGTCAAATTTTTGTTCATCAGTACGAATATCATCCGCATTTCTGATAGGAGTAAACAAAATATGATCAGCACCAATTTTTTGTGCAATTTCAGCTAATGCAGTAACTCCCTTTAATTTGGTATTCCAGTCACTACGATCATCAAGGTTAAATTCGGCGGAAATATTAGCTACATGAACATCATAATTGCGCTGCAAATTATTAAACTCTGCAATGCTTAAGTCATCCAAAAAATTGCTCCCGTGATGTATGTCTGTTCTTAATTCGATATTATGAACTCCGACATCATTAGCTAATTTTACAAAGTCGGGCAGAGATAAGCCACCTGCACAGCAACGATTAATACAAAAGTCATTTAATTCCAACATAATAAATCCTCCTAAATATTTTTAATCAGGTTAATGCTCTTGGTAAGATTTTCCTTGGCAGTTTCATAATCCCACTGGCGAAGTTCATCTGAGAATGGCTCAAATGAAAATAGACCGTCGAATTTGCTGTTTGAAAACCATTTAATAGTGTCAAAAGCATTGATATGATCCTGATTAGGATCACTTAAAAGCATGCGATTTTGATCTGTCAATTTAGATTTTGGCATCTGGACCTCGATTGTACTCATATGAATGAGACCAACTTTATTAACATCAAGCTTATTATCTAAATCATTACGAGTGACACCGCCCATGAACCAGTGAAATAGATCAGCTACTACTTTAAAATTGGTTGCACTAGCTTCTTCGATGATATCAATAGCTCTAAATGGTGTTCTGATTGAACTTTCAGGGAAACCCAGTGTTTCAAATAAACCAGACATACCTTTATCTTGAAGCCTTTTTGCAAACTCTTTAATGGTTTCAACACCTTCATTAAATTTTTCGCTGTCACTTCTATCATCGAACTTGTCCATTACCGGACAGAAAAGAATTTTTTGGGCGCCGATTCCCTGAGCTATAGTAATCATCTCATTGAGATCATTTAAATTATTGTCTTTCTGGCTCAATAAATCCGTATTACCGAGCGAGTTGATATCTTCAACTTGAACGTCGTATTTTTGTAATAGATCATTAAAATCTGAAATACTCATTCCATCTAAGATATTTTTATTATCAGGTTCTTTACCTAGATCATTTCTTAATTCTACATGTTTGATTCCTAATTCACTTGCTAATTTAATAAAATCAGCAAGTGGTAAACCGGGCGCTGATTTACGATTAAGACATAAATTTGAATTATTAATCATATTAAATACCTCCATTTTATAAAGCGCTTTCCATCTGTAATGGTAGGAAATAAAAAATAGAAGGTAAATGTAAAAAAGACGCAAGTATTTGTACTAATTAATAGAAAATATAAGAGATGTAAAAAATTTGATGGAAGAATTTAGTTTTTGCTGGCTACACTTTTATTTATTCTGAGCAAATGAAGCCAAACTTTACTGGCACAAAAATCAAGCAAACATACGAACTCAATAAAAATTTGTCTGATTTTTATTTGAAAGAGTTTACAAGAAATGATATACTTATATCCATTAAGGACGTTACTTTTTACAAGGCGTTACTTACAGTTTTTTTGATGAGCTGTGGGTAACGCTTTTTTTATAACGTTTTTTGGAAAAGAGGTGGAAAAATTGTGGATTTTGAAGAATAACTTGAACAATAACGCTATTTTAGTTGAAGATCAGTCAAAAAATGAACGAATAATTTTAGGTAAAGCAATTGGCTATGGCAAAAAAATTGGCTGCGTTATCGACCTTGAAAAAGCTCAAATAGAAAAGAATTACGTTATATTTGACCATGATTCCGTTAAGGCCTTTCAAGAATTAATAAAAAGGATTGACGATGCCAGTATTGAATATGCACGTCAAATTATTCAAAAAGGTGAACAAGAGCTAAATCTTAAGTTTAATGACATGCTACTATTGACTCTTTCTGATCATATTAGTTTTATGCTAAAAAGGGTTAAGCAAAATTTGAACTTTAAAGCTCCATTAGAATGGGATGTTAAAGTTATTTATCCTGAAATTTTTAAATTTTCTGAAAATGCTGTTGAATTTTTACGCGAACAGACAAAGCTTGAGATTCCACACTCAGAGGCAACTTATATAGCTTTGCATTTGATTAATGTCAATTTTTCGATTAATGACATGGATACAACTATTTCCAGTACTAAAATTATTGATCAGGTTTTGGCGATTGTTTCTGATTATTACCAGAAGGACTTGAAAGAAGATTCATATAGTTATAAGCGCTTTATCAATCACTTAAGATATTTTATTTTGCGTGAACTAAATCATGAAACGTCCAATTCAAAAAATTCAATTTTAAAGGTTATAGAGGCTAAATATGCCAGTGATTTTCAGTGTGCAGAAAAAATTAAAGCTTTTTTGCATAATAAATATCACTGGCAGATCGGGGAGGATGAAATGCTTTATCTAACCTTACATCTTAACCAATTAACACTTGTTGATAATAAAAAATAATATGGAGTAAAAATGAAAAAAATAGATAAAGAAGCAAAAACGATCTTGAAATATGTTGGTGGCTTGGAAAATGTTAATAGTTTGGTTCATTGTGCTACAAGACTTCGTTTTGTATTGAAAGATAACAGTAAAATTAATAAAGATGAGTTAAATAAATTACCGAGTGTTTTAAGCGTCGTTTTGAGTGGTGGGCAATGCCAGGTTGTAATTGGTCCCAATGTAACTGAGTTTTATGATGTTATCAAAAAGCTGATGGGTGGAAAAAATAATTCTGAAGCAGAAGGTAAGCAGGATGAAAAGTTTTCACTAACAAAAGTTATTTCCGGTGCATTTTTGCCTTTAATATCCATTATGGCAGGGGCAGGAATGGTCAAAGCTTTATTAACAGTGTTAACAACAGTTCACTGGCTATCACCTACTAGTACACTATATTTAGTTTGTTCAGCTGCAGGTAATTCTATTTTTTATTTTTTACCGGTATTTTTAGGTATTACACTATCTAAGCAATTTAAGGCTGACCCATTCGTAGGAGGTGCGTTAGGTGCAGCGTTACTCGAGCCTAATTTTACAGGACTAATAGGAAAACATGGACTGCATTTATTTGGATTAGACTTAGATCCGATTGATTATTCAATGACAGTTTTTCCAATCTTTGTAATTATTGCTGTCTATGCTTTACTTAATAAATTGCTGAAAAAATACATCCCACAACAATTACAATTATTTTTAAACCCAATGATTTGTTTGCTCTTATTGGTTCCGGCAACTGTTTTAGTGTTTGGGCCATTTGGGACCAATGTAGGTAACTGGATTTCAGCAGCAATTATGTGGTTATTTGGTAAAAGTAGGTTAATAGCCGGATTAGTATTAGGCGCTTCTTATCCATTCTTAACTGTTTTAGGACTACATTGGGGTTTTACGCCAATTACTCTGCAAAATTTAAAAGCCGTTGGTGGAGATGTAGTAGAAGGAGTTAATGTTTGTGCTGTCTGGGGACAAATAGGAATAGCTTTGGGTACTTTTCTTTATAGTGTTTATAAGCAAAAAAACACGAAACTGCGTGGCGTCTCAGGTTCGACGGCTATTACAGGAATTTTTGCTGGTGTCACTGAACCAATTTTATATGGTTTGATTATGCAGTCAAAGCGTTTAATGATAATTACTGCCATCGCTGGTGGCGTTGGTGGAGCGGTCAGTGCATTATTTCATGTTATGATGACCTCCTATGTCTTTCATAATATCTTTTCTATATTTATGTTGTCATATAAACCAATTGGTTTTATGGTTTTAGGTTCAGGTATTTCACTTGTATTGGGTGTTCTTTTGACCTTCTTTTGGGGATTTAAAGACCAAAATACGGATTCAGATGGAATGGCAGCTGACCTCACTCAAGCAGTAAATAAAGATCAAACAGTAGAAAAAAATGATCATCAGGCTTTAGTAATCACTTCTCCATTTTCGGGTAAAGTGCTTAATCTTGCTGATGTTCACGATGAAGTTTTTGCAAATGAGAGTATAGGCAAGGGAATAGCTGTTATTCCTAATTCTAATAAAGTAACAGCACCTTTTAATGGTCAAGTAATTACTGTAATGCCTACTAAGCATGCTATTGGCTTACGCAGTGATACAGGCGTTGAGCTTCTTATTCATATTGGACTTGATACTGTTAATTTAAATGGTAAATATTTTAACGCTTTAGTAAAAAATGGCGATAGAGTCGAACAGGGACAGGAAATTTTAGAAGCAGATATGGAAAAGATAAAAAAAGCTGGTTATACGCTCGAATCACCAATTATTATTACAAATCCTGAAAAATACCAAATTGATGTTAGCGTTAAGGAAGATGATAGTATTCATACTCAGGATCAAATTATGTTTGTACAGTAGGAGATAAACTGCAAATGGAAAATAATTTTTTATGGGGCGGAGCTCTATCTGCTAACCAGGTCGAGGGCGCATATCTAGAAGACGGAAAAGGATTGGATATTTCAGATTTACTAACTGCAGGAACTGCAACAACTAAGCGGAAAATTACAACGTCTGTTAATGAGAACGAGTATTATCCTAATCATAAGGCCATAGATTTCTATCATAACTATGAAAGTGATATTAAATTAATGGCAAAAATGGGCTTTAAGTGCCTGCGTGTCAGCATTAATTGGTCAAGAATCTTTCCACATGGCGACGAAAATGAGCCTAATGAACAAGGATTAAAATTTTACCATAACTTATTTGAGACGATGAAGCAATATAACATTAAGCCCATCATAACATTGTCACACTTTGAAATGCCTTATTATCTGGTAGAAAAATTTGGCGGGTGGCGTAATCGCAAGTGCATCGCATATTTTGTGAAATTTGCTAAAGTTTGTTTAGACAATTTTATGCAATACACAAATTATTGGCTGACGTTTAATGAAATAAATAATCAATATTTAGTAGAAAATCCTCTTTTCCCATACACTAATTCCGGCTTAATTTTTAATGCAAATGATAATAAGCGTGAAATCATGTTCCAAGCCGTTCATAATGAGTTTGTTGCGGGAAGTCAGATTGTGAAATATGCTCATTCTTTAAATGCCAATCTTAAGGTAGGCTGCATGGTGGCTGCTTCACCCTATTATCCCAACACTCCCAACCCAGAAGATATTCTGAAAGCGCAAAAGTTAAACCAATATCAAATGTTTTTCTCTGATGTACAGGTACGGGGCAGATATCCTAATTTTATTTTAAAAGAATGGCAGGAAAAGGGTTATCACATTGAAATCACTGATAAGGATTTAGGCGATTTAAAACATGGATGTGTTGATTACATAGGTTTCAGTTATTATTTATCAAGTACTGTGAGTGCAGACCCGAATAGAAAGAGAATTGGTTCTGGCAATGCTGCCAGTGAAGATACAGTTGTCAATCCGTATTTACAGAAAAACAAGTGGGGCTGGACTGTTGATCCGATTGGGCTGCGAATATGGCTAAATCAAGTTTATGACCGATATCAATTACCATTGTTTTTAGTTGAAAATGGTTTAGGTGCCGAAGATAAACTAACGTCAGATTATAAAATACATGATCCATACCGTATAAATTATTTAAAAGATCATATTATTGAAATGAAAAAAGCAATTGAAATTGATGGAGTCCCTGTAATTGGGTACTTGGTTTGGGGATGTATTGATTGTATTTCATTTACAACAGGCCAAATGTCCAAACGCTATGGATTAATCTATGTTGATTTAGACGATAGAGGCAAGGGTACGCTGAAACGTTATAAAAAGGATTCATTTGATTGGTTTAAAACTGTT
The DNA here is from genome assembly GCF_019972835.1 of Lactobacillus laiwuensis. Classification (GTDB taxonomy): domain Bacteria; phylum Bacillota; class Bacilli; order Lactobacillales; family Lactobacillaceae; genus Lactobacillus; species Lactobacillus laiwuensis. Next base: position 7,654 of record NZ_BPPB01000010.1, on the reverse strand, counting down.
ATTAAAACAAATGGCAAGAAGCTTTAAAATTTTTGCTAAATCGTAAGAATTGAATGGAATATTATTTTTAAAAACATAATTCTGATTTGTAATCTGAATTATGTTTTTTTTATACAAATTGGACTAGGTAGACAACATCTAAATATGCATATGAAAGTGTATCATTTTTCAGTTTTAAATGTGCAACAAGTTTCATTGCACTCCCTTTATTATTTATTTGAGAGTTAGAAAGCAGGTGAAATATATCTTGTTGTATCACGAATACTTGTTACTAAAAATGTTAACAAATTCGAACTCTTTATTAAGTATTAGCCAAATAACTAATAAACTTCAAATAACTAAAAGAACTGCCTATTCAGCTATTAACGGGTTAAACGAATGGCTTGAGCTGCATGACTTAAATAAGATTATGACAGTTAGAAATCATGGTTATTTTGTTCAACCATACGAAATTTCTGAGATTGAGAAGGATCTTAAACATGATTTGCAGCAGGGAAAAGTTAAGCTGCCTCAATCGGTTAGAGTAATAGCAATTGAATTTGCTCTTCTTTGCAGAAATAATAGGGTTACTATTGAATATTTAAACTCTCTAAACGGAGTAACGAGAAGAACCACTCAGAGTGACCTAGCGAAAGTTAAAAAAGACACTGAAAGCAGAAATTTGAAGTTAGAGTTAGAAAAAAATGGCTATTTAATCACAGGTTTAGAGGAGGAAATTCGCAAATTTGCTTTACAAAAACTAGCTAATATTCAAGGAACAATGATATTTGATAAGATTGCTCCATTTTTGAGTTTAGAAACTAAAGAAAAAGTAGAAATTGAGCAAGTACTTTTAACGGTTGAACAAAATATTGGTTGCTTATTAACGGATGAGTCAGTTTTTCAAGTTAAAGAGTACATCTGTTTTTCAGTTAAGAGATACAGGAATGGACATTTTTTAAAAAATAACAGGAATAAAAAAATTAAAGGTAGCGGTAAGTTCGAGCCTTTAATTTGTGATTTGCTGAGTTATCTGGGTATATCTGCAGAACATTTAAATGCTGAAAGTCAGCTTCTCTGTAAAATAATTGATTCAAGGCAAATCAGCAAAATTAGCAAAAATTTTGAATCACAAGAAATGTCAAATATTGCGACACAAATCATCAAGCGCTTTTCAGTAATTTCTGGAATTGATTTGGTAAACAATAAGAGCTTGCAAAATGCACTGACGACACATTTGGTAGCTGCTCAAAGAAGAGTTTTATACAATGTTCAGTTTTTAAATTCTAGCTTGTTAAATGTCAGAAAAAAGTATCCAGAAATTTACCTTTTAACTAAAGAAGCCGTTCAACCCTTTGAGCAGTACCTAAAAAAATCTTTAACTGCTGATGAAATAGAGTTGATCGCAGTTTACTTTGGCGGAGAAATTGAACTGCTCAAAAATGCAAAAAGTCAAAGTCCTAAAGAAAAAATTACTTTGGTATGCGGCAGTGGAATTGGGACGTCCCGCCTTTTAAAAATTCAACTGGAAAAAATGTTTCCTGATCAGTTAAAGATAAAGGTTATTACAAAGCAAGATTATGAAAAACAAGCCAGAGTTCATGCAGATTTGGTTATAGCCACTTTACCAGTAACAAATAAAGGTGCTCCAATTGTAAATATCAATCACATTCTAACTGACTATGATTTACAAACAATCAGACAGCACCTGGCTTCTAAAGCTCAAACTTCGTCTTCTGCTCATAATTCTCCCGCTGTTAAAACAACGCAAATTTTAGACATAGTCAGTGAATATGCCCATGTGAAGGACTTTACTGGCTTGACAGCGGCACTGCAAAGTTATTTTTCTCAAAAAAATGTTCCTTTTAAAAAAGAGCAAAACAATTTACCGTGCTTAAGTGAAATCTTGCCGGAAAGAAGAATTGCTTTTGAAAATGGCACTTATTCTTGGCAGGAGTCAGTAAAAGTCACTGGAAAGCTACTTGAAAAGGATCATATTGCGGATGAAAAATATACTCACAAAATGTGTATGCAAATAGAGAAGTACGGGCCATACATGAAAATTATGGATAATGTCATGCTGCTTCACGCAAAGCCAGATAACCCTACTAAATTTTCTGTGCCTGGTATGAGCCTGGTTTGTTTTACCCCACCTGTTAAATTTAGCAATGATATCAAAGCAAAATATGTTTTTAGCCTTTATGCACCAAATTCTAATTCTCAATTGAAGGCGCTAACACAATTAACTGAAATTTTTTCTAATAGCAGTTTATTAGAAGAATTTGAACATGCCGAAAATGCACCTACTTTTATTAAACTCTTTGAATCCGTAGAGAAAGGAGATGAAAAATTAAGTGACACCACTAATAGACCCGAAATTGATTCAATTGAATGTTAGCGCAAAAGATTGGCGTGATGCCATTTTAAAAGCAGGTCATCCCCTTGTTAAAAATAGTTTGGTGACAGATAACTATTTGAAAAGCGTCATTAAAATAGCAGAAGAAATGGGCCCTTATATCGTATTTATGCCTCATGTTGCTTTATCGCACGCCAAGATAGAAGACGGGGCATTAAAAGATGGAATAGGATTGACTGTTTTAAAAGAGCCAGTCCCTTTTCATAACAAAGATAACGATCCAGTTAAATATATTTTTACCTTAAGTTCTACAAAAGCAAATGGGCATCTGGATCAAATGGCACAGTTGGTTAACTTACTTTCAAAAAATGACTTTTTTGAAACAGTTAGTCATGCAAACAATGTGCAGGAAATAATTAATTATGTAAATGAATTTGAAGGAGAAGAAAAATGAAGAAAGCAATAATTACATGTCGGGCAGGTATGGGTACCAGTACAATGTTAACGGTACAAGTTAGAAATGTAGCTAAAAAGAATAATTGGGACCTTGATGTTAGTCATACCAGCATAGACGGAATAGGCAGCTTTAATGGTGACTTTATCATTGCCTTGAGCGATGTTGCTGATGATTTAAGAGCCAAAGAGAAAAAAATTCCCATAGTAGGTATTAAAAATATGATGGATCAGAATGAAATTGAAGCTAAATTAGCTCCTCTTATGAATGAATAAAACAGGTGAATGAAATGTTAAATTTTATTATTAGTTTTCTAAGTCAACCTGCTGTGCTACTAGGTTTTGTGGCATTTATAGGATTGGTTGCTCAAAAAGATAAAGATTGGACAGATGTCACTAAGGGTACAGCAAAAACTGTTATCGGATTTTTAATATTTGGTATTGGTTCAAGTACTTTAACTGGGGTTTTGCAAAACTTCAATGTTTTATTTCAATCAGCCTTTCATATTCACGGCTTGATTGCTTCTCCTGAAGCGGCCACAGCTGCTGCACAAACGAAGTATGGTTTCGTTGTTGCTCTGATTTTAATTCTGGGCTTTGTAATGAATATCGTTTTCGCTAGAATTACACCATTTAAAAATATCTTCTTTACAGGTCAACATAGTCTGTATTTTGCCTGTGTTTTAGGCCTGGTTCTTAAATTTAGTGGACTAAGCAATTTATGGGCCATTATTATTGGAGGGATTATTTTAGGTCTCTGTGCCAGTGCTTTACCTGAACTTTGTCAGCCATTTATGCGTCGAATTACCGGTAACGATAATCAGGCGATTGGTCACTATAACATGTTTGGCTACGCATTGTCAGGTGCGATCGGCCTGCTGTTTAAGAAACACAAAGATGAAACTACAGAAAACTTTAACTTGCCCAAATCACTTTCGATATTCAAAGACTTCTTGATGGGTCTTGCAATTATCATGTTGATTTTATTCTATGTGTCAGCGTTGGTTGCTGGTCCGGTAGTAACCGGTAAACTTTCTGGCTCAGTCAATTGGTTAGTTTATCCGTTTATTCAGGCTATGACATTTACTGCTGGAATGGGCGTTTTGATGTATGGTGTTGGAATGTTCCTAGAAGAGATTACGAATGCCTTTGTTGCAATTTCAACCAAGTTTATTCCAGGCTCACGTCCAGCTTTAGACGTTCCAACAGTCTTTCCTTTTGCACCAACTGCAGTCTTGGTAGGTTTTGTCAGTTCTTACACAGCAGGACTTGTAGCTATCGGAATAATGATTTTATTCCACAGTCCAATTGTGATTATTCCAGCAGCCCATATTTGCTTTTTCTCAGGCGGAACTGCTGCAATTTTTGGCAACTCAACAGGCGGCTGGCGTGGAGCTATTGCAGGTTCTTTCGTGGTGGGTCTTTTGTTAGCATTCTTACCGCTAATTCTAGTACCCGTCTTCCAACAAATGGGTATCAATAGTTCAACTTTCCCGAACATTGATTACAATATTGTCGGTTCACTACTTCATGGCGTTTTGCAACTGTTTCATTAGGAGTAATTAAATGTTACAAAAAAATATTTATGTAAGACAAATTAGTGATTTAAACATAATGACAGTGGTGCGAGATACACCTGCAGAAACTTTGCGTGTTGCAAAAGCTTGCTTTAAAGGCGGCGTTAAAGCGATTGAAATTAGTTTTACTGTTCCCACAGCTTTAGAGGCTATGAAGCTGGTTAAAAAAGAAATACCTGAAATGGTAATATGTGCTGGGACTGTTTTAGATACTACCACTGCTAGATTAGCTATACTAGGCGGTGCTGAATTGATACTTTCTCCTGCTTTTGATTTGGAAGTAGCACAAATTTGCAATTTGTATCAAGTGCCTTATGCACCTGGTTGCAATAGCGTTACGGAAATTACTACTGCCTTAAAGAATGGCGCTTCCTTTATTAAAGTATTTCCTGGATCCAGTATGGGTGGAGTAAAAGAAATTAAAACAATTAGTACGCCTATTCCTTACATGCCAATTTTGATTTCTGGCGGTGCTTCTGTAAAAAATTACCGTGACTTTCTCGCTGCTGGTGCCGATTGTGTCTGCTTTGGCTCAGCTCTAACTGGTGATTCTGAAAAAATAACTAATAATGCTGTTCAGTTAACTAAAACTTTAGCTGATTTTCGGTCAGAGAAGAGGTAGCAATAATATGGATATTATTTCAAATATACAAGATGTCATTGAAAAAGAAATTGCGGCAATTGAACAGGTAGAAAAAGATTTACCTCTTAATAATCAAAATTATGAAAAAGTAGTTAATAAAATTATTTCTTTAAAAGGAAACGGCAGATTAATTTTTACAGGGGTAGGTAAGTCAGGTCATATAGGTAAAAAGCTAGCTGCCACATTTGCCAGTACTGGTACGCCTTCATTTTTTGTGCATGCTACAGAAGCCATGCATGGTGATCTGGGAATGATTACCGCTTCTGACTTAGTTATTGATATATCAAATTCGGGAGAGACTAAGGAAGCTGTTCAAGTAGTTGCACCAATTCAACGATTGGGTGCAGAAGTAGTCGCATTAACTGGTAATCAGGGCTCAACTTTGGCCAAAGACTGTGATTACTTATTATTGGTCCATGTAGATGGGGAAGCAGACCAACACAACTTGGCTCCTACTAATAGTTCAACTTCTGCGTTAGTTGTTGGAGATGCAATTGCATTGACAGTCTCCAAAGCTAAGGGATTTTCTGAAAAAGATTTTGGCAAATTCCATCCGGGAGGAGCATTAGGCAAGAGACTCGTTAAAGAAGGAGTTATTAAATAAAAACATCTATGAAGGAGATGGCAAAATGTTCAATGGTATTATTACTCCGATTGTAACGCCATTTAATCGTGATAAAGAACAGTCAATTAATTACCAGGCAGCTCAAGTGTTAATTAACAAATTAATTAGTGCTGGTGTAAGTGGTATTTTTGCTCTTGGGAGTAATGGTGAATTTCACGTTCTAACTCACGCTGAAAAAATTGCTTTTGTGAAGGCCGTGGTTCAATATGTCGATCATCGTGTGCCAGTTTTTGCAGGAGCTGGGGCTTGTTCAACAAGTGAAACGATTGCTTTATCCCAAGAGATGGAGACTGCAGGAGCTGATGCCTTATCAATAATAAATCCGTATTTTATTAAACCGCAAGATGATGAACTATTTGACTTTTATCGTGATGTAGCAGCAAGTGTTGATCTACCAGTAATTATGTACAATATTCCTAAAAATACCGGTTATAATATTCCGGTTAATGTAGTACGTAAACTTGCTAAAATTGAAAACATTGTTGGGATTAAAGACAGTAGTGGCGATGTGGATTTAATTCGTAAATATCAAGAAGTTGCTACTGACAATAAGTTTCAAGTACTAATTGGTTCAGACTCAAAGATTTCTGTCGCTTATAAAATGGGTGTAAAAGCTGCTATTGCTGGAACAAGCAATTTAATTCCGAATGTTTTAGTTAACCTTGACCATGCCTTAAAAGATGGCAATGAGCAAAAAGCAGCAAAGTTACAAAAAAGCATAGATGTTTTACGCTCAGTTCTAAAATTAGGGACAGTACCTGCAGTTTTAAAGCGATCCGTAGAATTAGCTAATGTTGCAAATGCAGGCCCAGCACGTAAACCGGTGAGAGAAACCACGACTCAGGTTGATCAGGAAATTATTAAAATGCTCAAATATTATGGTCTGCATTCATAGTAAAGCTAAACTAATTAACTTACAATTCTCACGTTAACTTTGCTGTCACTATTTCATGATTATTCACTGCAATAGAAGAGACAACATCTTATACTGAAAAGCAATGGTAAACATGATGCAACGATAAATTTTGCAAGCATAGTGGCAATAGTGGATTTAGAAACTTTAATATTAAAAAAAGACTGATAAATTTCGTTTGTGAAACGCTGATTTATCAGTCTTTTTGTGTATAACAATCTTAGCTAATGTGTAGAAAAAATTTTTACTAGCCCTTTTTATTCACTTCAGAGAAACTGTTTTTAACTTTTTGGGTATTAATTGGCTCTCCAAATACTTATTTATTTTTTCTAGAACTGTTATGAATAAATAATTTACGAGTATCAAAGGTAGTCTTATGGTAAATTGTATTATATATCTTTCTTTTTGGATGAGCCCAACCCATGCCACGTTTACCATAGTTGGGAATAATAGCTCTTTTGATAGCCCTTGTTGCTCTTCCCTTTGTTCTGGCAGAGATAGACTTTCTCAAACTAGGCTTTCTGAAACCGATTTTAATCATTACTTTTTCTTCTCCTTAATCTTCCCATTTGCATAAGGTGTAACCTTGGCTAATAGCCCTTTTTAATGATATTTTGGTTATATTGCCATGCGCTCTTCGAAGCCCACGGCAACTCGGATTAAAATGATATCTTTTCCCTGAATTAGGAGCTATATAGACTTTACGTACATTACGTCTGGCGACACTTTTACGCTTTTTTTGCTTTCTTTTTGCAGCTACCTTCCTTTTGCGAGTAGCTCTTCTTCTTTTAACAGTTACTTTTTTAGTAACTAGTTTTTTCGCATTATTTTTTACTACTTTTGTCGATTTTGCAATAACAGTTTGTTGAGAATCTTGTATACTTGTGTTGCCAAAAACAAAAGTAGTGAAAAAAGTTATAAAAACTACTACCAAATAAAGCCAAATCTTTTTATAAAAAGGTTTTTTATACTGCATATTTTACCTCTCAAATAAACTAATTAGTTCTTTAATATAATCATATCGCATATAGGAAACTGTCAAATTTTTTGTGTAAATAGATTTTTCTCGTAGATTGATTTTTTAATCTTTTATTTAATCAAAGTAGGA
>NZ_BPPB01000009.1 GCF_019972835.1 Lactobacillus laiwuensis | reverse complement strand
TCCTACTTTGATTAAATAAAAGATTAAAAAATCAATCTACGAGAAAAATCTATTTACACAAAAAATTTGACAGTTTCACAGGAAGAAATTCGCGTGGGTACATCAAGTAAATGTTCCAAAAGTATATATATTCAGTATCACATAAATTTTCAATAATTTTTACTTGAGATTCAATCGTTGGTGAGATGTTTGTGTAAAACTTATTATATTTTATTTGATCATAATTAAAGTTTAGTACATAAAGCAATGTTTCTGCATCATACGGTTTTCTTCCAAAATCTTTCTCTTCTTCCGAACTTATTATTGTTTGTTTAAAATATTTTTGCGCATAATCATCATATGAAAACTGCTTTAAATTAAATAAATCTATCAATTCTCTATAGATATGAAGTTTTTTACCATTAGTAATTACATGATCTGTTTCTTTTTGAACCTTATTAAAAATCTTTTCAAATTTTGAAATAACATATTCATCAGCACTTGCTTTATATTTTAATTTTTCTTGCTCTGACAATTGGCTGTTTATCTTTGTTTTTCTCTCATCATAAAGCTGACTAGCATATTTTTGTAATACAAATCTGATTAAGTCATTTGGCATCTCATATTCTGAAGACCCCACTACTTCAATAGCTACTCCTACCATGAATGAATAATCATTTTTTGCTACATCATTAGTAATAAAATAATAAAATTCTAGATAATCTTTCTTATTTTTTATATAAAATATAGATTTTAGTTTCTCTTTATTCTCTGAAGTTTCAATTAATTCTGCTGTACTATGATTTGTTGCTAGGTCATCAATAAAATAAGAAGTAGGGTTCTTTTTAAAACTTATTCGTAACGAGTTATTTGTGAATAAAATTTTATTAATTAAATTTTCAATTTCTGTTTTATTTTTTCCTTCTTGCACAACTGAATGATTATTTAACAAATCATTATAATAATTTCGGTGAAACAAATACAAATAAATAATAAGCAATTCTTGCGTTAAGTAAACCTTATCAAGTTTATTCCTGCCTATTAATTGATTCTGTACATAATTCAAATATTTATTAGCATCTCTGGCATTTTTTCTTTCATTAATAAAAATTTCGGCTATATCATTAAATTCAAAATCCCTAGTATATTTATAAAGATAAGTCTTTTTGTCAGGATTTTTATAGTTTTCTAGATTATTTCTAAGTTTCGTATTAATTAATTTTGTAATATTATCCGATTGTAATTGCACTGGTAATCCGATTTGACGATCGATTATCTTACTTAAATAGTTATCTTTATTTTTACTTATTTTATCAAAATCACCTACAAAAATGATTCTTGTCTTTCCGTTAAGTTGATTGAAAAACAAGTAAAGCTCATCTTGTACATCCTTATGCAGTCTATCAAAATCATCAACTATCAAAATCCTGGGGTGCTTTTTACGTTGCAGATTTCTTTTGTCTCGCCACAACAATAACCTATCCATATCAAAAAAATTATTTTGATAATATGTAATTAAAGTTGTGATTAAGCACGCAACAACTACTAACCAACTTTTTTCATGATTACTAAGTTGCCTTTGAATAATAGTAATTGTTGATAAGTATGTACCAACCAAAACTATTATAACGAACAGTGCAATATATAGAATTATCTTTAGCCAATAGAACTTTGGATGAATAGCTTCGAATATATTTTGAGCAAGTGAAGCTTTATTTTTAGGTTTCCATAATTTCAAATAAACAAATTTGAAATAATTATTACTTACATTCTCAACTTCTTTTAAGTATTCAGTTTTTCCGCTTCCCCAAGTTCCATTAAGAAAATAAGTTTTAGGTTGCCCTTCTTTAAGCTCTTTTGCAAAAGCTTCGGCAACTTTACTAGTGTCAATTTTATCTATTTTCCAATCTTGATTCATGCTGCCCTCTTACCATAAATTTCATATTATTATGTTTACCTCATATCAAACTAAGACTTAATTTTTTAACCTAATTATATGCTGTTTTACTCCTTAAACTGTTTAAACTGTTTTTAAAAAACCATTTTTACCCTTGCAAAATATTGAAAGCCACGCAAAAGTTTAGGTAATTTATATAATAAAACAATTTTAAATATCAGTTTAGGGTACAATAATATTAACTTAAGCGATTTTTTGTGAGGTCATAATATGAATTTTTTCAAGAAAGTTGGCATTGGCTTAACAGCCCTGACTCTAACCACCAGTCTGTTTTTGCCATATACCGCTAACCCCCAAACAGTAGAAGCAGCTCAGAAAGCCAAAGGAAAAGTCACGCTGCTTGAGAGCGATTATGTTTACAACCCGTCAGGCCATAAAATAAAATTGAAGCAAAATCGGGGTACACATAGCTATAACATTCCTAACGGCTTTAGCGCTGATCCCAAAGGCTATTTGATTACAGAAATGATAGTTTATGATGATGACAGTAGAACCAGTTATCCCTACTACGGCACTAAAAAAATTAACGGACAAAAATTTTACCACTTAGGGCATAACTATTACATTAATAATGCTAATGTTTTAAAAGTCAACGGGCGCAATATCACACAAGGTAAATTGACTATCAAGCACGATGCACTGATTTACGCCAAGACTGGCAAAACAACGGGAAAGAAACTAAGAACTAATACAGTTGTTAAGTACCAAGGAAAAGCTAAGACTGCTACTAAAGCACCCAAATATTTTTACTACCTTAATGATGTCGCAAGGTACTTCCAAGCCAAATACGTACCTGCCCACAAAATAAAAGGAAAATATTTTTACTCTTTAGGACATAATAGTTACATTAAAGCAGCCAACGTCGGCTATATTAACGGTCATATTGCTCGCTACAACGGCGTTTCGTCAGCAACTGTTCTTAAGAACACCGCCAGCATAACGGTAAATTATTCTGCCGTTAAACGTAAACTGAAAAAAGGACAGAAGATTAAACTTGATTTAACTGTTATTCCTTACCAAAATGATGGCTTTGAGGGTTATCTTTATAGACTGCACGACTATCCGGATGAATATGTTGATGAAGACGATGTTAAATTGAAAAAGAATTTGCCTATCATTGACTATCGCGACTTAGTTTATACTTACGTTACGCCAGTGACAGACAACAGCGTTGAACTTTATGACACATCTGGCAAGACAATTGGTAAACGTATTATAAAGCCGCAATACAGTAATCTAACAGTTGATGGTTTAATGTATCTCTGGGTACCTGAGGAAAATAAGGCGGAACTGTTTTATCATTGTTTAAATTACAGTGACGCTAGTGTGATTGATGCCAACCAACCAAACTCGGTGCCAAATTCAGAACCAACTTACCCTGCAAAAAAGCAAGCACTAATCTATGGCAATAACTTTATTAAGGTGAACGATGTGAAATACGTCAGCGGGTTAAAGCTAAAAGCACTGAATACGATTGAGCAGACTGAAAATGGGCAAAAGATTGCGACAGGAGCTGACAAGCAGGAACTGCTCACACTTTTTAACGAGGGAAAAGATATAGCACAAAATAGCGCTTATGATAATCTCATGTCTAATTATGATTGCGCCTTAAGAACCGCTTCTGCTATGTTAAGGTCTGATAAGGCTACTGTCACGCAAGTAGATGAAACTGTCTGGTACGTTAAAACCGCTAAAAAACAGCTGACAACTATGTCTACCCCTCCCGGTGATTAAATGGCTACTGGTCAGAGCAATATTAGTTTTACTAAAATAGTCCAAGCAAATATAATAGACAATATGTAGAGCATGGCAAAAATGAGACTATCAGTTTAATGCTGGTTCATTAGCTACTAATTATTAAAAAACAGCTATCAACTGATAAAAAGTTGTGACAAGCCTAGCGATAAAGGATATTGAAATCAAATTTAAAGGAGTAAATCAAAGTGAAATTACATAAAAATATTATTGTTGCAGCTGTTGCGGGTATTACCGTTTTAGCGCCAATTATTAGTCAAACTTCAGCTGTTTTAGCAGATGTGGCTGCAACTAACGAAACAAATACAAATACTAATACCAACACTAATACAAATAATCCAGACACAAGTGCAACAGATAAAACTGAAACTCCTGTAGCTGAACCAATTTCGCAACCTATCCAAGATACCCACGTATTAATATCAGAAATATCTTGCCCTGTAGCTGAACCAATTTCGCAACCTATCCAAGATAATGATCCCGAACCAAAGACCAATATCCACAAAACTAAGAAAACTTGGTCAAAACGCCACCAAAAAGCAAATAATTATTTCAATAAGAACGTCAAGAAGGGGCAGAAGCTAACGAATAAGACTAAAAAATTAGCCCTTTACAAGAAGATCTTGAAGCATTTTAAAAATTATAAGTCTAAGTATGCCAAGACTTTCAAGAAATATCTTAATGCAGAAATTAAATGGTTAAGCAGACAGATTAAATTGGAAAATGTTCCTACTACTAAACCATCAGGCGATTTAAAGCCACAACCTGTACAAAAGCCAAAGAAAGCAAAAGCACCTAAACAGCATGTTGGATGGAGTGATGTTGTAGAATATGGTGATTATTTATACGATTATCACTATTACAAGAAACATCCACAGGTTGATACATCATTAATTAAAAGCGATATTAAAGCTTTGAAGAAACGAGGGTATAAATTTAATTCTAATCTATCTGATAAAGGCCATGAAGCACATAACAAGAAACTGGCAATTCGTGACGCTGAACTTATTAATAAAGGCAAATTAAAATAATCTTCAGTGCCCTCACTAATAAAGCAAAAAGGCTAATTCGTATTTAAAAACGAATTAGCCTTTTTGTCTTATCTATTTAAGCTTGAACCCTTTAGGCAGCTGTGGTCTTTTGCCATTATACATAACATAAGTTTCTTTAGGACTCTTTTTAGCCGAATGGTTATACAGTTTTAGCAATTGTTTTTCCGTATATTTTTTGCCTTTAGGCTTCCTAATTGTCCCTTTACCCACTGCTTGGATATGCTTAAAGCCTTGGCCTACTCCCGAACTCTTACGTAAGCGGTAATGCCCAAGCTTGACAACAAAGCCTTTGGGATTACCGGCATTAAGCAAAATTTGACTGTTATGAATGTTAAAATTGCTTAAATCAACTCCAACTAATTTTTTATCGTTTTCAAACATTATAGTTGAAGATTTTAATTTCGGTAAATGCCAGCCACTTAAATTCACATACATCAGATTAGTACAATCATTAAACATCCCAGTCGTACTAGTAACATTAGTCATTCTGAAATGTGAAAGATCTATGCTAACCAAACTCTTATTATCAGCAAACATATAAGTCATGTCTTTAACATTCTCAGTGTTCCAGCCATCCAAGTTCAAATTGGTTAAAGAATAATCTCCAGTAAACATCCCCCACATGGTGGTAACTTTGGCAGTATTTAAATGACTTAAATCTAGACTTTCTATACTAGGATCTTCCGCAAACATTTCCCGCATATTGGTTACATTTGATGTATCTAAATGATTTAAATTTATACTTTTTAAATTAGGATTTTTCGCAAACATTTCCCGCATATTGGTTGCATTTGACGTATCTAAATGATTCAAATTTATACTCTTTAGATTAGGATTTTTCGCAAACATTCCTCTCATGTTTTTAACATTATGAGTATCAAGCTTAGCTAGATTTAATTGCTCTATCTGTGAAAAACCTTCGAACATGTATGACATGTTTGTGACATTCGCCGTATGCAATTTGCTCAAGTCAACATCCGTTAAATTAGGACAGTCAGCAAACATATACGACATATCTGTTACCTTATTGGTGTCCCAATTGTCTAAAACTAATTTTGTTATTTTGCTTGAAGCAAACATATTTGACATCTTAATAACATTACTGGTATCTAATGAACTAAGATCCAGGGTCTTTACCCCGGTTGTTCCTGAGAACATGTATTCCATGTCTGTAACTTTACTAGTATTGAGTTTGGCAAAATCTAAATTAGAAATATCAGCCCGCTCAAACATTCCTGACATATCAGTCACATTGCTTGTATCAAGGTCAGCAAAATTAAGATTTTGAAGTTTGGTTAGACTAAACATATTACTCATTTCAGTAACGCGACTGGTGTTAAAACTACTCAAGTTAATGCTTTTGGCAGTGCAACCATTAAACATATAATCCATTTTAGTGACATTACTAGTATTAAAACTGGTCAAGTTAATGTTTTCAGCAGTGCAATTACTAAACATATAATTCATGTTAGTGACATTGCTAGTATTAAAACTGCTCAAATCTAGCGTTGATAGTCCTGTAGACTCAAACATTCTACTCATATCAGTTACTTTATCAGTTTGAAAGTGACTTAAATCAAGCTCAGTCAGAGCCTGATCCATATCAAACAAGCCACTCATGTCAGTGACTTCACTGGTGTCAACTAAGTCCAGTCCCTTAATGTCTTTCAAATTATTTAGCTCGCTAAACTTATATTTTGAATCTGCAGGAAGTTTTACGGGGGAGGCAAAAACAATATGGGTAATATTATTCCCCCAACTCCATTCTTTATTAAACGGGCGACTCGAAAGAGTGCTATTTTTATGAGTTCCTTTAATTGTCAGGGTTCTGGTAACAATATCATAATTCCAGCTGCAGTCACCATCTTTGCCTGACCAAATACCTGGTATTTCTTGAATATCATTATTCACTTGATCGCTAGCATCAGGTTTATTAGTTGCAGCAGAAACCGGCTTAACAGCAGCTGCCATTAGGTTCAGACCACAAAAAGCAAGACTGCTGCTAATACCAACTTTTTTAACTAAACTTAAAATTTGTCTTGAATGGTTATGATTCATTATCATGACCTCCTTTTCATTAACTTAATTATAAGCCGTTTCAAACCCAAAATATTGCAAAATATAGTTTTCCTAGTTGCAAAAAATAATGAAAGCCAGGCAAAATCCATTAAATTTACCAGATAAAATAAATTTGAGTTTCATTTTGGGTTACGATAACATTAAATTATAAGCTCATTTTTGTAAGGTCATAATTTGCGAGGTCATAATATGAAACGTTTTAAGAAAATTTGTATTGGACTAACAGCCTTATTATTAACTGCTGGTCCATTATTGCCAAATATCACCAATTCCCAAACAGTAGAAGCTGCTCAGAAAGCCAGAGGAGAAGTTACGCTGCTTAAAAACGATTATGTTTACAATCCGTCAGGTCATAAAATAAAATTGAATATTTCTCACGGCTTTACCGTTCCTGAAGGCTTTAGCGCTGATTCCAAGGGCTACGTGATTACTGACATGGAAATTGATGAATACAGCGATAGCAGAACCAGTTATTCCTACTACGGTACTAAAAAAATTAACGGGCAAAAATTTTACAACCTTGGACATAACTATTACGTTAAAAATGCCGATATTTTAGAAGTAAAAGGCCACAATATTAAAAAAGGCAAACTAGTATTAAGTCACAATTCATTGATTTACACCAAGACTGGCAAAGCAACTGGTAAGAAATTAAGAACTGATGCAATTGTCAAGTATCAAGGAAAAGCTAAGACTGCTACTAAAACACCCAAATACTTTTATTATCTTAATGATTTAGACAGATACTTCAAGCCCAGATATATACCTACTCATAAAATTAAAGGGAAATATTATTACTCTTTAGGACATAATCGCTACATTAAGGCAGCTAATGTCGGCTACATTAATGGTCACATTGCTCGCTACAATGGTGTTTCGTCAGCGACTGTCCTTAGGAACACCTCCAGCACAACGGTAAATTATTCTGCTGCAAAGCGGAAACTGAAAAAAGGACAAAAGATTAAACTTGATTTAACTGTTATTCCATACGAAATTGATGGCTTTGAGGGTTATATATACAGATTGCACGATCACCCAGATGAATATGTTTCAGAATACGAAGTTAAACTGAAAAGGAACCTGCCTATTATTGATTACAGTGACTTAGTCTACACTTATGTCACCCCATTAGCAGGCAACAGCGTTGAACTTTATGATACTTCCGGTAAGGCAACTGGCAAGCATATCATGAAGCCGACATATAGTAATCTGACGGTTGATGGCTTAATGTACTTGTGGATTCCTGAGAAAAACAAGGCGGAACTGTTTTATCACTGTCTAAATTACAGCGATACTAATGTGATTGATGACAAGCAACCAAATCTGATACCAGATCAAGATTCAGTAACCCACAGTAATAACCAAAAATTAAACTATGGCAATAACTTTATCAAAGTCAGCGATGTTAAATACGTCAGCGGGTTAAAACTGAAAGCACTTAATACGATTGAGCAGGCCAAAAATGATCAAAGAATTGCAACGACTGCTGACAAGCAAGAATTACTAGCACTTTTTAATGAGGGCAAAGGTTTAGATCAAAACGCTAAATATGATACGGATCTAATGAATAATTATGATAGCTCCTTAAGTAATGCCTCTGCCATAATAAGATCTGATAAGGCAACTATCGCCCAAGTTGCTGAAGCTGTCTGGTATGTTAAAACTGCTAAAGAGCAACTGACAACTATGTCTGTTCCTCAGGGCGATTAAATCTTTTAGACTAATAGAAAAAGGCTAATTCGTAATTAAAAACGAACTAGCCTTTTTTGTCTTATCTATTTAAGCTTGAACCCTTTAGGCAGCTGCGGCTTTTTGCCATTATACATAACATAAGTTTCTTTAGGGCTCTTTTTAGCCGAATGGTTATACAGTTTTAGCAATTGCTTTTCCGTATACTTCTTGCCTTTAGGCTTGGCAATTGTGCCTTTGCCAACAGCTTGGATATGTTTAAAGCCTTGACCTATTCCTGAACTCTTACGTAAGCGGTAATGACCGAGCTTGACAACAAATCCTTTAGGATTACCAGCATTTTTCAAAATCTGACTATTATGAATATTAAAATGGCTTAAATCAACTCCAGCGAGCTTTTGATCATTAGCAAACATTTCCGTTGAATCATACATTTTTGGTAACCGCCAGCCACGCAAATCAACAAAAACAAGATTATCACAGTCCATAAACATTTGGCTGACCCTGGTAACCTGACGTGTATCCCAAGTATGCAGGTCAAGCTGCTCAAGACTTTTTGCACCCTTAAACATCCTAAGCATATCAGTAACTTTGGCAGTATTAAAGTGACTCAAGTCAATGTCTTTTAGACTGCTGTCGCCACTGAACATTGAATTCATCCAGCGTACGTTCTTGGTATTCCAGCCCGTTAAATTGAGTTTAGCCAAAGAGCTGTCTCCAGAAAACAGCGAGATCATATTAGTAACGTTGCCGGTATCAAAACTGCTTAAATCCAAACTAGTAACAGCTGGATTGTATGCGAACATTTCTTTCATATCTTTAACTTTACTCGTATCAAAGTGACTGAAATTTAGCTGATCCAAATGAGCGAATTTTGCAAACATCCCCGACATATCTGTAACATTACCGGTATTAAAGCCGCTTAAGTCAAGTTTAGTTAAGTCAGAACACCCTTGGAACATATTTTTCATACTGGTAACGTTTTTGGTGTCCCAATTAGCCAAGTTTAAGTGAGTAACTTTACTACCCCTAAACATTTCAGCCATATCAGTCACTTGACTAGTATCAAAATTGCTCAAATCAAGACTTGACAGATTTTGGGTACTGGAAAACATACCAGACATATTATTAACTTTACTAGTGTTAAAGTGCTCAAGATTTAGTTCAGGAACTTTTATTCCAGCAAACATACCAGACATGTTAGTGACATTACCGGTATTAAAATTAGCCAGATCAAGCTCTGCCACATCGCTATCCGCAAACATATCTCCCATATCGGTCACCTGGCTGGTAGCAAAACTTTTCAGATTAAGATGTTTCATCGGGCTGTTTCTAAACATACCGCTCATATTTGTGACTTTGCTGGTATTAAAACTGCTCAAATCTACTTCTGTTAAGTCTGTGTTGTCAAACATTCGTTCCATGCTAGTCACTTGGCTGGTATCAAAGTGACTCACATCAGCTTTAGTTAGAGCTTTGTCATTAGCAAAAAGCAAAGCCATATTTGTCACTTGACTAGTATCAACTTTGTCGAGACCTGTAATATCCTCCAAATACTCCAGACCGAAAAACTTTTCTGCCGAATTCGGAGCCATTTGAACTGGTGTTTCAAACACAATATGCTCAATATTGCCAGACCATTTAAACTGCTTTAAAAATGGTGTGCTGGATAATTGACTGCTCTTTTGCGCGCCACTAATCCGCAGGGTTCTGCTAATAACGTCGTATTGCCATGTGCAGCTGCCATCAGTGCCAGTCCACAGACCGGCATCAGATGGCAAACCTGTCGCACTAATTGGGACAACAGCAGGAGTTTCTGTTGCAGCAGCTACATTTACGTTTGTTTGCACCGTTACGACTAAACCTAATGCCATTGTTGCAATACCTATCCCAGTTTTTTCAAACTTGATTAAATTGGGTAATTTCATCTTGACGCCTCTTTTCTCTTATTCTAATTATAAGGGTATTTTACTTAAAACTAATTAATAATTTAAAACTTAAGTTAAACTTTGCCAGACTGTTATTCTTTTACTGTAAGACATGTATTGCTGCACTTATATTAGGTTATAATAAATTTAACAGAAAGGATTAGTAAGGAGGAAAATCATGAAATTAACTAAAAAAATCTGTTTGGCGATCACAGCTTTGGCATTGGTCGTCACACCTTTTTTAGCAAATTGCAATCAAATACATACAGTTGCAGCTGCCAAAAGCAGTAAAAAGTCCGCAAAGGATAAAATCACGTTAATCTATGATGCCCATCTTTATAATAAATATGGTCATAAAATTAAAAACAAGAACAAATATCTGCCCTATGCTCAAGATGATGCCAGTGGTTATAAGTATATCTATAGCTTTAATGCAGATGTTATGCAATACTACGGCACCAAAATAATTAATGGCCAAAAATTCTATAATATTGGTGATGGTTGCTACATTAATGCTGCAGATGTCAAGGAAGTTAACGGTAAGAACAGTAAAAAGGGTAAATTAGTTTTATTACAAAAATCAGCCGTTTATACTAAAACCGGTAACAAGAGTGGCCACACTTTACCTAAGCGAGCTATTGTTAAATATCAAGGCAGAGTTAAGCAAGTTAAAGCAAAACCAAAATACTATTATAGTAAATACTTTAACTCAGATAACAATGAGCATATTTTCTATCTGCCACTCACAAAAATTAAAGGAAAAAACTATTATGCCATTGGTAAAAATCGCTATGTCAAAGCCTATAATGTTGCAAGTTTAGATGGTTATCCTTTAACTTACAATGGGGTTACAACGGCCACCGTTCTTAAAAAGACAGCCACTCAGACTTTAAACGAAATGAAAACCAAACATATTTTAAAAAAGGGGCAGAAAATAAAAGTTGATTTAGCCGTTGAACCTTGGGCAGAAGATTTTGAAGGCTATATTTTCCGCCTGCATAATCATCATGATGAATACATAGATGAAAACTGTATCAACCTGAGAAATTACTTACCAACTACCGACTACTCTGATTTAACCTACAGTTTTGTTACTGCAAAGACTACTGCAAACGTTAAGCTTTATGACTCCACAGGAAAACCCGTTGGGATTAGTTTTAACACTGCAAAGCAGTCTGATTTTAATGTTGACGGCTTGTTCTATATTTGGAATGCGGCTACAAACAAAGCTGAGTTGTATTACCACCTTCTGAGTAACAATTTAGATAGAAAAGCCCTTATCAATAATGATGGCACACAACTAAAGGCTCCAGCGACTGACAAAAAATATGGTCCAATCACTCTAACCACCAGTGAAAAAATAATAGCAGCTAACAGTTTCGTCAAAGCAAGTGATGTGAAATTTAGCTGGGGCATAAAACTTTCTCCTGTAAACACTTCATTAGCAGCTGAGCAGAAACAAAAAGTAGCAACCGACAGCGATAAAGTGAAGCTCCAGAAAGACTTTGATTCTGGACAGCAAACTATTAATGAGAGTGTTCACTATGATGGACTTATGCAGAGCTATGACTATGCTTTAGCTAATGCTGCTGTTGTCTTACGGTCGAGCAAAGCGACACTGGCACAAGTAGATCAGGCAATCTGGCTGTTAAAAACCACTAAAACACAGATAAAAACTTTAAACTTCC
The DNA here is from genome assembly GCF_019972835.1 of Lactobacillus laiwuensis. Taxonomy (GTDB): domain Bacteria; phylum Bacillota; class Bacilli; order Lactobacillales; family Lactobacillaceae; genus Lactobacillus; species Lactobacillus laiwuensis. The sequence continues at coordinate 39,881 of NZ_BPPB01000009.1, read as the reverse complement.
CTGAATTTGCCTAAAGTTTACTAGAAAGACAAACTAAAAAGGATTAGTTCTGAAATGTGATGTGAACCCAAAAATTAGGTCACACCAATGAGCTAATCCTTTTATTTTACTAAAAATCAAAAATGAAATGATTTTGGTAACTGTGGTTTTTTACCGTTATACATGACATAGGTTTCTTTAGGGCTCTTTTTGGCAGAATGATTATACAGCTTGAATAATTGCTTTGCAGTATATTTTTTGCCTTTAGGATTTCTAATTGTTCCTTTGCCTACAGCCTGAATGTGCTTAAATCCTTGACCTACACCTGAACTCTTACGTAAACGGTAGTGGCCCAGCTTCACAGCAAACCCTTTAGGATTGCCTGCCTGATTTAAAATCCTGCTGTTATGAATATTAAAATTAGTCAGATCAACCCCTGCTAATTTCTTGTCCTGCATAAACATATCTGTCGAATCAGTCAGTTTAGGCATGTGCCAGCCGTGTAAATTAACATTAGTAAGATTAGGACATTGAGCAAACATCTCACTTACTTCAGTTAATTTACGGGTGTTCCAATTATGTAAATCAACAGTTTTGAGACTCCGATCATTTTTAAACATCTCATAAGCTTCAGTGAGACTATTAGTTTTAAGATGACTTAAATTAATATTGACCAGCTGCGGGTCGTTTTTAAACATGCGACTCATACTCCTGACCCGTTTGGTATTCCAGCCTTTCAAATTAACCGTCTTTAAATTGTCATCATCACTAAACATTTCAGACAAATTTTTATTGGACTTAGTATTAAAATGGCTTAAATCTAAGCTGGTAATTTTTTTCATACCAGAAAACATATAGCTGGTGCTAGTGACCTTGCTGGTATCAAAATTACTAATATCAAAATCAATTAAATTTTCAGCACCCTCAAACATGCCAAACATATCAGTTACCTTGCTGGTATTAAAGTGCTTAATATCCAAGCTGACCATATTTTTTAATCCAGCAAACATAGTGCTCATATCAGTAACATTAGCAGTATCCCAGCCCGTTAAATTAAGTTGTTTTAATGCTGTATCGTTTGAAAACATACTTGACATATTAGTTACTTTACTAATATCAAAATTACTCAAATCCAAATTGGTCAATTTGGAATCTCCAAAAAACATAGCTTTCATATTTTGAACATTACTAGTATTAAAATTGCTCAAGTTTAGAGTTGTTATGTCCATACTATGAGAAAACATATTGCTCATGTCCGTTACGTTTTTGGTATTAAAGCCTGAGCAGTCGAGCTGTTCAATCAGGCAATTATTGAACATTCCGCTCATATTTTGTACTTTACTGGTATCAAAACTATCTACATTAATCGTTTCTGCCTTGGTACCGGAAAACATATTTGCCATATCGGTTACTTTGCTAGTATTAAAGTTTTTTAAATCCAGCTTTTTAAAATTGGCCGCCACAAACATGCTGTTCATAGTGGTTACATTTGCGGTATTCAATTTACTCAAATCTATTGCTGTAGCAGTAGCATTATCCATACCTAATTTAAAGAACATGTTACTCATATCTGTAACTTTACCGGTATCAAACTTACTAATATCTAAGCTATTAAGGTTCATATCACCGGCAAATAAACCAGACATATCGGTTACCTCACTGGTATCAGCGTTCTCTAAACCCTTAATATCAGACAAATATCTCAAATTAGCAAATTTTTCTTTTGAGTCCGGTGCCATTTGAATCGGATTTTCAAAAACGATATGTTCAATACTTCCAGCCCATTTGAATTCTTTAGTAAAAGGTGTACTTGACAATTGTGCTCCTTTAGCGCCGCTAACAGTCAGCGTATTGGTAAGGACATCATATTGCCAGGTGCAGCTGCCATCCGTTCCAGTCCAAAAACCTAGCTGATTATTGCTAGTGCTGGCTGCAGTAAGTGCTTTTTTTGCAGTTTGATCTTTAGCAGCAGGTGTTACAGAAGCTGCCACAACATTCTGCACCAGATTAGCGCCACTCATCATGCCCAAGACTGCAGCAGCCATACTGATGCCTATTTTTGTTAAAATATTTTGCATTAATTTAGTTGACTTCATTTTCTGACCTCCTTTTGCTCTTAATTTCATTGTAAGCCTTTTAAAAACTAAATAATATCTTCTTTTGCGTTTACTTGCGCCAGCTTCCAGCCAGTCATAAAATGCAGCTCTCGTAAAGAACGCAAGTCAGTATAATCGCTCTCCAAGCTATCAATTGCATCCTGCAATTTTTTGTTTTGCTTACGCATCTGGTCAAGTTCAGGATCATTAACAACGCCTTTTAGGTGCATTTTAGCGGCTAATTCGCGTCGTCTTTCTTCAAATTCACCCTTCAATGTAGCAAGAGAGTCTTCATATTTGACCAGTTTTTGGTTAATTTCAGGAATTTCATTATTTAGACTGACAAACAATTTATACGGCATGTTGGACTTGATGCGATTGCATTCCGTACAGGATAAAATCAGATTATCAAAATCATTATTATGTGAGAGTGAAACCGGGTCTTTGTGATCGACGCTACGTCCACGTCTGCCGCAATATTGGCAGCGATAGTGATATTTAGCACGAATGCGCTCACGGTCAATGTAATCCACTTCATTTAGTTTAAAGTCGACGGTTAAGCCTAATTTACTCAGATTTTCGGCAAAAGTGAATTCGCTACTGGGCACAAAGTCAGTTTGACCTGTCTCGCTGTCAATTACTGCCTGGTTAAAATCATGTGTTGCTAGTTGCTGCTGGGCCAATTCATTGCCGTCATAATCCTGAATGAAGGCCTCATAGCGCTTACGCAGGTCATTTTTAGCAACCAAAAATGTTGAATTATCCGCGACTTCATCTTTTCCGACAAAAGTAAACAGTAGGCATTGTGCAAAAACATTAACCGCAATATTGGCAAAGTCTTCCGGCTTTTCTCCTCTTTGAATGCATAGATCGCAAATACTGGTCAGTTTAGGATTAATCAGGCCCGTTTGTTTAAAATGTTTGGCATTGATGCGCAATCCACACGCACTGCATTGAAACTTCACTTTTAAGCATTCTCCTTAGAGCAAAATGTATGTATCATTAATCTAATTCTACTCAATTTAGAGCAATAAAAAAAGGCGGACGAAAGCTTCATCCACCCTTTAGTCTTAATTAAAAACAAACTATTTATTTTCGTCTGCTTTGGCCTTGTTCAAGAAAGCAACAACTGCTGCCACGTGCGCAACGCGTTTCTTGCCGTTCTTCTTGTTCTTAGGTCTTTGGTTTGGTTCACAACCAGTGTTGTAATTTTCACCTTTACGCATAGTACTATACTTCCTTTCAAGATTTTCGAAAATCTTATATAGTTTAACACTTAGGACTTTTTGAAGCAAGATGCGCTCATACTAAACCGTTTTGTTTTGCCATTTAACATAAAAAGCGCTCCATTCTGGAACGCTGAAAATAAAGTGATTTTTAAGTACATATTATTAGTTTATTATACTAATTATTTGCACTAACTGTCATAGCTGCATCAATTACGCCACTGTCATCAGCTAAACTGATGGCTGCATTCTTTTCATCAACAACCAAGTTATTGCCTAAATATTGCATTTCTGCAGGACTGGTGTATAAATCTAAGCCAGCATTATTTTCAACTTTAAGTGAAAAGTCTGGGTCTTGCTTATCCAAAACTACAAATTGAAAACGAGTCCCGGCAGCACAGCTACCGGCAATGTTAGAGTATTTGTTAGAACCGTCATTTAATGAAAGCAAAACAACTTGTCCGTCTTGCACACTTTTCTTGATTTTCTCAGCAGCACCTGATTTAACATTCATTTTAACTGATTCGGAATTACTCATTTTAATATTTCCTCCTAATCCTTAGCAATTTTCTCCAGTATAGGATATATTAAGTTATAGTGTCAAAAATTATGTTTATAGTAAAAGTGCTTTTCACCATGAAAAATTTATTATTGCGTATAACAGAAAAAAAGGTCAAAATGTATATAGCGATTATAGATGATTATAACTTGTGAAAGGGGACATTTTATGACCGTCTTGAAAAAGGTTTTTAGTGATAAAATCCTGCAGATTACTTTTGTAATAACGATTATCAGTCTTTTTTTTGCTAGGCCGCGGCTTGAGGATATCAACTTACATACGATTTTTTCAGTCGCCGCGATGCTAATCATTATTCAAATATACGCTTACTTGCACGTTTTGGACGTGCTGGCGTATAAACTGACCAGTATTGCCGATAATATGCAGAAATTAAACATCTTGTTTACGCTTCTAGCGATTATTGCTGGGATGTTTCTTGGCAATGATATAACAGCGCTTACATTGATTCCCCTGTATTTAAATATTGCCAAAAGGTGTAATCTACCGCAAATTTTACCTGTCACCTTAATTGGCATGGGTGCAAATATTGGAGCTGCTTTTACACCTTGGGGCAATCCCCATAATATCTTTTTGGTCAGTAAGTATTCTGTTAATGCTCTGCAGTTTTTCTCCTGGTCTTTGCCCTATTTATTAATGGCATTAGTCATTACGTTTATTATTTTTTACTTTATCCCTCGTAAAAAAATTCCCAGACAAGATATTAAACAGATTAATATCAGTTTAAGACCCACAATCATTACTACAGCAGTATTTGCATTATTTTTCCTGGGGGTATTTAAGGTGATTAACGTGGCAATTCCGCTGATCGTTGCAATTATCTTAGCCTTATTAATTAATCCCAGAATTTTGCTTAAAGTGGACTTTGCTCTGCTATTAACCTTTACCTGTTTCTTCATCTTCATTAGTGATATTCAGCAAATCCCGCTGATTGTCAGTATCATTCACACAATGATCAATTCGGAAAGCTCAACTTACTTCACTTCGATTATCTCCAGTCAGATTATCAGCAATGTGCCTGCGACTATTTTAGTCGGTAAGTTTACGCCTTATGCTGAAGCGTTATTTTTAGGTTCTAACATTGGCGGCTTTGGTTCTCCTATCGGTTCAATGGCCAATATGCTGGTCTTAAAAACTTTCACCCAAAACGCCACAGTTTCAAGGGGAGAATTTTTCAAGAAATGGTCTGTAATGCAGTTCATCGGTCTAATTGTTTTAACCATTGTGGGCTGGGGACTTTTATTAATTTAAGATACAATAGTAAAGCTTTGCTAATGAAAGATAGTATAAGCTTCTTTTTTATATTCAAAAGGTCCTTAATCAGTTATAATTAAGAGATACATATAAGGAGGAATACTATGAACAGTTTAACTTGGGTAATTGTAATTATTGTTGTTTTATTAATTGCACTTTATATTACAGTTTACAACAGTTTGCAAAAAGCCAAGGTATACACCGATGAATCTTGGAGTCAGATTGATGTACAACTGAAGCGGCGTAACGACTTGATTCCCAACCTAGTCGAAACAACTAAGGGCTACGCCAAACATGAAAAAGAAACATTGGAAAATGTTGTTCAGTTGCGTAATCAGTTAACTAATATTCCCAGCGATGATCACGCTCAAACTTTAAAAGTTTCCAATCAGATTTCTGATGCCCTGAAATCAATTTTTGCCTTATCAGAAAACTATCCTGACCTTAAAGCCAACCAAAACTTCTTGAAACTGCAAGAAGAATTGACTAACACAGAAAACAAAATTGCCTATTCGAGACAACTTTACAATTCATCTGCTGCACTTTACGACCAAAAGTTGTTAACTTTCCCATCTAATATTGTTGCTCACATTCACGGTTTTAAGAAAGTTGACTACTTACAAACTAATGAATCGGAAAAAGAAGTACCTAAAGTTAAATTTTAAATACCAGGTCAGTTTTTATGTTATTTCAACAAATTGCCAGCAATAAACGTAAAACCGTTGGGATTATGGGATTATTTGTCATTATTTTAGCACTTGTAGGGGCAGGACTGGGTTATCTTTTTGGTGATCGTCCTGTTTTAGGATTAATTATTGCTGTGATTTTTAGTCTAATCTACATGCTAATTGTCTTGCCTAACCCGGCTAATATGGTTATGAGTCTTAACCACGCTCAAGAAGTCCATGAGCAGGATAATCCAGAACTGTGGCATGTTGTACAAGATATGGCGCTGGTCGGTCGGGTACCAATGCCTCGGGTTTTTATTATTGATGATCCTAGTCCTAATGCTTTTGCAACCGGACGTGATCCCAACCATTCTGCTGTGGCAGTTACTCAAGGCTTACTTGACATGATGAACCGTGAGGAACTAGAAGGTGTTTTAGGTCATGAGATTTCTCACATTAGAAACTATGATATTTTAGTTTCTACTATTGCTGCAGTATTAGTTGGTGTCATTTCTTATTTATCAGGTATTGCCAGTCGCTATATTTGGTGGATTGACGATGATCGCGACAGCGATAACGACAATGGTGGTACTATTGTTGTCATTTTTAAGATTGTGGCCATTGTGTTTGTGTTAATTCTGGGACCTATTTGTGCCAGTTTAGCCCAAATGGCATTATCGCGAAATCGTGAATATCTGGCAGATGCCTCTTCAGTAGAATTAACTCGCAACCCGCAAGGACTGATTTCTGCTTTAGAAAAGATTGACGGTTCCGAGCCCATGAAAAAAGCCGACCCTAGCAGTGCCGGCATGTATATTGAAGATCCTGTACGTAAAAAGCGCAGTTTTGCTCACTTATTTGACAGTCACCCGCCAACAGCCGACAGGATCAATCGCTTAGAAAAAATGTAATAAAATAAAGCAACCTTTTTATTCAAGGTTGCTTTTTATTTTAAATTGATGTTTGCCTGTCTAAATAATTCAGCTCGCATTTGGACTGGCGTTTCATGATAATATTCACTGAATTTTTTATAAAAGAAGGACTTGCCACTATAACCTACCCGTGCAATTATTTCTTTTACAGAAATATCTGGTCGGGCAAGCAAATTACGCGCCTCCTGCATACGCCTTTCATCAACATGTTCGACAAAGCTTTTACCAGTTTTTTGTTTAACCAAACTTGAAAAATAATTAGGATTGAAGCCAAAATGTTTAGCAGTTTCATTAAGCGTTATGTCAGTAAAGTGCGCATCAATATAATTTTCTAAATCAGTTTGAACAAATTGGTGGTTAGTCACAGGTGCCGTCGCTAAATCTTGATTTCTAACTGCAGCAATTAATAGCAAGTTTAACTCTGCCAAAATTACCTGACGAGTGTAAAGATCCTGATTAAGATATTCATCAATTACCTTTTTTAGTGCATTTGCAGATTTAGACAGTGATGTACTATTCAAAAATAATAAGCGCCTTTGATTATAAGCGTCAGTGATTGCCTTAAACACCCTTTTTTCACGTGAATCCATGACAGAATAGTTTCCGAGAAAATCCAGCATCTTAAAATTACGGTCGAATTCCAGCTTAACTAATATATCATTTTCGCCCTGCTGCAATATTTCATAATTACTTTTTCTCTGTAAAAACACGATATTGCCAGCTTTAAGCAAAAAATCCTGATCATTAATTCTGGCTTTTACCGAACCCCGAGCTTCATATAAAATAATTGAAGCTGTGGTTTGATAACGATGAACCCCAGTATTGCGATTTTCCAAAAATGCTCTGAATAAATCAAAATTATTATTTCTTGGTTTGATCCTCAGCTCATTGGTATCAGACTGAGCCGAATTCAAAATGCTGGCTAGATATTGTTCAAGTTTAACAGCTGCCATTATTTCACCTTCTTATGCAAATTTTAGAATATATAGATTTATTATATAGCAAATTTTCATCTTACTAATAGAATTTTGTTATTTAAATTAAGGAGAGAATACTAGTAAATGTAGACATCTATTTTTCTTTTATGTATAATGAATTTAACATCGGGGTGCCGCAAAGGCTGAGAACAGACCCGTCGAACCTGCTATGGATAATGCCAGCGAAGGGAAAACGAAAGATTTTACATCGTCAGGCATTGTCCTGACGATTTTTTTGGTAACTAAATTGATTAAATTAAATAACCTGAATTTTTCATACGATAAGCAAAACAAAATTTTAACAAATATTAATCTCACTATTCCTACTGGAGAACTTTCACTATTAGTTGGTCCAACCGGCTGTGGCAAATCTACTTTATTAAAAATTTTAGCAAATCTATATCCTGAGTTTGCGGGCCAATTAAGCGGTAGCGTTAATTTAGGCGGATTAAGATCTGCTATGATGTTTCAAAATGCCAGTGAACAGTTTACGATGACAACACCGCGAGAAGAAATTATTTTTGCACTTGAAAATCTTTGTCTTAATAAATCGCAGTATACAAAGCGCTTGAATGAAGCTGTTCAGTTTACACAAATTGATTATTTGCTTGATCAAAAAATTAATACAATGTCTGGCGGCGAGCAGCAAAGAGTTGCTTTAGCTGTACTTGTTGCGATGAATGTCGATCTTTTTTTGCTTGATGAACCCTTTGCCAGCTGTGATCCAGCCGCTCGCAAATTCTTAATTGCTAAATTAGCTCACCTGCGCGATCAAGGGAAAACAATTATCTTAAGTGATCATGTATTAACTGACTATGAAGGACATTGTGATAACCTGTTTCAATTTCAAGGTAAAGATTTGTTACAACTTTCTGCTAGTGAAAAAGAAAAACTGCTGCAAAAAAATACGGAATCCGTTTCTTATACTTTTGCCATCCCTAACGATGACAAAGAAATTTGTTTTAAACTCAAAAATACAGAGATTACACAAAATCGTTTGCTTTTACGGCAGGAACACCTAAACATTTTTTCTGGTAAAACCACTCTTATTACTGGAGCAAACGGGGTTGGCAAAACGTCACTTTTTAACGCACTGACCAAAATGATCCTATATTCAGGCAGTCTAACTTATCACAAGCAGGAAATCAGTAAATTATCAGCTCGCAAGTATCTCCTTAAAGTGGGGCAAATTTTTCAAAATGCGACCGATCAGTTTATCAACGTTTCTGTTGAGGATGAAATCAATTTAAGCAAAAAGCAACGAACCAATAAATATTTCACTGATGACAGAATAAACGAGGCTTTAGCCACCCTTAAGCTTGATTCACTGCTCGATCATGTGGTTTATTCATTATCTGGCGGGCAACAAAAGAAACTGCAAATTTTACTAATGTTGATCTCCGATCAGGATGTATTGCTAATTGATGAGCCCCTTAATGGGTTAGATGCGGACTCCGCTAACAAGGTGATGGCTTTATTAAAAGAAAGTCAGAAAGCACGTAGTCAAACGCTTTTAATTATTAGTCATGAACTAAGGAATCTGGCAGATTGGTGTGACTATCACCTCATCTTTAAAGACCAGCATTTAACCTATGTGAATAAATGAGGTGTGATCATGAATCCCAGTTTTAAATTTTTTCTAGCACTGATTATTTCTATAGAAATATCTCTTAAATCAAGCTTGTTAACCAATCTTTTAATCATCTTTTTTACCATAATTTATCTAATCTACAAACATATCAAAGTAAAGAACCTGCTTTTAACTTTATTAATGCCCTTAATTGCTGCATTTACGGTTTTTGCTACTTTATACTGGTTTGCACCTCAGCCTAATTTGCAAAATGCACTGAGTTTATCGAGTCGTATTTACGTTTACACGCTGACTATCTACTGTGTATCAATAGGAACTACTGCCACGGAATTAGCACGTTCTTTTGAGCAGAATTTTCATTTACCCAGTAAGTTTGCCTATGGAGTTTTAGCAGCTCTTAATATCGTTCCCAGAATGAAGGAAGCAGTTAAACAAATACGCACTGCTGGCATGATGAGGGGCGTTTACTTGAGCTTTTGGTCACCTGTTTTATATTTTAAAGCTATTCTGGTTGCGCTTAATTCGGCAGAAAATTTAGCACAGGGCATGGCATCTCACGGCTACCGTGAGAGCGCCCAGCGGTCAGTTATTGTACCTGTTCCAGTTCAAAAAAGCGATTGGCTTAAGTCGATTGTTATCCTGTTTTTAGTTAACCTGGCATTATTCACTTTAAAATAAAAAAGTGGACCTGCGTGTCCACTTTTTCTTTAGCCTAATTTATTTTGCCATAGTATAGCCTGTGACATTTATTTTGACTGACTGATCTGCATTGACGAAAATCTGCGGTTTTTCAGAAGTGTAATACCGTTCTGAAAATACCAGCTCACCGTCATTTAAGAAAAACTCAATAGAACTGGTATCAATAAATACCTGAATTTTCAAATTTGGCTTTGGTCTTAATCTGCCATAACGTCGAGAATCATCTGCCGGCTTATCAGCTCGAGTTAAAACTACTTCGTTATTCCTTTTGTTCCAACTTAGTGTTACCAAATTTTCCTGCTCATTTTTGAGTACAAAATTAATCTCACTGCCAGACCAATTTTCTGCTTCAGCTATCAAAAGCAATTCTAGATGTTGCGGATCGGAAACATTCATCTGCTTTAACGAAGTCATCAACTTTTCATCAATTACTTTTTCTTGCCGCAGCTGGTTTAATTCTTCAATTGGCTTCATGTACAGCTGATTATTCTTTAAAGTTAATTCTCTGGGCAAGGTTAAAGCACCACACCAACCATCAGCCTGTTCCGGAAAGTCAGCGTGCCACATATCAAGCCAGCCAAAGACAATGCGCCGATTATCAGGTGTTAACATGGTTTGCGCTGCGTAAAAGTCGTGGCCATGATCAAGTTCTTGAAACACTCCGTGTTCAAACTGATTTTGGTGATAATCCATCTTGCCGATAAAATATCCCGTTTGGTAAAGATTGAGATATTTTTTACCCTTTGCTGCAATCCCCTGTGGTGAACATAAGAGAACATCTTGCCCATTTAGTGAAAAAAGATCCGGACACTCCCAGGTATATCCTTCATTATCTCTTTCCTGAGAAACTGCAATTGGTCCTAAATATTCCCAGTGCAATAAATCAGTTGACTTATAAGTAATTGCACGACCTAATCCTGCCTTATCTTGACTGCCAACAATAATATAATATGAATCTCCATGTTGCCATACTTTCGGATCACGAAAGTGCTGTGAGTTATCAGCCGGTGGTAAGGCAATTACTGGATTACCACTGTATTTTGTAAAATGAATACCATCATCACTATATGCAACATTTTGCGTTTGGCAAAAACGACTATGATCATTCACATCATAATAATGATTGCCAGTATAGATCAGATATAAACGACCATCTTTTGCAATCGCACTGCCAGAATAACAGCCATTGTCATCTTCAGGGCTGTCTGGTGTCAACGCAATTGGCAGTTCTTCCCAGTGAATCAGGTCTTGACTACGATAATGTCCCCAATGAATTGGTCCTCTTTCAGCTGAATAGGGATAATACTGGTAAAAAATATGGTAGTAGCCTTGATAATACGAAAAGCCATTAGGATCATTCATCCATCCAGAGGGTGTTGAGACGTGATAATTAAGGCGATATCGCTCGTTGGTAATTTTTGCTGGAACCCGCATTTTTGTTTCTTCCTTATATTTATAAATTTCAGTTCACTTACTTGTTTAATTGCAAAATTAAATTGCCGTGATTTACTTCTGTATCCTTGTTCTTGGTGGTAAAGCCATTTTTATATTCAGGGAATAATACCATGACTGTAGTTTGTTTACCAGCTGATTGAATAGCTTTTAAATCCATCTTAGCCAATGGATCGCCTGCTGCAATTTCTTGACCATCTTTTACTAAAATTGTGAAACCTTTGCCACCTAAATCAACAGTATCAATCCCCATATGCAATAATATTTGTACACCATTTTCACTCTTTAAGGTAATTGCATGCTTGGTCGGGAAAACAGATACCACTTTTCCATTAACGGGCGCAAAAATGTCGCCGGTAGTCGGCTGAATAGCAAAACCATCTCCAACTAATTTTTTGGAAAAAGTTTCATCATTAACTTTTTCAAGAGGTAAATACTCACCATCAACAGGTGCTAAGACGGAATTATCATCGGTAGCAACTAGTATTTTGCTTTCTTTGTGGTCCACTCTTCTCTTGTTTTCCGGTAATATCGGCCTAAATTTATTCCAAACCAGAATAAAAATAATTGGCAAAATAAATGCAATTAGGTTACCAATAACATACGGTCCAATTGGTCTGGCAACCGTTAAACCGGGAAGTACAGTAAGACCCTGCGCTAAACCTTTAACATTTAGCAGCTTCATGTAAACTCCACCAAATCCGGCTCCCAGAAACGAACATACGAAAGGTACAATACTGTATTTAAGATTAACAGCAAAGATAGCGGGTTCAGTAATTCCGACTAACGTAGGAATAAAACTTGAAATAGCAATATCACGATCTTTGGATTTTTGCTTTAAAATCAAGTACATCCCAATACAGCCACCGCCTTGGGCAATAATGGAAACTGACCAAATAGGTTGAATATAATCAAATCCTGTCTGCACAATTAAATTAGCTTCAATTCCCTGGATAGCTTGATGCGTTCCAGTTACCACTAAAGGTTGCAATCCTGCAGCAAAGACAAAGGCACCAAAAGCGCTCATTTTCATATAAAGGAAATTAATGATGCCGCCCAAAATATTCCCAATCCAGAGACCAAGAGGTCCAAAAATTAGAAATAGTGATAAATTGGCCGCCAGCAAAGTAACAGCAGGCACGAGTATATACGAAACAACTTGAGGTATATATTTAGTAGCTATTTTTTCAACCTTGGCCTGAAACCACGCAGTTAAAATTGCCGCAAAGACACCACCTTGGAAACCCACAGCAGCTATTTTTAGACCAAATAAATTCCAATACGCTGGATGAACTTGTCCCAGCACAAAAGCATTTCTATCAGCCAAATCAGGTGAAATCATGACAAAGCCGACTAATATCCCCAAAATTGGATTACCACCAAAGCGCTTAGTGGCTGAATACATTACTAATACGGGCAAGATTTTAAATGTAGTGGCGATAACATTTAAAAATTTACAAAAATCGCCCACATACACACTCTGCTGAGCCAGTGACTTGGTCATACCAAACATGCCCGGAGTAGCAAGCAGTGATCTTAAGCCTAAGATCATAGCAGCACCAATAAAAGCTGGAATTATAGGAATAAAGATATCACCAAAAACTTTAAAGGCTTGCTGAAATTTATTTTTGTTTTTGATACCTTCATCTTTAATTTGGTCAACTGATACTTCTTTAGTCCCAGAGATTTTAACAAAAGCATCATAAGCTTGTTCTACTGCTCCTGGACCAAATACTATTTGCAGTTGCCCGCTGTTGTAAATTACTCCTTTAGTGCCCTCAATGTTATTAAGTGCATCTTGGTCGGCCTTATTAGCATCTTTTAAGACAAGCCTTAATCTGGTAACACAATGAGTGGCACTAACAACATTATCTGCACCACCAACATTTTTTAAAACTTCTTGTGCAATTTTATTATAATCTGCCATTTATTTTGTTCCTCTTTTATCATTTACGATAATCATTGGAAAATTCAATTTGATCAAGTTGAAGAGTTCCGTTAGTCACGGTCACACTTAAAGTATGACCAAACTTATGGTAAACGCGGGCATTTAACGCAGTACCATCTAGGTAAATCGTTAGGATATTATCATCCACAATTACTTTTAGATCATATTCTTTACCAGCCTTTAAATTGATTGGTCTGTTAAGTCCCTTGTTCATTATTTGGTACCACCTGTAACAAGGATTTTTATCCAAAGTTAAGCAGTTCTCATCTAAATTAAATCTAAATTCATAAGATTCATCTGTTGCAGGATTTCGGTAAAGTCGAATAGAAAAATCACTAACAGATTTGCTAAAACTGATTTTAGTATGGAAATAGAAGTGTTCCCCCGTATCCTTAATAAGTTCTTTTTCTTCAAGAGTGTCTGTAGTTTGCAATTGCTGCGGTGGAATCTCTCTTTTATTTGCAAAGGCTGCACAAATTTCTGCAACAGGACGTACACCCAGCGTATTATCTGCTCGCTGGTAAATTTCTTGTGGCACAAAAGTACCGCCCCATTCATAATTGTTCATATCATTCAGACCAACTTTAGTGGGAACCCAGCCAAAGAGTACTCGGCGCTTGCCATCAAAAGCTGTTCTGGCAGCATAATAAGCTCGACCGTCAAAGGCTTCATCTTTAGGTTTGAGCCACGGACCATTCAGGCTTTTACTCATCCTGTAAAAAACCTTGTTTTTGACGCTATATTCTGAATAAATCAGATACCACCAATCACCCATTTTAAAAAGCTGAGGCATTTCAAACATGGTATATAAATTCGGAGCCCAGAAGTCACCCTCAAATTGCCAGTTCTCTAGATCTTTTGAAGTGTATTTGACAAGTCTTCCAGTCAACCGATGCTTATCTTGACCTTTGCGCGCTCCTAAAATCAGCAGGTATTCCTTTTTGGTATCATCCCAAATGACCGATGGATCACGCCAATTACGGTTATCATAACCAGGCTGTGGTTCGAGCTTTAAAGCATTCTTTGATTTCGTCCAGTGAATAAAGTCCTTACTGGTGGCGTGCAATAAGATTTGCGATGTCTTTCCTTCTTTTAAAAATTCCTTATTAAAACCTGTATAAAAGGCATGAATGGTGTCTTTAGTTTTAAAAACAGACCCAGCATAAACAAATTGGTCCCAGTCTTGAGCGCTGCCCCGCTTTAATACTTCTCCATAATCTTGGTAGTGCACAAAGTCTGTAGTGGTTGCTAGCGACCAGCCAAAAGGATCAGTAATAGGTCCATGAACTCGTTTATCTCGTTGATGGTAAATATAAAACTTACCATCCTGAGCGTAAGGCATAATATCTCCTACCCAAACGTCTTTAGGTTGATAATAAATTTGTTGATTATTAGTTGACTTTGAATCCATCGTTTCCTCCTTGTTAGCACTTACATTTACTATTGAATATACTGCAACCCGTTACATATGTCAACCGGTTACATATGTAAAATTAAAAAAAGCCAGTTAAAAAAACTGGTAATTATTAGACTGTATGCCCTATATAAAGGCTTACAGGAAGATTAAGGCGATCTGTTTCTTTTTTGCCGTTAATTTTATTTATTAATTTTTCCGTTGCTACTTGTGCTATTTGACCAATTGGTTGTCTGATTGTTGTTAATCTGGGATTATATAACAAAGTTTGCTTTGCCCCATCAAAGCCGATAACTTTGACATCTTCTGGTACTCTTTTACCATGCATCTCTAGATAAAAAATAGCTAATGAAGCTAATAAGTCATCTCCCGCAAAAATGCCATCAATTTGGGGATGATTCTGCAAATAATTTTCAATAGTCTCTTTCTTTTTAGCAGCACTCCACACAAATGGGACTTCCAGAACATTTTCAGGCAAATTATTCTTTTTCATTAAGTCTAAGTAAGCAGTTGAGCGATCGTTAGCCGGCAATTTGACAGAACTATCACCCCTAATATCCAGTATTTGCTGGCAACCACGGTCAATTAACAATTGCACCGCCATTTTGCCACCAGCATAATTATCACAGGCAACAGTTGTAGTATTTTCACCCAAATCACGATCAATTGCAACTATGGGCAACTTTGAATTTTGATAGCCGGACACATACTTATTATGCGTGCCAACAATAATGCCGTCTACTTGATTTTTACGGAGCATTGTCAAATAATCAATTTCTTTTTGGGGATTATTTAGACTGTTACAAAGAAACATCTTGTACCCTTTTTGGGACAATAAATATTCTATGTCCTGTATTAATTCAGCCTGGAAAGGATGGACATTTGACGGGAAAATAACACCGACTGTATATGTTCTTTTTTGGTAAAGCGCACGAGCCAAATCGTTGGGATAATACTCTAATTTTTTCATAGCTACCTGGACTTTATCACGAGTTTCTTTGCTAATATAGCCCCTATTATTTAAAACTCGCGAAACTGTAGCTGTGGAAACATGGGCTTCCTCAGCAACTTCACGGATTCCAATTTTTTTCATACTAAAATTCCACCCTAAATATAATTTTAAAAATCAATCCTATGCATTTTTTAAAATGCCATTTGGTCTACTTATGATACGGGCTACCACTATTAATCATAAATGCCCGATAGATTTGTTCAATTAAAACGACCCGCATCAACTGGTGTGGCAAAGTCAGTTCGCCAAAACTTAGCAGATCATCGGCCCGTTTGTTTACTTCCGGGCTGGTGCCCAAACTGCCTCCAATTACAAAAGTTAAATCCGAATGTCCGTAGGTGGCCAGATCCTTTAGCTTGCGAGCGAATTCTTCACTGCTTCTCTGCTTACCCTTTATTGCAGTCACAAAAACATATTCTTTATCCTTGATTTTACTCAGGATTCTTTTTCCTTCTGTTTCCTTGACGCTTTTTTGTTCTGCTTGACTGAACTTTTCCGGTGCCTTCTCATCGGGCACTTCAGTTACTTCTACCTTGGCAAAACGGCTCAGCCTTTTTTGATATTCAGCGATTGCGTCTTTAAAATATTTTTCTTTTAACTTGCCTACACAAACAATTTTAATATTCATAATAGCTATTTTATCCCCCAATTCCCAAAGTTTCCACTTACTTTTTCCACAACTGTGTAAAGTTAAAAACTACATTTTGTGGTTTTGACCTTTAGTAAGCGAACAAATTGTGTTTTGAAAATTTTTTGGTATTTATCATCCTTGATTTACCCACATACAGATTTTTCATAGTTGCTTTTCACAAACTTTTGGGCCTAAAATACTGCTGTTAAGCCTTGAACTACTGTTTGTACTAATTAATTTTCACTATTATTTACACACAATTCACAGGTTGTCCACAATTTATCCCAACCGTTTTTGCGCATTTTATGCACAATCCACAAAGTTATCCACAATTGTCAACAAGATTTTTAGCTATGTTTTTTGCTTGACAATAATAATTAACGAACTTTTATATGTTTCCCAACGTTAATGTTAAGAAAAAGGCTATACTTATGTTTAAAATCGCATAGTATAGCCTTTTTATCACTTAATTCTAGAATATTATTTGCTTAATCAGATTGTAATTTTACGCGTAAATTAATCTCTTTGCCGTTACGATTAATCGTCAAATTAATGGTATCTCCGACTTTGTGATTATACAAAATGCTGTGTAACGAAGCAACATCTGATACAGATTTGTTGTCAACTTTGATAATTACATCACCAGTCTTAATTCCGGCCGCAGACGCAGCACTATGCTTAGAAACCGAAGCAATGTAAATACCGTTTTTCAGATTAGACTTAATGTTAAGTTGCTTTCTGTTGCTAGAAGGTATGCCTTGCAAAGCAATCACTTTAACACCTAGTTGCGGACGGACAATCTTGCCTTTTTTAACCAATTGATTAACTATAGTTACTACTTCATTGGACGGGATAGCAAAACCCATGCCCTCAACTGATGTGCCATCACTTGACTGCGAAAGCTTCATTGAGTTGATGCCAATGACTTGACCTGCAGAATTGACTAGGGCACCACCCGAATTACCCGGGTTAATAGCGGCATCCGTTTGAATAACTGTCTGCTGATTAGCAGAAGAAGTAGTGATACTTCGTGCCGGAGCCGAAACTATTCCTTGAGTAACTGTAGAAGCGTATTCGCTGCCAAGTGGCGAACCAACTGCAATTACCGTTTGACCAGCCTGTAAACTCTTAGAATCACCAAATTCAGCTGTTTGAGTTACATAGCCGCTATCAATAGAAAGAACAGCCAAGTCCGTTGTAGCATCCGTACCTACAATACGTGCGTTAACTGTTTTGCCATTGGACAGCATGACTTGCACTTTATCACTACCAGAAACAACGTGATTATTAGTTACAATATAACCTTTATTACCAGATCTCCGGTAGATTACGCCTGAGCCCTCGCTATAGGTCTGCAATTTCCCCTTGCCTTTATTGTCATTATCGTCATCGCCAAAAATATCGAAAATCGAGTTGCTGCTACTTGATTGCCGTTTCATATTAATAACTGAAACCACAGCACCTTTGACATCATTATAAGCCGGCGTCATTGTGCCGCTGGTTTTGGCACTATTTCTGGAAGTCTTGGCACTATTTGAACTAATACTAGTTTCAGCATTATTATTCATATTAGCGTTATTAATTTGATCCAAGGCCACATATGAAGCACCACCACCGATTAATCCGGCAACAACACCAACAATAGCAGTTTTCATAAAACCATGCTGCTGATGACCAGAGTTTTGATTATTCATCATTTAATCTCCTTTACACATCTTTTTACTATACTAACAAATCTTGAAAAAAGATAAAAAGTTTCTTTAAATTTGTACTAAATTAAATTTGTACTAAATTAGTTGGTTGAGCAGGATCAGTCAAAATAATTTTAACATCACTCGGCAAATCAGCATCCCCATCAACCATTATTTTTTTAGCAGCATTATAAGCCAATTTTGCCGTATTATTATGCTGGCTTCTGTGTGCTAAAAAAATGTGTTCAGTTTTACTTGTCACTACATCCAGTAGTGCCTGACCGGCATCATCATTTGATAAGTGTCCGACATCTGACAGAATGCGTTGCTTTAAGCCCCAGGAATACGGGCCATTACGCAACATCATGTCGTCATAATTAAATTCCATGAGATAGGCATCCGCATCCTCGATCACGCTTTTTACTTTACGAGAGACATAGCCGGTATCTGTCAAAAAAGCGATGCGCTTACCGCCACTGGTAAAAACGTAATATTGCGGCTGGGCCGCATCGTGACTGGTCGCAAATGCTGTCACATCCAAATCGCCAAAAGTCTTGGTTTGCCCTGGCTCAATAATATTAATTTGTTCAACCGGTATTTGCCCAATTTTTTGTGTTTCAGTTAAATATTCCCAAGTACCACTGTTGGCAAAAGCCGCAATTTGAGGGTAACGCCGCATTAAAACTCCTAGTCCTTTGCTGTGATCTGAATGGTCATGGCTTAAAAAGACCATGTCAATGTCTTTAATGTCAACGCCAACTTCACTCAATAAAGTCTTGATTTTTTTACCTGATAAACCTGCATCCATTAAAATTTTATGCTGACCAGTTTCAATTAAGCTGGTGTTACCAGTCGAACCGCTGGCTAAAACAGAAACCTGCACCGCATTATCCCTTCCTAGTTTTTCTGTACATTAACATTATATGAGCTGCCCTGCAAGATTTGTGCTGTAAATGCATTAACTCTTTTAACAGTGATATTCTTAGTAGTTTTATTTTCAACTTGAATTAACCATGTAGGCAATAAAATTGTGCTGCCGCGAACATCTGTCAATTTAGAATAGCCTAAAATAACCCGCATTACCCGTGAATTGTTGGCAATTTCCCTATCAGTATACATGGCTTTAACTGCATGCCACGCACTGATAATTAACTGTGGTTCTCGAACTGCTTTAATAGGACCCATATAATAAATAGTATAGTTAGTAATTTGATTATTGCGCACATTAATTGTTAACTGCGCGTCACTGTCATAAATACGACCATAATCAGTATTCTGTACATAACAATAGGTATTGTCACCAGACATGCTGGGTTCAAACTTAAATGTTTTACCATAAGGAACATTTTTAGGATCATTTTTAAAATCCTCCAGCTGCTGCATATTATTTTTACGATTGCCACTGAGCAAAATCATGGACTTTGGTGTACCAGTTAAAGAATTGTCACTTTTGGAATAATGTGTAGTAACTTGTGTAAGGCCACTGCTTTTACCAGAAAGATAATCACGATTTTTAACGGCTAAATAATAACCGGACTGTTGTTTATGTGAAATATGCAGTGGCACATCAATACCATCCGCACGCATCTCAGCACGAATGCTCGTTGCAGTAGAACCGGAAGTATTGCTTAAACTAATAGGCGAACGCCAAATTTCAATTCCTAAATAAATATCGATTAACAAGAAAATAATGAAAAACAACCATTCTATTCTTTTACGGTCCATCTTATTTCCCTTCTTCCGTTAATGTCTGCCTATATTTATTCAGGGCAAGAAAATCTACTTTCTCCCATTCGGCTAAACTCTTCCACTCATCATATGCTTTGACATAATATCCTGGTACCAGGTTAACCAAGTGGTCGTGTGATTTGTCCTTTTCAACCTTAAAGGCTACTATTATACGTTGAATTTCATTTTTTCTCATACCGGCATTTACTAATCTTTGCATCACTGCTGTACTTGTCGGCAAAGTTTTCGTTTGCCCATCAAAAGGTATTGGAATTTGCAAATCTGTATTATTAAAATCAACTTTTACAGCATCTTCAGTGAAAGTGGTTGCAACTTGTGGGTTATTTTTATCCCAAAAGACTGGTATGCCTTCAATATAGTTAATGTAGCTTATAGAATCATTTATAGTATCAAAGTAACGCAAATCCTGCTCGCTTAAACCTAATTTATGAACAAAATCTACGCTCTCTAAAAGCTGCTCATTAAGTGATATGTCTTTACGTTTCTCATAACGGGTATAGTGAAAATCATGTCGTTCAGTTTTAGCCTTAGGAACGCGCAAATTGGTATAGTAATTTAGCGAGTACGTAGTCCAGCCTTTTTTATTAGAGCGAGTTGTCACGTTAGTAGTACCTAGGAGCCGAGAGACAAAATACGAATCAGTTTGGGTATTAGTAAGATAGCTATATATTTTCCAATGGTCTTGCTTAGTAAAGAATACCTCATAACAATTTTTTAGACGTACAAATTCTACTGGAACTCTGCCTTGAGCTCTGCTGGCATAATTGCGTAGTTTAGAAAAATTGCCTTTAATTAAATGAACCCGGTAAACTGTATAAGTCTTATCATTTCCAAGGTAAAGATAATTATTGCTGTCTGTCACAAAGACACGTCGAAATTGTACATCATCTTTTTTAACGCTTTTCCTAGTAAACAAGTTGATGCTAACCTCTTTAGGAAAGCTTAGCTGAATACAATTTTCATCATGCAGCATTTTTTCATACTGCTTTTTCCCCGTGCTGATTTTATTAATACTACGGTATCTCACTCCTTTCACTTCTTTGACAAATTCCAGTGGCAAATTCTTTTTAGCATCATATAAACGATATAATTGACCATTTCTAAAGCCATAAGAATTAGTAGGAATATACAGGTTGGAAGCAATGCGGTCACGCCTGTTCTTTGTTTGTTCAGTTACTCTGTTTGTTTGATTAATATGATTAAAATACTGGTCATTAGTCATGATAAAAATCCAGAGAACAATCGAGAGAACGAAAACAGCCACTGTTCCCAGTAAAAGCAGCGCATCGCCGAGCTTAAATTTAGACTTCATCCCAATCATCCCCTTCGCTCATTGGTTCATAAGGTAGTGCAATATAAAAAATAGAGCCATTGCCTTCACTACTATTGGCCCAAATATGACCGTGATGTTCCTCCACAATCTCTTTAGCAATCGCAAGACCCAGACCGGTGCCGCCTTGAGCCCTTGAACGAGCTTTGTCAACACGGTAAAAGCGATCAAATATTTTAGTCAGATCTTCACGTGGAATGCCTAAACCTTGATCAGCAATACTGAGAACAATCCGCTTTTGTTCAGAATGAAGTTTAACTGTGATTGTCCCACCATTAGGCGAATACTTAATTGCATTATTCATGATATTATCAATTACTTGCGCAAACTTATCAGTATCAATTTCTACCCACAATGCCTGTGTGCCCAATTCACGCTTAATAGTATATTTTTTGTTTTCTTTTTTATCCGTTTTGACAATCATGTCAAAGCGATCAAGGATATGAGCTACAAAGTCATTAAAGTTAACCCATTCCACATCAACTTTAGAAACTCCTCTGTCCATGCGCGACAAGCTGAGAAGTTCACTAATCATTCGGATCATGCGCTCGGTTTCTTCTTGCGTTACCTGTAAAAATTTAGGAGCAACATTGGGATCTTTCCAGGCCCCTTCATTTAAAGTTTCAATGTACGCGTGCAGACTAGTAAGCGGGGTACGCAACTCATGAGAGACATTAGAGACAAACTGCTTTTGTGAATTTTCATTTTTCTGTTGTTCAGTAATATCGTGCAAAACACAAACACTACCGGAAACAAAACCTGTCACCCTTTTAATAAGAGAAAAGCTGGCATGTAAAATGACTTCGTCGCGTGTTCCCTGACCGATTGTAATCACAATTCCCTTTTGGCTGCCAATCAGATCCTGTGAAGATTCTTCCAGACCTAGGACTTCAGCAATCGGCTTATTAATAATTCCATCTTCTGTTTGGTTTAAAAAGTTGAGCGCCATTTGGTTAACAACGTTAACATTGCCGTGCCTGTCAGTAGCAAGAACGCCATCACTCATATGGGACAAGACGCTGTCCAGTCTGCGCTGCTCACTTTCAGATTCTTCTTGAGAACGTTCAATTCTAACAGATAATGTGTTAAAAGCCTGCCCCAATTGACCCAACTCATCATTTGAATAGATCTTTACTTGGCTTGAATAGTCACCGTCAGCAATACTAAGAGCCTGCTTTTGCATTTCCTCAATCGGTTTAGTAATCGCATGGGAAACAACTAGTGATAAAATGGCACCCATTACCGCCGCAATTAAAGAAGTAACTAAGAACATCAGTGAAATATTACGCAAGTCATTGAAAACTCCCTGCATCGACGCGCGCACATAAATCGCACCAACAGTATTAGCGGAACCGTTGCCAGCATTCAAAGGGGTAACCTGCACCATATAATCGCCGTGATTATTAACTACTTTAGTTGCCTGCCTGCCAGTGGAAGTTACCTGCTTTACCAGCGTATTATTGACTCGCTGACCAATCCGGTTTTTATCATTTAAATTTGAAACCGCACGAATGATATCCTTATTGTCTACAACAATAATTTCACTAATTGTGCCAATACCATTGCTATAATCATTAACAATCCTGTTTAAATTACTGTCAGTATGCTTATTGTCTTTCAATAATTGTGTTGACAATTGGTTTGATACAATGGGCAAAACCTGAATTGAAGATTGAAAATTTTCAATACTGTTTTGCTCTAATTGGCGGGTAAAATAAGCACCAATAACCTCAATTGTGGCAATGATCATGGCCATAAATACAATGGCTAAAGTAGTATTAATAGAAATAGTTAAATGTTTAAACTTATTCTTGATTTTTTTCATAATTTTACAAAATTAAATAAAAAGAAAGCCGCGGTTGCTAAACATTGCGGGGCTTTCTTTATTAGTCTTCATTAGGCTGTTTTACGTAATAGCCAACACCACGCCGAGTTACTAAAATCTGCGGCTGGATTGGATTATCTTCAATTTTTTCACGCAAACGGTGTACAGTAACATCGACTGTCCGGACATCACCAAAGTAGTCATAGCCCCAAACAGTCTGTAACAGATGCTCCCTGGTCATTACCTGATCCATATGCTGTGCTAAATAATAGAGCAACTCAAATTCACGGTGAGTCAGCTCAATCTTTTTGCCTTCTTTTTCAACAATATAAGCGTCTGGCATAATAACTAGATTGCCGATGATAATATTTTTCGTGGAACTGCCATCACTAGCACTTTCATCTTTTTTGACGATATTGCGCCGACGCAAATTAGCCTTCACCCGCGCTACTAATTCACGGTTAGAAAAAGGCTTAGTCACATAATCGTCTGCGCCCATTTCCAGACCTAAAACTTTATCAATTTCAGTGTCTTTTGCTGTCACCATGATGATAGGCATATCATGAGTTTGTCTTACTTCACGTGCTACATCCAAACCGTCTTTTTTGGGTAGCATCAAGTCTAAAATCATTAAGTCAGGATTATATTCGTCAACTTTCTTGATAGCCTCTTCGCCATCATACGCAGTGTCGACATCAAAACCCTCTTTTGTCAAATTAAATTTAATAATATCAGAAATTGGTTTTTCATCATCAACAACGAGAATTCTCTTTGACATCGAAAAGCCCCCTTTTGTGATCATTATACTGGTTTTTAGTTTATTAGCCAAAAAAGTCACCAAAATTTAATAAAAAAACTTGCATTTCAGTGAAAATAATAGCATAATAGTCTCCGTTGGTTATTTGTAATAACGCTTATGGGTGGCTAGCTCAGCTGGCAGAGCAACGGACTCTTAATCCGTGGGTCCAGGGTTCGAACCCCTGGCCACCCATTGATAATTAAAGGTAGTAATCACTTGGTTGCTACCTTTTTTGTTTTCAAAAAATATTAAACCTTTATATAATATCAGATCATTTTTATTTGTCAATTCGTGTTGATTTACTTTTGTATCTGCTGAATAATTTAACACTTTTTTAGCAAAAACACTTATTCAACAATATTTTATGTGCTTGCTTTATTTTTGGCTTACTTTTGCAAAACTTCATGAAAATAGCAAATTAAACTGCCAGTTTACAACCTCTCAACTACAACTTTCGTGCCAGGCAGATATTAAGTAGAATTCTTCATACTTTTTTATCCAAAAGCCTTGTCAAAAGCCGAATTAATTGTTATCATAATTAATTGTCAACAGAAATGGTGACGGGTGGCTAGCTCAGTTGGCAGAGCAACGGACTCTTAATCCGTGGGTCCAGGGTTCGAGCCCCTGGCCACCCACCATAATAAAAATAGCACTGCAAGTAGTCGGTGCTTTTTTTATTCCTTTTAAAATAGCTTGATTTTAAGGAGACTTTCTAGTCTCCTTTTTTGTTTTCATAATCTGCAATATCCGTCAAAATCTGTTCTGCCAGTTCTTTAACAGTGGCACTTGTCAGCTTGCGCTCTTTTTCGCCAAGTGTATCTTGTTCAAGCCACCATTTCTTGAGAGTCTCAAGCGGAAAAGGACTTTCCTTTTTTTCATTATGTTTTGCGGTTTGCGCGAAAGGAACATCTAAGTAATAAACAAATGCTCCTGAACCAAATTCATGAATTATTTTAGTTAAAGTTGTGCCATAAATCCTTTTGGGCAGTATCCCTTCCAATATAATTATAGGGTAGTATTGTTTGCCCCATTCAATCATTAATTCTATCAGACTGGCAGTTGGCGCCGTCTTTTTTTCCTTAACATGCAAAATATCAAGGCGCAATAAATCTTCATGCAAAAGCAAACATCTTTGGTAGCCAAAATGATTTTGCAAGCAATTGGCTAAGACAGTTTTGCCACTACCAGAATTTCCTCTAATTAAAATAAAAATTGGTGTCATTGAATATTTTTCCTTTCAATACCGGTAACTAAAGAATTAACGCTACTATTTAAATTATATTATTAAGCTTTTATATTTTTAATATTAAAATAATGCACATAAGATATAATTAATACATTAAATTATCAAAGTAGGCAATATTAATGAAGAAAAAATGGTTAATAGGAGTATGCAGCATTTTAGGCTTACTCTTAGTTACAATTTTCCTGTTTCACACTTATGAACAAAAAAGTTCGCATACGGCTACGGAAGAAGTTAATTCTGGCAATACGAAAAAAGCTTATTTTAAAGCTACGCCTACCATTTATTTGCATGGCTATGGTGCTGGTGCTCGCTCGAGTGCAGGAATGATTGCATATGCCGAACGATATAATGGTGCACACAAGGTTTTAACAGCTAAAATTTCTCCGGCTGGTAAGGTTGAATTACAGGGAAATTGGCCCCGCAAAACTAAAAGACCACTTATTCAAGTAATTTTGCAAGATAACAAAAACAGCAACTATTACACAACGCGTGAGTGGTTTCACAACCTGATATTATGTTTAAAGCAAAAATACCATATTAAACAATATAATACCGTAGCTCATTCTATGGGAAATATCATGACTCTGTCTTACCAACTAAAATACGGACAGGAACGTGATTTGCCTCGATTAAAAAAGCAGGTTAATCTTGGAGCGCCATTTGATGGTATTATTGGTTTAGATGAGAAGCCCAATTATAATTATCTGCTTAAAAATGGCAAGCCAAAATACATGACCCAATCCTACCAATATTTCTTAGCGCATCGTCATAACTTTCCAAATAACGTATCAGTATTAAATATTTTTGGCAATAAAGAAAATGGTACTAATTCTGATGATGACGTCAGTTGCGTTTCAGCTCAATCTTTACGATATTTGTTGCGTGGCAAAGTGAATTACCATGAAATTGAAATTAAAGGTGCAGGTGGACAACACAGCAAGTTGCATGATAATTACAAAGTAGATCAGATTATCGGCCGGTTTCTGTGGCCTAAATAGTTG
The DNA here is from genome assembly GCF_019972835.1 of Lactobacillus laiwuensis. Taxonomy (GTDB): domain Bacteria; phylum Bacillota; class Bacilli; order Lactobacillales; family Lactobacillaceae; genus Lactobacillus; species Lactobacillus laiwuensis. Next base: position 13,784 of record NZ_BPPB01000009.1, on the reverse strand, counting down.
TTATAAACAATTTTAATATTTTTTTCATAAATTATAGCGTATAATAAAAAGAAAAAAGATATTTTATAGTGACAGGAGAAACAGGATGACTCCACTAATCGAAAATTTCATCTCCAAATTGGCTCTGAATTTGACGTCTTTATCTACTTCAGAACAAAAATATACACTTGACTTCTACCGTGATTTTCTGCTGGACGGTGATTTTCAAACAAAAGAAGAAATAGTTAAAGAACTAGGCACTCCAGATGACCTGGCAAAAGAAATTAAGCAAGACTACGTTAAATTTTTAACAGCAGTTACTGCCTCTGCTAATGACCCCCATGCCAGTGATAATTATTTTAACGGCTTGCGTGTCAAAAGATATCCCCGCAGAAAGCGTACCATTACCCTTGAAAACTTCAATCAAGTAAAATTGGCAGTTAAGACTACAGATGTAATTATTCATCAAGGTAGTCAGTTTCAAATAACAGTAGCAGATTACAGCAGCAGACCCATAGAAACTAATTTAGTCAAGCAAACGTTGGTTGTTAAAGAGACTCCTATCGAGCAAAAAAACAGTGTAATCATGTTCAACAGGCTCACCGCTGTCAGTCGCGTGGAAATTACTGTTCCTAAATTAGATTCTTTATCTAAAATTAGCGGACAAAGTCACAATGGTGATATCATGTTGCAAAATCTAAAACTTAAAAACATCATACTTAACCTTCATAATGGTGACATATACATCAATAATGTCAGAGTTTCAGATGAATTTATTTTTGCCGGCCAGAACGCTGATTGCTTTGTTACTCAGTCAAAAATTGCTCAGTTATCCAGTAAAGTTCAAAACGGAGACGGCAGTTTTAAACGCAGCATCCTTAAGCAAATAATTACCCAAACAGATGATGGCGATATAGAAATTAACCAATGCCATGCTAACATCAGTTTACAAGCACAGGATGGAGATGTTCTGATCAGGAAAAGCCAGCTAACCGATCAAAATATTGTTAAGAGTACGAATGGCGATTTGAAGTTAGGTCAACTTGCCCATGACATCAGTGTGCAGCTTAAAGTAAACGGTGGCGACATTTATTTATCGTAATTCCAGTATTGGCAATAGTTTTAACAGTCAAAGTATGCAAAGTGACTCGTTAATAGCAACCTTAAGGGATGGAGATATAATCATTAAATAAAAGTAGGACGCAGCTGATGTGACCCCCGAGATTAAGACAATTTCGGGGGTCTTATTTTTTGTATTATTTATGGAAAATTTAGGTTCAGTACTTGCTAATTTCTTAAATCTAAATTAAAATATTATATATCATATAATATTAGGGGAGGCAAAGCATGGCAATCCAAATACCGACTCGTTTGCTAGATGGTGCGGTTTTAGCTTTTCTAAAACAAGATGATCTGTATGGCTACGCTTTGACGCAAAATGTGCAAAAGATTTTTTCTATCTCCGAGTCAACTATCTACCCTGTTTTACGCAGACTAAAAAAGAATAACTGCTTAACGACTTATGATGAGCCTTATCAAGGACGCAACCGGCGCTATTATCATATTACTGACGAAGGGATAAGGTTGCTAAATACAATTCAAGATGAATGGCAAGATTTTAGTGCAAGAGTTAATCAAGTATTAGGAGGGCAAAATGACCAAAGTAATTGATGATTATATTTCCGAACTAGAACAAAACTTAGCTGATTTGCCTGAAAAAGATCGCGAAGATGTTGTCGAATTTTACCACGAATTTTTATTGGACGGTGACTTCATCAGACGTTCTACCATCGAAGCTGAACTAGGAACGCCCAAACAATTAGCAATCAATATTTTAGCCGATTATTCAAGCAAAGATGATTCTGTTTCTCCAAGAAAGGAGACTCCGAAGTCAAACCTAAAGGCCAGCTGGTACATTTTACTAGGAATTTGTGCTGCTCCAATTGGCATCCCACTCGTTTTAGCAATTTTATTCGTGCTCTTCTTTATACTCGCAGTTTTCTTTGGCTTATTTTTTACTATAATAGCCTTTTTGTTTAAATTCTTTGTCGGTGGAGGACTAAACTTTCTTAAATCTTTATCCCTGCTATTCACTAACAACTGGCCAGTCGGCTGTCTTTACTTGGGTAAATCCTTAATTTGCATTGGCATTATTCTTTTATTACTCCCATTTATTATCAAGTTAGGGAAAATTTTAATTGCCAAGTGTACCCAGTTTATGCGTAACCTTGGTAAAAATATTTTAAAGAAAAATTATTTTCAAACTAGTACCGGAAAAAATACAGATAAGGAAAAATAAAAATGAAAAAGTTTTATAAAATTTGTGGGCTAATCTTTGGACTGCTATTACTTATTGAGCTGATCCTACTAGTCGTATTTAGATTAAATGATAACCCGTCACATGATTATAATGGTAAACACGCTCATTATAATGAAAGCAAAACTTTTTACGTGAACAAGTTCGACAATATTAAGTTAGCCTGTTACAGACCTGATATCCGAATTTCACTTAAGGATATTAACAAGTTTAAAGTGGTTGTTAGAGGGGGGCACGGTGCAGACATCAAAAAAATAAAAACTAAAGTTGATCATAATATGCTCACTATTTCGGATCAGCCTGAACATGATTATAACGATGGCTATTATAGCGTTGATGTTTATGTTCCTGCTAAAAGCGCCATAAAAAAGATAACTGGTTTTTGTGAAGAGGGCGATTTTTATATCAATAGTTTAAACGTTCCCCGCATCAATTTGACAATAGAAGATGGCGACGTTTTAATTAATAAGCTTACTGCGAAAAGCCTTGACCTAAATTCAAATGACGGTGACCTCAAAGTAAACCAGTCGACTTTTTCACGTAGTTCACTAAAGCTAAATGATGGCGATGTTAAGATTAGCGACTCTCAGATACTAAATAACAGCTCAATTATATTGAATGACGGCGACTTTTCAATGTCAAACGCACCTAAGATCAACTATGTATTGACAAATCACTCAGATGATAAAATCATTTTTAAAGGTTCTTACCATTCCAATCATTTTGCAAAAAAAGTTAAAAATAAACCGATACTAAAAGTTACCAGTATGGATGGCGATATTCTAATTAATTAGTGGGCAAGTAAACTTTACTTAGATGTTTTCTTGGTTAGTAATACCCATTTTAAAATTAAAAACTTATCTAAAACAAGGAGAATCAAAATGAAAAAGTTTTACCTAATCAGTGTTGCCATCATTACTATCGGTATAATTTTGCTTGGTATTGGTGAAACTAACGGTGGCAGAGAAGATATCAATAATATCCATTCAGGCATAACAACCAATATTGAAAACTTTTTTAATCGTAATCAAACTCACGCAGACTCACATCATGTACCAGCAAAATCCCGTACCTTTAACGTAGGCAAGTTCTCTAAAATTAATATTGACGCTGAAGAACCCAACATCCAAATTGCTAAAGGAGACAACTTCCAAATTAAAGTTAGTGGTCCTAATGTAAAAAAGATCAGTACCAAGGTTCATGGCGAGAAACTGACCATTTCAGACAATGGTGCATATGAGGATGGTACATATAAGGTAATTGTCACTGTTCCAGAAGCAGACTCGCTAAAAGAAATAACTGGATCATCTTCTGAAGGTAATGTGCAATTAACTGATTTGACAGTTGCCAGCATCAATTTACAATCAGAAGATGGCAATATTACTACAGATAATATTAAAACGCAGGAAGCCAACCTTGACCTTGATAATGGCGACTTAAAAATTACTAATTCAACTTTAACAAGTGGTATCTTGAACCTGAGTGAAGGTGATTTAACTGTTACAAATAGTCACTTTAAAATTAAGGCAACTTTGGGTGACGGTGATATCAGAGTCAACGATTCAAAATTACTGGCTGACAGTTCCTTTAATTTGAGTGAAGGAGATTTCCAAATGAGCAGACCTCCTAAGATCAGTTACCAGTTGGCAACTTCCTCAGAGGATGAACTTATATTTCACGGTAATAACTATCACAGACATTTTGCTAGAAAATTAAGGGATGCGCCTCTACTCAAAGTTTCTTGTGGTGATGGTGACATTCTCATAAATTAACTTCTATACATCTTGCAACTGATGAACCCACATAAAGCAAAAGACTGGGATTGATTTTTAAAATTAATCCTAGTCTTTTTAAATGGTTATTTTAGCTGACTAAATCTAATACTTTATTTTTTTATTGCTTCACTTAAACTAGCGTGATATCATAAGATAAAGAAAAAATTAAATTAATGTTAAAAAGATAAGAGACAGCTTAATCATGAAAATATATATTGACGGAGACTTCGACAAAGAATTTGAAGCTCATGATGAAAAAGTAGAATCGCAAGAAATTGATTTAGAAAATTTTATTAACATAGATGCCGAAATAGCCACCGCTAGTGTCACTATTCAAGTAGGCGCTGGTTTTCATATATCAACTCATGACATTAATCCTAATCGAATAAAAATTCGTGTGGCAGAGCAAACCCTTTTTATTCGTGAACGAAAGCCTCATTTTCACAAAAAAGTTTATATTAGCAGAATTAAACCTAAAATAACAATTACAGTACCGCAAGCTGCAGAACTCAATGAAGTCCAGCTAAATAATTTTGCTGGCAGCATTGATCTAGCTGGACTTAACATGCAGCAACTTGAAGTCAGAGCAAATGCCGGTTCCTTAAAATTACAGGACGTCACGATCCAAAATAAAGCCGAAATGGTGCTAGACGCTGGCAGTTTATCCATCAATCACTGTAAGATGAATTCTCATGCAAATTTGGCTGCCGGAACTATCAGGGTCACAAGCTTGCAAGGGAAAAACCACTTTAAACTAGCCGCTGGTTCACTAAAAATGATAGATGATGAAGAGCATAAGACAGATTACGATTTATTCGCCACTTTAGGCTCGATCTACTTTCACGGCAGTAGAATGGGCAAGCATTTTTACAAGCATGAAGGCAGTGCCAACCAATTAACTGCTATCAGCTCAGTTGGCTCAATCAAAATTCAATAAAAGAAGTCTTACTTCGACTTGCACAGGCAAAGTAAGACTTTTTATATATCAAATTAACGCTGGACATCTATTATAAATGAATTAATGTCTCCGCGGTATTTAGCGATTGAGTACTCAATGGGCTGCTCATCCCTTGTCAGTCCTTGAGTGTGAAAGTAAAAAATCGGCTTATGGACTGCAATATTTAATAAGTTGGCGGTAGTTTCCTCAGCTTCCATTACTTCCAATTTTCTAATTACCCGGGTGACTTTTAAATGGTATTTTTCAAGTGTGCTGTATAAAGAATCTTGGGCAAAATTATAATTAATCAACTCAGGTATCCTCTGTTTAGGCACATAAGTTGTAACTAAAACAATCGGTTGATCATTAGCATAGCGCAGCCGCACTAACTTAAAGACAGGTGCTTTCTCAGGCAGCTGTAAATTTTTGCATACTTCAGGTGTAGCTTTTTCTTCATCAAAATAAAGCAGATTGGTTTTAGGGTAGATGCCTTTGGCACTCATTTCTGCGCTATAGCTTTCAATCAAATGGGTAAATTCCTGCTCGATTTTAACTTTTTTAACCAGGGTGCCCCTTTTACGACGCCGCTCTAAATAACCTTGATTGACCAGCAATGAGATCGCTTGCCTCATTGTTGGTCGACTTACCTGATATTTATCCGCTAATTCAGTTTCTGGAGGAATAATTGTATTTTGCGCATAAATGCCAGTTTGAATTTTATTCAAAAGATCGTTGGCAATTACTTGATATTTAGGGAGTTCTTTTTTTACCAATTAGTTCCACCACTTTCATCTTACTAAATTATACCATTATAAGAATACTATACCATGCAAAAAACCGGTGTAAAGAGCTAAATAATCCCTACTTACACCGGCTTTTTTGACACTATTTTTTATTTACACTTAAATTTCAATTGAGTTAATGCCATCTTTTTCAAACCGCTGCTTAAGAGTTTCAATGATTTTTACACCAGAGCTCGTGCCTATCCGTTCTGCTCCGGCTGCAATCATTGCTAAAAAATCATCGGTATTGCGAATTCCACCTGCAGCTTTGACTTTAACATTCGAACCAACATTTTCTTTCATCAGTTTTACATCTTCTACTTTTGCGCCAGCGGTGCCAAAGCCAGTTGAAGTTTTGACAAAATCTGGTTTCACCTTTTTAGCAATCAAGGCCAGCTGTTTAATTTCAGCTTTAGTCAAGTAGCAGGTTTCAAAAATGACCTTACATGGCACATCGTGATCATGGCAAAGTTTAACCATTTGAGTCATTTCATCTTCAATATAAGACCAATTATGAACCCGCACTTGCGTTAAATTAACAACATAATCGATTTCATTGGCACCGTTTTGTAACGCATCTTTAGTTTCTGCCAATTTGCAAGTTATTGTAGTTTGTCCCAAAGGAAAACTAATTGCAGCTCCTGTATCAATATCTGTCCCCTTTAGTTGCTGGGCACAAAATTCTGATTGAACCTCATTAATTGCTACCATCTTAAAATGATATTTTTTAGCTTCATCACAAAGCTTTTTCATGTCTTCCTCAGTCGCATCCGCATGTAAGTTAGTATGATCAATTAATTGTGCAAAGTCATCTATTGTATATTTCATTATTATTCTCCTTTTTTGTAATTACATAATATAGAATTAAAAGTAATGGCTCATAGCGTAAAATGCTTATAGTTATTACTGTTTCGTAATAATTATATTATATGGCAAATAAAATAAAAATAGTAATATTAATGATTATGAATTTACATAAGAGATGAATTAATACTAGAAATTAGTACATATTGCTATCTCAAATTTAGATTTGATACCGATTAATTGAAACGCAACGTTGTGGACAGTTGAAGAAAAAACTTATTTAGTAAAAGAAGTTATGGAAGGCATAAATGAAATTACTAGGTATAAATAATCTAGTTTTTATAAAAATGTTCTTATTAACAATATGTAATTACTTACTACAGTACTTATATATGTGATTTATCACCTATGAGGAAAACAAACACTCCTAGCAACCTTATAGAAACACATAACCAAGATAAAAATTATGACAGATAACCTATATAGCGCCCTTTTTAATCTTGAGCAATTCATGATAAAATTACTTATTGACTTTATTGAAAGAAGGGTTCGATGGGCAAGCGAAAATTCTTCTATCATCATTTAACGGATGATTTGGTAGTTAGCCTGAACCAAGATTATCATTTACCAAATAGTTATGCTATTTTTCCGAAATCATTAGGTAGGAAAATCTGGTCTAAAATTGTACGTCCTTTAGGACATTTAATTAGTATAGTCTACATTAATTTGGTTCTGAGAGTACGAATAATTGGCAAAGAAAATTTGCAGGCTATAAATGATCAGGGATTTTTTATCTACGGTAACCATACCCAAACTTTTGGCGATGTGGTTTTGCCGCTCAGCATTGTTCCTGCAAAAAAATATTATGCTATTGCAGCACAATCAAATTGGGGCATCCCTGTTTTAGGCAAACTGGTTTTACCATATTTTGGACTTCCTGTTGGTGAAAACATAGAACAATCCGCAAAATTGATTAAAGCAATCACTACTGTTATTAAAGCAAAAAAAGTAGTCGTCATTTATCCTGAATCACATGTTTGGCCTTATTACACTAAAATCAGGCCTTTTCCAGTGAACAGCATGCATTTCCCTGTTGCACTTGACTCTGCCAGCTTTACTATGACTACAACTTACTCTAGGCCCAAGTGGGGTAAGAAACCGCAAATAACGGTCTACATAGATGGGCCCTTCTACCCAGATAAATGTCTCACTAAAAAACAGGCGCAAGAAAAACTACATCAGCAAGTTTATCAGACAATGCAAAAACGAGCCCTAACAAGTGATTTCGAATATTATATGTATCAAAAAATAAATTAAGGAGTTCTCAATGAATATTCTTTTTTGTGGTGATCATAACGCAGAAGATGGCATTCTTATCGCTACGCTTTCATTAATAAAAAATAGTGGCGCAAAGGAGCTCCATATCTACATTCTAACAATGTACACTCAAAGCTATCACAAGAAATTTAAGCCTTTCAGCAAACATGCAGCAGACTATTTAAAAGGCCTTTTGGTGAAGCAAAATCCGCATAATACGTTAAAATTAATGGACTGCACGGGGCTATTTGTCAGAGAGCCGCTAATTGCTAACATGAGTACCCATTTTACTCCTTACGCTATGCTCAGGCTCTTCGCTGACGAAATACCCCAGCTGCCAAATAAAATACTATACCTTGACGCTGATGTAATAGTCAGGCGAAGCCTCGTTAGCTTTTACCAACAAGATCTAACTAATTACGAATTCGCTGGCGTTCTTGATTACTGGGGACGGTTCTTTTTTCACAATCTGCACGAGCATAAAGTTTTTGACTACATTAATTCCGGCGTTTTGTTACTTAACCTGCCAGAAATTAGAAAAACAAAATTATTCGCTAGAATTAGGCACCTTCTGCAGACTAGAACCGTGTTAATGCCTGATCAAACTGCAATTAACCGTTATGCCAGAAATAAGAAAATTGCTCCGCGTCGTTATAATGAACAGTATAAATTACAGTCGGACACCGTAATTCAGCATTTTACTACCAGTTTCCGCTTTTGGCCCGTGTTTCATACCTTGACAGTTAAGCCATGGGATGTTAAGCGGGTACATACAGTACTAAAATTGCACGAATATGATGACATTCTGAATTACTATCTCAATGTGAAAAGCAATTTAGTACAAAAATAATGTTTGGAGAAAATAAATATATGACAATTCCAGTTTTTTATGCAATTAGTGATGATTTTACAAAATACGCAGCAGTTTCGCTGAACTCTTTAGTAAAGAATGCTGCTGAGGATAAAGATTATACTATCTATTTTTTAAGTCAGGACTTATCACCGCAGCACAAACAAGATTTATTAGAAATAGGCTCTGCTAATGTTCATGTTAAATTCTTTAAGATTAACGATGAAATAGTTGCGCCCATTCAAAATCGTACGGAAAACTATTTACGAGCTGATTTCTTTACCATGTCCATTTTTTACCGCTTATTTATTCCTGATCTGTTTCCCCAATATGATAAGGCAATTTATATCGACAGTGACACAATCGTAAATGATGATATTGGTAAATTGTATGATACAGAACTTGGCAATAATCTCTTTGCAGCTTGTACTGATTCCTCCATTCAATTTGTAACAAAAATGGTTGCCTATATTAAAGAAGTATTAGTTCTTGATCCTAAAAAATACATTAATTCCGGCATGCTGGTTTTAAACTGTAAAGCTTTTCGCGATGAAAATTTTATTGATCATTTCATGCGTTTACTAAGCAAATATCATTTTGACTGTATTGCCCCTGATCAAGATTATTTAAACGAAATTGGCGATAAAAGAATTTTACATTTAGATCCCAAATGGGATGCCATGCCAAATGATAATACTGAGCCTTTAACTAATCCCAGCTTGATTCATTACAACCTTTTCTTTAAACCATGGCATTTTAAAAACGTTCAATATGAAGAATATTTCTGGAAGAGCGCAAAAGAAACCAAATTTTATAATGATCTGTTGACTGAACTAAATACATACACTGATGAGCAACGTGATGAAGACCGGCATAAATTAGATCACATGCTGGCTAAAGAAGATAAAACTATTAATGACCCTTATAACTGGGCTAATGTGAAAAAGCAAGGACCTGTCAGTTTATGATTATAGGCGACAATCGTGAACAAGTAATTCAAAATATTAAAGAAGCAGTTAATAAGGGCAAATGGGATGCTAAAGTCGAAGTTGGTGACCCTGTTCTTTCAATAAAGGAAAGCAAAGAACTAGTCAATGCTTTTTGGCGAGAGCAAAAAACTTTTAAGGGAAAAGTTAATAATCGGATTGGCCACTTGCTTTTCAATTCTTTGATGCACGTTCTTACATCGTCCACGACATTTATCGGTCTGGAAAATTTAGCTAATTTGCCACAAGGCGGAGCGATTATTACCGCCAATCATTTTAACCAAATTGACTCTTTACCCATTAAGCATTTAGCAAATAAAACCCACCATTCCTTAACTATTGCTATTGAAGATACAAACTTAAAACTACCGGGAATATTACGTTACCTAATGAATTATGTGGGCACAATTCCTTTAATAGAAACCCCTAGCTATGTTGGTAACGAATTTCCGCGTCACCTGCATGATGCGTTAGAACAAAACAGTTGGGTTTTAATTTATCCTGAGCAGGAAATGTGGTGGAATTACCGCAAGCCCCGCGAATTAAAACGAGGCGCCTATTACTTTGCTGCCAAGCAAAATGTGCCAGTTATTTCAACTTTTATTGAAATTCAAACAACTGACAAATTAGAAAAAGACCACCCTGATTTTTACCAGACTAAATATGTAGTTCACGTTTTGCCGCCTATTTTCCCTGATGTTAAACTGAACGCCAATGAAAATTCTAAGCAGATGATGAAGCGCGATTACCAGCAAAAAGTAGCTGCCTATGAAAAGGCTTACCAGCGTAAGTTAGATTCGGCTTTTACCCCCTGGGATATTGCTGGCTGGCGTTTTAACTATCAAAAAAATCAAAGTAAAAGTTAGACTTGTTGATTCTTTGAGCTATAATATAGGTAACAATAAGTAAGTGTATTTGGAAAGGGGATATTTTCCAATGGAGAAGTTTACAAAAGAATCTTTAGCAAAATATGATGGTAAAAATGGTAATCCAGCTTATGTTGCTATTAAAGGTGTTGTTTATGATGTTACTGGCAATCCACACTGGACTGATGGTGAACACCATGGTAACTTGGCAGGACGCGATTTGACTGTTGCAATAGGACAATCACCTCATGGTGAAAGTGTCTTAGGTAATTTGAAAAAAGTCGGTACCTACGAAGATTAATTAGATAATATAAATAAAAAGAAAAGAAACAAGCAGCTAATAAACTGCTTGTTTCTTTTCTTTTACCTTTTTTGCCAATCTGATCTTGGTTTACTTTATTGCTCATTATTATACTGTAAATTATTAGAAAAATAATGTACAATATTTGTCAAAGGAAGTGATGCTCATGTTACAAATTCGACCTGTTTCAGAGTTAAGAAATTACAATAAAGTCCTTGACAAAGTTAAAAAAGATAATCCAGTTTTTCTTACCAAAAACGGCTATGGCAAATTTGCTCTCATAGATATTGGGGACTATGATGAATTTACTGCTGCTCTTGAGCTGGTAACTAAGCTGAAAAATGCTGAAAAGTCAAAGCATTATAATTTTGATGAAATTAAAGGAAAACTACTCAGCTAATGTTCTCATTAAAATTATCTAGCCCTTCTAAAGAATATTTTGAAAACCTAAAACCTACTTATTGGCTAAGTTTGGTGAAAAAGTAAAAAAGAAGTTTTAGCTAGGGAAGACGAAAAACTGGATAATTTAAAGTCATTTCCATATCTGGGCATTAAAGCTACTAAGTTTTTTGAATTATTTAATGGCTGTTATGTTCTAATTGATAAATATGAATATATTTTTTACCGTGTAGATAAAAAAGAAAAAATAATTTATATCGAACTTATATTAAGTACCAAAGAAGATCTCATTCAAAAAATCCAAAATTACTTTCATTGATTAAGGCGCATCCGTTTAGGACGCGCCTCTTTTGTAGTGTTAAACCACAATATTCAAATTCTATTTAGTAAAAGCCAAAAAATCAATGATGAATTATTACAAAAGCAACATTGATTTTCTATTATTTCTCAGCCAATTTCGCTGCAGCAACAATATTTTGCTGTGCAGGCAAAGGGATCCTTCCTAAACCATCAAGTCCAATATTTAATAAATAATTGATTCCCAAGCTGTTTAAATATTTACGGTTGTGATAAATAGTTTCAGGGGACTTCCAATTTTGATCACGATAAGAAAAGCCCCAAGAATTATTAGTGGTACCGGCTGACTCATATAAACCATATGGTGAAGGTTTAAGGCCATTAAGTGAGTTAAAATTAATATCTTTTTGCTCCTTTTCTTTTTCACTTGGAATTTCATTATCGCCAAGGGAAACATAATCATATTTGCCATTACCAAGACGTGAATTTATTAGGCAATTTGGTTGCAATTTTTTTACTGTCTCATAAATTTTCTGACTTTGGCTTGCAGTTAATGTCATCGGTACATCAAACCAAGCAACAGCTATCTCCCCATAATTACTCATTATTTCCTTAATTTGGGGCAGAATTTTGTCTGTAAAGCATTGATTATAATTCTTATTTTTTTGAGGAAAGTCCCAGCTATTGTCCCAAGTAGTGCCAGAGGATTCAATATCATTTGAAAGGTAGCCTCCCCCATTTGGTTCATGCCAATCTAAGTCTTGGGAATAATAAAGACCTAGCTTTAAGTCGAATTTTTGGCAAGCTGCTGCAAGTTCACCGATTACATCCCGCTGAAATGGTGTTGCATCATACACATTATATGAATCTACTTGTGAATGGTACATTGCAAAGCCATCATGGTGTTTAGTTGTAACTACCAAATATTTCATACCACATTTTTTAGCAAATGCTACGATTTTTTCGGCATCAAAATATATGGGGTTAAAAGCGGTAGCAAGCTGGCAATACTTTGCAACAGGTATTTGCAATTTAGACTGAATCCATTCAGCGTAATTGCTTGCAGATTTTCCTTCATATTCACCAGCAAGAAGCGAATACAAACCCCAATGAATCATCATGCCGTATTTAGCATTTTTAAACCATTCAATATTCTCGTTTGCAGTCATACATTTCTCCATTACTAAAGTTACCCTAGAAATACATAGTGTTGTCATTAAAAGTTTAACACGTATTTTTCGTATAAATTTGATTTCAGCAAAAAAGAGTTAGCTATAATACTTAAAGCTAACTCAAAATATCTATTATCTTAATAAAATTTACTGTATTGCCAAGTAGTTTTCCGCATTACGCAGATCCTCAATTGATAACTGACCGGGTGCCGAAGTCTGACCAACAGCGCCAAAGGACAGACTTGAGCCGAAAGCCTGGCCTGCTACTCTAGTGACTTTACCGATATCGCCCATGGCCATAGTAATCAGGGGATTAGCAATTTCTTTATTCATTTCTGTCGTCGCTGTTAAAAGAGTTAAAACGTCAGAGGCACTATGAGGCATGCAGGCTAACTTGGGCACATCAGCACCAAGTTGCGCCATTTTTCGTAAGCGAAATTCGATTACATCTTTAGCTGGTACCTTTTCAAAGTCATGGTTACTCATGATTACAACAACATTATAATTATGAGCTAAAGTCACCAAAGACTTTATTCTTTTTTCATCATGAAAAAGTTCAATATCAATAGCATCACCCAACCTGTTAGTAATTACATATTCTACTAAATTTAAATACTGATCCTCGTCGAGCTGACAAACTCCACCTTCATTTTTGGTACGAAAAGTAACTAAAACTGGTAACTCGCCCACTTCTTGGCGCAATTTTTTGGCAGTAGTATTTAGTGTATTAAAATCCTTAATCCCTGCAGCATAATAATCAATGCGCCATTCCATTAAATCCGGTTTAGCAGCCTTAATCTTCTTAGCTGAATCCATAATCTCTTTTTCAGTTGAACCGACATTAGGCACAGCAATTTTAGGCAGACCTTCACCTAAAACAATATTTCTAATCTTGACAGTAGCCATTATTCAATACCTCAACTAATTATTATCATCAGAAAACATAATTTCACGAATATAATCAGTCGGCATCTCTTTACCTGTCCATAACTTAAATGAGGC
>NZ_BPPB01000008.1 GCF_019972835.1 Lactobacillus laiwuensis | reverse complement strand
AACACAGCAGTTAAGCTTCTTCACGCCGAGAGTAGTTGGTGGGAGACTGCCTGCGAGGGTAGGACGCTGCCGTGCTTTTTAGCATTCCGGCTTAGCTCAGTTGGTAGAGCGCTTGACTGTTAATCAAGATGTCGTCAGTTCGAGTCTGACAGCCGGAGCGAGCAAAGAGAAGAGGGCCTGCGGGCCCTCTTTTTTTTGCCCATTCATTAAGCATAAAAGGCTAGTTTAAATATATTAGAAAAATGTTAGGCAATGGTTAGAAAATGTGACACAGAGCTTGTTTCACGGTACAATATTAGCGGATACATTTATCTAAAGGAGGAAATCTCATGGTAGGAATTGTTTTAGCCAGCCATGGTGGATTTGCCGATGGAATTGCGCAGTCTGCGCAAATGCTGTTTGGCGAACAAGACAATTTTGCTCATGTCATTTTGAAGCCCGATGAAGGGCCAGATGATATAAGGAGCAAAATGGAAACAGCAATTGCTTCATTTGAAAATCAAGATGAAGTACTGTTAATAGTTGATTTGTGGGGAGGTACGCCGTTTAATCAAGCTAATACTCTGCTTGAAAAGCACCCTAATTGGGCAGTCGTCACTGGTATGAATTTACCAATGGTTGTTGAAGCACTAACTCAGAGGATGACAAACCCTGACATTACCGCTCATCAAATTGCAACAGCTGTTGTTGAGCCAGCAAAAGATGGTATTAAAACCAAGCCGGCAGAATTAATGCCAAAGGTAACTGCAGGTACAAAACCGCAGCCACAAACAGCATCTTCAGCTAAAAAGAAGGCTATCCCTGAAGGTACAGTTGTTGGTGATGGTCACATTAAATTTGTTTTAGCTCGGATCGATTCTCGATTACTACACGGCCAAGTGGCTACTGGTTGGATACCAACTATGCACCCAGACCGGGTTATCGTAGTTTCAGATAGTGTAGCTAAAGACGAAATGCGTAAAAGCATGATTCGTGAAGCTGCACCTGCAGGTGTTAAAGCGCACACTGTACCTTTGAACAAGTTAGTTGAGATAGCTAAAGATCCCCGTTTTGGTAACACACACGCCTTACTACTTTTTGAAAACCCAGAAGATGTTTTAAAGGTAATCAAAGCAGGTGTAGACATTAAGACTGTCAATGTTGGCTCAATGTCCTATAAAGTTGGCGATGTCAATGCTAACAATGTATTGTCTATGAATCAAGAGGATGTTGATACTTTCCACGAACTTGAAAAAATGGGAGTCAAGTATGACGTGCGGAAAGTTCCAACTGATAAAGAAGGCAATATGGAAGCTATTTTAAATAAGGCTCAAAGTTTGCTTGACGAACAAAACAAGTAAGAGAATAGGAGTAAAAAATGAACGCTATTCAAATGATTTTAGTTGTCATAGTTGCCTTTCTTGCAGGTATGGAAGGCATCTTAGACCAATGGGAATTTCACCAACCACTGGTCGCTTGTACATTAATTGGCCTAGTAACCGGAAATCTGGTTTTGGGCGTTATCTTAGGTGGATATTTACAAATGATTGCCTTGGGTTGGGCTAATATTGGTGCAGCTGTTGCACCTGATGCCGCCTTGGCTTCAGTAGCTTCGGCTATTATTTTGGTGCAAAGTGGTCAAGGAACAAAGGGCATTGGTATGGCTACGGGTATTGCCATGCCTCTGGCCGTTGCTGGACTCTTTTTGACTATGATCGTGCGGACAATTTCTACTGGTATTGTCCACATTATGGACGCTGATGCCAAAAAAGGTAATTGGCGTAAAATTAATATGTGGCAATGGATCGATGTTTGTCTGCAAGGATTAAGAATTGCCATTCCTGCTGCATTGCTGTTAGCTATTCCAGCTTCGACTGTTAAATATTGGCTAGGTTTGATGCCAGCATGGCTCAGTGATGGTATGTCAATCGGTGGTGCCATGGTTGTTGCCGTTGGTTACGCAATGGTAATTAACATGATGGCCAGCCGCGAAGTTTGGCCGTTCTTTGCCATCGGTTTTGCCTTGGCGGCTATTAAAGACTTAACTTTGATTGCCTTAGGTGCCATTGGTTTAGCGATGGCTCTTATGTACTTAGCTTTAGAGTCAAAAGGTGGCAATAACGGCAGTTCAAGTTCTGATAATGAAGGTACCGGCGATCCACTCGGCGATATCATAGATGACTATTAAAGTGATATTTAAGAGGAGGATTTTACAATGGCTGATAAAAAAATAAAATTAACTAAAGCCGACCGCTTCAAAGTTATGTGGCACTCACAATTTTTGCAAGCTTCATGGAACTACGAAAGAATGCAGAATGGTGGGTACGCATATTCACTTATTCCTGCTTTGAGAAAACTTTATCCTAAAAAAGACGATATGGCTGCAGCTTTGCAGAGACACCTGGTCTTCTTTAACGTTCACCCTTACTTAGTATCGCCAATTCTCGGTGTTACTTTAGCTTTGGAAGAGGATAAGGCTAACGGAGCTAAAGTTGAAGATGAAGCTATTCAAGGTGTTAAGGTCGGAATGATGGGACCTTTAGCAGGCGTCGGTGACCCTGTATTCTGGTATACTGTACGGCCAATTGTTGGCGCTCTGGGTGCCTCAATGGCCATTCAAGGCAACATTTTAGGACCAATTTTGTTCTTCGTTATTTGGAACGTAATTAGATTGGCCTTCATGTGGTACACACAGGAATTTGGCTACAAGGCTGGTTCTGCGATTACTAATGACATGTCTGGTGGTTTATTGCAAAAGGTAACCCGTGGAGCTTCCATGATGGGTATGTTTGTTTTAGGTTCTCTGATTGAACGCTGGGTCAACATTAAGTTCACTCCGATTGTCTCAAAGACACCTGTGCAAAAGGGTGGCTACATTGATTGGGGTTCACTTCCTGCTGGTGCTAAAGGCATTCAACAAGCCTTAATAGACCAAGCCAATGGCTTGTCTTTAACCAAGTTTAAAGTTACTACTTTGCAAAACAACTTGGATAGTTTAATTCCCGGTTTAGCCGGGCTACTCTTGACTTTCCTGTGTATGTGGCTGTTAAAGAAGAAAGTTTCACCAATTGTGATTATTATTGCAATCTTCATTGTTGGTGTTGTTCTGCACGTTCTGCATGTGCTTTAGGCTAAAATGGTTGAATCAAGAAACACTAAAGTTGATTTAACGGCAAATGCGACTTGGTTTCGCGCATTGTCGACATACGGTAAAGTAATGGTCGGAGATAAGGCGTTTGAATTTTATAATGACCGCAATATCTCTGATTACGTCCAAATTCCGTGGCAAGAAGTTACCTATGTGGTGGCGGATGTTTATTTCCACGGTCGTTATATACCACGTTTTGAAATTCGCACCCGTGCAAATGGAAAATTTATTTTCACAACACGAAATAATAAAAAAACTTTGCGCGCTATTCGTAATTACGTGCCTGCTAATCGCATGCGGCAGGCGCTGGGATTATGGCAAAAAATCAAAAGAAGAATAATGCATAAATAAAAAAGTTCCTAGACAAAATCAATTGTCTAGGAATTTTTGTTTAGTTTTTGGTTTTGAGAGTTATTGTTCCTTCAACACCCAATTCTGTAACGATTTTCTTTTTTAAAGCTTGTATTGCTTGATCAGCTCTGTCTTTTTGATCAGCTGTTACCGCCTCCATGATTAATATTGCATTGGTAGTATCTTCTGTCAACATGGTTCTCTTGCCATCGCGCCAGTTAAGAGAGCGACATACTGCGCCATTTTCGTCATAATAAATGACTTCACCTACTCTTGGCGGATCGCTTTTTTCAGCACCTAGTGGATAAAAATCTTCATTTCCTGCTGCTACACCCAGGTGCATTTGGCCGGCAATTTGATCAAGATCTTCGCCACCGCAAGGAACGGCATATTCTAAAGAGACGCTGTTATAAATATCAACTAAAGGGTTAATAGGATTAAAAGTTTTACCTTGAGAAACTCGTTTCAAAAGAGCCTCAATCGAAGACCGTGCACCTTTTTTCTTTTTAAATTTGCTCAGAACCTCGCGCCATTCGTTAATTACAGAATTATCTTTAAACTCTTTTGCAGTTAAATACTGCTTGGCTTCTGTTTCAGCTTGATTGAGCATAATTTGATATTTGTCTGCATTATCAGGGATGTGATTATTCAAGTCATTAACTACTAGTGTGTAAATTTTTGCTTGGGGAAAAATAGACCAAAAAGTATTATCAACGATTAATTTCTGCATGAGTTACCTCCAAAAATAAAAGCACCTACCAAACTCTACTAAGACCTAAAGAGTTTGGTAAGTGCTGTCGCCCGGTGGTGATATTTCTTAATTTTTTAAATTTTAATATAAAAAACCTGCAAATGCAAATATAATTATGACTTCTTTTCTTCGTGCCAAATTTTCGATACGATTGACAAAACTATAAAGATTAACAGTGCAGAAATCATTGATACTCTGTTTTCAGGTAAGATTAACAACAATATGATCATTAAAATAAAAAAGATCAGTGTTATGTAGTCCCAAAAAGGAAAACCTGGCATTTTAAAATCTGTTAATTCTTGTGCTGGCGTTTTTTTGCGGTAGGCAATATGAGTTAAAAGCATCAGACACCAGATAATTAAAAACATACTGGTGGAAGTAGAAGAAATAAAATTAAATGCCTCATTGCCGATAACGATGATGACAAAAGGTGCTAAGGCCATTAAGCAAGCTGATAAGGTCAAAGCATTCTGTGGCAATTGTCTTCTCAGATGACCAAACGTCTGGTTAAATTTGCCCTTACCGTTAAAAGTAACAGAAAATAGCAACCGGCCAGCACTATACAAAATACTGTTAGTTGAAGAAACTGCGGCAGAAATGACCACGAAATTAATGATTGAACCAGCATTGCGGATGCCAGTTGCCGCTAGGGTCTGCACAAACGGACTAGAATTAGTAGCCACTTTATTCCAGGGAATCACTACTAAAATAGCAATAATGGCCAGCACATAGAATAAAATGATACGCATTGGGACCTCATTAATAGCCTTTCTAATCGTTACTTTGGGGTTTTGCGCTTCGGCAGCAGTTAATCCGACTAATTCAACGCCAACAAAGCTAAAGATAACCATTTGAAAACCAGAGAAAAAGCCGGTGCCGCCTTTAGCAAAAAAGCCACCATGTGTGGATAGGTTAGCAAGAGTAACGGGTCCAAAAGAGGTCTTGCCACCAGTTACTAACAAATAGGCTACTAAAATCACGAAGGCAATAACGGTCACAATTTTAATTATGGCAAAACTAAACTCCAGATTGCCAAAAAGCCGGGCAGAAAGCAAATTGATAAATAAGAGAATTGCGATGGTGACTAAGCCAGGTACCCACGTAGGCAAATGGGGAAACCAGTATTGAAAATATATTCCCAAGGCTGTCATTTCCGCCATACCCAAGGTAACCCAACTAATCCAGTAGAGATAGCCTGAGATGAATCCGGTGTTTTTACCCAAGTATTTTTTAATGAAATCAATATAGGTATGCTTGGATAGATCTGAAATTATGAGCTCACCTAAAGCTCGCATTAGTAGAAACAAGAAAATACCGACAATGGCATAAATTAAAATGACGCTGGGACCGGCTCGTCTAATGCTGTTGCCTACACCTAGAAATAAACCAGTACCAATTGTCCCACCCAGGGCAATCAATTGAATATGCGCGTTTGTCAAGGTTCGTTCGTAGCCAGAACCGTTATTTTCCTCTTCTTCGCTCATTAAATCACTCCAAATACTTAAAAATTAGTTACATTATTAAATTATAGCATTATACAAAAGCGTATGTTTTTAACTAAACCAAAATTTGAACAAATTGTAAATTTTGTTATGTTAAAAAGGGCTTTATTTGAAGACAAATTGTAGTATCATATATTTTATTAAAAATAAATTAAGGAGGAAGATTTAATGTTTACCATTGGCCAATTTACTGTTAATAACTTGGAGATTAGTTTGGTATTACCGGAAGTCAGTCATGCGGAAGCTTTATACGAAATTATTGTCCATGACCGTGATCAGCTGGCACATTTTTTACCTTGGGCAGGTAAGATAGCGAGTGTCGAAGATGAAGTTGATTTTATTAAGGCAATGCGAGTTGACACCGCTAATTATAAGAAACTGGTACTAGTTGTTCTTGTCAATGGCAAACCAGCGGGAATGGTTGACCTGCACAATATTAAGTTAAAAAATGAAAGCGGCGAAATTGGCTATTGGCTGGGGCAAAAATATCAGGGTAACGGAATCATGACTCAGGCCGTTAAAAAGTTAGTAGACGTATCATTCAACCAGTTTGGATTACACAGTATTAAATTACTGGCAGATCATAATAATAAAGCTAGTAGAGCCATTGCTGAAAGACTGCACTTTGAACATGTGGCCAGGCTTAAAGATGAAGTTAAGTATCACGGTAAGTTCTGTGATATGGAATTATACATCACATTTAACCCTAAAAACTAAACAAAAAAGTGCCTGGGAAAAAACTCTAACTTAACTAAAAAGGCTGACAAATCACGTCAATAAAACGTTGATTTGTCAGTCTTTTTAAATTGTGAAATTTTTTAATTTAACTTCAAAGAGCACTTTTTTCCCAGACTATTGTTATTTGTCTGCATATCCTTGAGGATGAGTTTGGTGCCATTTCCATGCACTTGCCATTACATCTTCAGCGCTCTCATGTTGTGGCTGCCAGCCTAAAATAGTTCTGGCTTTGGTTGAATCTGCAACTAAACTGTCAGGATCTCCTGCACGTCGTGGTCCCATAGTATATGGAATTTCAATATTGGTAACTTTACGAGCCGCTTGTAAGATTTCTAAGTTGGAGTAACCATGAGCAGTTCCAAGGTTGAAAACATCGGATTTGTTGGTTTTAACTAAGTGCTCTAAAGCTAGCAAGTGCGCGTCGATGAGATCTTCGACTTGAACGTAATCTCTAACATTAGTACCATCTTTAGTATTGTAATCATTCCCAAAAATAGTAAATTTACCATCGCCACTGACAGCACTTTTTAAAATATTAGGAATTAAATGCGTTTCCGGAGAGTGATCTTCTCCAATTGACCCATCACTTGCAGCACCAGCAACGTTGAAATAGCGCAGTGCAATTGATTTGATACCATCAGCTTTATCTGCCCAGTGCATAATTTTTTCCATCATTACTTTGGTTTCGCCATAAGGACTGATCGGATTAAGTGGTGAATCTTCAGTAATTGGCAATTTCTTAGGGATGCCGTATGTGGCAGCGCTAGAAGAAAAGACGAGGTATTTTACATCGGCATCTTTCATGGCCTCCAGGAGTGCGATCATACCTGAAACGTTATTATCATAGTATTTCAGTGGGTTTTGTACAGATTCAGGCACTAAAGAATATGCAGCAAAGTGCATAACTGCCTCAATTTTTTCTTGACGCAATATTTGACTGACTAAAAACTTGTTTTCAATATCTCCTTGGTAAAACTTGGCTTTAGAGTTGACTGCCTTTCTGTGTCCAGTGTACAAAGCGTCAAGGACAACAACATCATTATTTTGTTCAATTAATTTCTTTACAGCTACCGAGCCAATATACCCAGCACCGCCGATAACTAAAATGCGCATAAATTCCTCCGATTATTATATGGTAATGATCTTCTGTCTAAATTTTAGCACAGTCTGTTAATTTAAAAGACAATTATTGACAGTAAAATCATTTTGCAATAAAGTTACTTTTAGTAAGATAGCAAGAAAGAAGTATCAAAATGATTCATAATTCCACAATTAACCAACAAATTAATCATCGCTCTATCAGAAAATTTAAAGATCAAACACTAAGTGAAGAACAATTAAATACTTTGTACACCGTTTTTCAACATACAGCGACCAGCATGTTTATGCAAAATGCTACAATGCTTCATATTACTGATGAAAGTAAAAGGGCAAAAATCAGAGAATTGTGCGGACAAAAGTATGTTGGTGCTGAAGGAGATTTGTTTATCTTTATAGTTGATTTATACCGCAACCAACAAATTCGCCGCCAGTTAGGTAAAGATGACGGACGTGTTCATACCACGGATATTTTCTTTCAGGGGATGGATGACACATTACTTGCTTGGCAAAATGTGGCTAATGCTGTTGAAAGTATGAATTTAGGTTATGTGCCACTTGGCACAATTAATGATCACCCGTTAAAAATGTTGGAAGTGCTTGACTTGCCTAAACTGACGTTTCCAGCTTTAGGGATGCAAGTGGGTATTCCTGACCAAGAGCCGCAATTGAAGCCGCGCTTGCCACTAGCATTTACTACTTTTGAAAATGAGTATCCGCGTGATTTTAAAGTGGCAGACTTGAAAGACTATGACCAAGTCGTTACCACTTACTATGACTTGCGGGATGCTAATAGACGTATTGATTCTTTTACCAAGCAAATAACTGGTGACAAGTTAAACGATAAGAGAATTGACCGTGATGAGTTGCCAAAATTGCTGCACAAGCAAGAGCTTTGCCTAGATTGGAAATAAAATAAAAGTCGCGCATTCGATTGCACGACTTTTTTTGTTTTGGTATAATTTAAACGTTGTGAAAGTTGCTGATTTAGCTCAGTTGGTAGAGCGTTTCCCTCGTAAAGAAAAGGTCGCCAGTTCGATTCTGGCAATCAGCATTCAGAAGAATAAAATTGGTAAAATAACCTTGATATATCAGCGTTTTCTGTTGGTAAGTTAAGGTTATTTTTTGTTTATTAAAGATAATTATGCACACAAAACGAAACACATTTTTAGCTGTGTTCTGCGCAAAAACTTTTGGGTAGACACTATGGCTGATATAATGTTATTTGTAACCACTTTTTTGTGTGCAAATAGATATGCCTCAAACAGAGTATTGTTTTTCCTTAGCAAAAACAACACATTTAAATTAAGCTACAATACTATTCACATTTTTATTTTGCATTGCATTTTGTAATGCAAATAGTAAAATATATTGCTAAAGAAGTGGATATATTTTTGATTACTATTTCATTTGTTTAAATGCGTATTCACATGTTGAAATAATTAATTCAAAAGACTAAAGATAAAATCCGACGGACTTACTTCCCATTTCTTTAAGATTTTGTCTCATCATGACTGACAATTTGAATGTCAAAGCGTATGTAATGACAAAAGGCGTTGTTCATATAAGCTGCAAGACAGTTATATTCTTAAACTGTCTTGCGAGGTGTAAAACGAAAAGGGTTGAAGATATTTTGAATAAAAAAATAAAGATGATAATTGGGTTACTAATATGTAGCAGTTTGCTTGGGGCATGTAGTGTAAATCATAAATCTAACTCTAATGAAAGTTCTGTAAAAACTGTTCAAGTTAACAAAAAAGTAAAGTCAAAAAATACAATTCAAAAAAATAGTAATAGCAATGCTCCTCATAAAGTTGAGGCAGTTAGTAACAAGATAAGCCATAAGATGAATTTAGCTCAAATTAGAAAAGGCAATTATTCTAGCATTGCTGGTGAATGGAAAGAAGTTGCGTTTGCAAATAATCGGTATGACGGCAAAGGAATTACTTGGAGAAATATGAATAAAGTATATATTCAGAACCTAAGAGTTACTAAAAATAAGATGTTTTTGGGTAAATACGAACTTGTTCGAGGTAAAAGATTGTCAGACGCTAATGATGTCAAAAAGTTTAAGCGAAAACTAAAGTTTACTGTTCCTTCAAAGGCCAATAGAACAAAATATCCTCCGCTTACTGCATCTTCTGAAGGTGCGATTACGTGGAGTTTGGAATTTTATCCGCGGAATATTCCTATTGTGAGTCAAGTACATGGTCGATTTACAAAGGCTGTTGATACTAGAAAAGAGCGGATAACAATTTTCTGTAGCAATATGGGTGATAACTTTATATTTCAAAGAGACAAGTGATTTATTAGAGGTGTGTAATGAAACTTAAAGACTATTCTGGAATTAATAAAATAACTTTAGAAGATTTTTTATCTCTAAATGAGGAACAGGCAGTAAGATTCGATTTTTTAACTCAAGGAGAAGAAGCGGATCGAACAGAATTAACAAATAGCATTTATCATAAGCTTTTTCCTTGGTTTGATGAAAAAAGGCATGCGGGTGATACGATAAATACCTATCGAATAGCAGTAAAAAAGTATTATGGTAAGTATTATCGCTTTTTAGATCGAAGGACACAGTTAGAAATTATTGGTATTATAAAAAAATGTACACCGCATAATGATGACCAGATTTTTGAGTTTGAAGAAACTGATAAAAAGGGTAAACCATATTATCAACTCTGTAATAATTATCAACTAGGAAATTTCTTTATCTTGCCAGTTCAAGGTGGAATTAATCCTAAGAGAACTCAGGAGCCGTACAATGATTTCTTTGATGATTTTTTAAATGTACTGATTGATTTTTATAATAATAATGATTTCAAAAAAACTGATAAATTGAAGGAAGCTATACTATCTCAGAAAGATTATTTTAAAAGATTTGATAGTATTACTGATTTTCTAGATAAGAACTACTTATGGAGTTTTACAAAAAGAATTGCAGAAGATACTATTTCACTCCAAAATTTATCAGATAAAGCAACTTTTGAAGAGTATGTTTTAGCAATTACAGATATTATTAAGCAGCGAGGCAAAGAGCTTTATGATGCGTTGAAGGTGAATGATAATCAGAGTATCGCGGATAAAAGTCAAGCTAATGCCAAAAAGTATTCTCTTGATGAGAATACTGCCATTCAGTTGACAAAAATGAATGAGTATCGAAAAGTTGAAGAAAAATATGAATCAATTGCTGAGCAGTATCAAAGAACATCAAACAAAGTAAATGCAGATTTTGATTCACAAATTTCTGCAGAACAAGCACGTACTTTTTCAAAAAAACTTATTCAAATAGGTTGGTGGCGCTGGCCCCTATCATGGCTAGTAATTCAAGCTTTAAAGATTATTCCTCCAATTCGTAACTTTATGGGCGTTATTAATAAAATTTTTTGGATTGCACTTGCTATATACATAATTTATTACTTTGTGTACCAAAAAAAGTTTAATAAATTTCAGGAAGATAAAGACGATAAGATTAAAAATTTAAATGAAGAAAAAAATCAAGAAATTAATATGATAAAAAATGAGTGTCAAGAAAAGCTTGATATTTTTTATAAGATACACGAGTTTGAATTTAATTTTGCTAGTATAATTCCAAGTGAATATCAAGGAGCTAATGATGTTACTCAATTGGTTAATTTCGTTGAGACAAAGAGAGCTGATAATTTCAAGGAAGCGTATGAATTGTTAGAAAACTTGAAACACCATCAAATGCTTGAAGAACAAGCAAGAAGGTCTGCTGAAGCTGCAGAACAAGAAGCCGAATATAAAAGACAGGCTGCAGAACGAGAAACCGAATATAAAAGACAGGTAGCTCAGGCAAAGATAGAGAATTCAGAGCGACAAGCTGAAGAAGCCAGAAATCGGTCGCTAATGTTAGAGCAACAGTTAATGGAGCAGAATCAAAAACTGGCTGAGCAAAATAGACAGCTTGAAGAAATTAATCAGAAAGTGAAAGAAAACAAGACTAACAAATTCAATTAACGAAAAGATAAAAATGATAACACATGAAGAATTTTCTGGTAAAATTGCCGGCATTTGGGCTTATTGAGTATCAATATACTGCTTAAGGAGAAAAAGAATGAATTTATTGCAATGCATATGAAAACTTATAGGTTTCACTGAAGCTGATATGAATAAGCAAATAAAGTATGTGGGGTTAAAATTCATACTTAATTTGGTAAAAGAAATGGCACGCAAAAATTCCTGCGTGCCATTTCTTTGAGTTCAAAATTGTGATTGACACAGTAACCATTATGTCTGCTTTTACTGTGCTAAAATTGTTTTAGTTAGATCAAAAAACATATCATATTATTAGTGTTATTTAGCATTTTAGTCGGTCTATTACTTGATAAATTTTGAGCATTAATCAATATTTTTTACTAGCTCTCAACAAAATTATAAATATAGTATCTAAAGTGGATAAAAACTAAAATAAAAATTAAAACAGTGTCTTGGCTAGCAATGAGAAAGCCATAAGACACTGTTTTAATATACGATCAGCTAATATGAATAGTATTTATGTGGCAGTAACTAATTAATAATTAACAAATAAAAATTATATTTTGCAATATAATTAATATTGCAAAATATAATGTAAAATGTAAAATAGAACTATAGGAAATTCAGTTATTTTTTCTTGGATGTATCTTCTAGATTACTAAGAGCGTATTCACATGCTTGAATAACGAAACTAGAAAAAGTAACGTCTTTTCCTTCAATTGCTTCTTCTATCTGTTTAATAAGACTCAATGGAAAACGAATCGTCTTATTTTCAGTTTCTTTTCGATTTGATCTAATTTGAAATGCCAATTTGTTCACCTCCTGCCTGGAATAATTGTAAGGAGTAATCCATAATAAATATGCATTGCATAAAGCAAGACAAATCAGTGACTACTAGTTAAGGGGGGTGAATTACTAAGTAATATTAAATGAACAATATGTTTATCGTATTAAGGCAAAATATACAGAAATATAATTTGTGAAAAAGAGAATATTATTACCTAGTTTGTTCACTAGTAAGTTTTAGAGTACTAGAGGAGAAAAATGATGACGAATTTTGATGTAGAACTATATGCGAGCCAAGTGGATCTTACTTTGGAAAGTGGTGACAATAAGGTAATCGTTATTCGCGGAGCTAGCGGTACTAAAATATATAAGGATGTAAAGAAGGTTACTGGACAAAAAAATTTCTGGTCAGACGATAAAATTGTGTTTGAGTATTCTGGCTGGGGCGGCTTTGAAGAAATAGACTTAACACCAGATACTATCATGAATGGTGTCAAGGTATCAGATTTTTTGGAATAGGATTTTCATATAAAAGAATAAAAGGAGAAAACTATGAAATTAAAAAAAGCCATAGTGGCATTAGTTGCAAGTTTAAGTTTAATTGCAAGTGCTGGCAGTATTAGTACAAGTCAAGTACAAACAGTCCATGCAGCAAAAATTAAGTATGAATCGAATATGGACACGCCTAAATTTATGCGTGGTAAATGGTATTATGCTGGTGAAAAAAAGCCACGGAACAACTATACAAAATCTGTTTCATCTGTCATTAGATGGGGTCAAGGGTTATTTGAGGTTGAAAAAAATGTTGCTAAATGGAAAAAATTAGGTAAAAACAAATATAAATTAACAAACCAAGAGCATAACAAGGACGGAAGTAAGAGTTCGTTCATGGGTTCAACGTTTGAGCTTAAAAAAGCTAGCTATAAAAATAAAAAATATAAAGTTTTAATTGATTATAGGGACGACCTTGGTGAACGTGAGAGTATTTCCTATACTCCAATGTTTAATCACAGAATTAGTAAAAAAGATGCTAGAAAATTAGTGAAGAAGTGTCATTTAAGTAAATTTAAACTGAAATATGTATTGCAAAGCATCAAGGATGCATAGGTTTCTAAACTAAAGGAGCAAGATAATGAAAATAAAAAAGGTTTTAATAACGCTAGTGGCTAGTGTGGGCTTAATTGCCACTACTGCAACTGTTAATAAGAATGAAGAGCAAACAGTTAAAGCCGACGGGCAGTATCAGGATCCACCTAAAGCACTTAGAGGTAAATGGTATGACTTAAATAAACACGACTCAAATTATTTCTATATATTAGGCACTAAAAAAAGCATTGATGCTGGTGAGGCATACTCTGATACTCTTTATGAGAATAGTAGGGAAGATTCCAAAAATGAATGCATTAAAACTGAATATAAGAAATTGGGTAAGAATAATTACGATTTGATTCAAACAATACAGAATAAGAAATCAAAGAAAATTGTAAAAGATGTTAATAATGAAAAAGTTAAGAACATTTCTTACAAAGGAAAAAAGTATCGTGTTTTGTTAATTGGTTATCGCCATCCAGGTAGAACAGTAAAGCGCTATTGGGGTTTATTTAGCAAGAACACGTCAAAAAAGATCGGCAAGGCTTTATTAAAGAAATGTCACTTAAGTAAAAAGGTTTTGAAGAAAACAATTAAAGAATCTATTCAGTAGATTTTTAATAAGGTGATAAATAGGGACTCTTTGCGGGTCCTTATTTTAGTTAATTACAGGGAGGTAAAAGCTAATGAAAAGTATTAAGAAATTGATAATGCTAACTATTGCGTGTTCGATGTTAATAACGCCCGTAGTTGCTACTGAGCAAGTTGTTTCTGCTGAAATTCTTTCTAAAAGAGCACAAAAAGAATTTGACCTGGGTAATAAAGCTGATACTGTATCGAATAAGCTGGGCGACTACGCTGACGACTTAGATTATAGAATGCACCAAGGGAAAAAAGTAACCGCTAAACAAAAAAGAAAAACTGATAAACTCATCAAAGCATATTACAAAATTATAGTTAAAGCATATCCTAAGATGAATAAATTAGGAATTAGTGCATATGGTTTAGTTAATGATGCGGTCGATTCTATCAAACTTTATAAAAAAATATGTACATGGTCTAAAGCTTCAAAGTATTTAAAAACTTTGAAAAAATATCAAAAAGAAATCAACAAAGCTAGAAAAGCAGAAATTGCGAATAATTCTCCTAAGGTAAAACTTTTTGCCGGCTTGGATTATCAATCTTCATTAACTAAACATCAACGAAAAATCGTCAAAAAGAAGAACCTGTATTTAAGAGAAGATGATTTAAAAAAGTTAGCAGACTTTGAGCACATCAAGATTCCAGCAGATGTTAAGGTTGCGGATATTTTAGTTTATACCAATGTAGATATGATGGGTCCAAACTACGTTCAATTAGAGTATAAACTTTCAAATGATCAAACAATCACTAAAGATACTGATGGAGATATGGAATTTAATTGGACGTAGAAAGTGTTTATCTTTATGGGAGAACTAAACATGAAAATTAATAAAAAATTGTTGCAAGTGCTGTTTGCATGCACAATTACAATAATGCCACTGCTTGGTTACACAAAAACAACCTCTGTCGTATATGCTGCAAAAATTGTAATTGATCCGGTAGAAAAACCTATAGAAAAAATGAGTAAGCTCCGAAACGATCTCGATGACCATTGCCTTGAATTAAGTAGTTCTAAAGTCAGTAGTAAAAAGAAGCAAAAATATAATAAGCTTTTAAAATCATTCTATGATACGGCCACAAAAGCTTGCAATATATCTGATTTAAACTCGCAGGTTAAAGCAGCTATAAATGATGGAATTGAGCAATTAGACAGTGAAAAAGATTCTCTTAAGAAAGTTAAAGGTCTTAAAATTTCAAAATATCTCACGGCTCTTAAGAAATTAAAGCAAAGAATTAATGCAGCTCAAAGAGCAGTACGCGAAGATAATTCCAAGTATGTTAAAGGAACTGAAAATTTTGATTATGATAAAGACCGTGCTAAGAACATTACTGATAAAAATTTGTACTTACGTGTAAATGATTTAAAAAAATTGCATATTCCTGAGGATGCATATATAACAGCAGAAACTTATAACTTTAACGAAGTACACTATACTTTATCTAATCAGCAAAAAGTAACCAAAAAAGCTGATGGTAGTTTAGATCTTAAAACTATTCATACTGAAACTGCTGCAGAATTAGAAAAGAAAAAATTAGCAAAACAAATTAAACAATATTACAATACCACTGTCAAAAAAGGAGAAAAATACTCAACCTATAATAAAAAGTCAATCAATAAGGCTATTAAACTCTATCAAAAAGCAGACAAATATTTAGCAAGTTTTAGTACAAAAACTAATGTTAAAAAATATCGTAAATCACTCAAAAATAAAATTGGGATATTAAAAGCCGATAAAGCCGACTCTTGGCGAATGAGTAAAAAACGAATTAAAATTTCTCAAAAGACTTTACGTAAGCTTGGTGTTCCAAAAAATGCCAAAGTAAAGAGAAGCTATAATAATGGAGATCTAGCTAGTGTATATGGCGAACCTGATCATGGGCGTAGCACTTTTTATGAATTTTATAAAGGTAAAAAACATGTTGCTACCGTTGTTACTTATGCTGATGGTTATAGCTCTTCTATGTTTCCATAGTGACAAGCATAAACCAGCCCAGAACTAGCTTTGCAACAGGCCCCTTTGGGTTGGATTTATTGCTCTAAGTTAGTATTTTTATTTCTCGCTATTTAGATTGCGGTGTAATAGTGAGCTTTCTATATAAGGAAAATAAAGATGAAAATTTTAAACGGCAAAGATTTATGCCAATATTTTAATTTCAGCACAACTCTATTATATAAGCTTAGAAAAGCTTGAATGCCATTTCATCAATTGCCTGGTGGACGTGCTTTTACTTGCCTGTGAGGTAGTGCATTGGCTAAAGCAAGCAGGTTTTCATCAAGAATTTAAAGTGGAGTAATAAGAATTAATAAAAAAATTTTAACAATTTATCGAATATTAGTTGTTTTTTATATAAAAGTTCATTTCCAAGTTCTGATAAGCAACTAATATTCAGAAAAATCGTTTAAATTAATAAGCCTTGATTTATCAACGTTTTACGAAGGTAAATCAAGGCTTATTTTTGTTATTAAATAATTGCAGAAATAGTTGGACTAACTAGGGATTAACAGACTTTTGCTGGTTGTCAATCCATTGCAATTTTATGATATATAAAATTATGATAGTGCTTTTGTTTATACTTTAAAGCTAGTTTCTTTGATTTATAAGAATGATCGGAAACATAAAAACCCGAAGATAAAGTTAAAATTTCATGGCCATTTATTTTTGAAACATTATAATGAATATTAGTTCCAAGGACTTGATTCCAACCTCTATATACAACATAATACCTATTTTTTTCTTTGAAAGGTTTTACATAATTAAGAAAAAGCCAGGAAATTCTATTACGCCTATATCCCTTACTCTTAGGGTTAAGACTATGTTTTTTATAGACGTGAAGGGAATTTGTTACTTTTCCATTTTTATATCGATAAATCATCTTATTTTTAGTAATAACTGTTTTTGTTAATGAATTATCATCACTTGAACATGAATACCAAGTACCACGCATTTTCTTAGGAAAGGTTTTAGGGCTAACATGTAAATTTTTAAATTCGTCAATATCTTTTTTGCTTGCTGCTTTTACAGTTTGTGTAGAATACGAGCTTTGAAAATTTATTGTTGCAATAGCTCCAGCTAAAGTACCTATAGTTAAAACCCAAGTTAACAATTTAAGTTTGGGCTTAACTTTTATTGAATTTCGTTTTATTTGATTGATATTCATTTATTCTACCTCCGTTAATTTATAGCTTGCGTACAACATCTGATACAAGTTTATTTCTAATTTTAATATTAAGCAATATAAGCATTAAAAAATCTTACTGGCACTTGTTTCAAGCCTGACAGTAATGATATATTGAGGGAAGTATGGTTTAATTTTTTAAAATTATCAATTATTTTGAGAAAGAATAATGCATCATGAAACTTACACAAAAATTATTAAAAGAAACAGTCATTTTATTTTCATTAATTACTTACTAATCTTCAAAAACAATATTTTGATCTTTAATATCAAGCGCAGATTTAATACAATTATAGAAAGAGGACATAATTCGGACTTTCTATAAAATATTGGGTGAAGCTAATATTTTATTACAAGAAGCAAGATGTCCTCTTTTTTATGCAATAAAAAACCTATTAACAGCTTACCATATGGATAAGTCATCAACAGGATAAATTTTAGAGCCAAAAAAGTTAACTATAATTTGATTTGAAATGCTTTTTTATTACTTTAAATTAATATGAAGTTTTTGAAATAATAAGTTTTTTGGGGTATTAGCACTATTCAAACACATATAAAAAATATGTGTTCTTAGAGTGTGTTTAAATAAATTTAAGAGTACTAGATATGTTGATTTAACAGGCGTTAGAGCCCGTATTTTTTTGTGTTTTATGGTATATAATAATTTTAAAAAAGTACTTTTTAGATTGTTGAAAAGGAGAATAAATGGCAACTAGTGTGAGAGAATTTCAGCAAGATATTTTAAATGGAATTGATTTAAGCCGTCTATTAAATGAAGCATATGCTATTTCAATTGAGATAAAAGATAAGAAAATGGAAAAATGGTGCCATTGTGAAATATCAGGATATGATAATATTGATAATGTGCCAGAGTATAGGAAAATTTCTGTTAGATTTGTAGCAGATGGTACATTTAGAAAGAATATTCCTGTTGAAATACCTACTGGTTATGATTTTTTTGGTTATCATATAGTTACCAATCCTATATCTTCGTTAATAAAATTTACAAAGCAAACTGAGCATCAAGCAGTATCTTTTGAATTTGATAATAAAATAAACAAAGATTTATGTGAATTATATAATTGCCCTTTAGATTTTACTTTTAAACAACAAGCCGCTATCAGTCAGTTATCTGGTATAGAAGCTAAAGTTAAAGAAAAGATTATTAATTGGGGGATGCATCTTAAACCAGAACCACTAGAAAAAGCAAGTAGAAATGTGAAAGCAAATTTGCAAACAATAAACAATTATAATATCTCAGGTAATGTAAATAATAGTCAAATTCAACAAGGAAATAATAATTCAAAACAAAAGAGGAATTCCATTAAGGACTTGATAGGCAACTTATTTGGGAGTTTATTCGGACATCTGTTTAAGTGAAAAATAAATAATAGTTATAACAGGCTTTAGATCCTGTTTTTTTGATTGTGTCAGATTATCACAACAGAGCATTTTAGTTAAAAATAAACAAATTACTTTTAGAAGAAAAAAGATTTCTACTTTTGATAAACTAGTTAAACATATAGATGAAAATTTGGATAAGCAAAGAGATAGAGAAACTGCATTTGAGAATATGGTAGTACTTTATTTGAAAAATGAACCAGCTTATAAGCAAAAATTTGAAGACGTTTGGATGCTTAGTGAAGCTCCTGCAGAATACCATATCTCTAAAAAATACAAATGCAGATATTGCAGCTAAGGACTATGATGGAAATTTAACAGAAGTCCAAGCCAAATTCTATAAAGGCAAAGTAAGTAAAGCAGGTCTTTATTCTTTTGTAGCAGAGACTGGAAAAGATGTTTATTCTTCTGAGATACTTGTATCATCTACTGATCAATGCCGTATTCGCGTTCTAGTTTAGCTAAAGAGGTTTGGTGGGATAAGTATTTACTGCAAATTTCCATTTTCAAAGCAGTTGAATATTTAGTCATGAAAAAAGTGCTCCTAATAGTCAGATTAATGTCTAATTATTATGGAGCACTTCAAATCTAGAGGGTTAACTTCATGACCAATCCTCCATTTCTACTAAATTTCTTAAAAAAACTAGCATTGCTACGAACATATGTACTATAATTTGCTTATATAATTTTGTAACTTTATATGATAGCAGGCATTTATGAAACAAAAACAAACTTTTTCAGATAAAGTTTTTCAATTTGATCAGGAATTAGGTAATATAAAATTTAATTTACCTGAACCATATAAAATAATTAATCCTTATAGTGGCAGAAATAAAAAACAAGTTTTACTAATGATCCAAATTTTCTATCACAAATATTTCAATGACACTAACAGGCGACGCTTAATATTGGGCAGTTGTCCAGCGAGAAAAAGATCAGCAATAACTGGAATTCCCTTTGAAGATGCTTTAAATCTCCAAAAAGAAACAGGAATCTCAATAGCAAATTTTCATGTTAATAATGCTGCTTCTGATTTTTTAAATGAAGTTATAGATAAATACGGTGAAAGGACCAAGTTTTATCATGATTTTTATCTCAATTTTGTTTGTCCCTTGGGTATTTGCAAGACCAATTCCAAAGGTAACCAGATAAATTGCAATTATTATGAAAACAAGCGAGTTGAAGAAATACTAACTTCTTTTATAATTTCTGTGCTTAAAACGCAAATTAATTTCGGAATTGATACTTCTGTTTGTTACTGCATAGGCGGTGGTCAAAATTATCAAGAACTAAGCAAAATTAATAAAAAGTGGCACTTTTTTCAAAAAATAGTTCCACTTGAGCATCCGCGTTTTATTACACAATATCATCCTGAAGAAAAAGAGAAATATTTGCACAAATACCTTGATGCTTTGATGTATAAATAATAAGCGTTAGTTTGAAAAATAAGGGAGGTCAGCAATTTATGTCAGATGTAATTCTTAAAAAAGCAAGAAAAATTTATCAAATGTACAGAAATGGCGATTTGGGTGATACTACTTTACCTGAAGATAGCAACCCCCACCTAGATCAAAGTTCCAATGAAAATGCGCTTTATTTCACGTTGCCAATGGCTTTAAACTATCAGAGAAATTCCTATACTTTATGGGAAAGTGCCTTGAAGACATATGAAGATCCAAAAACTAGTTTTGTTTTTATACCGAAAAAAGTTATTACTGCTGGGTATGAAGCAGTACAAAAAGCTTTGACTAAGTATCGGCTTGCTTTGCAAAAGAACAAGCAAACAGATATTTGGCTTAAATTATGTCAAACGTTTATAGAGCTTTCTGATGGTAGTGTTATTAAATTCGCTAACGACTTGGATAATGATGTGAATAAAATAAGGCAATTTATGCAAAAAGATGCCAAGAAAAAGTTTCCGTACTTGTCTGGTAATAAGCTTTGTAACTATTGGCTCTATGTTCTCAGTAAATACACTGCAATTCCCTTAAAAAACACTAATAATATTTATATTGCTGCCGACAGGCATGTAATCAGGGCAAGTTACAAATTAGGTTTAATAACCAAAGAACAAATGGAAAGTGCTAAAGTGCAAACTTATGTGATTAGTGCTTGGGCAAAAGAACTGCAGGGCACTGAATTTGTGCCAACCGACTTGCAAAATCCATTGTGGTTGTGGAGCCGGAATGATTTTAAAGATTTGTATTCTTTCAATTGTGAGTGAAACTAGGTACGAAATAATTGGCTTTATGTCTTTTCTTATTGAAAATAAATGCATAAAAGATATAAAATTAGTTATGGTTAAAGAAATAGTTTTTTATGAAGGAAAGAAAAAATGAAAGTTAATCATAATATCAAAAAATTCACCAGTAAGTTGCTAGTTAGTTCTGCAATTGCAGGCATTTTGGGTGGAGTTGCTATTAATGTGATTCCTGAGAAGACAGATCTTGTCCAAAATGTTCAAGCCAAAAAGAAGAAACGCGCAAAAGCAAAGAAGAAGGTTAAGAAGGCGGTAACTAGCCATAAAACTGCTAATGTTAATAAAAAGATTAATATTAGTAAATACTCTCAAGACAATGATTGTATTTTGAAGTTCGATCCTAGTACTAAAACCTTGCATATTAAAGAAGGTGTAAATAGTAATAAATTAGGCAGTACTCCGATTTATGATGCCGTTTATAATGCTAAGAAACATGTTTCTAAGAAAAATATGTTTAAACCTTCTGATATTGAACATATTAGCATAGATAGCAATATTGCTTTATCAAGTGATTCCGAATATTTATTTGCCAGGTTGTATAATTTACAGGACATTGCTGGTCTTGATAAAGTAGATACGGGTAAAACTGAATATGTGGATAATATGTTTTTTAAGGATAAAAAACTGACTCAGCTTGACTTAAGTAGTTGGGACGCAAGTTCTTTTTATTATGAAATGGAAAATATGTTTTCAGGTGATACATCTTTAAAAGAAATTAATCTGACAGGCTGGGGAATTAAACTATCTGATAATATCTTTAATGGCCTGGATACCACAAAAGTAAAAATTATTGGTTTTGATGATGAAGATGACGATTAAATAACAGGTAAAGTTGATTTAATATCTAAAAAATCTTTCTAAACAAAAACCTTTCAAAACAATTCTTAACGAATTTGTATTTGAAAGGTTTTATTTTACAATTAAATTTATATAAATTAAAGACACTCAGGCATAGTAATCAATGATTGCTTTCAATATTCTCGCAGCGTCAGGGTTGCCTGTGGCTTCTTCATAATATTTGCTAAAACGTAGGTCACACACATACATTTGGGCGAGATTCTTGTGCGCCACTGCCGAATATTGGCCTTTAGGCCAAATTGTCAGTAAATATTCTTTATGTAAGTCGAAAAGGTGCTTGGCAGCATCTTGTTTGACACCAGCAGTATTATCAAAGTTCTTTAGTTCAGTTAAAATTTCAGCACTTAGTTTTTTGAAATGTGATAATTCATCTGCAGATAAAGAATTGAACTTTTCATTACTAAGATCTATTTGAGCGTCACCATATTTTTTCCTAATTTCCCTACCGTATTTTTTTCATTTTTGTTAATCATTTCTTTTTTTAATGTGGCAAATTTTTCCGTATCAGTCATTTGTGCTTCTCCCTTCATTGTTGCAAGTGTCTTGTCTAAATTCCTAATCAAATCATCTAGATGTTTCTGCTCAGCAACTAATTTGCTCCGCTGACTTCGTAAAACTTGATATTGAGTTTCCGTTGAAGTCTGCATTACCTGTTTTATTTGTTCCAGTGGCAAGTCAAAGAGCTTTAAAAAGAGAATTTTCTGCAATTGATCAACTTCACTTTCTTCATAATAGCGATAATTATTTTCGGAATTCCTGCGCGCTTTTAAAAGTCCCTGTTTATCGTAATAGCGTAAAGTTCGTGTTGAAATGCCAGCCAGTTTTGCTAGTTCATTGATAGAATACGACATGTTTAAAATCTCCTCACTTGCAAAATTAAGTATGTTGGTTGACGCAGCGTCAAGGTCAAGCACGGAAAATGATTTTGAGAATAAAAAAGCCAGTATTTCAATCAAGATTACTGGTTTTTGCTTATGATATTTAATTTACGACGTTTAATTTTTCACCTTTTAGAAATGCCTGCAGATTTTCAACGACAATACCCAGCAAACGATTGCGGGTTTCGCATGGTGCCCAGGCAATATGAGGGGTAATGTAACAGTTCTTAGCAGAAAGAAGTGGACTAGTAGCAGGAATGGGCTCTTTTTGTGCAACATCAATTCCCGCTGCAGCAATCTTTCCTTCATTTAAAGCATCGGCGACGTCTTTTTCATTAATTAAACCGCCCCGAGCAGTATTAATTA
Organism: Lactobacillus laiwuensis; assembly: GCF_019972835.1. Taxonomy (GTDB): domain Bacteria; phylum Bacillota; class Bacilli; order Lactobacillales; family Lactobacillaceae; genus Lactobacillus; species Lactobacillus laiwuensis. The sequence continues at coordinate 54,511 of NZ_BPPB01000008.1, read as the reverse complement.
AAATGACGCCATCTTTCATTTGACTAATTGCTTCTTGGCTTATCATTTCAGTGGTTGCCGGTGTTTGTGGCAGGTGTAAACTGACGATATCTGCTTTTTGATAAAGTTCGTCAAGTTCAACCTGCTTAACGTAATCAGGTAAGTCGGATTTAGGCCGATGGTTCCAAAAAATCACATTCATAGAAAAGGCATGGCCGATTTCTGCCACTTTTTTTGCTATATGACCGAAACCAATAAGTCCTAATGTTTTACCCTTCAATTCCATTAACGGTTTTGCCCAAAAAGTAAAATCAGGATTGCTGTTCCAGCGACCTTCATGGACTAATTTGTTATGTAAGCCAACTTGACTTGTAATTTCAAGTAGCAATGCAAAAGTAAATTGGGCAACTGCATCAGTACCATATGTAGGAATGTTAGTAACGGGTATGCCAGCTTCACGAGCTGCAGTCATATCAACAATATTGTAACCGGTAGCAGTCACGCCAATATATTTGATGTTGGGCGCAGTCTGAAGGACTTTTTCGTCAAGTGGAGTTTTATTAGTTAAAACAATTTCAGCATCCCCAATCCGCTTTAAAATTTCATCATCATCGTCCACTGGGGTACGGTCGTAAAAGGTGCATTCACCTAATTTTTCAAGCGCTGACCAATCTAAATCACCTGGGTTTAGAGCATAACTATCTAAATTAACAATTTTCATAATTTAACCTCACATACAATATATCTATACCTTATAGTTTACTACATATTACCGGCGTAACTATATATTATAAAATTGCAGTAAGATGGTGATTAAAAGAGTATTTGACAGTGTTTATAAATAATTTTAAAATTACTCTGTATTATGCATTTTAGTAATATCTTACTATTACTAACAATGAACAAATTTAATAGTTGGGGTATGTTATTTTTTATAGATTTTATGCCATGCAATAATCTATAAATAGTGGTATAAAATTAAAGTAGTAAATAAATATCTAAAATAGTGGAATTAAGAAGGAGTTATCAATGAAAAAATGTCCTCAATGTGGCGCCTTAATGGGAAAAGACGTCAATTTTTGTACGTCTTGCGGTTATGATTTGCGCAATGTTAGTGTACAAAAAGTAGAAGAGGCACCTACTAATCCAGTTGAAAATACTGCCCAAGTAGAGCCAAAAAAGACTGAACCTCAGCCTCCAGCTGCCAGTGAGCCAGTTAATTACGGAGATCAATTTCAAAATTACTGGCAATGGTGTGTTGATTCCTGGCGCAATCCAGGTACTAGTAGTCCTAATGTGGCAAGTTGGTATGGTTGGTTGACCATTTTGATTGAAGATGCCTTTGTGGTGTTGGGTCTATATTATTGTGCCAATACTATTGTTAGTACTTTGATTAACTGGGCCAACCGCATGGGAGCCAACATTAATGGCTGGGAGAATTTTCATGTTCCCTTTAACATTATGCTGGAAATATTTGTGGTGCTGGTGATATTTGAAGCAATAGTTACTGGCGGCTTTTATGCTGGTTATCGGTATGTCTATGACAGAAACCTGAGCTTTTTTGAATTTATTAATCGTGGTGCCCATGCCTGCAACTTCAATCTGCTTATTTCTGCTGCATTCTTTTTACTAATGCTTTTAGGACTAAATAGCATTAAATTCATGATTGCCGTATTTATCATAATGTTAGCTTTATTCTTTGCAAGCCAGCATATTATATTATTTGGCGATCAGGGAGCAGTGCATGATAAAATTTTTGGCTTCTTAATTGCTTTTGCCATTATCTTTGTATGTCTGATGATTTTAGATTCAATTATTTATAGTTCCATGGTCCATTCAATCATCAATCAAATTATGTCAATGCAAAATGGTTCAATGTAGATAGAGTGAAGGAAATGAATGATAAAAAATTTTGTCCTAATTGTGGTAAAGAGGTAAAACCGAATGCGGAATTTTGCCCTAACTGTGGTCAAAAATTACCTCAGACCCTGCATAGTAGAAAAGAATATCGCAGTCAGCAGAAAAATACTGCAGCGCAGCCAGTTGTCAATCAGCCACAAGCCACGGCGAGCTCAGTCCATCAGCCCATGAAAAAAAGAAATAAGGTCTTGCTGATCTGCTTGGGAGTTTTGGTTGTCGCATTTGCAGCATTCTATGCTTGGGGCTCTAATCATTATCAAAGAAATAATCAGATTAATCAAATTGCAGCCAGTTTGAAAAATCCTCATTCTGATTTAGCCCAATTCGTAGTTTCTGAAAATCCTAATGCTCGTGTAACAACAGCAGCTCTAAAGCCAACTCAGGAATATTATGCGGAACACTACGTTGAAGCAGATAAAATGGCAGATGCTTTTAAATACGGTAATGAATATGAAAACGTCAGCTTGGTCCAAAGTGGTCGTTATTTACTTTTATTCCCCAAATATTGTTTGCAATTAAAGACTTATACACCGCAGATTAGAACTAATCACGCCAATTCTACTATTTATGTCAACAATAAAAAATTTGGTGGCGTTGACGGCAGCGGTGAGGACTATTATAAAAAAATTGCTCCTTTATTTCCGGGTAAATACCACATTGAAGTAAAATCAGTTGCCTCTGGTCACCAGTTATCTGCCGATAAAAGTACCACTATTTTTTCTAATAAAGAAATTAACATGAACATTAAAACTGTTAATTTCATGATTAAAAGTATCCCTTCTGCCACGATTTACATTAATGATAAAAAAGTGGGCAATCTTGATAAAAGGGGCACGAAAGTGTTTAAAGATTACCCTGTAACTGATGATATGAAGATCTATGTGGTTACTAAAGTTGATGGTAAATCTATCAAATCAGAGTCTGTTGATTATGACGATATGGGCTTTGAAGATGACGATGATAGCAGCAGTAATGTTATTAAACCCGAATGGCCTGGCTTAATTAGTAAAGATGATGCTGAAGAACTTTTAGAAAATGACTTTACATCTCCAGACGAGGATGACTTTGTTGGTGGAGCTGAAAATAAAGGTTATCAGGAACTGCATTCTCAAGATTCTGGTTTTGATAATGATGACGATATTAATGATTATAATATGGAATGTTCTGTAGTTTCGATTACTCCGGCGCCAAATAACTGTAGCAGCGTAACTTACAAGATTACTTACACCTTCGAACATGATGATTTTGAACATAAGCAAGTGATGTTATACACTGGCGGTCTTTTCAAACAAACTGGCGACAGCGATGACAGCAGTCAAAAGATTAAGTCAATTGGTAACGGCAAAATAATTAGTGATAAAAAATACGATAATTAATATTGTTTTTAAAAGTGAATTTTTTGATAGCACCTCCAAATTTGAAAAAATTTGGAGGCTTTTTTATGGCTTAAAACGCAAACTACACAAGTTCCCAGAAGGAATGTGGTCACGTATGATTCATATAGACTTATTAATTATCTGCGATAAAGTTACTGAATCATATTCAATCTGTACAAAATTGCAATGATTCTAAATATAGTGGGTGTTTCAGAAATAATTTAAGTATTTGACGGCAATTTTAAAGCAAGCGGGGGGTATTTAGTTTTAGCTTTTTGACATTCTCAATTTTCAAGACTGCTAAATTAGTTTTTTAACGGGTTTTAGCAGTCTTTTTTATTTTGACCCAAATTTCTTTCCCATTTTAAAAAGAATTGACTCTAAAACATTATTTTTAGAAAACGCTTGCAATAGAATTTGGTAGTGGTATAGTTAAATTAATAAATGGTATATATAAGAAACCACTTAGGAGATGCTGAAAATGCGAATGCAGGATTATGTGAAATATTCATCTGAAAAATTAGGTGAGAATTTTCAAAAAAGGGATGAGTTAATTAGCGGAGTAGCAAATCTATTTTTAAAAAAGAAATATTTGAGTATTACCTTAATTGCTTCGGGTTCTTCTTATAACGCTCTGGCAATGATTCAGGATTCGTTGCAAGAGATGACCAAAAAACCGGTGTATCTTCATACACCGGAATATGTTATGCAATTTGGGATTGCGTCTCAGAAAAGTACATTTATTGTTGTTGTATCACAGAGTGGTTCTTCGACCAATATCATTAATTGCTTGCAGTATTTACAAAAAAATGATGTATTTGAAGTTTCTTTAACTGGCAATCTTGATAGTCAAATGAGCAAATACTCACAAGAAATTTTTGATTATGGTCCTGGTAATGAGTACGTAGATTATGTGACTGTTGGCGTACAAACACTTGTCGAGTTCTTTTTGTTATTGGGCTGTGAAATTAGCATTCTAGATTCACAACAAAAAGAAGACTTTTATAAGCAACTACAGCAAACTATTTCATACCAAAAGGAGTTGATGGCGGAAACAGAAAAATTTATTCAAAATAATTATTTTGCCCTTTCAATGAGAAACCCTACTTTTTTCTGTGGCAATGGACCCAATTATGGAGTTGCAAGGGAAGGTGCATTGAAGTTTCAAGAAACGCTAAAAAGACCTGCAATGTACTACGAACTAGAAGAATTTCTTCATGGGCCGGATATGCAATTAACGCCAAATCATACCGTCTTTTTAGTTGATGATATGCCTGTTTCTGGGAAAACAAGATTCTCAGAAGTATTTGAAGCATTAAAAGAAATAACGCCAAATGTATTTTTTATTACTAGTTCAAATAATTTGGAAAAAGATCAGAGAATCTTGAAAACCCAAGCTGTGAATAACTGGTTTTTTGAACCCTATTATTCATTGCCAGTAGTGCAATTAGTGGCAGCAAAAATGACTGACGAGCTTCAGGCTTGGGCCACACATCCTTATTTTGACAAGTTTGATCAAAAAATTGCAATTAAAACAGATGATTATGACGAAGAAATCAAAAATATCAAGCAAAAGTGGGATTCAGATCATGAAAGTTAAATTAGCTTAGGAGGCTTAAAAATGATTAAGATGATTCGTGTTGACTATAGGCTGTTGCACGGCCAGGTTGCTTTTTCATGGACGCAAGCTTTAGGCGCAGACGCATTACTGCTAGTAAGTGATACTGTTAAAAAAGATCCGCTACGCATGAAGGCGTTGAGATTAGCAAAGCCAGCTGGAACTAAAGTAGTTATTAAAACTTGTGATGAGGCCATTGAACAAATAAAAAGTGGAATTACAGACAAATATAAGTTGTTTGTCATATGTGAAACTCTGCCAATTGCGGCCAAACTGGTTGAAGCTATTGGTGAAAAAGCAATTAATTTGGGCAATATGCCGTATAAAGATAGTAAAAAGCAAGTGACTAAAAGTATTTTTATTGATCATGAAGATGTAGAAATAATGCAAAAACTAGTAGATCAGGGAGTTGAGCTTTTTATTCAAATGGTACCGAATGAAAACAAGATCGATGCTAAAAAGTTTTTAAAGGAGGTGTAAAAATTGATACTAAAAACTTTTTTAATTTTTCTTGTTGGATTATTGGGATATTCAGAATGGTTGCTTGGAACTAGTTATTTGCAAAGGCCAATCATTCTAGGCCCTTTAGTGGGACTAGTTTTAGGTGACTTGCAAAGTGGAATAATTATGGGAGCAACCCTTGAACTTGCAATGATCGGTGCTGTTTCAATCGGTGCTTATGATCCACCTGATTTGGTTTCTGGCTCAATAATTGGTATTTCTTTAGCTATTGAAACCCATGCCGCTCCAGGTGCAGCACTAACATTGGGCATTCCAATCGCTGCTATTATGCAGGCTTTAGGACTTGCAACTGGTCAGCCCTTAATGTTGGCTTTCATTCACCGCTGTGATAGTGCTGCAGAAAAGGGTAATACGAAAGCACTTACGCGAAACATGCTAATTGCTGGTTATATTCAAGATTGGCCCGGACTGGTTTTCATACCTTTAGCATTTTACTTCGGTTCTTCAACCGTGGCAAAGTTGCTCAATATAATACCTCAGTTTGTCCAAGATGGAATGAATGTTGCTGCGGGACTATTACCACTCTTAGGTTTTGCAATGCTGGCACAAATGATGATGAACAAAAAAGTGATAGCTTTCTTTTTCTTCGGCTTTTTTTTAGTAGCATACGGAAAAATATCAACTACTGGTGTAGCTATTTTTGCAGTAATAATGGCTGCCATAATGTACGTTTTCTTTGATAGAGATGATAAGAGTCAAAAGGGTAAAGATGTTAAACCAAGTGTAGAACAGGAAAGTGATGGTTTCGATGAGTTTTAATATTAAACCTAAATATGATAAGAAGATAAACAAATCCGATTTAGTTAAATTATTTTGGCGCAGTATTCCTTATGAACATTCTTGGAATTATGAGCGAATGGGGAATGTTGGCTTTACTTGGGCAATCATGCCTATTTTGAAAAAATTATATCCCCAAAAGGATAAATTCATTCATGCTTTAAAACGTAACTTGGAATTATACAATATGACGCCATATATTGTGACTTTGCCACTTGGAATTTCTGTGGCAATGGAAGAAGCCAATGCTAGCAATGAAGATTTTGATGAGACTTCTATTTCAGCGGTTAAATTAGCATTGATGGGTCCACTCTCAGGCATAGGTGATTCGTTTTTCTGGGGCACTCTGAGAGTTTTAGCAACAGGTATTGGAACAACTTTAGCTCTTAAAGGCAGTATTTTAGGGCCAATATTATTTTTCTTAGTATTCAATGTTCCACATTACATTATGAGATATTATGGTACATTTTTAGGCTATAGCTTGGGGTCGAATGTAATTAATAATGTCGAAAATTCGGGTATGATGGATAAAATCACCAAATATGCCTCAATGATCGGTATGATGGTTGTTGGTGCCATGACTCAAGAAATGGTCAGTGTTAATTTCATTACTAAGATTGGTGTTGGCAAGAGTGCATCAACAGTGCAGTCTCTACTAGATGGCATTTTCCCTGGAATTGCTACTCTTGCTCTATTCGGTGTAACTTATTGGATGCTCAAAAAGAAGCTTAATCCGTTGTTAATTATGTTTATTATTTTGGTGGTAAGTATAGCGGCAGCATACTTTAAAATTCTGGGAGCTTAGATTTAAAAGGAGAATAAAATGACAATAATGAAAAATTTTGATGTAGAAAAATATTTGCAAAATGGTAAAGATGTATATGCTCAAAGAGAGAATATTGAAAAATTAGCCGATAAATTATCTAAAAATGAATATCAAAACATTGTAATGATTGGTATCGGTGGCACGTGGATGGAATGGTATCCAATTGCAGAATACTTGCATCATTTATCTGATTTTCCAGTTTACTTGGAAAATGCTGGTGAATTATTGGTAAAAAAGGATATTAACTATCTCACCAATAAGTCCTTGGTTCTTACTTCTTCGGATTCAGGTGATACTAAAGAAATTGTAGCAGCAGTGAAGTACTGCAATCAGAAAGGAATAGATGTTTATGGTTTCACCAAAAATCCAGAATCTGCCTTAGGAAAATTGTTAAAAGAATCAATTAATGGTTCACTAGCTGAATGTGAAAATGCCTATTTAATGTACTTTATGTTAACTTTGCGTATCTATCAAAATTGGGGTTACTATAAGGATTACGACCGCTGGGCAGATCAAATGAAACAACTTTATCCTAACCTATTAAGATTCAGAGAAGAATTTGAACCAAGAGCTCAGAGTATTGCGCGTAAATATTACAATGCCCCATTAACTATGACTGTGGGCTCAGGAATGCTGTGGGGTGAAACATGCATGTTTTCAATGTGTATTTTAGAAGAAATGCAATGGGTCCGCACACGCCCTGTTACTTCAGCTGACTTTTTCCACGGTGCATTAGAATTAGTTGATGATACTTTACCAGTGTACTTAATCAAAGGCGAAGACGAATATCGTGCATTAGATGAACGAGTAGAACGCTTTTTGCCAAAGCATACAAATAGTTTCGAAGTTTTTGACACTAAAGACTTTGTATTTGAAGGAATTGATGATGACTTTAGGCAAATTTGCTCGCCAATGATTATAACATCGCTTTTAACTGATCGCTTAGCATCATGGTATCAACAATATACTGGTCATGACCTTAATTTCCGTCGCTACTATCGTCAATTTGATTATTAGAGCAAAAGAAAAAATCGTAAAAAGTCATAATCTTTTTACGATTTTTTAGCAAGTCTATGTAGCTATACTTAATAGGTTTCTTTTTCACCTAAAATACCACCAAGAGTAAATTGTAGATTTAATTCTTCTGAAATTAGATAACTTTCCGTATATTCAACAGCATTACCTTGCTCATCATAACCATAATAAATGATGTAATAAAGAAGGTCTCCTTTTTTTATTTTTAACAATCTGGCTTCTTTTGTTAAAGCTGGAATAACTTGAATAAATTGGGAAAAATGTACGGGTTTATGTTTTTTAGAGTCCATATAGTCATAGAGACTTACATTCTTAAAATCGACTTGTGATGCATCCGGAAATAATTTAGCAGGTAAGTAGTTATATTCTATAGCAAAAGGTCGTTCTTTAATTTCTCGAATTCGATGTAAGGCAAAGACCTTACTTTCGTCATTTAATTTAAGTTTTTCATTAAAAAAAGCGTTGCTGCTAATGAGATCAGTACCAACAACTTCATTAGAAAAGTGAATACCATTTTTGGTTAGCAATTCAGAAATTCCTGAATTAGAATTTTTATCAGTAAAAGCCAAATTAAAATATACATTTTCTTTATCTGGAGTTACTGATGTAACAAATGTGCCACTACCTTGTTTGCGATAGAGCAATCCCTTTTTTTTCAATGAATCTATAGCTTTTTTGACAGTCATGCGATTTACACCGTATTGTCTTGCTAAGTCACGTTCACTCGGTATTTTAGATCCAGGTAAATACTTTTTACTAAGAATTTTTTTCTCAAGCAAATCCTCTATTTGAATATAAAGAGGGGCATGATAAAGATTATTCATTATTTTTCTTTTTCTTTCTTTAAATTATTATCTATTGACACTAATAGTGAATTGGACGGAATTTTCTTTGATACAAAGTAAATAATTTCATTATCAATAAAAACTTTGGATGAGCGCTGTAGAATTTTACTCCTAACGGGAACATCTAATAAATTAGCATCTTCAAAATTTACTGATTCAATTGATAAACTTTGGTACTCTTTTAATTTTTTACCTTGATATTTTTTAGCCAGTAAATTCCAAAAAGAACATTCTTGTAGTCGCTTTAAAGGTAAATTTTTGGCTAGTTTTTCTGGAGCATATATGTAATCAATTGATAAAGTTATATTATTTTGTTGTTCATTTGTAGTTCGTTTATAAACTAGTAAACGAATTTGTGTAGCAAGTGGAACTTCAAGTTTTTGAGCAATCTTTTTGTTAGCTTCAAAAACTTCATTCTTAACAATATAATTACGAATAATATGATGAGTTTTTTTGCCAAAAAATTCTAGCCAATCTAAATCTTCTTTTGGTTGATTAATAATATAATCATTAGCAATTAAAGAAATGATCCCTTTGTTTTTTAAAATTTCCAGCGCCTCTCTAATTGTATTTCGGGAAACTGAATATTTATCTGCTAACTTCCTTTCGGAAGGCAAATAGTGAGTGTAAATTTTATTTGAAATTTGGAACCTGATGTCTTTGGCAATTAGTTCGCTTTTATTTATGATATTGAACATTTTAATAGCTCTTCCTTGTCAATATTAGATAACTTAATATTAGCTTAACACTGAAGTGTTAGCAATTCTGAAGAATATTTTTTCAGATTAGGTGCATAGATAATGATATTTTAATGGTATAGCAAAAAGCAAAATTGGTCTAGTAATTATACCAATACTTTGGAGGAAATAATGACAAAATTTGTAATTGCAACACACGGATATTTTGCAAAAGGATTAAAAATGTCTACAGAATTTATTATGGGAAAGCGAAATGATTTATACGCAATATGTGCCTATACACCAGAATGTAAAGATTTTCCCAAAGCTGTTAAGACAATTATTAATAATAATAAAGGCGACATAGTTTTTGGAACTGATATTGCTGGTGGTAGTGTAAATACTGATTTACAGAAAATTGTTGCTTCTAGTGATAGATTGCATCTGGTAGCTGGTATTAATTTACCTTTTTTACTGCAGTTTTTAACTTCCAATGAAACAAATGTTTCTGAAGTTATAAACAAAAGTATAGAGGCTGCTAAAGAAGGAATTGTGAATTTTGATAATTTAAACACTGAAACGTCTAAGGATGCACTAGATGATTTTGATAGTTTTTAAAAAGTGTGGATAAAATGATTGTAAAAACAATACTAATCTTTTTGATTAATTTTCTAGGATATTCAGAATGGTTATTAGGAACCAGCTATTTGCAAAGACCTATAATTTTAGGTCCCTTGGTTGGCCTAGTTCTAGGAGATTTGCAAGATGGCATTGTCATGGGGGCAACGCTTGAACTTGCCATGATCGGTGCAGTCTCAATTGGAGCATATAATCCTCCTGATTTAATAGCTGGAACGGTTTTAGGGATTTCCTTAGCGATTGAGTCGCATGCTAATGCAGCGGCTGCTTTAACTTTAGGAATTCCGATTGCAACGGTGATGTTGGCACTTAATACTGCTGTTGGACAACCCGTGATGTTACTATTAATTCACCGTTGTGATAAAGATGCGGATAAAGGAGATACGCGCGCGATAACGCGAGACATGTTGCTATCAGGCTGGGCACAAAATTGGCCAGGAATTATTTTCAATCCACTAGCTTTTTATTTTGGTTCAGCAACAGTAGCAAAATTATTAAACATTATTCCACCGTTTGTGCAAACAGGTATGAACATAGCAGCTGGTTTGCTTCCGTTACTCGGTTTTGCAATGCTGGCGCAAATGATGATGAATAAAAAAGTTGTAGCTTTCTTCTTTTTAGGCTTCTTCCTGGTGGCATATAGTAAAATTTCCACTACTGGAGTAGCTATCTTTGCAGTAATTATGGCTGCCATCATGTATATTTTCTTTGATCAGGATAAAAATAAAAAAGCTAATATAGATGTAGAAGAAGAGAATGATGATGGTTTCGATGAATTTTAGCTTTTAATTTATTTGGAAAGCGCTTTCTTATTTTAAATGAATAAAATAACATATTTTGAAAATAAAACTACTGTAATAACTCTCAATATTGTGCTATTATTTTCTTAGACTAAGAAAGAGAGGTAGATTTATCCATATGCATGTGTTAACTCAAAATTTTGAGCAATTTGCTATGGGGGAAGTGCGGCTTTCTTATCTGAACAATCTGTTGTTGCTGTTTTTTAATATGATCATTAATGGACTTAGCATTATCATGCAACGTGAAATGCTAAGTCTTTTTTGATTGCTATATTTCCAGATCAGGAGGAAATCATGCCAAAATTTAAGAAGTTTTTAGTTGGTGCTATTGCAGTTTTGGGCACTGCTTTACTTGCTGGGTGCTCTAACTCAGCTAAAAAACAAGCTGATAGCGGTACCCCAAAGTCTCTCAACGTGCAGTTCGTACCGAGCGTTTCTGCGAATACTTTGGAGACTAAGGCCAAACCATTAGAAAAAATGCTATCTAAGCGTCTGGGAATTCCAGTTCACGTTTCAGTTTCAACAAGTGGTAACGCACTGGTAGAAGCAATGAAATCTAAAAAAATAGATGTCGGTTTTTTACCAGGTGATGACTATGTGCAAGCGCATAAACAGCATGCAGCCGATGTTTTATTACAGTCAGAGCGTTTTGGTTTAACCAGACCAGATGGTAATTGGACTAAAAAGTTAGTTCATACTTTTCATTCCGAAATTCTAGTTAGAAAAGACTCTGGTATTAAGAGCTGGAGGGATCTTAAAGGTAAGAAAATTTCAATTCAAAGCCCAACTTCAACTTCTGGTTATATTTTCCCAGTTGCTGAACTAAAGCAAAAGGGACTGGATGTTCCTCGTAGCTGTAAGCTGGTTACTACAACTGGACATGATCAAGCAGTTCTAAATGTTTTAAATAAAGATACTGATGCAGCCTTTGTTTTTGAGGATGCCCGTAATAATGTTATTAAAGACAACCCTAAGATTAAGTCCCAAGTTGTACCAATTTATTACACAACGGAAATTCCTAATGACACTATTTCTGTCATCCCGAGTTTGTCAAAATCCTTCCGGGAAAAGTTAGCTAATGCATTTATTGCCATTGGTAAATCTAAAGAAGGTAAAAAAGTAATCGAACGCGTTTATTCGCACGAAGGATATGTCAAAGCTAAAGATAGTGACTATGACACTGTTCGTAAATATGAAAAAATTGCTGAGTCAATTAAAAAGTAGTTTTGCTGATTAAATATAGAAGAAAATGCATCTTTTTCAACCTAAAAGATGCATTTTTTGTTGATAAAATATAGACTAAGTTTAGTTGAATAGGGCTTTTCCTAATAAATACAATTTGTGTTTTTGGTAAAAAGCCGTGGATTGTATTTATTAACTTATATGATCCAAAGCAATATTTAGGTTCAAATTTAGTTAACGAACACTTTCAAACATTGACAAACAAAAAGGGACAGCTATAATTAAAATGAACTAAGTTAGTTGCATAATCTAGTTTAAGAAGTAGGTTACTAATGTTAAAGAGTGAAAGACTGAAAACTATTTTACAAGTTGTAAAAACACAGAAATTTGTCACAGTTGATGAATTAGCACAAGCTTTAAAAGTTTCTGATATGACGATCAGACGAGATCTGAATGAGCTCCACAAGGCAAGTAAGATTTTACGTGTCCACGGTGGCGCGCAGTTATTGTCTGATCAAACTCGCACTGAAAAAAGTTATGAGCAAAAGCGTGAAATCCATAGTAAAGAAAAATATGAAGTAGCAAAAAGAGCCTGTAACTTAATTCATGAAAATGATTCGATTTATGTTGGACCGGGGACGACGTTAGAATTACTAGTGGCTAATCTCAAAGTTAAACATTTGCGCATTGTTACTAATTCATTACCTGTATTTGAAGCTGCCAAAAATAATATGAATGATTACGATTTAATTATGGTTGGCGGTTCTTACAGAAGAATCAGCGGTGCTTTTGTAGGCGCTTTAGCCAATAACGAATTAAAAACTATGTCATTTTCTGTTGGTTTTGTCGGTGTTAATGGCATTAAAGATTCTTCTTTAACAACTGCTAACTTAGAAGAAGGTCAAACCGAAGGTATTGGACTGAATCATTCACAAATAAAATTTGTGGCAGCTGATTATACTAAATTGGATCATAGTGATTTTCACCAATTTTATGATTTGCGCAATGTGGATGGTTTAATTACTAATCGGGGAATTGAGCCTGAGTTGGAAAAGCATTACAGTCAATTTACGACTATTTATAAGTAATTTTTTGAGAGGAGATTTGGCTATGAAGGTTGTCATTGGTAGTGACAAGGCAGGTTTTGCCTTAAAAGAAAAAGTAAAAGATTACCTGAAGGCACATCACTATGATGTTTTGGATGTTACTGCAAAACCCGCTGAGGATTTTGTTGAATCTAGTTTAAAGGTAACTCATGAAGTCTTAGACAATGGCATTAAAAAGGCCATCATGTTTGACGAATACGGCGTAGGGTCTGCCATGGCGTCAAACAAGGTTAAAGGCATGGTTACCGCAAATGTTAATGAAGAAAGAACTGCACACATGACTGCTATGCACAATGGTGCAAAAGCTATTGCTTTAGGTAGCGGTATTGTCGGTGAAAAACTGGCTTATTCAATCGTGCAACATTATTTGGATACTGAATATGCTGGTGGCCGCCATCAAGTGCGTTTAAATATGCTTGAAGAAATGATTTAAGGAGGCTTACTAATGCTAGATAATGATAGACCACAACCAGAATTTGTTGATCCCAAAGTTGATAAGCATATGGTCATTGCTTTAGGAAATGATCATATCGTTACTTCTGTCAAAATGGCTATTTCTGATCATTTAAAAGAAGAGGGATATCAGGTCATTGATGAAGGTACTCATGATAATACCAGAACGCACTATCCAATTTATGGTAAACGGGTTGCTGAAGATGTTGCTGATGGTCGTGCCGATTTAGGTATTGTCCTTTGTGGTACTGGTATCGGTATTTCTACCGCTGCAGATAAAAACGAGGGCGTTCGGGCAGCAATGGTTGGCGATGTTGCTCAAGCTGAGTATGCTCGGCGCGAGTTAAATGCCAATATCCTTGGTTTTGGTGGTATCGTTTTAGGACGTGACTTTATTTTTGACATTGTTGATTCCTTCTTAAATGCCAAATATGAGTCTACTCCAGAAAGACAAGAGTTAATTGCCAAAATAGATGGTATTGCCAAACCAAATCCTGATCAAAAGGATAACGTTCACTTCTTTGATGAAGAAAATAAGAAGTGGGCTGAAGGCGTATACCACGACTAATATTGTTAAATAATATAAATAAAAAACTTAAAATTTTAATCGCACATTGAAGCCATGATTTAAAAGTCATGGCTTTATTTTGTGGAATTATTTTTGTTTTGTTTAATTAGTAAAAATTAGAATAGTAACAACTTCTGAATGCTGTCTGATTAACTGTTTATAGCAAGTTAATCACTTTAATTAGCAAGGAACATGGTAATTTTGATGATTTTTTTGCTTTATTTTTTAAAAAAGCGTTTGCATTTTTCTTTGCCATTAAATATAATAGCAATAGACAAGCGAACAAAAACTAACATAATCAAACAAAAGCGAAAAACTTGTCTATTGTTAAGGAGGGCCTAATTTGTGAAAGAAAATAACTTGTTTTCTGCAAATGCAGTATTTGTAAGTGATGCATCAGATCCAACCACAATTTTTAAGGAAGTTTCGGATAAGTTACTTGCTCTTGATTTGGTCAACGATGGCTTTTTCAATGGAATTAACCAGCGTGAACAACAGTATCCGACCGGGATAGATACTTCACCTATTGCAAAGGAATTACCCAACATTGCTGTACCGCATACTGAAGGAGAGTTTGTTAATACTTGTTTGATAGTGCCTGTTGCTTTAAAGGCACCAGTATCTTTCAAAAACATGATTGCACCTGATCAGAGTTTGCCGGTAAAATTTCTGTTTATGATTTTGAATAATAATCCAGAAGGACAAGCAAACATTTTAGCACAAATTATGGACTTTCTTAGACTTACATCCGTTTCAAAGTTACAAACATTATTCAATCTTACCGAGACTGATAAAATTTATCAGTTCTTAAGTGAGAATTTTAGTCAACAGTAGGAGGGCTTTTTATGAGCAGAGAAGTAAAATTTATAGCTGCATGTGGTGCTGGGGTAAACTCATCTCACCAAATTAAGGATGCAGTTGAAGAAGAAATGAGAAAGCGTGGGTATAACGTCAAAGTTGATGCCTATATGATTAAGGATGTCAATGAAGATCTTTTATCACATTATGATGGTTATTTGACAATTGCTAAGACTGATCTTTCCTTTAAACCAAAAATTCCATTAATTGATGCAGGAGCAATTTTATACCGTATACCTGCTATGGCTAAACCAGTTTATGATAATGTGGAAAAAGTTGTTAAAGAAATTAATGCTAAATAAGATTTCATGAGGAAATAAAAAATGAATGGGATAATTAATTTTGCTAACTCACTTTTTAAGCCTTTGATTGATATGGGTGCAGCTACAATAATGTTAATTGTTTTGACGTTAATCGCTGTACTCTTTCGAGTCAAGTTCACCAAGGCCTTAGAAGGTGGTTTGAAATTAGCTATTGCTATTACAGCGATAGGTAATGTTATGAATATGCTGACGACAGCATTTCAAAAGCCAATGATGCAATTTGTTAAGCATACTGGCATCCACATGGATATGCAGGATATGGGTTGGGCTCCACTTGCTACTATAACTTGGGGATCACCATATACCTTGTTTTATCTGCTAGTTTTAATTATTTTAAATGTTGTTCTACTGGTATTAAACAAGACAAACACGCTTGATGTAGATATCTTTGATGTTTGGCACCTGGCATTCGATGGTTTGTTCTGTGTTTATGTCGGTGCCCCTCTTTGGCTATCAACTTTGTTAGTCCTTTTCATTGGCACAATGAAAATTATTAACTCTGACTTAATGAAGCCAACATTTAATGACTTATTAGATGCCCCTGAAGGCAACCCAATGACTACTACGCACATGAACTATATGATGAATCCTATCATAATGGTGTTTAACAAGTTCTTTGACAAGTGCCTGCCGTGGCTAGATAAATTTGACTTTGATTCTACTAAATTGAACGAAAAAATCGGCTTTTGGGGCAGTAGATTTGCTATTGGCGTTTACCTTGGTGTGTTTGTTTCTTTGCTAGCTGGCAATAATTTCGCTACTGAGCAGGGATGGAAAGACATGTTTACACTATCATTTATTGGTGGTTCATGTATTGAACTGTTCTCTGTAATTGGTTCATGGTTCATCGCTTCCGTTGAGCCTTTGTCTCAAGGTATTGCCGATTTTGCCACCAAGAAATTTTCTGGTCGTACCTTTAATATCGGACTTGACTGGCCATTCTTAGCTGGCCGTTCTGAAATTTGGGCTGCCGCAAATGTTTTGGCTCCAATTATGATGCTTGAAGCAATGGTTCTGCCAGGTAACAGACTAATGCCTTTAGGTGGCATCATTGCTATGGGTGTTACTCCAGCTTTGCTAGTTGTTACTCGTGGTAAAATTATTCGGATGATTATCATTGGAACCGTTGAATTACCTATCTTCCTTTGGGCAGGTACTATGGTTGGTCCATTTGTTACCAACATGGCTCACTCAGTAGGTGCGGCTATTCCTGCACATACATTGGTTTCAGACACTACTATGGAAGGTCCAGTTGAAAAATTCTTAGCTTACCTAGTGGGAAATGCCTGGAAACAACAAGGAATGTTTATAGTTTATGCCTTAATCGCTTTGACAGTTTACCTGCTCTTATTTATCTGGTATGCAAAACAGATGAAGAAGAGAAATGCAGAATACGCTGCAGCTAAAAAGGCTAATTAATCATTAATAATGTCTTGGCTTAAGGGTGATCAAATTGAAGAAAACAAAAGTAACGGCTAAGGAAAAAGCAAGAAGGAATCGCATCCTTTTTTGGGCAGTTGTTGTAATTGTGGTTAACTTGCTACAGATTTTATTTAAAAATTGGATAACAAGCCTAATTGCCATGGTTGGTACAATTTATGCCTTATATCGAATCGTTGTTTTTGATAACCCTAAAAATCGCCTTAGTCAAAAATACTATGATTGGAAAGGCAATAAACTAAGTAAATAAATTTATTAAATACCATTGGGAAACTAACTCTCAATGGTATTTTTATGTAAAAATAAATTTTAATTAACAATATTTTGTAAAAATCAAATTGCAATAAACCGCTTTCTCTGATACACTTTAAGTGGTATCTACCAGTTAGCTAAGGAGGGGGAATTAATGGCAAAACCACTTTATCGCCAAGTAATTCTAGACTTGGAAAAACAAATAAACAATATGGAGCCGAATGCTAAATTGCCAAGTGAAAGACAGTTATTAGTTAAATACGGTGTTAGTCGCAATACAATTAGATTGGCGTTACAAAATCTTGAAGAAAGAGGATTAATATACCGTCTTCATGGTAAAGGCACTTTTGTTTCAAGTACTTTTCTTGATCAACCTAATATTGGAGGAATGTATTCTTTTTCAGAAGAATTAAAAAGAACTGGGCAAAAGGCTTCAACTAAAAATCTAAGTTTAGACTTAATTGCTCCAAATAAAAATATCGCTGCACAATTGAATTTGGGACCGAAAGAAAAAACTTACGAGCTGGTTCGTTTGCGTCTTGCTGATAACGAACCACGCATTTTTAGTAGAACTTATTTACCGACAAAATTATTTCCCAAACTCAATTTAAACGATTTAAAGGCTAAGCCGCTTTATGATGTCATGAAAGAAAAATATGACCAAATCAGTGTGATGGCTTTTGAAGATGTTGAAGCTGTTTGTCTTAATCAAGAAGAAAGTAGAAATCTGGCGGAAAAAGTTGGTGCACCAAGTTTAAAAATATTTCGGAAGACTATTAATGACAAAAATGTACCGATAGAGTTTACGATTTCTTTGGCTAGAGGCGATAAATTTGTTTATCGTTCACGTCAATATAATGATTTATTTTAATTATATAAGGAAGGTAAAATTAATGTTTTCAAAAACAGATGCAGAATTAGAAAAATTGGGTGCTAAAATTACTACTCGTGAAATAGAGCAGCAACCTGAATTATGGCAACAAACCTGGTCCATTTATCAGAATAACAAAACTAAAATTACTGATTTTTTGAACCAAATAATTCAAAAATGGGGTAAAGTTAGAGTTATTTTTACCGGTGCCGGTACTAGTGCATATGTTGGCAACATGATTATGCCGTATTTACAAAAACATGGTGACAGAAAAAAATATGACTTTGAAGCAATTGATACGACCAAAATTGTCTCTACTCCTGAAGATTATCTAGAAAAAGATACTCCGACTATTCTGGTTTCATTTGCACGTAGCGGCAATTCACCAGAATCGGTAGCAACAGTTGAATTAGCCAAAAAGTTAGTTAAAAACTTATATCAAATAGCAATTACCTGTGCACCAGAAGGACATTTGGCGCAGGATCTAGAAGGTGATCCTACCGGCCTTGTTTTATTGATGCCCGAAAAATCTTTAGACCAGGGCTTTGCAATGACTGGTTCATTTTCATGCATGAGTTTAATGGCACTACTTGTGTTTGATACTTTGGCTGACGAAAATAAAGAACATATTGTTAGTCAAATTGCTCAAATGGGTAAGAGCGTCATTGAGCGTGAAGATGAAATTCAATCTTTAGTTGACATTGACTTTAATCGAATTACCTATATAGGTAGCGGCAGTTTAGGTGGCTTGGCTGAAGAAACACGGCTTAAGATTTTGGAATTAACTGCAGGAGAAGTTGCCGCATTATTTGATACCTCAATGGGCTTGCGTCACGGTCCAAAATCATTCCTTGACAAGAAGACGATCGTCTTTGATTTTGTCTCCAACAATACTTATACCAGGCAATACGACTTAGATATTTTAAACGAGATTAGGGATGATCAAATTGTGCCACTCGTGATGGCTGTTGGTCAAGAAAAAGAGGGTCAGGATTTCTCAGGAAAATCTTTCATGTTTGCTGAGAAAGAAGTATTGCCTGATGCCTACTTAGCTTTGCCCGATGTCATGTTTGGTCAGACAATAGCTTTACTAACTTCTATCAAGGTTAATAATAAGCCGGATACACCATCACCAACTGGTACAGTCAATCGTGTAGTCAAAGGTGTTACAATTCACGAATTCAAATAATGTGCTTTTGTTGTGGGTACTAAAGATATCACTATGATTTTAATAATCAACTTTTTAAATATAAAAAATACATATTGACAAAAATTGGTTGGTACCTTATCATAAATATGTGAAAGCGTTTTTTGTAATGTTTAGATTTCCTTAAAAGATATGGAGGAAGAATTATGAATATTGTGGGAGCAAGAGTTGATGAACGCTTGGTTCATGGACAGGTAGCAAACTTGTGGACTCCTCAGTTGCAGGTAGAACGGATTATTGTTCTGGACGAAAAAGCAGCTGAAGATGATATTCAAAAGAGTGGCCTTAGAATGGCTACTCCAATGTCTACCAGGCTGAGTGTTTTACCAACAGAAGTTGCTGCAGATCATTTAAAGAAAAACCGTTACGGTAAGCAAAGATTGTTTCTGGTAGCAAAAAAACCTGATAAGTTTCTCGATTTGCTTAACATGGGTATCAAGCTTGACACCATCAATGTTGGTAATATGTCTAAACAAGATGACACTACTGAACTGACTAAGCAAGTTAATATCAATGAGCATGAAGCAAACCTTTTCAGGCAAATTGCTAATAAAGGCGTTAACCTGATTGCTCAATTAAATCCCAGTGTTGAATCACGTGATTTAATGAAATTGATAAATGAAAAGATGAAGTAGGAGGAGAAAAATGGCTTGGTGGCAAATATTACTGCTTACTTTATATGCAGGATTAGAAATTTTAGATGAATTGCAAATTTATTCATCGTTAAACACACCAGTAGGTGCTGGATTAATCGCTGGTCTGATCATGGGTGATATGCCAACGGGACTGTTCATTGGTGCGTCAATGCAGTTAACTGTTTTAGGTATCGGTACTTTTGGTGGTGCATCTAGAATTGATGCGACTACTGGTACAGTTTTAGCTACAGCATTCTCAACTACCGTTAAAGGTATGAGTCCTCAAACAGCAATTTCTTCAATTGCTGTTCCAGTTGCTGCTATTATGATTGAATTGGACGTTTTGGCAAGATTTGCCAACACTTACTTTTCACACAGAATTGATCACTTGATTGATCAAGATAAGATTAACTATAAGGCAGTTGAAAGAAATGTTTTATATGGTGCAATTCCATGGTCACTTTCACGTGCAGTTCCTGTCTTTATCGCGTTAGCCTTTGGTCAAGGATTGGTACAACAGATTGCAAATGCCTTAAATGGAGACCTGTTGTGGCTTGGTAATGGTTTGACTGTAGCCGGTGCTACATTACCAGCAGTTGGTTTTGCTGTTTTGCTTCGGTATCTGCCAGTTAAGAGACATGCAGCATATTTAATTCTTGGTTTTACAATTACAACTTTGTTCTCGGTTCTCTTCACTAATATTCAAGCCTTGGGAACAGGTTTGTCAGCTGTTAACAAAGGTTTCACTACTGTTCTTAACGGCTTGCCAATGCTTGCTATTGCAATGCTGGGATTGGCCTTTGCAATTTTACACTACAAGAATATTCCGATAAATAAGGGTACTGCTCAAGCACAAAGTACTGAAAGTCAAAGTAATAGCGAAAGTTCAAGCTCTGATGACGATGAAGGAGAGATTACTGATGACGAACTCTAAACCTAAATATAAATTAACTGAACAAGATTTTAATCAAATTAATCGTAGATCTTTATTTGGTTTCCAGTTGGGCTGGAACTATGAAAGAATGCAGAATAGTGGTTATTTATATACTATTTTGCCACAATTAAGAAAAATTTATGGTGATGATACTCCTGAATTAAAGGAAATGATGAAGACTCACATGCAGTTCTTCAACACTTCTAATTTCTTCAATACAATTATCACTGGTCTTGATCTTGCTGTTGAAGAAAATGAAGGTATCGAAGGAAAAGACACTGTTACCGGTATTAAAGTTGGTTTGATGGGTTCTTTTGCCGCTATCGGCGACTCAATTTTTGCCTCTTTGATTCCAACTATTTTTGGGGCTTTGGCTGCTTCCATGGCAACTCAAGGAAACCCAGTTGGAGTTATCATTTGGGTAATTGCCTGCCTTTTGATCTGTGTCTTTCGTTGGAAACAACTGCATTTTGCTTATGATAAAGGTGTTTCCCTTGTTACTGATATGAGAGATCGTTTAAACGCTTTAACTGATTCCGCTACTGTTTTGGGTGTATTCATGGTTGGTGCACTTGTTGCCACTATGGTTAATATAAAGTTCTCTTGGGCACCACAAATTGGCAAAGTTACTATGAATGTTCAAAATAATTTGGATATGATCCTGCCTAAGCTTTTACCAGCTGCTGTTGTAGGCTTTGTCTACTGGCTTCTTGGTAAGAAGGGTATGACTTCGACCAAAGCAATCTTTATTGTTTTAGTACTTTGTATCGTTTTAGGTGGTCTTGGAGTTATTGCTAAGATATAATTAGATATGGTAATAGCTTTAAGCTAAATAATATTGAGTATTAAATGGAAAGATAAAGTATGGCAGAAAAAGAATTAATTTTAATTAGTCATGGTAAAATGGCAGAGGGCGTAAAAGCCAGTGCCGAATTAATTATGGGTAAGCAAGAACATGTGCACACAGTTTGCTTGCTTCCATCTGAAGGCCCAGATGATTTTAAGTCAAAATTTGAAGAGCAGATTTCAGGAATGAATATTGAAGACATCACTGTTTTTGCCGATTTAATGGGTGGAACTCCAGCTAATGTTGTTAGTCGCATGATTATGGGTGGTCAAAAGATTCACTTAATCTCGGGAATGAATTTACCATTGGTAATCGAATGGCTTAACAGTCAAATGAGCGGTGCAGAATCCGATTTTGTGACTGCTGGTAAAGCAGGAATCGTCGACGTTAATGAAATGTTGTCTAATATGAAAAAGTAAATTTGTATAAATGAATTTTTATTGCCCTTTAGGTTAGTAATCCTAACTTAGAGGGCTTTTTGTGTACAACATTTTAAAAAACGAAACTAATCTAAGTATCTTTTTTGGTGTTTTTTAGTAAGCGGTTTCATTATAAGATAAAATTACTTAGTGAGGTGATCAATGTTGCAAGAAAGTAATAAAGTTGTAAACCAAAAAATCAAGAAATTGGTAAGTTTCATAGCTACTAGGCAACAGGTACACTATCCTGAGATAATGTCATTTTTACAAGTTTCGAGAAAAGAGGTCGTAAAATATTTAAATATTATAAGTAAAAGATTACAGAATACAGATATGAAGTTAGTTCGTAAACGAAATGTAGGTATTTATTTTGAGGGTGATATTAATCAAATTTACAGAGTTTTTCAAACAAGTAACGAAATAGCTTTAAGTACTAATAATAGACAAAACTTAATTTTACTTTCTCTTCTTTTAGATAATGATGATGGTGTAAAACTGGAGAGTATTTGTGAAAAATATTATGTTAGCAGAAGCACATTAGATAGGGATATAAAAGAGCTAAAAAAAGAATTAGATCCCACCTTAAAAATTATCGGCACTAGAAAGGGACTAAAGATTAAAGGTGATGAAAAAGAAAAGAGAAATCAGGCTAGTAAAATAATTAATAAATATTGGATGGAAACATTTGATAACAATGTAAGAAAAATTAGTATTCCTATGGAACTAAGAGAATTAGTTGAAGAAAGCACGATCAGAATGGTTCAAGAAGTTCTGCTAAAGTTAACTAATTCTACTAATCTAGTTTTCACGGAATTCCAATATCAATCTTTTTTTATACATATTTGTATAATGATTGAACGAATAAAACAGAAAAAATATTTAAAAGAAGAACCAATTAAGAATGAAATAATATTAAAGGAAACACAGTTATTATGTAGTTACATTGAAGATGCCTTTCATGTTAAAGTGCCAACAAGTGAAGAAAAATATTTGAACATACATATTATAGGTGTTAAGAAGAATATTCAGGGACAAGTTACAAAAGACTTTTTTTGCAAAGACAATGATTTATCAAATTTTTTAAAAGATAATCTTGATAACTGGGATGAACAACTAATTGAAGATTTAACAATTCATCTTGATGATGCAATTTATAGAGCGGGAAATAATCTACAAATTTTTAATCCTTATACAAATCAAATATTTTATTTGTATCCTGTTGCTACAAATGAAGCAATTCAATTGGCTTCAAAGATAGCAAGTAATTATGACTTAAAGTTTAACAATGATGAAATTGCATATATAGCTATACACATCGAAGCTTATGATGAGCGAATAAAACAGAAAAAATATAAAAATCAAAAAATAAAAATTGTAGTAGTTTGTAGTACAGGGTTAGGTACCGCAAGAATAATAGTTCAACATATTAGAGAGTGTATTAAAGATGATGCGGTTATTACAAGAGTAGTTTCAGTAGAAGAATTATTAAGTAATTCAATAAGTGAAGATATTATAGTTAGTACTGTGCCAATACAATTTGTTTCGGTTCGTGTAATCGTAGTTGATCCAATTATTACTTCGGTTGAAATTAAAGAAATTAAACAAGCTGTACACGTAATGAAGGATAGGGAAACTAAAAAAGAGTTTTTAAAACTATTATCTCCTGAAACTATTTTTATTGGAAATCTAAGCTCACAAAAAGATGTAATTAAATATTTAGGTAATAAATTAATTGAATTAGGATATGCTGATCCTGAAATTATTTGTTCTATCAATAGTCGTGAAAAAATGGCATCTACTGCTTTGGCTAAATTAAATATTGCAATACCCCATCCTGAACCTGATACAGTTAGAAAAACCAATATTGCCATTTACATACCGAAGCATGAGGTAAAGTGGGGAAAAAGCAAAGTTAATTTGATATTTTTAATGTCTTACAAAAAGGCGGATATTAATGTTTTACCTTTTGACTATATATACCATGGCTTTAATCTAATGGTTTCATCCGATGAATTAAGAGTTAAGCTGTTGTCTTCTAAAACTAAACTGGAAGCTTATGAAAGCATTTATCAATTTTTAAAATAAGTAGAGGTTAATTATGAAAATTTATATGATTGGCTTAGGGAAAATGGGCCTGAACTTAGCAATGAATATGAAAAGAAATCATTACCAAATTACAGGATTTGATATTAGTTCAAAAGCATTAAGTAATGCAAACAATAAAGGAATAAATACTATTTCTGATCTTAAATTGATTGCCGCTGATAAAAAAGCAAAAGTAATTTGGGTAATGCTTCCACCTGGAGAAATTACAAATGATACTTTAAAAAAATTAGAAAGCATTTTATTTAAAGACGATATTGTAATTGATGGCGGAAATTCCGATTACCATGATTCAATAAAAAGAGCTGATGAATTTAAACAAAAGGGAATTGCTTTTTTAGATATTGGTACTTCAGGTGGAACTTATGGTGCATTACACGGAGCAAATTTTATGATAGGTGGGAGTGAGAGTGCGTATAAAAAAATTGCACCTTTATTGAAATCTATTTCAGCAACTAACGGTTTACTTTATTGTGGAGAATCCGGTTCAGGTCACTATCTAAAGATTATACATAATGCAATTTTACATTCAGAATTAGAAGTATTAGGTGAGGGCTTTTCGCTGCTTCATGCCAGCCCGTTTAATTACAATTTAGAAGAAGTTGCTTCTGCTTGGAATAAATCAGCAGTTATTAGAGGCTGGCTAATGAAGTTGATGAGTGAAATTTTTAAAAACGATGCAAAGCTTTCCGATGTGAATACTACTATACACTCAAGTTCAGCTGCTATAGAAGCAATGAAGTCAGCTTTTGATTTAAATGTTCCTGTTCCAATGTTTGGTGTAACTCTTACTATGAGGCAAAGAACGCAAACTACTGATACATATAGTGCCAGAGTAATTAATTCGTTAAGAAAAGAAATTGGTGGCTACAATGAAAAGAAATAATAAAATATTTTATTGGTACAAATTTGATAAAAAAAAGAATTCATACGAATGGAATACATGTGTCAGTTATTTAAGACTGCTTTTTATTTTGATAGGTGTAGTTTTTTGCATAACAAATAACATTTTAGCTGCTATTATTGATTGTATATGTTTGGGGATTTTTTACTTTGCTTATGCTAAGCAAAATCATAAGCTTATAGTAATACTAAATAATGAAAATAACTTGGTAAAAATAACAGGTTACAGGTACTCTCTATACAATCCACTAACTATTTATCTGAGAAAGGTAATTTGAATTGAGTGTGAAAAATAATAGCATTATAGACGTAAGAAATGTAGTTCTGAATGCCACCGTAAAGTCAAAGAAAGAAGCACTTAGATACTTATGCAATCTGCTTGAAGAGAATGGCTATATCACTAATAAAAATATTTTTTTGGAAGATGTATTAAGAAGAGAGACTTTAGGCCCAACCGGAATGGAGAATGGTATTGCAATTCCACATGGCGAATCTGAAGTAGCTAAGGTTGCTACTATAGCAGTTTTAAGGACAAAAAATGATTTAGTTTGGGAAAGCTTGGATAAGAAACCAATACATTTAATCTTTTTGATGGTTGTACCGTCAACTAATCGGAATGTTCAACAATTAAAAATGCTTTCTCATCTTTCAGCAGCCCTAACGCACCCAGAGGTTCAAACAAAATTGCTTAATGAAACAAGTAGAAATAGGTTTAAGAAAATTTTAGAAGAAAATGAGGAGAAATAAATATGAATTTTGTAGGTGTTACATCTTGTACTATAGGTATTGCTCATACCTATATGGCTAGAGAAAAATTACTTCAAGCTGCAAAAGAATTAGGAATGAATGGATTTGTCGAAACTCAAGGAAGTGGAGGAGTAGAAAATAAATTGACAGAAGAAAATATTAGAAATGCAGATGCTGTAATTATTGCAGCAGATGTGGCTATAGCTGATAAAGATCGCTTCAAGGGGAAACCTGTCATAAGTGTAGATACGAATATGGCAATTCAAAAGCCGAAAAGCTTACTTAAAACAGTTGAAAAGAAGTTAAAAGCAGCTGGAAAGCTTAATTAGTAGTGTTTTTAGAGGAAAATAATATGTATAAAAATATATTTAAGTTACAAAATCTTAAAAAGCATTTCCTTAGTGGTCTGTCTTTTATGATACCAGTCATTATTATGTCAGGATTTTGTACTGCAATTGGTCGCATTATCGGCAATACTGAAATTAAAGGCACTTTAGGGTATTATTTATTAACAGCTGGTAACGGTGGCATGTCTATTATGATTGCTGTTTTAGCTGCTGGGATTGGTTATTCTATTGCTGGCAAAGCTGCCATCGCACCAGGACTAATGGGCGGATGGTTGTCTACACAAGTAAATGCTTCCTTTCTTGGAGGAATATTTGCCGGCATTTTAGCTGGGATTGTTGCATTGTGGCTTTTTAATCTGAAACTTCCAAAAAACGTCAAATCTATTGTCCCTCTAGTTGTTATTCCACTAGTGGGTGGCATTTTAGAAGTTTTAATGATTGATTATGTTGTAGGTCCACCACTAGCCGCTTTAACGGATGCTGCTGTGAAATTCTTTACAGGTATGAACACTGGATCAAAGTTTTTATTAGGATTTCTATTAGGTGGCATGACCGGTTTTGATATGGGTGGACCAGTTAATAAAATATCTTTTGCGGTTGTAACAGCTTTTGCTGCTTCCGGTATTTGGGGGCCTGCTGCGGGTAAGAATGTAGCAGCTATGTGTCCTCCTCTTGGAATAGCTCTTTCAGTTTTAATTTTTGCCAGAAAAAAATATGATGAAGCAGATAGACAAAATGCTGTAGCTGCAATTATTATGTCAATGTGCCAAGTTACCGAAGGAGCTTTACCATTTGCTTTTAAAGATCCATTAAGAGTTGTACCTGCCGTAGTTCTCGGCTCCGGTGTAGCTGATGGTTTAATGTTGTCATGGGGAGTAACTGTCCCCTTACTATCTGGGGGTATATTTACGATTCCTGTAGCTAATAAACCATTGTTATATTTAGGTGGTCTCTTAATTGGTGCTCTAATAATTGGCATAGTTCTTTCAATTATTAAACCAAAACTTAAGCAAGACGAAAAAGATGAGACAATCGATGATAATTTGGATATTGATATTGAAATTTAATAACCTGCGCGTAATAAATTCATTTGAAATATAAAAAATAAGAGAAAAAGAACTGTAAATACTATTATATTACAGTTCTTTTTTTAATATTTATAAATGTTGATTTCTAGTTTTACATAGATCCTAAAACAGTATTTGGATTGTCTCTAATGGCGCTAGAGCTTCATTAATAATAGCAATACCATTTTCAACATTAATGTGGACTTTTGTTTTCCTGACAGAGTTATTGACTTTCCTAATAATTGTAGCTTCATCACTTGCTAATGGTTCTCCTAGGTGCCATTTTATTTGTTGATAGCCGTCTAAAGTAAAGTTGGCTAGCCAAATTTTTTGACCATCATTTTCAACTAACAGTTTAACATTCGGCATTCCTATTAAATAATCTACTGGCTTGATACTATCAAGCATTTGCTGCAACAAGCCTTGTTTATATGTAGTAAATTGCGATTCCCAGCCATAGCGTGGATCTTGATCCATCGGAAGTACAACGATATGTTGGTCAATGACGGCCATGGCGTTACCCAATTTTTCATCAACTGCGTTATAGGCAAATGACCACACTTTCACAGAACTTTGCGGTTGATAATCAATTTTCAAATAGTTTCCGGTTTGCTGCAACATTGTAATTCGCGGACTTTCAACTCCGTCAACAATCTGTCCATCTGCCTGTTCAAAAACTTGATAGTTTGAACGAACGGGGTGCCACTCGGCTTTTTCAATATGCAGTAAATTGCCTAATTTTCGGTCTAGTAAAACTTGTACGCATTCACCATCAAGCAACACGAAATTGTTTTTAATCAATTCTGTTACTTGTGCATTTGTTAAGTTGCGTAAAAGTTGGCCAGAAATAGCAACTACTTCATTTTTCAATGAAGTTTTTTTACTAATAGGCAGAATTGTTGTAGCAAAACCAAAGGCTCCTAAAAGACTGGCCCAATTCTTTTCATGAGGTAACAGCTCCTCGACATTCTTACCAGTTTTAGTTTGCAAATAGTAACTAGAGTCTTGATCAACTAAAACTTTAATGCCCCGCAGATGGTCTATCGGCAGACGATTTTCTAATAGTTGGTTAACAAACGGTTTAATTTGAGCGAGCATTTCTGCATAGTGCCAACTATCATTGATACCGTTACCCATCATGTCAAATAAATTAAGCAAAATTCCCTGACTTCCGATTAGGGCGGAAGTAATAATTTGAAATGCAGTAAATGCAGTTGATTTGACTAAAGGCGAATACATATAGCTTTCTAATTCTGGGTATAGTTCGGCATCTTCTCCTAAAAAAGCAGCGGTAATGCGAGTATATTCTTCGAAATATCTGCCGTATTGTAATGGTGCAACTTCATTATAAGCGGGTAAATGAGGCCGAGCCACCTTGGGATGACCTTTTCCTGCTTGGGCCTTAAATAAATTGTCCCAGTCACGGCCTTCAAGTGCATGCCAATCAGGATACGAAGTCATTTGCGCCAGATCTGTCTCTGGACTAACCTTGTGGACAGCCTGCTCAATTATATGCTCAGTTTCAATCATCTCTTGACGAGCCTGATCAAGGTAAACTTGTCTTTCCTTAGTAGGCTCCCCCGGTTGCAACATTTTTTTAACAAATTCTGTGCGTGTTTCCTTTTTACCTAATTGCTCATTATAAAGTTGCATGTGATAATCACAAAAGCACATTAATTTGAGGGGTGAATGATTGTAATGGCGAAAATCATCTTCTAGCCATAATCTGCGCGGATGGATGCTGGCATATTGCGCGTAGGTATTTGCTAAATATTTCCGCCAGGTTGGATCCGCTGGACAAGCCATATCTTGGGCCTTATTACCATCAATATCAACGAAAGTATTAAAGCCGATTTTAGGATTAACTTGGTAGCCTCGATCTGAATGCATAATGGTCGTCCAGGGGTTTAAACTAGTTGTTACGCCTATCTCAGATAACTTTTTTTGTAACGGCTTAATTGCATCTAACCATAATTGAGTCTCAGCTTTAGTTAAGTGACTATGGTTTAATTCTTCACCATTTATAAAAAAAGCAACATCGTCAATTTTGCCTTTTTTAATAAATTCAATTAGTTTTTCGTCTTTAGTTGGAGTGTTTGCTCTGGGATCAAGCATGTATCTTAAAGTGTAAATAAAAGTCATATTGTAGTTGCTCCTGTAAAAAAATCATTATTCATTTTGTCTTAATTTTAGCATAATATGTTACTGCTTATCCTGAGATTTAGGAAGAAAAGCAAATAAGTGGTTGGACAATAATTTCGTTATTAGCTATTTATCCTTTCGCAAATTTAGCATATAATCAGCTTTATCAAATATTTTAAGAAAGATTAATGTTCTTCTAATATGAAGGAGGAGAGAACAATTAATAAAGCAACTAACTCAAATCAAAAAACAGAAACTAGTAATTTAGAATTGCAACATATCACTGAAGTAACTAGACAAACTGGTTATTTTGAGATTCATTATGCACATGGACTAACTGGACGCCTATATATACTAGATGCAAAAACATTCAGGTTATATATTGATCCCAGCCAGAAATTTCAAGAACCAGAGCAATCAGAAACAGGATTGCATGCTCAAATTTTTGTGAAAGATATTTATGGTGCCAAAGGGATGAATGAAGCTAATTTGCTTAAAAACGAAACGGGTTGGCAAATTACTACAGGCACAATTGAGATTAATTTGGCTAGAAATTCAGCTATTATGAGTGTTACTAAAAACGGTAAGGTAGTATTAAAAGAGGCACGGCCGATTAAACTGACAAATTCGGCAACTGTTCAAACTTTAGTTAATCATAATTGTAACTACTTTGGTGGAGGTACCCAAAACGGCCGTTTCACACTAGCAGGAGAAAAAATCGAAATTGTTAATACCAATAACTGGGTTGATCAAGGTGTAGCTTCACCTAATCCTTTTTACTGGTCAACTGCCGGTTATGGTGTAATTCGCAATACTTTTAAGCCCGGACATTATGACTTTAATAGCAATTCGAACGACGAGATTACGACTGTTCATGAAGAAAATCGTTTTGATGCCATTTATTTCTTTGCCGACTCAGCATATGAATTAATTAATGCATATCATAAGCTAACTGGCAGGCCTGCCCTGACACCAGTTTTCGGCTTTTATGAAGCTCATCTAAATGCATATAACCGTGACTATTGGGTTGAGGTAAAATCTGATGAAAAGGGAGCTATCAAATATCCTGATGGCAAGTATTATCGAGAATATCAGCCCAAAGATTTACCGGCAGAATTAAAACCAAAGTCGATCAGGGAAACGCTTAACGGTGAACATGGCGGGGTTTCTTATCAGTTTAGTGCCCGTGCCATGCTTGAACAATATTTGCAAAATGATATGCCTATAGGCTGGTTCTTGCCTAATGATGGTTATGGAGCTGGATATGGTCAAACTGATACATTAGCAGGTAACCTCAAAAATTTAGCTGAATTTGTTAAATATGCTAATAGTAAAGGTGTGCAAGTAGGACTTTGGACACAGCAAAATCTTGCCCCAGTAGATCCTGAAAATCCTAAACCAGATGACCGTGACTTTGAAAAAGAATTGGTTGCCGGCGTCACTGCACTTAAAACTGATGAGGCGTGGGTTGGCCACGGTTATTCGTTCGGCTTAAATGCCACTCAAAGTACTGCCAAGATGATTGCCAAAATTAAAGGTGACCAACTGCGACCATTTATTATTACTGTTGATGGCTGGGCAGGAACTCAAAATACCAGTACAGTTTGGACTGGGGATGAAGTAGGTGGCGAATGGGAATATATTCGCTTCCAAATACCAACTTATATTGGCGAAGGACTCTCAGGACAACCTAATGTTGCGTCAGACATGGACGGCATTTTTGGAGGCCAAAAGCCAATTATTAATACCAGAGATTATCAGTGGAAAGCTTTCACCCCAATTCAATTAAATATGGATGGCTGGGGCAAGAATCCTAAAAACCCATTTGTATTTGGTGGTATTACAAATAAACTTAACCGTGCATACCTCAAACAAAAGTCAATGATGATGCCATATATTTATAGCATCGCAGCGCAAGCAACCTTTACCAGTAAACCTATGGTGCGTGCAATGTTCTTGGAATATCCTGATGTACCTCAATTTTATACTAATTTGGTCAGATACCAGTATTTGTGGGGAGAGAACTTCTTAATTGCTCCGATTTATCAAGATACTGCCAGTGATGAAACGGGGAATGACATCAGAAACGAAATTTATTTGCCTGATGAAAAGCAAATCTGGATAGATTTCTTTACTGGTCAAGAATATCGTGGCGGTCAAGTAATTAATAACTTTGATGCACCATTATGGAAATTGCCTGTATTTGTTAGAGCAGGAGCGATTGTTCCGCTAGCACCAGCCACAAACACACCTAAGGAATACTTTGATCTGAAAAAGCAGCGACAATTTATAGTTTATCCAAGTGGAAACAGCAGCTTTTCAGTTTATGAAGATGATGGCTTTTCTGCTAAGTACCAGCAGGGCGATTATGCTCAAACCAAAGTAAGCAGTCATTTGCTGGATAATGACCTGACTATCAAAATTGACAAAACCAAAGGTACATATGCTGGTTTTGATCCTGAAAAAGCAACAGAAGTTGATATCAGAACTAAAAAGGCACCGGAAGCGATCAAAGCTTTGGTAGACAACCAAGAAATTAATTTGACTGAATTAAATAGTATAGCTGAATTCCGCAACCAAGAAAATTGCTATTTCTTTGATCAAAATTACCTAGTTAACCCGTACTTAAAGGAATTTAGCACTGATTTAAAGCAAACATTTTTGAGAATAAAACTAGGTCAGACTGATATTAGTCAAAACGAAATAACTATTAAAATCGGTGGTATCGATATAAGTACAAAACCGGTTAACAGTTTGCCAGCAGAAGATGATTCTTTGACAACTCCGACTAATTTAGCACAAGATGATGAAAAAACTACTGCAGATTCTATCACGGTATCATGGCAACCTGTATCTGATTGCGATAGTTACCAGCTTAAAATTGACGATGTTTTATATACTAATATTAAAAAAGCAAGTTATACTTTAAGCAGCCTGAAGTCTGAATCTGAACATACTTTTAAGGTAAGAGAAGTTAAGGACTTAAAGGCATCTCCTTGGGGAGCATGTGTTAGCTGTAAAACTAATAAAGCTGACAAAGTTGAGTAAAAGTAATTTTCGTAAAACCAAGTAAATGTTTTCTGGATTATTTATAATTGTGAAAAAGTTTACTAAAACTCACGCTTTTCTTTAAAACACTGAGATATCAGTATATAATAATATTTGTGCGATTAAAGAAAATGTTAAAGGAGATATATAATGAAAACAATTTCTGCAGCAGTTGCCAAACATATGGCAAACTTGTCAACAACTGATGGTATAATCAGTGCTTTGGCAATCGATCAACGTGGCTCTTTAAAAAAGATGTTAGCAGAGGCCGCTAATAAACCTGCTGATGAAACAACTATTGTTGATTTTAAAAAAGCAGTTTCCAGTGAGTTGACTCCTTATGCTTCATCGATTTTGACTGACCCAGAATATGGTTTGCCGGCAACAAAAGTAAGAGATAAAAATTGCGGATTATTACTTTCTTATGAAAAAACCGGGTATGATACCACAGAACCTGGCAGAATGCCTGACTTAATTGCTAATCAGTCTGGATTAAGAATTAAAAATGAAGGCGGAGATGCCATTAAGTTTTTGGTTTACTATGATCCTGATGAAGGACAAGAAATTAATGATAAAAAGCAAGCTTTCGTTGAAAGAGTTGGTGCAGAAGCTAAAGCTAATGAATTGCCATTCTTTTTGGAAGTTTTGACTTATGACGCAAATATCGCTGACGCTAAGAGTGAAGAATTTGCGAAAGTTAAAGCTGATAAGGTTTTGAAGACAATGAAAGAATTTTCAAAGCCTGAATATGATGTAACTGTACTTAAAGTTGAAATTCCGTTTAACATTAAATTTGTCGAAGGTTTTAATGGTGACAACAACGTGGTTTACACTCAAGAAGAAGCTAAGGATCTGCTTAAAAAGCAGTCTGAGATAACTGATTTGCCTTATATTTTCTTATCTGCTGGTGTAACTAGTGAAGAGTTTATTGCTGAAATTAAAATGGCAGAAGAAGCAGGTGCAGACTTTAACGGTGTTCTCTGTGGTCGTGCTACCTGGAAACCGGCTATCAAACCATTTGCCGCTGAAGGTGAAGAAGCCGGTAGAAAATGGTTAGCTACTCACGGCAAAGAAAATATTGCAAACTTAAATGAGGCTCTAAATGGAGCTAAATCTTGGCGCGATAAGCTAGAAGTTGCTGAATAATTTTACCTATTAACTAAAAAGCTTTCTATACTTTAATTAGTATAGAAGGCTTTTTATTTGCTCTTATAAAAATCTGATCTGACCGAATATGCATCACAAAAGATGCGCGTCATTATTTGCAGGGGCAGTCGTGATCTGACCTCGTACTCGGGAAAATAATTAGTTTTAGATTTATAACCGATAAAGGATAAAGTGGAAAAGGGCAAAATGCTGCCTGAGGAATTAGTAGTGAAGGCCAAAACCGGAACTTCGTTTTTATTAAGAGCTTTAGCTGCAGTGACCAATTCCTCAGTTTCACCGTTCAAAGTGATAAAAATTGCTAACGAATCTTTCTTGATTTTACAGGCAATTGTCTTAATAATATTTGGGTCTGAATGGAATTCACAGTATTTTCCAGTTAATTGTAATTTAACCATCATTTCGTGAGCAATTGATTCAGATAAGCCGCGAGCAAAGATAAAAACGATTTTAGCTTGTTTAGTGAGCGAAATGCTGTCTTCGATTGTGCTGTAACTTAGGTTATGCAGTGTATTGTTCATTTCAATTTCGTTTTTAGTAATCACGTTTTTAATTTTATCGTCAGCTTCATTTAACACACTAAAGGTAGAATTTGAATTGCTTTTTAGTTTCAAAGCTTCACGGTAAGAGGTGTAACCACTGTAACCCATTTTTTGCATGGTGCGCACAATTGTTGCAGTCGAGACATTTGCAAATTGACTTAGTTTTACTATTGACATATTAGCAATCTTTTGGGGGTTATTTTCGACGATATTCCAGAGATGTAATTCTGCTGAAGAAAGTTCTTTATTTTTCATTTACGAGCTCCTTTTGTAAATATTTTCCCATTATTTATAGTAAACGCTATCAATTTGGAAAAACGTTACACTTTTTAACTTCTATAATAATAATGCAAAAGGCAAAAAAAGGGGAGAAATCTTTGATTTATACAATAACATTGAATCCAGCAATTGATTTAGTAATTGTCACTAAAAAGCTGGAACCAAAGGTAGTTAATAGAACAGAAAAATTTGAATTGCAACCTAATGGTAAAGGGGTCAATGTTTCGTTCATTTTAGAGAAATTAGGCATTGATAGTGTAGCTACTGGTATTGGTGGCGGCTTTACATTAGATTATGTCATTTCTGGTTTAACAGAAAAGGGTATTAAAACTAATTTCTTAAAGGTAAAAGAACCTACTAGAGTTAATGTCTTTACGGACGTTTTAGACGAAGGTACAGAATACAAACAAGTTAATCCCGGACCAGTAGTAAGTTCAGATAAACAAGATCAATTTTTGGATTATCTTGAAAGTACAGTAACTAAGGATGATATGGTAGTTGTTTCCGGAAGCTTTTCTCGGGGTATAAAACCAAATTTTTTAGTGCAACTGGCTCAATTAGTCCAAAAACAGGGGGCTAAATTTGTGATTGACAGTAGTTACCTAGAAGTAATTGATACTTTAAAATATCGGCCATTTCTACTTAAACCTAATGACGCAGAACTGGCAGCTTTCTTTAATTATGAGGGTGAAATGACTGCCACAAAAACAGTCGAATTGGCTCAGAAATTAATTAAATCGGGTTGTCAAAATGTTTTAGTTTCTCTAGGTGCTGATGGTGCTGCTTTTATAAATGAACGGCATATCCTGTTTGCCAATGCTCCAAAAATAAAAGTAGTTAATTCAGCTTGTGCCGGAGATACCATGCTTGGCACCTTCATTGCCTTTTTGGAAAAGAAAAAACCTATTAGTGAGGCTCTCAAAGTAGCTGTAGCTGCAGGAAGCGATACAGCTAGTCGCACTGGACTAACAGCTTTTTCTTTAGATAATTTATTACCACAAATTTCAGTAACGGAAAGGATGAGTTAAAGTGGCTAAATATGATTTAGTTGGTGCGACTGGTTGTGCAACTGGTGTTGCTCATACATTTATGGCGCAAGAGGCACTGGAAAAAGCCGCAGAAAAGCTTGGCTATACCATTAAAATTGAAACACACGGTCAAACGGGTATTGAAAATAATTTAACAAGTGCAGAAATTGCAGACGCGCAAGCCGTAATTATTGCTTCTGATATTGATGTTGGCTTGGATCGTTTTGCAGGCAAACGTCTAGTAGTAGTTCCAGTAGCAAGGGGTGTTAAAGAGCCAGATGCTTTAATTAAAAAAGCATTGGCAGCACCAATTTATAAAGAAGGACAGGCAGCTGAGGATTCCACGCATGAAAGTGTAGGAAAGCAAAAGCTAGGCAACAAAATTTATACCTCTTTAATGAATGGCGTCTCTCATATGTTGCCATTTGTCGTTGCAGGCGGTGTGCTAATGGCTATTTCCTTCTTCTGGGGAATTGATTCGGCAAATCCCAAAAGTAGCGAATACAATCAATTTGCTGCGATGCTAAATACAGTCGGCAGTACTACTATGAACCTAATGGCTCCAGTTTTAGGAGCTTATATTGCTGAAGCTTTGGCTCAAAGAACGGGTTTTGTAATCGGCCTTTCTGCCGGTTTTATCACCTTCAACGGTGGTGGCGGTTTTCTAGGAGCCATCGTCGGTGGCTATTTAGCTGCGATCGTTGTTTTAGGCTTGCAGAAGCTGTTTCAACCTCTACCAGATGATAAATTTAGAGGTTTGAAATCAATCTTTCTTTTACCTGTTCTCGGAGTTTTAATTACAGGATCAATTATGTACCTGTTAAATACTCCAATTAAAGCTCTGAACGTTGGTTTAATGTCCTGGCTTAGAGGTTTTGAAAATACTAATCCTGCATTGCTAGGAATTATTGTGGGCATCATGTGTGCAGCAGACTTTGGTGGTCCTATTAATAAGGCTGCCTATGTTACAGGTACGGTATTACTGGCTCAAGGAAACTACTACTTTATGGCAGGAGTTTCTGCTGCTTGTATTGCTCCACCGCTTGCAACAGGCTTTGCCGTCTTAATGAATCGCAGAGCATATTCTAAGAGTGAAAGAGCAGCTGGTTATGTCAACTTTTTACTGGGTTCTACTCATATCACTGAAGGAGCGATTCCATTTGCTGCTAAACATCCCTTATGGAATATCCCGGCTTTTATGATTGGTTCTGCAGTAGCGTCAGTTTTAACTTACATAACCAAGATTAGCGTACCTGCTCCTCACGGTGGCTTTATTGTTTTACCATTAGTTAATAAACCATTCTTATGGGTACTGTGGATTCTGATTGGAGCAGCTATTTCGGGTGCGCTATTGGCTCTAATCGCTGGTAGATTTGCTAAAAAAGATGCTTTAGCAACTGCAGCTGACTCTACAATTGCACCTAGTGTTGACGATACCTCTAACCAACAAGTAGAAAGTTTTGATCCAAGCGATATTCTTGATTTACAAAATATTAAAGTTGATGTTGATGTTGCGAGTCGTGATGAAGCGCTCAAATATTTAGCAGACTTTTCCGTCAAAAACAACTTGGCTAATGACAGTGAAGCTGTTTACAATAGTTACGTTAAGCGTGAAAAAGAAGGCTCTACAGGGATGACAGACGGTTTTGCTATTCCCCATGCTCAGTCAGCAGCAATTGCTAAGTCTTCAATGATCGTTTTAAAACTCAAACAACCGATTGACTGGCAATCATTAGATGGTAAGAAGGTTGATACAGTTATTTCCTTTTTAATACCACAAGTTGATAGTAATGCTCATTTGCAGTACTTATCAAATACTGCCAAACTTTTGACTCACGCGGACTTTATTGCTAAGTTAAAAGCAGCAAATACACCTGCAGAAATCCAAAGTTTGTTTGAAAATAATTAATGGGCTAGTAAATACTAGATTAAATAAAGTAAGTCCCGCAAGTTGTCTAACTTACGGGACTTATTTTGCTGTGTTTTTCAATTTTGAATAATTTTATAATCGATAGGCTTTATATTTATTTAAAAGCAATTGTTGTTCTGAAATGCAAAAAAAGAAAGCACATTAGTGCTTCCTGGATTAAATATTAGTCTTCAACCTTTTTGGCTTCTTTTAATGCCTTCATAATTGAAGGGCTTTTTGAATGGCAATCTTCAAGCATTTGCAAATCTTTTTTGTCTAATGTAACTTCAAACTTACTCATTCTGTAATTTCCTTTCTACTAAATATTAACTTAACTATATCACTTTAGGTAGAAATTATGCAAAGCTGGCCAATGTTTTTCATTTGTGTTGCAAAAATAGCTTTCATTTGGTTAAAGTTGCAATATACAAACGCATGTTCTTGCTAGTGACAATTAACCGTATGACCTTGTTCTAATAGGATTTTGTCAAATTAAATAACAGTTAACGTTGTGTTACAACTGTGACATTTTTACTAAATTAGGTAACTAATTCTTAAAGGTTGAGTGATATTCCTGTTATGGTTCTGCAACTTTAACGTTGTAGTATATATAGCATCAAATTGAATAGTGATTTAGTATGTTCAGTTTGAAAAACATATTATGGATTTTTATTTAAGGAGAGAATTTTTTTGAAGGTAAAATCTATCTTAGTTAAATCAGCAGCAGTAGCAGCATTATCTGCTTCCGGAGTTGCAGTTATGAGCAGCGTTAAAGCAAATGATGTTCAAGCAGCCACAGTAGAAAATGATGCAGCAGTTGTAACTGTTAACTATGTTGATGGCAATTCAATTCGCGTATGGAACAGTTACAAACATCCTGAAGCTACTGGGCAAATTTTACCAAGTAATTCTTCTTGGAAAGTCATTAAAACTGCTTACGACAAAAAGGGTCACAAGTGGTATGACTTAGGCAAGAACCAATGGGTTAAAGCCAAATACGTTAATAAAGGCTATCATCCAGCAAATGAATCCCAAAACACTGTAGCTGCAACTAGCACACAAACAGAAAATAGTTCAGTTTCTAATGCCAATAATAATGTAGAAACTACGCATTCTGCAAACAATACTGCAGCTACAAATATTAATTACACAACTGCTTCATCTGATTCAGAAGCTGGAGCAAAAGCGTGGATTGCCAGTCGTGAATCTGGCGGCTCATACAGTGCACAAAATGGACAATACATTGGTAAATATCAGCTATCTGCTGCATACCTTAATGGAGACTACTCAGCTGCTAACCAAGAACGTGTTGCTAACAACTACGTTACTAATCGTTACGGCTCATGGGCAGCAGCTAAACAATTCTGGCAAGCTAATGGCTGGTACTAATTAGTTAGTCAGTTAAAAACAGAATATTTATAAAGTAAGCAGACACTAGTCGGAAAAACTAGCGCCTGCTTTTTATTTGAAAACGTTAATGATTAACTGCGTATGTAAATTTATCGCTGCGAATTATTTCTTGCGTAATATGTAAAGGAAGATCGTGATCGTCATAAACTAAGTCCTTGATTCGCATTAATGGTGTTTTTTCGTCAACATTAAGCAAAAAAGATTCTTCTCTATTTGCAAACACAATTTTAAAAGTTTTCTTGCCTTTACCAGGATTAATATGAAACTTCTTTTGTAATATTTGATACAAGGGCATATTAAGATCTTCAGCTTTAATAGCATTAAATTTTGGAGCAAGCCATATCCATTCAAGGCAAAATGGGATGTCATTAATATATCTTAAACGCTTAATTTCTATTATTTGCTGCTCATTAGTAGTTTGCAGGAATGAATTTTGTTCATCATTGCCTGCAACGCTTTTGATACTAATTAAACGGTTAGAAATTTTTTTACCAGTTTTGACAACGCTTTCTGTTAAACTCGAAAATTTCTGATTTTGAGTTTGAATTTCATTACTTTTGTCAGAAACAAAAGTTCCTTTACCAGGAAGCTTAATTAAAAAATTTTCTTCGCTTAAGACTTTAAGAGCCTTACGAACAGTGGTACGACTGACACAATATTCTTTTTGCAACTCCATTTCAGAAGGTATCTTTTTACCTATTTGATATTTATTTTCTGTAATTTTGTTTTTTATAATATTTGCCAAGCTAAGATATAGTGGCATATGATTTTCAGACTTTTTCAACATATTTTTTTCTTTCCTGAATAACTATTAACTATATTATAACAAAAGCTGATTAATTAGGCACCAGTATCTTTTTTATAAAAAAGATACCTGTATTTTTAATATACACTTTACTTTATAAATAAAGCGCTTTATAATTTTAAATTGAAGATACATGTATCTATATTTAATACAGGAGAAAAAGATGAAGATACAAGAAGAAGCTAAACAAGTTGTTCAAAAAGCTATTAAAAATATGGAATCTGGTGGAGGTATTAAGCAGGTAATTTGGGTTGGTGCCGGAGGCTCTTTTGGCGGCTTTTACGGTGCAAACTATTTTATGCATCAGGAGTCAAAAACTATATTTTCCAGTATGTATACTAGCGGAGAATTTATTTATGCTCCGCCAAAGAGCATAGACCAAAATACTTTAGTAGTTTTATGTTCTATGAGAGGAACCAGCGAGACGATTGATTCTGCAAAAGTTGCTAAAGAACATAATGCAACCACCATTGCTCTTTATGTTGATGAATCTGAGCTGGTAGACGTTTGTGATTTTAAAATAAAATATGAAAGTTTGGCTCTAGATGAAAGCAGACTTGAACGTGTAAATGGCAGTATTGGAATATGCATAGCGATGAATTTGCTGGAACAAGTTGAAGGCTATGAGAATTTTAAAATAGCCATGAAAACTTTTGATTTGCTTGATCCTATCTATCGCAAAGCCGTTGAATATACTACACCTTTGGCAAAAGAATGGGCTGAGCAAAATAAAGATCAAAAAACCATTTATGTTATTGGTAGCGGTCCAGCATATGGTGCAGCTTATGTTTTCTCGATTTGTAATTTAGAGGAAATGCTGCAATTAAATTCGCCAACTATCCATAGTTATGAATACTTTAATGGTCCATTTGAAGTTACAGATAAGAATAAGTCAATTTTTCAACTTTTGGCTACGGGAAAAACAAGACCAGAAGATGAACGTGCGCTGAAATTTGAACAAAGATTTGCTGGCAAAAAGTTGTATGTACTAGACGGTAAAGAAATTGGGTTAGATGATATCGAGCCCGCAGTATCACCGTATTTTAATCATCCGATTTTTTCATCAATTTTAAATAATGTTTATATGAGAGAACTTTCTTATACTACTCACGAAAGTTATGAAACTCGCAGGTATATGTGGAAAGAAGACTATAAATAAAAAGTTGTTAAAAAGTTAATGCATTTTACTTTTTAATTCTAAGCTAAATAAAAGCGCTTTAAAATTATAAATAAAAAATTAAATTTAATTATTTTTAAAGAAACCCTTTACACGACTTTCTTTATATATTATTATACTAAATATACATGTTAATACATCTTGCTAATGTACTAACAATGATTGATTTTGGATTAGGGGTGAAGTTTAGTGAAAATAATTTTAGTTAGCCATGGCAAGCTCGCTGAAGGAATGAAAGATACAGTTGAGATGATCACTGGTAAACAGAAAAATCTCGAGGCATATGAAGCATATAAAAATGGTACGAGTGATGACAGTTTTATCGGTGAAATCAGGAATTCTATAGATAACGCTAGTGATGAAAATACTGTAATTATTACTGACGTTTTAGGGGGTTCAGTTAATAATGAAATGACCCAGCTATTAAAGGATCACCAAAAGTTAACCGTACTGACAGGTATGAATTTGCCTTTGGTTATAACTTTGGTTACTACTGCGAATTCAGGCCTAACCCAAGAAGATATAGAGGAAGCTATTAACCAAGGACAGAAGGGAGTTTTGTCGATAAATAAGTTGATGACTGAAGATGACGATGAAGGAGATTTATTATGATAAAAGTAATTAGGGTTGATCACCGATTATTGCACGGACAGGTCATTTTTTCATGGACTAAATTTGCAAATATCGAAAGAGTAATTGTGATTGATACAGCTACAGCAAATGATGATTTTAAGAAAATGTCATTGAAACTGGCTAAACCGGAAGATGTGAGACTAAACGTTTTCAGTGTAGATAAAGCAATTAGTAAAATCGATCAAATTAAGGCTCTAAAAGACAACATTATGTTGCTTTTTGAAAATGTAACTGAACTAAGCAAGTTTATTGATGCATATGGTCCAGTAGAAGAGATTAACTATGGCCTAGTTCCTTCTAAGCCTGATGCTAAACGTTTTAGTAATGCTATATATTTAACTCCCGACGAAGTTAAACTTACTAAGAAAATGTGCGATCAGGGAATTAAGATCTCAATGCAACAAGTTCCTTCAGCTAATAAGGAGTTTCTAAATAATATGATTTAGAAAAAGGGGGTAAAAAATGTTTTGGAAAGCTTTTGTTGTCGGCTTGGTTGGTGTTTTCGCCATGTTCGACTCAAGACTGCTGGGTCGTGAAAACTTCGAGCAGCCGTTAATCGTAAGCACACTCGTTGGCTTGGTTTTAGGAGATGTTTCGAAAGGATTATTAGTTGGTGCTACGCTTGAATTAGTTTCGATGGGAATAGTTCAAGTAGGAGCCGCCGTTCCACCAGATATGGTCTTAGGCTCAGTTGTAGCTTCAGCTTTTGCTATTTTGTCACATACTAGTGCACAAGCAGCGCTAACAGTAGCTTTGCCAGTAGCAGTGCTAGGTCAGCTAGTAGCTATAGTAATTAGAATGTTGTTTTCATCCTTTAACCAATTGGTTGAGAATGCAATAGATGCAGGCAAATTTAGAAAAGCAAGAAGTTACCACATAGTTTATGGACCAATTATTTATGGTTTGTTATATTTTGTTCCAGTTTTTCTTGCAATCTTTTTAGGAACAAATGTTGTAACCAGTTTCGTCAAAATGATTCCGGATTGGTTAACAAACGGTTTAACTTTAGCAAGTAAGATTTTACCAGCTTACGGATTTGCTCTTCTGATGTCAACTATGATTGATAAGAAAAATGCAGTTTACTTATTCTTAGGTTTCTTTATTGCAGCTTATGGCAAGATGACTGTTATCAGCGTAGCTATCTTTGCAGTTATTTTCGCTATTATACTCAACAAGTTTATGTCTAATAATGAAAACAATAATGCTGCTCCTAAGACCAGTAGTAGTGATGATTTAGATGATTTGGAAGAATTATAGGAGGATGAATTATGACTGAACAAAAAAATACAGATAAACGGTTACGTCATAAGTTTTGGCAATTCTTCTGGAGATCATGGGCTATTCAGACATCATGGAATTATGAAAGCCAAATGAATATGGGTTTCATGTATGGTATGGCACCAACGATAGATGAGATTTATGGTGAGAAACCGGATACGCCTGAAAAGCTTCAAAAGAAGAAAGAAGCATATCATCGTCATATGGCATTCTTTAACTGTACACCGCAATTGACTTCTTTTGTTTTAGGGCTATCTTCGGCAATGGAAGAGGAATATGCAGCCAATCCAGACACATTCGATCCCGATTCGATTAATGGGGTTAAAACCTCATTAATGGGGCCTTTATCAGGTATTGGTGATTCCTTCTTCCAGGGAACAGTTAAAATTATTGCCTTTGGTCTGGGAATCAACATGGCTCAACAAGGAAACATATTTGGACCGATTTTGGCAATGATTATTTCTATCATCCCTTCAGTTATTGTTACTTATTGGGGCGGCAAATGGGGTTATCTCCAAGGTAAAAAGAATATCCAGCGTCTCATTAGTAATGGTACTATTAACAGAATCATGTCTTTGATGAATGTAATAGGGCTAATGGTCATTGGCGCAATGGTGGCAACTATGATCGGGATAACAACTCCGATAAAATTTGGTAAAACTTTTGTTTTACAAAAAACTTTAGATTCGATTTTTCCACAGATGTTGTCACTAGCCTTCACGTTGGGTATGTTTTACCTAATCAAAAAGAAGGTCAATACTGCTTGGATTATGGTTATCTGTATTTTCGGTGGTATCCTGCTCAGCGTATTAGGTATTTTTAATTAGTTTTAAGTTATTTTTATAGTAGAACTAGGAGATTATATATATTATGGATTTTGAAAAAGTTAAGTCTATTGTAAGTGATATTAAGGAAAAGCAGCCTGATATTGATCGTGTAATGTTTGTAGGTTGTGGTGCTTCAATGGCCGACTTGTATCCGGGTTATTACTTTGTTTCGCATGAAAGTACTAAACTGCTTTCCTCAATTCATACTGCAAATGAATTTAACTATGATACTCCAAAAGGAGTGGGAGAACACACTATTGTAATAACAGCTTCTCTTGGAGGTACAACCCCAGAATCAGTGGCTGCAACTAAAAAGGCTAGAGAATTAGGGACTCACCTGATTACTTTATCAATGGCAGATGATTCACCTATTATTAAAGAAACAGAATATAAAGTTGTTCATGGTTTCCACGAAAATTATGCTGCTAAAACAGAAAAAATGTCATATTGCTTGGCCTTTGCTATTGAAATTGTTAAGCAGTTTGAAGGTTATCAGTTTTATGATGAGGCTCTCGCAGCATTTAATGGCATGCCTGATTTGATTGAAAATGCAGTAAAATCTGTTGGCCCTTCAGCAAAGGAATTTGGTGAAAAATACAAGGACGAAAAGAAAATTTTTGTTCTCAGCAGTGGTGCATCACTTGGTGTTGCTTATTCAACCGCATCATTCTTGTTTATGGAAATGCAGTGGATTGCTGCTCCAACAGTTCATTCAGGAGAATATTTCCATGGTCCATTTGAACTTACCGAAAAGGATGCTCCATACTTATTGTTCATGAATGACGGCAGTACACGTCATCTTGATGCTCGTGCTTTAACATTCTTACAAAGATTTGACGCGCAAGTAACAAATATTGACGCTAAGGATTATGGTCTTAATGAAGTTGCCAGTGAAAATGTGATTGATTACTTCAACCCGATGATTCATACAGGTGTGATGCGTGTTTATGCCGAAGAATTAGCTAAGGCGAGAAAGCATCCGTTAACCAAGCGTCGTTATATGTGGAAACTCACTTATTAATATAATATAGTAAAAAGTATTTTTAGAGGGATTCTATGAAAATAGAATCCCTTTATGTTAATTTCCAGTTTTTATAGTGGTCTTCTCTTTTGGAATACTTATTGTTTTGGAATACTTTAATCTAATTTTGTTTTATACTATTCTTTGTGAATA
Source organism: Lactobacillus laiwuensis (assembly GCF_019972835.1). Lineage (GTDB taxonomy): Bacteria > Bacillota > Bacilli > Lactobacillales > Lactobacillaceae > Lactobacillus > Lactobacillus laiwuensis. The sequence goes on along the minus strand of NZ_BPPB01000008.1, from coordinate 9,819 downwards.
TAGATCAAAATTAGCTCAAGTACATAATCATTTACTAGACAATAGATGATACATGGGTAAAAGTAATATTAGGGAAGTGATGATATTTGGTAGCAACAGGTTCTTTGTATTCTCAGGTAATGGAAAAAATCAGGCAAAAAATTATTACAGGAGAATATCCAATAGATAGTAAATTGCCAAACGAATTTGAATTAAGTAAACAGTTCAACGTAAGTCGTGTAACTTTAAGGAAAGCTATTGCTGGATTAGCTGAAGATGGCTTGATTGAGAAGATTCATGGTGTGGGGACATTTGTTCGTAAACCGCATAAAGTGAAAAGAATAGTCAGTTCTCCTTCAGCTGAAAGCTTTTCACAAACAGCTGCTAACGAGGGCTTTAAAGCTAGCGCACAAGTAATTAAGGTAAAAAAAGTTGAAACTCCAGACAAGTTAAAATCAATATTAAAAACAAAGACAGCTCTTTATATTGAACGGGTTCATTTAGTTGATGACGAACCTGTAATGCTAGAATGCAACTACTTTCCTCTGCCTCGGTTTACTGGACTGGAAAAATTTGACTTAAGCAAATCTTTATATCGGGTTTTACACGGCCAATATCATATAAAAGAACTAAAGTCGCGGGACATGGTTATAAGTATTGCCTTAGCGAGTCTTAGTGAAGCCAGAGTTTTGCAGAAATCTGTTGGCTTTCCTTTGTTATTATTACAAGTAAGCGTTGAAGATGAAAATAAGAATATTGTACATACAGGAAAACAGTACATTATTTCTGAGAGATATGAATTTCACGTATAAAAATAAAAGCGCTCACTTTGTAAACCCGGTAACAACAATATTAATCAAAAAATTTCAGAAAAAGCTTTAATTTGGAGCAATTTTTTTCAAAGGCTTGTGTTTGTCAATATTGCCATTAAGGTTGGTAGCAGTAAAAATGCTTAATCTTTACATACAATCATGACTGGCATTCGGTCCTATTCATCACTTGTATTATTTAAAATAAGGTAAAAATATTACAAAATGTTTCTTAATTGAAAAAATAATTTAATTGGCAATCTCTCATAATAAGTTTAGAATTAAATTTGTACCACAAAGAGCCAATTTAGAATAACTCTCGAGGAAGAATATGAAGAAAAGCAAATTTGCTATTGCCGTAGTTAATATTATTTTTTTAATCACTATTCCAGGAATAACTATAGGCGAAGCTGAACAAGTAACGGCAGCCACTATCAAGGGCTATGTTAAAGTAAAAAAGAAGAAAAAAGTTCGCTTGTATAAAATTTCCGGAAAACATTCTAATTTTTATGCAGAATCTAAATACAAGTACCCCTATAGTGCCAAGAAAAAAATTGGTAAGAAAAAAAGAACGGCCTATAAAATTGGTAACAATTCGCATTGGATTTTAGCTAAAGATGTTAAAGTAGTTAAAAAGAGCACCAAAAGAGTATATACCCAGGCAAGAATGAAATTGCCCAAAGGTTACACTAAAACTGAGTTGCTACTCGCTTATCAGGGTAAACCCAGCAAGAATTTTATTAATGCTTCAATGCAAGGGATGAAAACTAATGATTTTAGTCGTCTCAAAGTATCTGAAAGTAAAGCTGATGATGCAACTCAGGTTGACCTAAATCAGCTTACACCTAAGCAAATTGGAGATTTAACTGCTTTTTCTCTTCGCCTTATTAATGAAGCAAGGAATGATTTGAATTTATCTCCCTGGGTTGAAAGCAATGGAACTGGTAAATTAGCAGCTGATATTGCTTTGGAATATAGCAAAAATAATAAAACAATTAAAGACAGTCACTATGTTCCTGGAATTGTTCGTGCTTGTCATGCTAATGGACTTAACCTTGACGATAATTTTGTTGAAGACATGGCCGGTTTTTATAATATTAGTCCTACAATGACCATGACTGAATTAAAGAAAAGTGTTTATTTTGGCTTGAAACAAATGATTTTTGGCTATGTTGGCAGCGGTGAAGAGGAGAGATCTGACCGCAGCTATTATCAAGAATGGGAACATGCTGGGGACTTGTTTAACATCCAAGGTACGCTTCATGATGGTGATTATAATTATTATGGATTTAGTATTTCGCATAATGATAATATTTGTTCTATGCATTTTATTAGCGTTCCTACATATGTAGTTAAAAGTAAAAAGTATAATAGCGGTTTTCAGCCATAAAAAGCAGCCTATTTGAAAGGCTGCTTTTTATTGTATAATTAACTTTAAAATAAAATATTGAAAGTAATGAGGAAAACAAAATGTTGATTTATATTCGCTTGGCAGAAAAACAAGATTTAGACCAAATTATGGAAATTATTGCTGAAGCAAAAAAATTGCTGAAAGAAGACGGCAATCCTCAGTGGCAAAATGGCTCTCCTAACCGTAAAATGCTTGCAGAAGACATTGCTTTAAAGCGCACATATTGCCTTGTAGCTAATAAAGAAATTGCCGGTGTTGCTGTTTTACTAACTACACCTGATCCTAATTATACTGAAATAGATGGTGCTTGGAAAAATAATGACGAACAATATGCCACTATTCACAGAATTGCAATTAGCACAAAATTTCGCGGTCAGCACCTCAGTCAGTTTATGATGTCAAACTTGATATCGAGAGGATTGATGCTTGGCATTCATAATTTCCGCATTGATACACATGAGGTCAATAAGCGCATGCAGAGTCTGATTAAAAGTTTAGGGTTTGAATACCGGGGAATTGTTCAAGTTAATCAAACTAAAAATGGTACTAGAAACGCATATGAACTAAATTTATAGTAAGAAAAAAGCTGTTTTCTCTTGACTTGCAAAGCACAATTTCCTATACTATTAAATGTTGAGCATACAAGTAAAAGCTCAGATGGTATTGGGTTATAGCCAAGCGGTAAGGCACTAGTTTTTGGTACTAGTATGCGCTGGTTCGAATCCAGCTAACCCAATTGTTCTTACGAACACCCAACCCGAAAGATGATAGTTCTGAAATAAGAACTATCTCTTTTTTTTGTTTAGAAAATGCACAAAAAATTTTTTTATTTTTTAGCTTTTACTATTTAAAATTTAGGGAAAAGGGTTTATGATATCCTTTAAGTTTGGTTTGTAGTGTTTTCTTTTTAACGAGGTTTAACCAACACAAAAATATGAATAATGGCAAAAATAAGACAGTAGTATTTGGTCATAGAGGATATCCCGTAAAGTTTGCAGAAAACTCAATGGAGGGCTTCCGCAATGCTGTTCAAAATGGAGCAGAGGGAATTGAATTTGACGTTCACTTGACTAAAGACGGCATACCGGTAGTAATGCATGATGAAAAAGTTGACCGGACAACGGATGGCTCTGGGTATATTAAGGATTTTACGCTTAAAAAATTGAGGAGATTGCACTTGTCAAATGGTGAGCCGGTTCCAACTCTGCAAGAATTATTTGAACTACTTGAAAATAAAAATATTCAAATAAATTTGGAACTTAAAACTGGAGTGATTCATTACCGTGGTATTGAAAAAACTGTGTTAAGCCTGGCTCAGCTTTATCATTTCGTTTATCCCATTATCTACTCATCTTTTGATTATGTTACTTTAAAGAACTGCCAGGAAATTGATCCGAACCAGATTTATTGTTACCTGACTGATGAAGAAGTAGTTAATTCAGCTAAATTGGTTAAAGATAACCACTTTGCTGGCATTCATCCAGGCAAGCTTTTACCAGGAGAGCAATCAGTTACTGAACGAATTTGGACTGTTGATGACCCGCAAATTGCTAAACAATATTTTCAAAAACATGTTGCAGGAATTTTTACTAATAACTACCCTATGATGATTAAATTACGTGATCAAATTCAGGGATAAGCTAACCTATACGGAGTATTAAAATAGTTAATTTTAAAACACCTTTAACTTATACAGTTTAAAGGTGTTTTTATATGTAAAATTAGTTAATAATTAGAAAAATATTGTAGAAAAATAATTTTATTAAAGGTATAATCTATATAATTGAAAAGAAAGTTTGGTGAAAAATATGGTAGATTTAATTAAATACGTACGAAAAGGTTTAGCTGATGCTCCCTCTAATCCGATTTTGAAATTCTCAGATTATGCCGGCAAGATTCCGAATGTTGTAAAATTCACTCTTGGTGAGCCTGATTTCAACACTCCTGATCATATCAAAGAGGCAGCCAAAAGAGGAGTTGATGAAAATCACTCCCACTATGCTCCTTCAAATGGGACTATTGGCTTACGCAAGGCAGCCAGCCAGTTTTTGAGTAAAAAATATGGGCAAAACTATGATCCAGAAACTGAGGTTTTGGTTACCAATGGCGTAACTGAATCAATTTTTGATTCTGTGTTGGCTACTTTGAATCCTGGCGATATTATGGTTGTGCCAACTCCATTGTTTCCACTTTATATGACTGACGAGGGCGTCATTAATGAAGGCGTTGAAATTGTTAAGGTAAATACAGTAGACGACGGCTTTAAGCTGACACCAGAAAAATTGCAAAAGGTAATTGACAAGTATGGGGACCGGGTACGGATGTTGGTTATGAATTATCCTACCAATCCAACTGGGGTAATGTATAGTCAAGATGAATTGGATGCTTTGGCGGATGTTATCCGTGATAAGCCAATTTTTGCACTATGTGATGAAATTTACAGTGAGTTGAACTATGATCAACCACACGCGTCAATGGAGAAATCATTGCATGACCAAGTTATTTTAATGAACGGCGTTTCCAAGTCATGGGCCATGACCGGTTACCGAATTGGTATTGTTTGTGCGCCAGAAAATATTTTGCAGCAAATTGCAAAAGTTCACCAAGCAATAGTTACTACTGAGCCAACACCTATGCAAGATGCAGCCGAAGAAGCCTTTAAAAACGGTATGGATGATGCGCTACCAATGAAAAAAGAATTTCAAAAGAGACGCGACGCTTTGTATTCCGGCCTCACAAAAATAGGTTTTGAGTGTGCTAAACCCCAAGGTGCATTCTACATTTTTGCTAAAATACCTGATGGCTTTGAACAAGATGATAATAAATTTATTTATGAGTTGGTTGACAAGGCGCGAGTTGCTGTTACAGCAGGTTCTAGTTTTAGTGAAGGCGGGGAAGGTTATATCAGATTTTCTTACGCTGTTTCAATGGATCAAATTGAAGAGGGGTTAAAGCGCCTAGAAAAATTCGTTAAAGAGAATAAGAAGTAATTTTTAAGCAAATTTTGCTTGCAATCACGTACGTTTTTCGGTATTATAATTAACGTGCGTGACGGAGGAGTAGCGAAGTGGCTAAACGCGGCGGTCTGTAAAACCGCTCTCTCTGAGTTCGGCGGTTCGAATCCACCCTCCTCCATTATCACTGGGTTATAGCCAAGCGGTAAGGCACTAGTTTTTGGTACTAGTATGCGCTGGTTCGAATCCAGCTAACCCAATAAAAAAGACGACTCGTTAGAGTCGTTTTTTGTTACTTTAGGCTATGTTATTAACTTTAATATACTGATTCTTATCAATTACATAGTAAAGCTTCTTTTTAATTTTGATTGGATTGCCATAAACCCGAACCGCTTTGCCTTTCTTTACCAGCAATTTGCGGACTCTCTTACCTTTTTTGTTATAAACGTATGAATTACGTACAATTTTTTTCTTGTTACCTTCAATGTCAGTAGCATTAGCAAAAATATTTTGACCGAGTTTATAAAATTTTTGATTATTAATTGTCTCTACACCATAAGTTTCAATAGTCAAACCTGGCTCAAGTGTAAAACCTTTAATGGGACTACCATTTTGATCATAAACTTGGATTAAACATAGAACTTTACGAGCTAATTTAACAGTATCACTATCTTCTGCTTGGTCCTTTATTGTCTTAAATTGAGTAACTGATTCTTTTCCTGGATCTTGAATCTTTGAACTTTCAGTTGGAACTGAACTTATGAAGCCAATTGTTTTATTATCATAATTGGAATTATTAATTTTGTTTGCCGGGATATGTATGTTATTAACAGAACTATCTAAGTCAATTAAACCAACAGGCCAGGTAATTGGCTGGCTGACATATGTTTCTGCCGGGCAATCTTTGTCTTCTTTGTCATATAAATTAGTTAAATCTGCGACAGAAAGAGTTTTTCCGGCAGGTTTTGTTGCACTGGCACTACCTATTGCAATAGCTTGAGGCATTTTTAAATTGGCAAATGCTGCTGGTTTTAAACGATGTTTACCTAAACTAAGTACGAAACCGTCAGAATTATTTCCTAAACCATCAAGCATGTTAGTCATTTCAAAAATGTTTCCTGTATCCCAGTGGCTTAAGTTTAATTGTTTCAAGTTGGGGTCTCTAAACATATAACTCATGTTAGTAACGTTGTATGTTTGCCAGCTGACAATATCTGGCAATTCCGTAGTCGCGATGCCATTGAACATATAACTCATGTTCTTAACGTTACCGGTTTTCCAATTGGCTAAATTTAAAGTGGTTAAAGCTGCGTCACCTTCAAACATGTGACTAAAATCAAAAACACTATCTGTTCTGAAATTATTTAAATTGATTTTGGCCAATTTAGTGTCGTTTTTAAACATACTATTCATGTCTCTATTTGAAATAGTGTCCCAAGAAGTCAAGTCAAGTTCTTTTAAGCTACTGTCGTTTTCAAACAAGCTACTTAAATCACTGGCTTCACTAGCATCGACATTATTGAGATCAATAAAACCAACTAAATTTGGTAAGTTAGCGAATTTACTACTTGAATTACGTCCTAGTCGAACTTTCAGCTTACCGCCGTAATCAGCAGTTCCGATCTGGAAAGCAATATACTGAATCTCATTTGGACTGATACCTTTACTTTGATTATTTTGTTGGTTTCTTACCAACTGATTGATTGGTGTAGAAGATAGAGCTCCTCCTGTAATTGTGAGAATTTTTGTCTCTTCATCAAAAGACCACTCACATTCATTATCCGTGCCATGAATAGTATTACTATTTTGTGAATTTAAGTTATTGTTATTTTTTAAGACAGAACCTTTTGTAGTAGCGGAATTTTTTGTTAAAGTAGACACTGAATCAGCTTGGGCATCAATAGACTTATTGCAGGTTATTAATGCAGCTGCTATTAATGTCACTACAAATAGACTATAAGAAAAGAATCTAGTACTGTTATTTTTAAAATTAAAACAGTCGTTATTTTTTAGTTTTCTAACATTATTATCTAGCATAATAAAAACCCCTTACGTAATTTTTATATTTTCATTTAGCTTAGGGTTATACAGCATTTGTTTTTTGCGGTCAAATTTTTTAGCTGGCAAATATTTACTCTCTGTTATTTAAAATTGGTGAAAAGTTTACTACGATGTGCGACAAATTAATAATTACTAATTTAGAAAAATATAAAAAGCGTTATTTATAAAAACGTATATATTTTGTATAAAAAAATATTAATAAATAAATTTAACAAACATAAAAATGTGTGTGAATATAATTAAGATATAAACATTGAAAATTTTTAGCTGAATTAGTTTGTGATTGTTTACTTTTTTATAATAATTGTTATTTAAAATATACTTTCGTATTTTTATAATTTGTTATAAATTTTCTGAATGAATTAAATTCAGTTGCTAAAATCTGCCTATTTTTGATTTATTAATAGTACAATAGAGAAGCTAACTTTGATTAAGAAGGGAAATATATGTCAAGACTTGTGCGAGTTGGTGCCGGAGGTAAAGAAATTAGCTGGCATAATGCCTTAAAAGATTTACGTGCAGATGATGTTCTGCTTCTGGAGCCAGGATTTTATGAATTACCTGCGGGAATTTTTTTATCTGATATTACTATTAAAGGAACTGGCAATCTTCCAGAAGATACAACAATACTGGGTTACGTGAATGTAGATGCTGGCAGTCAATTTGTTAATTTAGAAAATTTGTGTGTTAATACTGTAAAAGATGCCAACAGCTTATTTGTACCTGCTGAAGCCAATACTTTTTTGTCATTACGCAATTGTATTATCAAGGGCTTCGGTGGTGATACTGCTACTATAGCTGCCAATGGTAAGGTGACACTAGAGCTGTTTTCGACAGTAATTCTAAATGGTTCAGTTTCTTTATTTGCTGATTCCAATTTTCGCTTGGAAATGAATGATTCGACCATCAAGAATGTTGTTCAAGATATTGGAGCCTTGGCACTGGAAGGACACGGCACTGCTATTATCAATAATTCTCGCATTCATGGCAGTATCGATACCTTTAAAAAAGCAAATGTTGAATTAGATATAAATAACACTATTGTTTCCTCACTTCTTATTCAGGGGCAGGTCTGGCTAAATATGCTTAACAGCAAGCTCCTATCACAGGAAGATACTGGGATGTTTATAACCGATGAGACCTGGATTAATATTATCGGCAGTGAGTTTGAGGGTGGCTTTTACTGCGAGAAAAATCCGCACATAATTATTCAAAACAGCAGAATAAACCGCTTGATAGCCACTGGTGAAGCGCAGATCACACTTAACAATTCTATTATTGTTAATCATGCTGATTTTCAGAATAAAGTTGAATCTAATTCCAGGCGGGTAACTTTCAATGGTGGTAATGAGTATGAATATTTTTTAGCTCTAAGTGATCAGGCACAGTTTGAAGGACATGATCTTATCTTTAATTCTAATGGTGCAAATCTGGCCGTAGAAAATCAGGCACACTTGCATGCCAGCGTGATTGCCACAAGTGATGATTCAATAACAGTAGAATGTGGCCAAAACGCTGAATTTCGTTTATGGGGTATGAAGTGGACCACTAAAAAGAATTAGGTTGCTAATTTATAATTTGTAACGTATCATACAGAGTAGACCAATTTGAATTATAATAAGATGTGTAATGGGGGTGCATTCATGGAAGAACCAATGTACATCAAAATTCACAATCAAATTAAACGTGAAATAGAAAAGCATAATTACAAAGTTGGCAGTAAAATTCCAGCCGAAAGGCAGCTAGCCCAAAAATTTGGTGTTTCTCGGATGACGCTGCGACAAGCAATTAAAACTTTGGAAGATGAAGGCATTTTAGAACAGCGTGTTGGTAGCGGAACATATGTAGCTAACCAAAAAGTGCAGGAAAAAATGTCGGGAATTATGTCTTTTACCGATATTACACATGCTAATGGCCAAACGCCTTCAAGTAAATTGATTTCTTATCGTTTTGGTAAGCCTTCTTTGTCGGAGATGGAGCGGCTGAATTTAGATGATACGCAGGAAGTTTTGCGTATGGAGCGTATACGTTATGCAGATGACGTTCCGATTTGCTATGAAGTCGTATCTATTCCGCATAGCGTGATTTTAAATATGTCCAAAGCCGATATTTCTTCGCATTTATATCAAACTTTAGAAAAAAATGGTTATAAAATAGGACGGGTAACTGAATATATTTCTGCAGCGGTGGCAAACGAAAATGCGGCAAGATTGCTCGACGCCAAGAAAGGTGAAGCATTAATTACTCGCCTGCAAGTAACTGAACTCTCAAATGGTATACCATTTGAGTATACTAGAGCCAGTTATGTTGCGGACCGTTTTGAATTTACTTTTGCAAAATAAAAACTCTGAATTAACTTGAAGCTAACCCCTAAAACTGGACGTTAGTTTTATATCGTTTTACTTAAGGCTTGATTCCGATATTGAATCGGAGTTAAGCCTTTTAGTTTGTGCCGAATCCTATCTTCATTGTAATAACTTATCCATTCTTTCATCGCCTTAACCAATTGTTTCTTAGTATCAAAGTGGTGTGTAAAATAATTCATTTCAACTTTCATAATGTGAAAGAAACTTTCCATAGCTGCATTATCATGACATGTAGCTCT
>NZ_BPPB01000007.1 GCF_019972835.1 Lactobacillus laiwuensis | reverse complement strand
AGGAACTCCTTTTTCTAATGTTTTAAGAAATTAATTTAAGGAATTATTCATCCTTACACAAACTATTTTACGGTCTCGCATATAGAGATAAAATGTGTAAGATTTTATATAAATGTATATAATATAAATCACATATTTTAAGTTAAAAACTTGCTTGGAAATAAAATTCTGATTTACATTTAAGCAATACTTATATAATATTGGCTGAAGTGAGATTATGAGTATCGGACCTTTGTCAGAGTGGGTTACTGCAGCTGCATAAATTGCTGCTGTGTGCGTTGCTTTATTTTTACCTGTTTATGATAAAAAACAGGTAAAACGTAAAAAGACTCGTAATATGAAGGCTATTTTTAGGCTTTTAATTAAAAAAGCGCTAGAAGAAAAAGACACGTCAAACTTGGAATCATACTTTAAAATAAGTTTTCTCATTATTGACAGTAATGACGACAAGCAGATTTATTCAATAGTGAAACGTGCATTGAAATTTTAAATAATCAGAATATGCCGGAGGATAAAAAAAGAAACAGGCATTAAGCAGCTAATGGAATATCTTAAATAAGCAAACTTTATTTCTGAACAAATTAAAGCAGGGGTGAAAAGTAATAAACTTTTCACCCCTGCTTTTTTGCTTATAACTGTATTTGAATAACTTGCACACCAGCTTTTATAAACCCTTCAACCGTATCTCTTGGCGTAAAAGAATCCGTGATCAATAGGTCTATATCACTGGCCTGACCGATTACAAAATTAGAAAACTGGTTAAACTTACTGTAATCAGCAACTACTATTAATTTACGGGACTGTCTAATAATAGCTTTGTTTACTTTTGCTTCTTCCATAAAAGGTGTTGAAATGCCTCGTTCAAGACTTAAACCCGCACAGCCGATAATTGACCAGTCGGCAAAGATTTTTAAAAAAGGTTCAACTGCCAAGTCACCGCTCATAATCATTTTGCGAGAGACATTACCACCGCTTAAGATAATTTGGCTGTTACTGGCTCGCATGTCTAAATTTCCTGCATAGCCATTATTGGTTAAAATGTTAACGTCTTTTTTTAGTAAGTAGGGAATCGCCTCAAAAGCGGTAGTACTTGAATTGATAAAAACCCAGTTATGTTTCTCAATGTGAGAAGCTGCTTCTTCACCGAGCCTTTGTTTAATGTAACTGACAGAATCAGTAAAAGGAACTTCTTCAGGCTTTACTAACGAGATGATGCCTTTTTCCTGCAATATCTTGCCTTGATTAGCCAGATTGCTGCAATCTCTGCGAACTGTCATAATAGAAACGTTCAGCTTTTGACTCAATTCATCTAAGCTGATCTTTTTTTGATGGTTAAGTAAATCAATAATTTTTTGGCGTCTATTTTTGATTTCTTGATATGAGTTCTTCATTTTAAATTCTCACCGTAATAACAACTATTTATTTTCAGTAACAAAAATTACCATAAAATATGATAATTATCAATAAAATATCTTATTTTTTGTAAAAATATCATAAAAAGTAATAATTATCCTTTAATATGGTTGAAAGCGATAACATACTACAATATAATTTAACATGAAAACAAGGATAAAAAGAACATAGGAGGAAAAAATGACGAAACCAACTAACATTAATGAAGTGACACCGCAAGTTTTTGCAGAAAATAATTTCCCAGAATGGGGAACTTTCTTAAATGAGCAAATTGCTGCCAAAAAGGTACCAGAAAAATCATTTGCAATCTGGTGGCTAGGTTGCATGGGTACCTGGCTTAAAACACATGAGGGTACAAACATTGCAATTGATATGTGGAACGGTACCGGTAAACACACTCATGGTGATGGCAAGATGCGTCAAGGTCACCAAATGATGAGAATGACAGGTGGAGAGGCTTTACAACCTAATTTACGTAATAAGCCTTACGTAATTGACCCATTTGCTATCAAAGATTTAGATGCACTGTGCGTTACACATACTCACCACGACCACTTGGATATTTATACAGCAGCTTGTGTTAACAAATTTTGCCCTAATGCAAAATTTATCGGTCCTCAAGGCGTAGCTGATGAATGGGAAGAATGGGGCGTTCCGGCAGAAAAAATCACTGTAGTTAAACCTGGAGATGAAGTCAAGGTTGGTTCAGTAACCATCAAGGCTTTAGAAGCTTTTGACCGGACTGAACTTGTTACAGAAGATGATCCGAACGTTAAATTGGCAGGTACTAAGCCAATAGAAATGGCCAAAGTAGCAGTTAACTACCTCGTAGAAACTTCAGGTGGAAACTTATACCATTCAGGCGATTCACACTATTCTAACACTTTTGTGAAACATGGTAACGAAAATAAAGTTGACGTAGCCCTTTGTGCATATGGTGAAAATCCACGTGGAATTACGGATAAACTTGATGATTCCCAAGTTTTACGCATGGCAGAAGCTTTAAAGACAAAAGTTATTATCCCAATGCACTATGACATTTGGACTAATTTTTACAGCGATCCTAAAGATATCTTGGCTTTGTGGAACAGAAAAAAGAATCGCTTACAATATCAATTTAAACCTTACATCTGGCAAGTCGGTGGAGAATTTAACTTCCCTCAAGATAAAGATAAATTTGAATACATGTACGATCGTGGCTTTCATGATGCATTTAAGAATGATCCTGACTTACCATTCCCAGAATTACTATAATTCTCTTTTTCATTAAAAATTTGGTAGGAGGAAATCATGCTCAGATATTTTTTAGAAAATCACTTGATTAATATCAGTCAGAAACACCCAAAAGATTGGCAGCAGGCCATCAGGATATCCGGTGAAATAATGAAGAAAAATAAGCTTGTCACGGATAAATATATTGATCAGGTAATTGCAGACGTCAAACAATATGGACCGTATATTGTGATTGTTCCCGGTGTGGCAATGCCCCATTCGCAAGCCAATAGTTCGGAGGTTTTAGGTACTGGTATTGGTCTGACAATATTCCCAGAGGCAGTTTCCTTTGACCCAAATGATCCAGAAAAAAATGCGCAACTATTCTTTATGCTGGCTGCTAAAGATAACCCTACTCATATGAAAAATATTGCTAACCTCTCCAACTTGCTGATGGAAGATGACATGATTGAAGACCTACGTAAAGTGAAGAATTTACAAGATTATCAAAAAGTCATGCAAAAACATGATAAGAGTAAAGAAAAAAGCAGGTAAGAAAAATGCAAAATATTTTAAATGCTTTATTAGCTATTTGGAGCTACTTTGCCACTAATGTTTTAAATCAACCAGCGTTCATGATCGGCTTCATCGTTCTCATTGGCTATATTTTGGAACGTAAAAAGTGGTATGAAGTTCTGTCAGGTTTTTTAAAGGCTACTGTTGGCTACTTTATATTAGCTGCCGGTTCTGGGGGTTTAGTTAACACTTTCAGGCCGATTCTTGTAGGCCTAAAAGATCGTTTTCATCTTAGTGCGATGATTATTGATCCTTATTTTGGACAAAATGCTGTTAATGCAGGAATAATGGAACGCTTTGGCCGTTCGTTTGCAGACACAATGCTATTACTGTTATTTGCCTATATCATTAATATTTTATTGGTCAGATTTTCAAAATACACCAAGCTGCGGGCCGTATTTACTACGGGCAATGTACAAGTGCAGCAGGCGGCAACTGCCTTTTGGCTGATATTGTTCTGTTTTCCTAAATTAAACCGCTTTTCGATTTTAGCAATCATGAGTTTGATTTTAGGACTCTACTGGGCTGTGGGCTCAAACCTAACAGTTGGTATCACTCAAGAATTAACAGATGGAGCCGGTTTTGCTGTAGCTCACCAACAGATGTTTGGTATTTACTTTTTTGCCAAGCTTTCCGAAATGATTGAAAAACATTCTGTGAAAAAGACTAAGGGTAAAAACAAACGACTTGAGGACATTAAACTGCCAAGTTTTATGTCAATCTTTAATGACAATATGGTATCAACTTCAATCTTAATGTTGATTTTCATCGGCGCAATTTTAGTAGTTCTGGGACCAGATTACTTAACCAAGGCTCATTTTATGCAAAAGGGTCAAAGCTTTATCTTTTACATTTTGCAAACTGCCCTGCAATTTTCAGTTTACCTGGCAATTCTTCAGCTTGGGGTAAGAACTTTCGTTAATGAATTAACTGAATCCTTCACAGGAATTTCAGATCGTTGGCTTCCAGGTGCGGTACCGGGGATTGACGTTGCCGCCACCCTAGGTTTTGGTTCCCAAAATGCACAAACTATTGGATTCATGTTTGGTGCACTTGGTCAATTCACCATGATTATCTTATTGCTTGTTTTCCACTCGCCAACTTTAGTCATAGCTGGATTTATTCCACTGTTCTTTGACAATGCCGCTATAGGACTATATTCAAATGACCGTGGAGGCTATAAGTGTGCGATGATTATGCCATTCATTTCCGGCTTAATTCAAGTTGCAGGTTCAGCTTTAATTGCTACCTGGGTAGGTATGGCAAGATACGGTGGCTACCTCGGCATGTTTGACTGGGCTACTGTTTGGCCATTCTTCACGGTAGTCATGAAATATCTCGGCTATATCGGTGTAGCAGTAATCATTATTTTGCTTTTAGCTATTCCACAATTACAGTACCGTGCCGATCCTGAAGGTTACTTCATGATCACTGAAGATTACCCAGCATGGAAGAAATTAAATAATAAAGAAGAATAACTACAGAAAGGATGATTTTATATGAAGATTTTGACTGCGTGTGCTAATGGTTCAGGAACGAGCTTAATGCTGCTGCGAACCGTCAAGAAGACATTGGAAAAGATGGGCTATCAAATAACGCAAGCTGATCATACTTCCATTTCGGAAGCTAAAGGCATTGCGCGTAACTATGACGTAGTTTTTACCTCAATTCCATTTATCAGTATGTTTGATGAAGTTAAAAAGCGTGGCGGTGAGGTCATTGGCATAAAAAATGTTATTTCGGCTAAAGAAGTTGAAGACAAAGTAAATGCTTCTGACATCCCCACAAAGTTTAAAAAGTAATAGGAGAAAATAATGGATTTACCAAAATTACAAGTGGCTTTAGACAGTGACAATACAGCGCAGGCAATAGAAGTTTTACGTAAAGTAGAAGATGTAATTGATGTTGTTGAAGCGGGGACCATTCTGGTTTATAAAGATGGCTTAAGTGCGGTTAGGAACCTGCGTGCAATGGCTCCAGATAAAATCTTGCTGGCTGATATTAAATGTGCTGATGCTGGTACAAAGTGTGGTCAATCATGCAAAGATGCCGGTGCAGATTGGATGACATGTATTAATGCAGCTACTGTTCCTACTATGAGCAATGCTCAAAAGGAAATTGAAGTTCAAGTAGAACTTTATGAAGGCTGGGATAATAAAGAAAGAATGCAGGAATGGCTTGATCACGGCATTCATCAGGTAGTTTACCATCAAAGTCGTGACGCCAAGTTTGCTGGCCAAAAATGGTCGCAGCAGGATGTTGAAAATGTCAAAAATCTGATCAATATGGGCTTTAAGGTTTCCGTTACCGGTGGCGTTCATCCCGAAATTTTAAAGTTGTTTAAGGGAGTTCCAGTTTATACCTTTATTGCTGGTCGTGCAATCAGAGAAGCAGATGACCCACACGCTGTTGCCAAACAGTTTAAAGACGAAATCAACAGAATTTGGGGTTAATTAAATACTAAAAAAGGGGATAAGTGAGCGAAGGTTCATTTTCCCTTTTTTAATAAATATGAGGAGAGAATAATGACAGTTAATGCTTTAGGAATCTATGAAAAAGCTTTGCCCCAGAACTTGTCGTGGCGGGAAACTTTTGAATTAACACATGACTTGGGCTTTAATTTTTTAGAATTTTCAGTTGACGAAAGCGACGAACGTTTAGCACGCTTAGATTGGACACGAGAAAAGAGAAGTGAAATCCGTAATCTAATGTGGGAGACGAATACCAGGATAAATAACTTAATGCTATCGGGTCATCGACGCTTCCCCTTAGGTTCAGCTGATCCGGCAATACGCGAGAAATCCTTGGTAATGATGCAAAAAGCAATTGATCTTTGTGTCGATTTGGGCATTCACAATATTCAAATGGCCGGCTACGATGTTTTTTATGAAAAAAAGACTATGACTTCCAGAGAATATTACGTTGAAAATCTGATTAAATGTGTCCATATGGCTGCAAAGAAAAATATTATGCTGTCAATTGAAACGATGGATGATCCTTTTATTAATAATCTGTCTAAGATTGCCCATTATCATGATTTAGCTAAAAGCCCGTGGTTGCAGGCATATCCTGACTTAGGCAATTTGAGTGCATGGCCTGAAAACGATGTGCCGGCCCAACTTGAAAAATACATTGATACTATCTGTGCCATTCATTTAAAAGACAGTAAAAAAGTTACCTCAACTTTTAAGGGTCAGTTTAAGAATGTGCCTTTTGGTCAGGGATGCGTTGATTTTACTGGTTTGCTCCGTACTTTAGTCAGATTAGATTATAACGGCAGTTTTACTATTGAAATGTGGTCTGGAGATAACGGTGATGAAAACGCGCTCGAAGAAGTAAAAAGTGCCAAGGCATTTTTTGATGATATTTTCAAACAGGTAGGCATTACTCAAGAAAAGGTGAATTAAAGGAGAATAAAATGCTGGAAAAATTAAAAGAAGAAGTCTATGAGGCTAACATGTCACTACCCAAGTTAAATTTGGTAACTTTTACTTGGGGCAATGTTTCAGGAATAGATAGAGAACAAGGTTTATTTGTAATTAAGCCCTCTGGGGTCCCTTATGAAAAGCTGAAGCCAGAAGATCTAGTGGTTATTAATCTAAAAGGCGAAGTAGTTGAAGGAGACAAAAATCCGTCATCAGACACACCCACCCATACTTATTTGTATAATCATTTTCCTAAAATTGGTGGGATTGTGCACACCCATTCACCTTGGGCAGTTTCATTTGCGGCTGCCAAAATGGATATTCCGGCACTGAACACAACTCATGCAGATACCTTTTATACTGCTGTGCCGGCTGCTGATGCCTTGACTAAGGCAGAAATAGAGGAAGATTATGAAGGCAATACCGGGAAGACAATTGTGCGTACTTTTAAAGAACGTAATCTTGATTACGAAGCAACTCCCGCTGCACTAGTTAGTCAGCACGGTCCGTTTGCTTGGGGTGCAACTCCTGCAAAAGCTGTTTATAATGCCAAGGTGTTGGAAGTAGTGGCAGAAGAAGACTTTCACACTTTAGAATTAACCCATCAGAATTCAGAATTACCGCAGTATTTGCTGGATAAACATTACTACCGTAAACATGGTCCTAATGCTTATTATGGTCAACGGTAAAAATTAAAAACTGATTCATTAAAAAACTGATAAATCTTTATTTGACGATGTAACCCGAATTCTTATTCAAGTTACACAATCTTAACAAGGTTTATCAGTTTTTAAGTTGAAATTGTTATTGAGTGCTAATATTTAGTTTCTTTAATATCGTCTTCTGGCCGGTGCTCTTGAATTCGAATTAGCTGCCATGTAAAATCACTTTTAGGCACACCATCTAAGTTTATGCTCAATTCGTCATCAGCAAAAGTGAAATCCAGTTCAGTCCTATTCTCAATCATTTCGATACGATTAGGATTGTCGGACAGACCCAGAATTTTTAGTGTTTCTGGCAGTGGCTGTTTGATAAAAATATATTTTTGATAAGGCATGTGCCTATTCTGGAGTACGAAACCGTTATTGTCTTCTACATTGCTAATTTTAAGGGCGCAGGGTTCGCTTTCATTAAAAGCATGGCCAAAAAGATGCATCCAGTTGTTGATTTGCTTAAGCATTTCTTCAGTTTCAGAAGGCAACTTCCCATTATCGGTAACTGGAATATTAATTATCGTCTTTTGACCATCTTTACGATTTGCTACAAGCTTTGCAACTGCATTTGCTGGGACTAAATCACAACTTTCTTTAATAGTTTCTGCATCGACCAAAGCAATAGTATATTTTGCACAAGCTTTTTTAAAGTCTGTTTGATGAGCGTCAACGCTGACAGCCCGGGCTCCTATATTGCGAGCAGTTTTAACTAAAAAATCAGCGTCTACATCTTTTGTACTTTTTAGTTTAAAATTTAATACGATGGCAAAATCAGGATTCATTGATTTCTCTCCTTCAGTAGATATTATTAATAAGTTTAACCCAAAAGGTGGTAAAGATGAAAATTATTATTTCACCGGCAATGAAAATGACAGTTGATAATGACTCTTTTTCTGCAAAAACGTCTCCACAATTTTTAGCTCAAGCTCAAGAATTAGCCGCTTTTCTAAAAAAATGCAGTTTTGATGAATTACAAAAAATCTGGCAATCTAGTGAGCGTACAACTAAAGAAGGTCAAAGGCAGATTCAAACTCTAAACTTGAGTCAAAAAGATGGTTTAACTCCTGCCATTATTTCCTATTCTGGCATTCAGTATCAATATATGGCTCCCGACTTGTTCACTAAGCCCGCTTTGTCTTACTTGCAAAAAAATGTCCGAATATTATCAGGTCTGTACGGTGTTTTACGACCTTTTGACGGTGTGTGGCCATACAGATTGGAAATGAAAAACAAGGTAAAGGGGTTTAAACAGCCCAATTTATACCGATTTTGGGGCACGACAATTGCGAACAATCTTTTTGATGAAGATCAGATACTCATTAATTTGGCTTCTAAAGAATATTCTCGTAATGTTACTCCATACGTTAAGAATGGCAGGCAGATGATTACTGTTGATTTTCAAGAAACGAAAAACGGTCAGTGGAAAACAGTTGGGGTGCATGCCAAGATGGCTCGTGGAGAGATGGTGCGCTATATTGCTGAAAACCAATTAACTGAACCGGAGCAACTGCAAGATTTTCATGATTTTGGTTTTGTGTTTGAGCCTGAAGACAGTACCAATGACACTTATGTTTTCAGGACAGAGTTCGATTTTAAACGGCGCTAAAAATTAAGATATAGAAATGTGAGGTTATTATGGAAATTGTTTTTGTTCGCCATGGTCAAACGGATTTAAATAAAACCGGTCGTATTCAAGGTTCGGTTTTTGATCATGATTTAGATGAATCTGGTCGTGCATGTGCTGAAAGAGCTGCTGCCAATTTTGATCCTGCGGGATTTGATGTGGTTTTTTCAAGTCCTTTAAAAAGATCTTTGACAACCGCTGAAATTTTTACTAAAGGACAAAAAGAAATAAAAATTGATCAAAGGCTAACGGAAATTAATTTTGGCGAATGGGACGGTCATTTTCTTTCAGAGCTGGGGCAAAAATATCCTGATGCCATTGATCCTTGGGGCAAGGCTGCAGCTCGCTATATAAAGTATGCCCCGAGTGGTGAATCTTTTGCGGCACTGGATCAAAGGTGCGGCAGTTTTCTAGATGATATGAAAAAGAATTATTTGAGTAAAAAAGTACTCGTTTTTTGCCATGGTACTCTAATTAGAATGATGTTTGCCCACTATTTTACGCATGGTGACATGAAGTATTTTGAAACCATGGATAATTGTGCTTTAGCAAAAGTTTCTTATCTTAATAGTATTCCCCGGGTAAATTATTATAACCGTATTTTAACTTTTGAATAGCGTACTAAGAGTCTGGGAAAAAACTCTAACCTAACTAAAAAAGGCCGACAAATCACGTCAATAAAACGTTGATTTGTCGGTCTTTTTTAATTGTGAAATTTTTAAATTTAACTTCAAAGAACACTTTTTTCCCAGACTCTTTTTTTATAAAAAATTATGCGAGCATTATAATTGACGACTAAAAGCAACTGAACTATCATTTTTATAAAGTGACACTGTGTCACTTACGACAAAAGGAGATGATTAAGAAAATGGCTAAGTCAACTTTTATTAACTTGCCTGCTGGCAAAAAGAAGAAAATCGAAAATGCTTTATTAAAAGAATTTAGCAACTATCCTTTGGCAAAAGCACAAGTGGCACGAATAGTGAAAGAAACGGGTATTGCACGCGGGACTTTTTATAAATATTTTTTTGATTTAGAAGATGCATATCATTATATGTATGAATTGGCTCTAAAAAGTATTCATTTACCAATAAAAATAAAGTCGCAGTTTGATGCACAACAATATTATGTCAATGTTGTGCATTTTATTGAAGAAATGCAGGCAAGTACATATGCAGGTTTAATAAAAACGCATATTTTGTATAACGAAAGTTCACCTGGCCATCCTGTTTCACCAAAAATTTTAGCTGAATTAGATCCGCAGAATTGGAGTGCAATGGTGCTAAGCCATGCCACCATTCGCTTGGTATTAACAAACCCAGCTCAAAAAAAGGCAATTATGACTCGTTTTAAGGCGAGCTTGGAACTGTTGAATAAAGGAAAAAATTAATGTTTTTAGCAATTAAAGAAATAAAAAGAGAGAAACTACGTTATGGCTTAATAATTTTAATGATTTTTTTGATTAGTTATCTTATATTCGTCTTATCAGCACTGGCAACAGGCTTGGCCAGTGAAAATACACAGGCACTTGAATCTTGGAATGCTCAAAAAGTAATCTTAAATAAAAATGCTAACGTAAGTATGAGTCAGTCATTTTTAACCAAAAATGATTTAAAAAGGGCTTCATTATCTAAAGATGAAGCATTGCTAGGTCAAATTCCAGTAGTAGTTAAGAAAGCAGGACGTCCCCAAATTTCAGCACAATTTATTGGGGTTAAAAAGCAACAGTTTATTTATCATGATCAAGAACTTATTGCGGGTAGAAAAGCAAAAAAGAATTATGAGGTGACTGTTGACCAGGCCTTTAAAACTAAAGGTTACAAAATAGGCGATAAACTGGCACTTAACGGCTCGAGTAAAAAGTATAAGATTGTTGGCTTTGTTAAGAATGCGAAAATTAATATTGCTCCAATTATATACGGGACATTGGAGTCTTGGAAAAAGTTGCGGCAAGGGATGCCAACTTTAGAGGCTTCAGCTATAATTTCTCGTGATCATAACTACAAGTATAATTATAAAGATAGCAAGACATATCCTATTGGCCAATTTATTAAAAAACTTCCAGGATATACAGCGCAAAATATGACTTTTGAATTGATGATTGGATTTTTATACATTATTTCGTTAATTATAATCGCAGTTTTCCTGTACATTTTAACAATGCAAAAAATGCATAACTATGCGGTCATGCGTGCACAAGGAATTCCCAGCAGCACTTTAGTAAAAGCAACCGTTAGCCAGGCAATTATATTAGTTCTTACCGGATTAGTCATTGGCTTGGCAGCAATGTTTGTGACAGTTAAGGTTTTACCGGCCGCAGTTCCCATCAGCTTCACGCCAAGAATCATTCTGACCGGTACAGCAGGTTTGCTGTTAACGGCAATTATCGGCAGCTTAATTCCAATCAGATCAATTTTAAAAGTAGATCCGGCACAGGCAATAGGTGAATAATATGGCAATTATCGAATTAAAAAATGTTCAAAAAGTATATGGCATTGGAGCTGCACAAGTTGTTGCCCTTAAAAATATTAATTTTAAAGCCAATCTAGGTGAAGTGGTTTTGATTATGGGGCCTTCAGGAGCAGGTAAAAGCACCTTTTTAACAATAGCCGGTTCTTTGCAAAAACCAACTACAGGAGAAGTTATTGTCAATGGTCAGAATATTGCACGGATTTCTGCAAAAGCAAGTGATCATTTACGACTAATGCAGCTGGGTTTTGTATTGCAGGCTTATAATTTAGTTCCTTTTTTAAAAATTAGAGAGCAGTTTGAACTAGTTAATAAGGTAAAGAAAAGAGGCAATATCAGTCAAGAAAAATTGCAGGAATTATTAAAACAGCTTGGTATCAATTCTTTACTTGATAAATATCCGAGTGAATTATCAGGCGGTCAGCAGCAACGGGCAGCAATTGCACGTGCTCTTTACGCCAATCCTCAAATTTTGCTGGCTGATGAGCCTACTGCTTCACTTGACAGTGTAAATGTGGCAGAAGTAGGAAAGTTGTTTAAAAAACTGGCAAAAAGTTATAATAAGGCGGTTTTGTTGGTAACGCATGATCCCAGATTAAAGCAATACGCAGACCACATTTATGAGATGATGGATGGCAAAATTAAGCAAACGCTTTAGTTATTAAATTTTGTAAATAAAAATAACAATATAAAAAATAACCGGCAGAATTATTTTAATTAAAAGCGAAGAATCAACTAATCTTTTTTTGTTAATAGTAATTTTATTATTTGTAATAATTTCAGTTTAGCATGAACAATGTTATTAATTGAAATCATTTTTTACTGCTTAAATTTCACAGAAAAATCCTTGATTCTTTTGTACTATAAAAAAGTACTTTGCTCTTGACAAAGTACTTTTAAATTTATTATTCTTAGTAGTAGAAAGATAATGTTATTTTTTGAAGTGAAATAACGAATGTAATCAAAAAATATAATTATTAATTTGTTTTTTAACTACTTGAGTAAATTACTAGGAAATAATGATCTCTTTGCTAAAATAACAAAAAAGTATTTTTGAGTATATGTTTTAATTTGGTATAATTTTTATTTTATTTATTAGCGATACGAGTATAATATATTACTGAGTAAGGCTTTTTATGTAGAGGTATAGTAATGAATGATGTCCCAGAAGATAAGTCGATTGAGTTGTCAACCGATTACCAAAACCATAGCATTAATATGACTTTTTCAGACAATCTAACAGATGATTCTGAACGAGGTTATATTCTGTCCGCTGCTTTCTTTTCCTATTGCGCAGCGCAAGGTCTAAGCAAAGAAGAAGTAAGTAACATGGTTTCGACTTATTATGATGAATTTTTAAATAATGAGGAATAATTAACTCATTTCAAATATTTGGCTAAATGAAGTTTCGATAGTAGTACTGTCTCTAGAAAACTGGTTTATATAATAGTACGTTTAAAATTAATCAAGGAAAACCAAAATGGCTAGAAAAAAAGAAATAGGAAGAAATAAGATTTTAAGTATTGCCTACAAAATGGTTGTTAAAGACGGCATTGAGAGTTTGACTGCTCGCAATATTGCCAAAGCTGGTCATTTTTCCACTCAACCTTTGTATCTTGAGTTTAATAGCATGGAAGACTTACGCAAAGAAGTTTTGCGTAAAATTGCCGACAACTTAAAGAATAATATTTTGCAAAAAAGGTATACGGATAAACCATTAATTGATATGGATCTATCATATATTGATTTTGCTAAGGAACAGGAAAATCTTTTTAGAGCAATGTTTGTTGACGGTAAATTTGGTAGTAAAATTATCGCCGATACATTAATTAATTTTGGTATTGAAAAATTTAAGGAGCAATATCCAGATAGTAATTATTCCGAAGATAGAATTAGAAGTGTTGTCATTGCTAACTGGATTACCACTAGTGGTATTGCTTCATTAATAGTTAATAAAATTGCGACTTTTTCACAAACACAAATTATAAATGTTTTAACAGCACAGATTAATGATGCAATCTTAAATGACTGGCTAAGCAAGACTAGTAAAGTTTCTTTATTTGATACTAATGAAGACAAAGATAAGAAATAGACTTTAATGCTCTATTGGCAAAAGAATTATTGGCTGGGAGCAGTTATTAAATTATTAAAACTATCTGAAACAAGGAACATGTTAAAAAGATACGAATATGCTATAATTAATTTTGAAGTTAGTTTTCCTGAAAGGTGGTTTTTATGAAAATCCTTGCATTATGTGGCTCAAATGCCAATAATTCATTTAATGAGGCATTGCTTAAATTTATTTCTAAGCATTTTGCCGACAAGTATGATTTTAAGTTTGCAACTGTTAAAGGGTTGCCAATGTTTAAAGAGGGTGAAGATGCTCCAGAAGCAATTCAAACCTTAACTAAAGAAATTGAAGACGCTGATTTGGTTTTAATCGGTTCTCCTGAGCAACAACACTCTGTTACCAGTGCTTTAAGTAGCGCACTTGAGTGGTTATCTTGTGTAACTCACCCATTTAAGGGTAAGCCAGTTGCTATTGTTTCAACTTCACCAATGCCACAAGGTGGATCTCGTTCACAAAGTCGTTTGAAGAGTTTGTTGACTGCACCAGGCTTTGGCGCCAAGGTCTTTAATGGTGATGAATTCATGATGGGTGTTGCACCAACACAGTTTGATGATAATGGTGACTTGAAAGATGAGCCAACCGTTAAATTCTTAGGTCAATTTTTCGATGAAGTTGATAGTTGGTACGCACAAGTAACTAAGTAGGAGGGTCGAGAATGAAAATATTAGCAATTGTTGGTACAAATGCACCTTTTTCCTATAATCGTTTTTTAGCACAATTTATTGCCAAGCATTATAGTGACAAAGCAGATATTGAAGTAAAAGAAGTCGATAAATTGACACCTTTCTGCAGAACAGAAATGGCTGATGACACTATTAAGGCCTGGATTGAAGAAGTTAAGAGTGCTGATGGTATAATAATCACTACTCCTGAATATGATCATACTATTCCTGCTGCTTTAAAGAGCAGCCTTGAATGGCTTGGTTCACATGCAGGCCCTAATGTTATGAAGATGAAGCCAGTTGCTGTTGCTGGTGCATCATACGGTGCACAAGGTACTGGTCGTGCTCAAGAAGATATGCGTGAAATTTTGCTTTCACCTGATATGAGTGCAAATGTTTTACCAGGCAACGAAGTTTTAATTGGTCAAGCTCCAGATAAGTTTAACAAAGAAACTGGAGAATTAACTGATGAAGCTACTATCAAGCAGTTAGATGGCATGATGGATAACTTCTTCAAGTTTGTTGAGCAAGCACATAAATAAACTTTTGCCAGTTTAGCTGGTAGAGAGTAAAATAACCGGATAGGAGCATCCTATCCGGTTATTTTTGATGTGAAAGGAAGTTGGCATGACAAAACCTGTCGTTTTACCTGTAAAATCTGTGCGTAATCCCCGCGACTTAGGCGGTTATATTGGCCTGGGGGGCCATAAAATCAAAAGTCATCGTTTATTGCGTACAGGCAACATAAGTAAAATAATCCCAAAAGATGAAAAATTTTTGCTTGATTATGGTCTGAGTAAAATTATCGATTTACGTTCACCAGCTGAGTGCAAGGCTAATCCCGACCAAAATATACCAGGTGTTAACCATTATGAATTTCCCTTGTCTGTTGATGACAATACTGGTGGCAATGGTCTGGATATGAGTATAGAATTTGAACAATATCGCCATGATCAATATGCGGGTTTTTATACTATGTGTCAGAGATATCATGATCATGTCAGCAATAAATTTGCTCAGAATAGCATTCACCAAATTGTCAGTTTAATTGCTGAAACGACCCAGGGCTCAGTTTTATACCATTGTTCAGAAGGTAAAGACAGGACGGGATTGGTAACTGTAATATTGCTTCACATTTTGGGAGTAGACCTAGAGACCATTCGGCAGGACTATCTTTATTCCAACTTGATGCTCAACGATTACCGCAAGGTTCGTGATGAGCGATTTAAAAGGGCCGGAGAAAATGATAAGTTCCGTGCTAACATGCGCATTTTGGGTTCGGTAGCCAATGCGTATATTGATACGAGCTTGATTACAATCAATGAAAACTATGGCGGCATTGATTCTTATATTGATAAACAATTAAGAATCGATGAGCAGATGAAAGAAAAAATAAGAGAAAACTATTTGGAGAAGTAGGGATAAAATCAATGATAAAAAATTTAGCTTTAGAACAACAAGTAGGACAACATCATGCTTTAGGCACATCAATAACCTTACAAATTTTTGGAGCACGCGATAAAAGTGTTATTAATGACTCGTTTACTTTGATTGATCATTATGAAGATTTATTAACAGTTAATCGTGATGAATCTGAAGTTATGGATGTAAACCATGCGGCTGGTAAACATCCAGTGCAAGTTTCCAGTGGTACCTATGATTTAATCAAATTAGCAGTAGAAGAGAGCCGGAAAAATTTTGGCTTTAATGCTTTAATTGGTCCAGTCGTTAAATTATGGGCAATTGGTTTTAAGGGAGCCCATGTTCCAACTGATGATCAGATTAAAGAAAGGATGAAGCTGATTGATCCTTTTAGTGTTGACTTGAATGACACAGACCAAACCGTTTTTTTGAAAAAGTCGGGTATGGAATTAGATCTTGGGGGTATTGCTAAAGGCTGGATTGCTGATCGCATTAAAGATTTCTGGATGGCCTATGGTGTTCATGCTGGAATTATTAATCTTGGTGGCAACATTCTACTTGTTGGTGATTCTCCTAAAAGGACTAGTGGTCAGTGGTCAGTAGGAGTGCAGGATCCTAAAGAGCCGCGTGGCAATAATATTGCTTCGGTAATGGTACCACAATGTTCGGCTGTTACTAGTGGTACTTATGAACGGTACTTGGTAGTTGACGGGCATAAATATCACCATTTAATTGACCCGCGGACTGGCTATCCGGTTGAAACTGATTTAGCCGGAGTGACTACCTTTACCAAGTATTCAGTTGAAGCAGAAATCGAATGTAAGAGGCTATTTTTTGCAGGTAAGCCGGTTGCTGGTTGGCATGATAATCCAGATCGCATCGGGGCAGTTTTTGTTTATAACGATGAGCACGTTGAGTATGACAACTTTCAAAAGTAATAAAAAAGTGCCGTGAAAGGCACTTTTTTAATTACAATTTAAATTCGTAATGTAAGTATATTATTTGAACGAGAGAGCTTTATGGCAAAATTCTGCTTGAATAGCACTCTTTGGTACCCAGGCAATTGCACCATGATCATAATTCATGTTCTTGCCACCTGTACCCGCTTTATCAAACTTGGAGTAATAAAGGGGATCATAAACTAAGAACCTGCCTTTCTTGTAGCCGGTGATAACTTTGCAGTGATTGCGCTTGTAATCGCCAGCTTTTTGATATGAAGAAAAGCCATAGTATAACACTGGCTTGCCAGCCTGAATATACATTTTAAGATCATCAACAGTTAGCTTTTTACTGGAAATATTAATAATCTTTTTGCCCTTTTTAAAAGTCCGGGCATATTTAGCTAAGGCACCTGGGCTAATTACGTAGCCAAAACCGACGCCAGTGTAAACATTTCCTTTTTGTCCGCCTTTAACTGGTTGCATTGGTAAATTATTTTGAATTTTTGTAAGCAAGCTAGTAGTAATTTTCTGTCCCTGAGAACCTAACAGCATCGCCATTGAGGCTCCTGCACAGCCCCACGGGGTTTTAACAGGAACGTATTGACTGACATACGGCGTCTTTTCAATTGTTTTAGCCTGATTAGGAGTAGCTACAGCTTTTTTATTAATGTAGCCAATTGATTTCTTGCCCTTTTTGTTAAGCCAATAGTATGTTTTGCCGTTGTGGGTGAATTTTTTATTGACATTAAAAGTTTGGTGAAAATAATTCTTGGCTGCTTTCTTCTTGGTAAAATTATCAAGATAAATACCATAATTCTTTTTAACAATTGCTATTTTGAAAGTTTTGACTTTTTTGGCTGTGATATTAGCAGGCTTTTTATTCTGAGTCTTGGCAGCTGGGACCTTGGTTTCGGTCTTATCTGTTTCTTTGTCTGTCTTTTGGTCTTCTTGCGACTTTTGCGTCTCAGACTCTTTATTTACTTGATTAGGGTCCTGCTTTAATTGCTTATTTTGAGATTCCGTTTCTGCGCTAACTGTTTTGGTCAGACTGTTACTGAAAACAGGTGCTGCAAGAATAATGGCTGCAGAAAGAGTTACAATTTTCTTTAAGGTTAATTTGCTTTTCAATTTATCCTCCTAATTTTCTTATTCAAAATGCCTTTATAACCAGTTTACTACCAAAAATGGCAAATATGTGCAAAAAATTTGTGGATTTCTATTATTAGT
This sequence comes from Lactobacillus laiwuensis, assembly GCF_019972835.1. Classification (GTDB taxonomy): domain Bacteria; phylum Bacillota; class Bacilli; order Lactobacillales; family Lactobacillaceae; genus Lactobacillus; species Lactobacillus laiwuensis. The sequence continues at coordinate 85,836 of NZ_BPPB01000007.1, read as the reverse complement.
AAAGGTGCATATAACACAATTACTCAAATTATTTTAGTTAGAAATCAGAGTAAACTTTTGCTAATTGTTAAACAAAAACAGCACTTAAACTAACCAGTTTATACACTGATGATAGTTTCATTTAATTTAGGCAGCAGTTCTACTGATACTAAAAATGCTGTTGAACAATCCGTTGGATAAGCCAGGTGTGTTATAAATAATGAAACGGATAAATGAAGAATCCAAAGTTTGCTGGATAAACCACGGATTTTGCAGAGCATTAAGCATTGACAATATAATATACACGAAGAAATAACTGGCAAAAAAAGATACGACAGCACCCAAAACGCTATCTAGTAAGTTGCCGAAGTTAGTTGCATGGGGATTTTTATTTGGCACCCAGCCTTTAAAAATCTTAACCACCATCTTACCGATAAAAACAATAATGAAGAAGGCTAAAAAACGAAAGAGCATTAGGTTGGTTCCGGGAGTTAAAGTGGTTTGAATATTCTGTCCCGTGATTTGACTGTAAAGCCAATTGCCAACGGGATTTTGAAACAGAATTGCTGCAATGAAGACAATAGCAGCAAATACCAAATTAATGATTAGTCTGGTAAAGCCGGTTTGAAAACCTTTATAAGTTTTTAGTGCCAAATAAGCCAGAACAATTAGAGTAACAATCATATTAATCTCCTTTGACGATATTATAGCTTAATTTATGCGTTTAGACTTTGACGACAGTCGAAAAATATTTCATAATTAAAGGGATGCATTGACTTTACAATAAGCCATTTTTAGCGTTAAATTTAGAGGGTGTGAAACAAGGTTTCACGGGTGAAAAATGAATCCTGAACAATTTGTCCAAGAATTATCAAAACGTAATTTTAAATTAAATGAAAATCAAATCAACCAATTTAACCAATACTTTACCAGTCTGATTGAAGCTAACAAGCACGTTAATCTCACGCGAATAACTGCAGAGAATGATGTTTACCTCAAACATTTTTATGATAGCATCACGCCGCTTTTGACCTTTAGTACGGTTTTGAAGTCAAGCAGCTCTTTATGCGATGTTGGTGCCGGAGCCGGTTTTCCTTCAATACCATTAAAAATTATGTTGCCAGAACTGCAAATAACAATAGTTGATTCTCTTGGTAAAAGACTGAATTTTTTGCAAGGATTGATCACCCAGCTAAATTTAAAAAATGTTACCTTGGTTCATGGGCGTGCTGAAGACGTGGGCCAAAATAAACATTATCGTGAGCAGTTTGATATTGTAACTGCCAGAGCTGTTGCCAACATGGCTGTTTTAAGTGAATACTGCTTGCCACTTGTCAAAAATGGCGGCAATTTTATTGCTCTCAAGGGACCAAAAGCTGAAGATGAATTAAAATTGAGTCAGAAAGCTTTAAAAATTTTAGGTGGCAAGGCAATTGCCATAAAAGAATTGCAACTGCCTCAAAGCACAGAAGAGCGCACGCTAATTTTGGTAAAAAAAGTGCAGCCTACACCCAAAAAATATCCGCGGCAGGCGGGCACACCGCACCGCAAACCAATTCATTAAACAGGGGGACTCAAAATGTCATTATTTTCTTCTTTGCGTCATCATGAAGAAATACCTAAAAATAAGCAAGTTCAGGATATTGAACTAAGTAAAATAAAACCTAATTCATATCAACCACGACATGAGTTTTCTGAAGAATCAATTCGTGAATTAGCAACGACTTTAGATAAAGATGGCTTGCTGCAACCTATTATTGTGCGTGAAAAGGGCGATGATTATGAAATTGTTGCCGGCGAACGCAGGTTGCGGGCCGCAAAGCATCTAGCTTGGGAAAAAATTCCGGCTATCGTAAACAATATGGATGATAGTCAAGCTGCTTCATTAGCTTTAATAGAAAACTTACAAAGAGAAGATTTAAATCCAATAGATGAAGCACAGGCCTATAATAATCTCATGAAGTTAAATAACTTAACTCAAACAACTTTGGCCCAAAATATTGGCAAGTCACAATCTTATGTTGCTAACAAGTTGCGCCTTTTAAAGCTGACACCTAAGGTGCAGAGTTATTTGGCCAGTGGTGAAATTTCTCCTCGTCATGGACGCTGTTTAGTCGGACTTAGTGAAAAAGATCAAGGTCGCGTTCTCGATGAAATTTTGGCTCACAACCTTAATGTGAGCGATACCGAGAAAATCGTTAAAAATGTAGAGCAATATTTTGCCGGCAAGAAAATTGAGGACAAAGAAAAAGAGCAGGCTGAAAAGACCAGACGAGCAGCTAATCGAATTCCCAAAGACCTAAAGGTACAAATTAATACGATCAAAAAGGCGATCAAGCTTGCACAGCAGTCTGGCATTAAGGTTAAGTTTAAAGAAAATAACGATCCTGATGATTATATGATCACGATTGAATTAAAAAGAAAGTAGGAAGGCATGGAAAATATGGTGAGTGTAATTTCGGTTGCTAACCAAAAAGGTGGCGTTGGTAAGACGACCACGACTATTAATTTAGCGGCTTCGATTGCGGAACGTGGGTATCAAGTCTTAATTGTGGATATTGATCCGCAGGGTAATGCCACTTCTGGCTTGGGAATTGAAAAGTCTGCAATTGATCAAGATATTTATAGCGTTTTGATTAATGATGTTCCGCTTAAAGATACGATTTTCCATACTTCGACTAATCGCTTGGATTTGGTTCCGGCAACTATTAATTTGTCCGGTGCAGAAACAGAACTGATTAGTATGATGGCGCGTGAAACGCGTTTAAAATCTGCTTTAGATTCAATTAGTGGCAATTATGATTTTATCTTTATTGATTGTCCACCTTCTTTAGGCCAGCTGTCTATTAATGCTTTTACAGCATCGGATTCAATTTTGATTCCCGTTCAAAGTGAATATTATGCTATGGAAGGTCTTAGCCAGTTGCTTAACACTATTCGCTTGGTGCAAAAGCACTTTAACAAAGATTTAGGGGTGGAAGGCGTCTTACTGACAATGCTGGATGCTCGGACTAATTTGGGCGCTGAAGTTGTTAAAGAAGTGCGTTCTTATTTTTCCGATAAAGTATATAAAACTATTATCCCCAGAATTACTAAACTGGCTGAGGCACCTAGTTATGGGCAAGCAATTACTGAATATGCGCCTAATTCACGGGGTGCTGAAGTTTATGATGATTTAGCCAAGGAGGTGTTGAAGAATCATGGCAAGAAACTCAAGAAGTAAAGATACAAAAAAGCATGGTGGCCTGGGCCGCGGAATTGAAGCTTTGTTTGAAGACGAGCCGCAGATTGAGGACAATGAGGAAGAAATTCAGGATCTTAATTTAAGCGATATCAGACCGAACCCATATCAGCCACGCAAAAATTTTGATGATAAGTCTCTTAAAGAGCTGGCTGATTCAATTAAAGAAAATGGGGTTTTTCAACCAATTATTGTCCGTAAGTCGGTTAAAGGGTATGAGATTATCGCTGGTGAACGCAGGTTTCGTGCCTCAAAACTAGCCAAAAAGACTACTATACCTGCCATTGTACGTGACTTTAGCGAAAGTCAAATGATGGAAGTTGCGGTTCTGGAAAACTTGCAACGTGAAGATTTAACACCGCTTGAAGAAGCTCAGGCTTACGAAATGCTGCAAAAAAATTTAGGCTTAACTCAAGAAGAAGTTTCAAAAAGAATGGGCAAGTCCCGTCCTTATATTGCAAATTATTTGCGTTTGCTTACTTTACCAAGCAAAACCAAACATTTGCTTCAACATGGTGAGCTTTCAATGGGTCAGGCCAGAACGCTTTTAGGCTTAAAAAATAAAGACAAGATTGATGAAGTAGCTAAACAAGTGGTTAAAGAAGGGATGCCAGTGCGCAAAGTTGAGGCATTGGTAGCCAGTCTTAATGCTAAGAAGCCCCGCAAAAAGACAGTTCATAAATCACCTTTTATTCGTGCTACTGAACATCAGCTAGCTGATAAGTTGGGTTCAACTGTCAATATTTCAGAAAACAAAAAAGGTAACGGTCATCTGTCAATCAGTTTTTCTTCAACTGCTGAATTAAATAGAATACTTGATGTGTTGGGAGTCGATCTTGATGAATAAAGAGATTTCTTATAGTTTGGCAGATACGGTGTTGATGAAGAAACCTCATGCTTGTAAGACTAATGACTGGGAGGTTTTGCGCTTAGGAGCTGATATCAGGTTAAAATGTATGGGCTGCGGCCACATCGTCATGATGCCGCGTTCAAAATTTACGCATAACTTGAAAAAAGTTTTAACTAAGGCGAATGATCCGGTCAACACTAAAAATGAGCTTTATGTGCCTAAAGAAGAAATAGTAAGACCTGGTTTTAATCAAGAAAATAATTGATTTTTGTTAAAGAAAGAGGATAAAAATGTCACTAACTGCTGGGATTGTTGGCTTGCCTAATGTTGGTAAATCAACTTTGTTTAACGCAATTACGAAAGCGGGAGCGGAAATGGCCAATTACCCGTTTGCCACCATTGAACCCAATGTTGGTATGGTTGAAGTTCCTGATAAGAGACTTGCGCGCATTCAGGAATTGATTCCTGCAAAAAAAATAGTTCATACTACTTTTGAATTTACCGATATTGCCGGTTTAGTTAAAGGAGCTTCAAAAGGCGAGGGTTTAGGTAATAAATTCTTGGAGAATATTCGCCAGACTGATGCGATTATTCATGTTGTTCGTGCTTTTAAAGATGACAACATTACTTCAGTTACCGGTAAAGTAGATCCAGAGGAAGATATCAATACTATTAACTTGGAATTGGCAATTGCTGACTTAGATGCCGTTAATCGCCGCATTAATAAGGTAAAAAAGATTGCCCAGCAAAATGATAAGGAAGCTAAAGCTGAATTTAACGTTTTGCAAAAGATTAAGCCAGTTCTAGAAGAGGGTAAACCCGTTCGCTCAATCAAGTTTAATGAAGATGAACAAAAAATTGTTAAGGGCCTATTTTTGTTAACTGACAAACCGGTTATTTATGTAGCTAATATTGCAGAAAGTTCAATGGCTGAGCCAGAAAAAGATCAATATTATCAAATTGTCAAAAAACATGCTGACAGTGAAAATGCTGAATGCTTAGGTATTTCCGCAGCCACTGAAGAAGAAATTGCCGGCTTGGATGATAATGAAAAAGCAGAGTTTTTAGAAGCTGAAGGTGTAACAGAGTCAGGTCTTGACCGATTAATTAGAGCAGCTTACCACATTTTGGGCCTAAGAACTTTCTTCACAGCTGGTGGACCCGAGACACGTGCCTGGACTTTCCATAAGGGCATGAAAGCACCACAAGTTGCCGGCGTTATTCACTCAGATTTTGAACGGGGATTTATTCGTGCCGAAGTAGTTTCATTTACCGATTTGGATAAATATGAAACCATGCAAAAGGTCAAAGAAGCCGGGAAATTACGTCTTGAAGGCAAAGATTATGAAGTCCAAGACGGTGACATTATTGAATTTAGATTTAACGTTTAGGAAAAAATAATGGCAGAAAAGAAAACTGAAGTACAAGCTAAAATCGATACTAATAAGCAAGAAAAATTAAAAGAGAAAGTAGTCAATCAGAATAAAGATGATGAGGTTAAACAGATGAAACCTGATCAGTTGCGCAAGCAACTCAGCAATAAAAATTCTGATTACATTTTTCGCTTGCAAAAGGAGCTTGAAACACAAGGTAAAATGAGTCATGAAGATGCTCAAAAGAAAGTAGATGAGCTTTTGAATGATTTAATAATTGCACAGCGTCATGGTCAGCCGGCCAATACATACTATAATATGTCACCTAAATTAAAAGCTGCTGATATGCTAAAGCCGAAAAAGCGGAAAGCGTCTGATATTCCGTTTTGGCAATACGCCACAGATAATGCTTTATTTTATGTTGCCCTTTTCTTTGGTCTTTTTGGCTTAATTGGTTTATTCCAAAAGAATAACAAATATAATTCAGAGATGGGTGCCTTAACTTTGCTGATTGTTGGTGCTGCTTTAGGCGTTTTTATGACGAAGTATAATGAATGGGTCTTACCTAATGGCGGTAAAAATCGTAAAATTCCTTGGTCAAAATTAATTTGGGGTTTTATTTTAATGATGGCATTACTCTTTATCTGCTTTGGCGTACTGTCTCTGCGGGCATTACAAATTATAAATCCGGTTTTACCTGGAATATATAATTTAATAATTGCTGCGGTAGTATATGGTATTCGCTGGTTTTTCCGTCGACATTATCAAATCATTGGCTCTGCCTTTTCACCAGCTGATAGGAGCAAATAGGGTGCTTTTTGTCAAGAAAAGAGCTATACTTAGATAACTATATATTTTAAAGGATAAATAGATTTGCTATGAATCTATTTATCCTTTTTAAACTGAAGTACACGTTTAAAAACAACGCATTAATAAATTAGAAAGAGGTATTTAATGATTAACACGCTGAGTAAGTCAATCAGGCAGTATAAAAAACTGTCTTTGCTGTCACCACTCTTTGTCACTGGTGAAGTTATCATTGAAATGTTAATACCATATTTGGTCGGTATTTTAATTGATAATGGCATTATGAAAGGGAACATGCCCTATATTACTAAAAGCGGTATTGTTTTATTGGTGTTTACGGTTCTTTCACTTGTTTTAGGTTCTGGTGCCAGCTATGCCTCTGCTCATGCTGCAGCTGGGTTTGCAGCTAATTTACGTAAAGATATGTTTTATCATGTGCAAGACTACTCTTTTGAAAATATTGACAATTTTTCTAGTGCCAGTTTGGTTACGAGAATGACGACTGACGTTAATAACGTTCAGATGTCGTATCAAATATTAATTAGAATTGCAGTCAGAGCGCCAATGATGTTATTGGTTTCAATAATCATGTCTGTTATTGTCAGCCCCCAATTGTCACTGGTATTTGTAGTGATTGCCCCAATTTTTGTTATTCTGCTTGGTATCATTATTAAAAGTGCCAGCAAGTATTTTCCTAAGATTTTTAGGGGTTATGACCGCATGAACCAAGTAGTGCGGGAAAACATTCGCGGCATTCGTGAAGTTAAAACCTATGTTCAAGAAGAAGCACAAACAGTTAAATTTAAAAAATCTGCCGGCTTTATCTACAGACTATTTGCCACTGCCCAAAAAATCATGTCACTGAACTCACTGGTGGTTATGGCAGTGTTAAATATTTCTAACTTGGCTATTTGCTGGTTCGGGGCCAAAGAAATTGTTGGTGGCAGTTTACAAACTGGGCAGCTTATTTCAATGTTTTCATATTCAAACTCTGTCTTAGGCAGTTTGAATATGTTGGCAATGATCTTTACTCAGCTGGTTGTTTCTGCTGCTAGTGGACACAGAATTGCGGACGTTATCAATGAAAAACCATCAATTGAAAATCCACGCAAGCCTTTAAAGCATGTAAATAATGGTGAAGTAATTTTTGATCACGTTAATTTTAAATATGATCCAGATGATAAGAACCTGGCTTTGAACAATATCAATTTAACCATTAAACCGGGTGAGACAATTGGTATCATTGGGAAAACCGGATCATCTAAATCAACCTTAGTATCCATGATTCCCCGGCTTTATGATACGGATTCTGGAGCAGTTCGGGTATCAGGACATAATGTAAAATCATATGATTTAAAAACACTGCGTGACAACGTAGCGATGGTTTTGCAAAATAATGTTCTGTTTTCAGGAACCATTAAGGAGAACCTGAAATGGGGTAACGAAAATGCTACTGATGAAGAAATTGTTGCTGCTGCCAAAATTGCTCATGCAGATGATTTTATTCGTGAAATGCCTGACCAGTATGAAACTATGGTTGAACAAGGGGGGACTAATGTTTCCGGTGGCCAAAAGCAAAGAATTACAATTGCAAGGGCATTGCTAAAGAGACCCAAGATTTTAATTTTGGATGATTCTACTTCAGCGGTTGATACACAAACTGAGCGTCAAATCCGCGAAGCACTGGTAGAAAATATGCCGGATACCACTAAAATAATTATTTCGCAGAGAATCGTATCCATTAAGGATGCAGACAGAATAATTGTCATGGATGATGGTAAAATTCAGGATATTGGTACGCATGAAGAACTGATGCAACGCAATGACTTGTACAGCTCGATTGCCAAGTTTCAAGAAGAACAAAAGAAGTAGGTGATTAATTTGAATAAAGCAGTGGAAAAGCAAAATAACCAAATCTCTGGTAAACGTTCTACAATACTGTGGCGCCTGCTTAAATTAGTTGCCAGTACTAGTCCCTTGATGCTCATCAGTTCTACAGTTGCCATAATTCTCACGGCTGCTGCAAATGTTTTAGGATCCTTATTTATCGAACGCTTGATAAATACTTATATTATTCCGCTAACCAAAGAGGCCAGACCAGATTTTGGTCCACTTTTGCACGCAATTGCAGTAATGTTTGGCTGTTACGCTATTGGATTCATTTCTAATTATCTTTTTGCAATGTTAATGGCAGTTTTAGCTCAAAAAGTCCAATTCAGAGTGCGGATGGAAATGTTTGAGCACATGGAAAAATTGCCAATTTCTTATTTCGATGAAAATGATTATGGCGACATCATGAGCTGTTACACTAACGACATTGATACGTTGCAACAAATGATTTCGCAGTCTATTCCACAGTTTATGAACTCAACTTTAAACCTTATTTTCGTTTTGGGTGCGATGCTGGTTTTGAGCTGGCAACTAACTATTTTTACTTTAATAGTCTTTGCACTTTCTATTATCGTTGTACGCTTTTTAACGATACGTTCAGCTCATTACTTTAAGTTGCAGCAAAAAGAATTAGGGCAAGTTAACGGTTATAATGAAGAAATGCTTAATGGCCTTAAGGTAATTAAAGTCTTTAGCCATGAGCCTGAAGTTGAGCAAGATTTTAATACTTATAACGATTCATTGCAAGTAGCATCTGGCAAGGCTCATACTTATGCCACGATTTTATTCCCAATTATGGGTAACTTGGGCAACTTGCTTTATGTGTTAATTGCAGTTTTAGGTGGTGCGGTGGCCATCAATCATATTGCACCTCTTTCATTAGGAGTTATTGGTGCCTTTTTGCAGTTATCAAAACAGTTTGCAATGCCGATAGCTCAGATTTCACAACAGTTAAATTCTATCGTAATGGCATTAGCGGGTGCGGAAAGAATTTTCAAATTAGAAGATCAGATAGTTGAAGTTGATGATGGTGATGTAACCATCACTAAAGACGAAGATGTAAAGGGTGCATGGCACTGGAATGTACCGCAAAAAGATGGGTCAGTGAAGAAAGTTACTGTCAATGGTCATATTGTTTTTGATCATGTTAACTTTGGTTATTCGCCAAATAAACAAATTTTGTATGATATTTCGATTGATGCCAAACCTGGTATGAAAGTAGCGCTGGTTGGTGAAACTGGAGCGGGCAAAACCACTATTTCTAATATGATTAATCGTTTCTACGAAATTAACTCTGGTACTATAACTTATGACGGTATTCCGATTAATAGAATTAAAAAAGATGATTTAAGGCGGTCGTTATCAATAGTATTGCAGGACACACACATGTTTACCGGTACAGTTATGGATAATATCCGTTTTGGTAATGCTGAAGCAAGTGATGATGATGTGTACCAGGCAGCGCACTTATCGCATGCCGATGAATTCATTCATCACTTAGACGAAGGCTACAAAACTATTATCGATGGTAATGGCGGAGACCTGTCTCAGGGTCAAATGCAGCTGCTCAGTATTGCACGGGCGATGATTGCGGATGAGCCAGTCATGATTTTAGATGAGGCAACTTCCAGCATTGATACCCAAACTGAAAAGCTAGTGCAGGCTGGTATGGATAATCTGCTTGCAGGACGTACAAGTTTTGTTATTGCCCACCGTCTTTCAACAATTGTTAACTCGGACTTGATTTTAGTACTTGATCATGGTCATATTATTGAAGCCGGCAACCATGAGCAGCTTCTAAAGCAAAAGGGTTACTACTACGAGTTATATACTGGTAAAAAAGAAATACAGTAATTTTGATAAAATTTTCTCAGCATTATGGTGCTGGGAATTTTTTTGCTTCAAAAGACCTGCAAGCAATAATTGCTTACAGAACGCAGGTTTGTGTTATGGTAAGGTTTAAGAAATTAGCTAGGTCTAAAGCAATTAACATAGTGCTTTATGTAATTTAGGATAATTAAAAAAACTGGCATAGACAAAAGGAATTACGCAAATGAATCAAATCATCCAAATTTTAAGTGAACGCCGAGGCGATTTAGGGATCGCACTACTGCAACACATACAGATATCATTAATTTCACTGCTAATTGCTATGGTTATTGCAATGCCACTAGCTTTTTGGACTGTAAAACATGCCAAAGTAGCAGAATTTTTATTGCAAATTGCCAGTATCTTACAAACTATTCCTTCTTTGGCACTTCTGGGTTTGCTAATACCACTTGTCGGCATAGGAACAGTTCCTGCGGTAATTGCCTTGATAGTGTATGCTTTATTGCCTATCTTTCAGAATACTTATTTGGGGCTAACAGAAATTGATCCAGCTCTGGAAGAAGCTGCAGATGCGTTCGGCATGTCACGCATGCAAAAACTGGTCAAAGTTGAATTACCATTAGCTATGCCCACAATTATTTCTGGTATTAGGACAGCTTTAGTTTTAATTATCGGAACAGCTACCATGGCAGCATTAATTGGCGCAGGCGGACTTGGTAGTTTTATACTCCTGGGAATTGACCGCAATAATACGGCTTTAATAATTATCGGTGCAGTTTGTTCAGGTGCCCTGGCTATTATCTTAAGTGCCTTGATCAAGTGGTTAGAACATGCTTCAGTTAAAACCGCTTTAGGAGTTTTAACTGTCAGTGTTCTGTTTCTAGCAGGCAGTGGTGTTTATGAAACTGTTGTTAATCAAAAAGAGACGATAACTGTTGCTGGTAAGCTGGGCTCTGAACCCGAAATTTTGATTAATATGTACAAAGAATTAATTGAACAGGGTGATTCGCACATTCAAGTGACGCTCAAACCTAATTTTGGTAAAACTACTTTTCTCTTCAGTGCATTAAAAAACAATAAGATCGATATTTATCCAGAGTTTACAGGCACTATTTTAGAAACTTTTGCTAAAACTCCGGTAAAAACGACGGGTTTATCTGAAAAAGAAACTTATGATAAAGCTAAGGAATTAGTGAACAAGCAGGATAAACTTACTTTACTTAGACCAATGGCCTACGATAACACTTATGCCTTAGCTGTTAAAACATCTTTTAAGCAGAAAAATCATTTAAAGAAAATCAGTGATTTGGCTAATATTACCAATAAGCTCAAGGGTGGTATGACTTTAGAATTTATTGACCGCGGGGATGGTTTTAAGGGTATAAAAAAATTATATGGTATTGACTTCCCAGTTAAATCAATGGAGCCGGCGTTACGTTACCAAGCAATAGACCAAAATAAGGTTAACATTGTTGATGCCTATTCAACAGACAGTGAATTGCGACAGTACCACTTAAGTATTTTAAAAGATAACAAACATAACTTTCCTATTTATCAGGGTGCTCCTTTAATGAGTAATGTCTTTGCACGTCGGCATCCCCAAGTAGTACGCAGTTTAAATAAATTAGCCGGCAAGATTACTGAAAAGCAGATGCAGGAAATGAATTATGAGGTCAATGTCAAAAATATGGATCCAGGCCAAGTAGCGCATCATTATTTAGTAAAACAGCATTTGCTTAAGGAGAAGTAAGATGACTTCAGCGATAAAATTTGATCACGTAAAAAAATCGTTTGCTGATAAAATAGTAATAAACGATCTTAATCTTGATATTCAACAAGGTGAACTCTTTGTCCTAGTGGGTAATTCTGGTAGTGGCAAGACAACATCAATTAAAATGATTAATCGCCTGGAAGATCCTAATGCTGGCCAAATCTTAGTTAATAAGCGCCCAACTACTGCTTATGATGTGCAAAAGTTACGCTGGAAAATTGGTTACGTTTTGCAACAAATCGCTCTTTTTCCCAATATGACCGTTGCCCAAAATATTACTCTCATACCGGAAATTCAAGGGGTAAATGTTAATCTGGAAAAACTGGCAGCTCAACTGCTGCAAAAAGTGGGTCTCAATCCGCAAGAATACGCTCAGCGTTATCCCCGTGAACTGTCTGGTGGTGAACAACAAAGAATTGGCATTTTAAGGGCTATTGCATCAAAGCCTCCTATCGTGTTAATGGATGAACCTTTTAGTGCGCTTGATCCACTTTCTCGAGCAAATTTACAAGAACTAGTTGTTGACTTGCATAAGCAACTGCATAATACTATTTTGTTTGTAACACATGATATGAACGAGGCACTTCATTTAGCTGACAGAATTGGTATTATGAAGGATGGTCAATTACTGCAGGTTGATCAGCCCGAAGAAATTTTACGACATCCAGCTGATAACTTTGTCCGAGACTTTTTCAGAGGCAGCATAGGTAGCAACTTATATGAAACTACTTTGAAGCAAGCAGCTTTATTAACTAAATTTAAACGCACTGAATCTGGTTCACGGGCGGCAATGCCAGTAATTAATGTCGAGGAAACAATTGCTAAATTGTTAGCCCTTTTAAGTGAGCAAAATGAAGTGCTAGTGCAAAATTCCAGTGGGGACTTTTTAGGCCTTGTTGATCGTCAATGGCTGGTTACGTATCTGAATAATATTAATAGTTTAAAGTAGAAACTAAGCTGGAAAAATCCGGCTTTTTTAATAAAACGATAAAGTTATGCTTGAATATTAGTAGTTTGTTACAAAATTGTCTAAAATATTAGACATAGATTCTGCTACACTATATTTAGTAGAATATAAAAATAAAACGAATATAATCAATAAGTAAAAAGAAGGGAAATTAGCCCTATGAAAATTTTAGTTGTTGACGACGATAAAGAAATCGTCGAATTGTTAAGTATTTATCTTAAAAATGAAGGGTATACCCCAGTTGTTGCCTACAGCGGCAAAGAAGCAATCACAAAATTAACTACCACTCCTGATATTGCACTAATGATTTTGGATGTCATGATGCCTAATATGAGTGGAATTGATGTTATTAAGGAAGTTCGTAAGGATTCAGACATTCCTATTATTATTGTGTCTGCTAAAACTGGCGATATGGATAAAATTCAGGGTTTGATTACGGGTGCTGATGACTATGTGTCAAAGCCATTTAATCCATTAGAGGTAATGGCGCGAGTTCGTTCGCTTTTGCGTCGCAGTCAAAAGCAAGTCAAAGATGATGAACCTGACATTCTTGAAGTTGGACCACTTATTATTAACCGTGATTCTCATGAAGTTAAAACAATTGATGGCAAAGATATTCAGTTGACTGCTTTGGAATTCGGTATTCTGTATCTTCTTGCTAGTCACCCTAACCGTGTATTCTCTGCAGATGAAATTTTTGAACGGGTTTGGCAACAAGAATCGATAGTTTCTGCTAAAACCGTCATGGTGCATGTTTCCCACTTGCGTGACAAGATTCAAACGGCCACAGGCGGCGAAGATGTTATTCAGACTGTTTGGGGTGTAGGCTATAAAGTTGAGGCTTAGCTAGATGAAAAAAGAAAGAGTCAAGCTGACAGCTGCTGAAAAAAGCGAGTTGTTTGCTGAAGGCGTTATAACGGTGATCTTGCTGTTATTGTTAAACCTATCGGTGATTATTTTAATCAACTTGACAATTTTACAAAATAAAAACCTGGTTAACGGTATTTATTTTTTAAAAAGGACCATTACTTTTGCTGGTGGGCGTCACTTATGGTCTTGGCAAAATACCTTTATCATTTTTATGGGTATTGGTGATTTGATCGTGCTCTATTGGCGCTTAATTCGGCGTTATCATCAAATGCAGTTAAGACACGTTATTTCTGAATTGCATTATATTGCCAAAGGACATTTTGATCATACAATTTCTTTTAAAGTTAAAACAGACTTGCAGAAAGTAATTGATTCGATTAACTCATTAGTGGATAGTACAGTCAACGCCATTAATGAAGAAAAGGCAATCGAAAAGTCAAAAGACGAACTAATCAGTAATGTTTCTCATGATATCAGAACGCCTTTAACTTCTATTATCGGTTATTTAGGTTTACTTAAATCGGGGGTGTCGGATCCAGCAGATCAGCAAAAATATCTTAATATCGCATATATGAAGGCAGAACAAATGAAGTCATTGGCTCATGATCTGCTTGAATATACAACGTTAAAATCAACTAGTACCAAATTAAACTTGTCCCCCTTACATATCTTTTCTATGTTAGAGCAGGTGGCAGCAGGTTTTGAATTTGAGGGTCAAGAAAAAGGGATAGTATTTAATATAGAAGCAAGACCCAAAGATTTAACCATTCAAGCTGATGCAGAAAAATTGGTACGTGTATACAATAATCTCATCACTAACGCACTTAAATATGGCACAGGGGCAACACAAATTAATTTAATTGCCAATTTGGTTAACAACAATGAAGTAGAATTGCGAGTAGAAAATAATGGTGCCCAAATTCCTGAAGGGTCGCTAAAAAAAATATTTGAGCGCTTTTACAGAGTAGAAGGTTCCCGCAATACTAAAACAGGTGGTACAGGATTAGGCCTGTCAATTACCAAAAGCATTGTTGATCTTCATCACGGTAAGATTCGTTGTGAATCTGATAAAGATTGGACCCGTTTCATTATTTGTCTGCCTTTAAACCTAAAGAGTGAAAAAACTCCAGCATAGCTGTGGTATAATTTTGACTGAGATAATAAATAGAGGAGTATAGCATGAGTATTTCTTTAAATACCTGTATTTTAATTTTAAAAGAGCACCATCTGCTTAAATCGAGTGCTGTTCAGGACACCGTCCCATCAAAAATGGAATATGTATCATATGATTCACGTGATGTTCATACCAATACACTATTCTTTTGTAAAGGCGCTGGTTTTCGTCCTACATTTTTGTCAATGGCGAAAGCAAACGGTGCCAACTGTTATGTAGCAGAGCAACCATATCCAGAAGGCAAGGGAATGCATGCACTGATTGTGCGCAATGTTTCTAAGGCAATGGCTCTATTATCTGCAGCCTTTTTCCGCTTTCCTCAAGATGATTTATATTTAATTGCTATTACTGGTACTAAAGGTAAAACCACTACTGCTTATTTTCTAAAAGGAATGCTGGATCAAGTCAATGGTGGTAAAACTGCACTGATTTCTTCTGTTAACACAGTTGTGGGTCAGGGAAAAGACGATACTTTTAAATCCAGCTTAACCACTCCTGAATCACTTGATTTGTTCCGTGATATGCGAACGGCTGTGGACAATGGTATGACGCATATGGTGATGGAAGTTTCCAGTCAGGCTTATAAGAAAAACAGGGTGTTCGGACTAACTTATGACTTAGGCTTTTTCTTAAACATTTCACCTGATCATATTGGACCTAATGAGCATCCTAACTTTGCTGATTATCTGCATTGCAAACTGCAATTATTAGTTAATGCACGCAAGTGTATTATTAACGCTCAGACTGACCACTTTGATGAAGTTTATGCGGCTGCTACGACTACTACCGATCCAGACAGTATCTACTTATTTGCAGCTGAAAAGTTTACTAATCCTAACTTAAAACAGACCATTGATTTTCGCTTTGCAACCGAAGAACTTGATATGGCTCAGACTAAATTCCAGGTATTATGTGTTAGTGATAAAGCTAAGCAACTTAAAATAGCCGGTGATTACCAGTTAAAGATGCTGGGTGATTTTAATGAATCAAACGGTACAGCTGCAGTAATTGGAGCAGGGCTTGCTGGGATGGATCATCATGATGCTGCTAAAGGTATTAGCCAAGTAACTGTTCCGGGACGGATGCAGACAGAGGTTACCAAAGAACATGGTGTAGTTGTAGTAGATTATGCGCATAATGAAGCTTCGATGATGGCACTTATGGGTTTTATGCAACGCGAATTTAACAATCCCAAAATTATTGTGGTTGTAGGAGCGCCTGGCGATAAAGGAATTTCTCGCCGTCCTGGTTTTAGCCACAGTTTAAATGCCTATGCTGATAAAGCCTTTTTGACTACTGATGATCCGGGGTTTGAAGATCCAAAAGAAATTGCACAGGAGATTGATGCCGGTATTGATCATTCTAAAGTTGATGTGACAATAGAACTTGACCGTAAAAAGGCCATATATGATGCTATCAGTATGTCAAATAAAGGAGATATTGTTCTAATCTGTGGTAAAGGTGAGGACGGTTTTCAAAAAGTGCGCGGCGTGGATACTCCTTATCCCTCTGATATCACAGTTGCACAAGAAGCAATTGATGAACTTGAAGGACAAAAAGAGCACTTTAGAAGTTAGAAAAGCAGGTATTAATGAAACATTTTTTTAGTATTATTGGCGGTATGGGTACGATCGCAACGGAGAGCTTTGTTCGCATGATTAATCACCGCATCAAAATTACTAAAGATCAGGACTATTTAAATTATATTTTGGTTAACGATGCCCAAGTTCCTGATCGCACGGCTTATATTAAAGATCACAACCAACCCAATTTTTTCACTGCCTTACGTGAGGATGTGCTCCAGCAAGCACAAATAAAGCCGGACTTTTTTGTAATGCCGTGTAATACAGCTCATTATTGTTATGATGAGCTGGTGGAGCTAACAGACATTCCTTTTTTGCATATGATGCGCATTGCCGTGCATAAATTTATAACAGATTATCCCCAAGAGAAAAAGATTGGGTTAATTGCCACCGAAGGGTCTATATATGATCATTTGTATGAAGATGAGATTAAAGAAGTAGGTCGAGAAGTTGAACTGGGTGGTCCTGAGATTCAGCCAATGGTTACTGAGCTGATTTATTCCAACATTAAAGAAAAGGGCGTAGTTGATGGCGAACTTTATCACCACATATTGCGCACAATGCATGACAAATATGGCTGCAATGTCATATTACTAGGTTGCACAGAATTATCGTTAGCTCAAGAGAAAGCGCCAGAGCATCCCTATAATGTTATCGACCCGCAAGTGATCTTGGCTGATGTAGCAATTGAATTAGAACTAAAAATTCGTGCAGGAATGGATCCTAAGGCTGCCATAAAGAAGTATCTGTATTAAAAAAAACGTAAGGTTTAACAGATTAAAATAGACTAGTAATCAATTTGGTTACTAGTCTATTTATTTTGCCAAAAAAAGTTGACAATGTTAACACTAAGTAGTAGTGTATTATAAAAGTGATACAGTTAAAAATAGGAGGGCTAAGATGCTATATCTTTTGTATATATTTATTAGCATACTGATAATTGTCACTACTAATTTAGCAGTGACAACAATTTTGAGTATCAGAGACGCTTATTGCAATCATCTTAAAGATCATTCGTCATTTGGCACTGCCTTTAAAAAATATTTTGGTAAAAACAATAATATTCCTCTCCATTTGTCTGATTGGAAGTTTTAAGGAATAATTTATTTAAGTTTGATCTTATCGTATATATAATTTATATAAAACAAAAAATTGCTATTGCCGATATAGGATATCTATATTATACTAAAAACAGTTGAATACGGTTTCTTCGGGGCAGGGTGCAATTCCTTACCGACGGTGACAATTAATAATTGAAGTCCGTGACCCGCGTTTTGCGGTGGAACTAGTGCAAGTCTAGTACCGACAGTTAAAGTCTGGATGGGAGAAGAACAAACAAGATTAGACAGAAAACTCGCGTCGTTATTAAACTTCGCTGAAATCTTATTTGATAAATAAAAGATGAGCCTCGTTGATAAAATCAACGGGGCTTTTTAATGTTTAGGAAGTGAAATAGTGCAGGATAAAGATTATATGCAAATGGCAGTTCAAGAGGCTTTAAAAGCTCAGGGGATGACTTGGACAAATCCATTAGTTGGTGCAGTTTTGGTTAAAAATGAGCAAGTTTTAGCAACGGGCTATCACCATCAATTTGGCAAAGAACATGCGGAAGTAAATACACTGTCACACTTAGCGGATCCCAAACAAGCTCAAGGGGCAACCTTGTACGTCACACTAGAGCCTTGCAGCCATTATGGCAAGCAACCTCCTTGTTGTAAAACAGTAGCCGAGGCCGGAATCAAAAAAGTTGTTATCGGTCAGGTCGATCCCCACCAAATTGTGGCAGGTAAAGGCATTAAATATCTTAAAAGTCATGGAGTTCAAACAGAAGTCATTGGTGGCACTGAAAGTTTAAATGTTGCGTATAACTTTTTTTATCAACAAGAAAGACCGTTTGTAACACTTAAATATGCAATGTCTATTGATGGCAAAATTAATGCTGCGGGCAAGAGAAGAACGCTTTTGACTGGGGATGCTGCTCAAGTGGATGTACAAAAATTGCGCTTGCAAAATCAAGCTATTTTAATTGGCGCAAATACTTTACGCATTGATAATCCGCTGTTAACGGTTAGAATAAAGAACTTACCACATCCTCCTATTAGGATTGTGTTAACTAAGGATGCCAATCAGCTGGATTTTACTAGTCAATTATTTAAGACCCGCGGTCAAATTTGGCTACTGAGTGAAACTAAATTAACACAAAAAGTTGGAGAAAATGTATGCTGTTATACTGCTAGCAAGTGGACACCAGCAAAAGTAGTACAGCTGCTAGCTGAACACGAAATTCAATCGCTGTTAGTTGAGGGCGGCAGCAATGTCCAGGCTCAGTTTGTAGCAGCCGGTTTGGCTGACGAAATAGTGACATATGTAGCTCCGATAGTTTTAGGAGGCACCGGTTTACCAGCCGTGTTCGGCCAAGCTTTAGCAGAAAAAAAGAACTATCAACTTTTGGATGTTAAGAGATTCAATCAAGATATCAGAATTCGCGTGAGGAGAAAAGAATGTTTACAGGAATAATTCAAACAACGGGTACGATTACCCGTTTGGAAATTAGTGAGCAACATGCAAGACTGGGTATTTGCGCTCCAAAATTGGTGCAAAAAGATTTGCCTTTAGGAGCAAGTATCGCCGTTAACGGTATCTGTTTAACCATTACTGACTGGAGTGAAAAGGACTTTGCAGTTGATGTAATGCCGGAAACAATGAAAAGAACCAACCTTGGAAAATTGCAAAAAGATAGTTTGGTTAATTTGGAACCTTCACTAACGCTAAATGGCAAACTTGATGGACATATTGTTGCAGGACACATTGATACCACAGCTGAACTGGTAAAAAGGGATGAAAACGAAAATTCTATTGAGTTGGAATTTCAAGTACCACATAAGTATGACTCCTTTATTGTTGAAAAAGGATCAATCGCTATTGATGGCATCAGTTTAACCGTTACGATGGCAGAAAATGATCATTTTGGGGTAAGTTTAATCCCCTATACCATCCAAAATACTACTTTGGCTCACTACCAAGTAGGCGATAAAGCAAATATTGAAGTGGATATGATTGGCCGCTATGCAGTCAAGCAAATTCAGGCCTGGAAAAAGGAATTTTGATGGAGGAAAAAATGACAGAACAATTGAATGAAAAGATACAGAAAGTATTGCAGCACATGCTAAATGGTGGTTTGGTAATTGTGGCTGATTCACCGCAGCGTGAGTCTGAAGGGGATATGATTGGCTTAGCAGAAAAAGTTACGCCACAAGCTGTTAACATGATGATCACTAAAGCTCGTGGATTATTATGCGTGCCGATGAGCAAAGCATATGCCGACCGTTTGCAGTTAAAACCAATTGAAACTGGTTCAAACGATACTTTTGGCACGGCTTTCACTCTTAGTGTTGACTCCACTGAAACTACGACAGGAATTTCAGCTTTTGATCGGGCAAAGACTATTAAAAAGTTAGCTGATCCTAATAGCCAATGGGCTGATTTTTATCATCCTGGTCATGTTTTTCCGCTGGTAGCTAAAGAAGGTGGCGTGCTGGAGAGGACTGGTCATACGGAAGCAGCCTTAGACTTGGCAAGACTAGCTGGCGTTGCTCCTGTTGGCTTTATCTGTGAGTGTATTAAAAAAGACGGTACAATGGCTAGACGTAAGGACTTGAAAGCTTTAGCAGAAGGACTCGGCATTCCTTATTTGACCATTGAAGAGTTAATTGAATACCGTAAAAATCAGGAAAATAAAGATTTGGGGATTGAGTCTTTTACTAAGGTTGACTTTCCTACAAAATATGGTCACTTCCAGCTTGAAGGGTTTAGAGATAAAAAGCATCCTGAAAAGCAACCTACTTTATTAATTAGCAAAGGTGAAATTAAAAAAGGTGAGCCCCTTTTGTTGCGGCTTCACAGTGAATGTTTGACTGGGGATGTTTTTGGCTCTAAACGCTGTGATTGCGGCGCTCAACTTGCTGAAGCACTAACTAAGATTGAAGAAAATGGTTCAGGAGCGGTTTTATACTTACGTCAAGAAGGTCGGGGCATTGGCCTGGAAAACAAATTGCGTGCTTATAAACTGCAAGATGAGGGTATGAACACAGTAGAAGCTAACCAGCATCTTGGTCTGCCCGTTGATGCTCGGCGTTACAATGTTGCTGCCGAGATCTTACGACAAAAGGGTGTAAGTGAAGTTAATTTGATGACCAATAATCCTGACAAAGTGAATCAATTAGAAAACTATGGTATTAAAGTTACTAAACGTATTCCTGTTGAAGTAGGCATGACTGCAGAAAATAAAAAATATTTGGCAACTAAAAAGCATGAAATGAATCATATTTTAAATGAGGTGGATTAATATGAAAGAAATTATTGGGAATATTGCCCAAGGACAAGATAAAAAGATTGGTATTGTTGTAGCTCAGTTTAATGGTGTGGTAACTGATCGCCTGCTTTCAGGAGCAGTGGCACAATTAAAAAAATCGGGCGTGAAAGATGAAAATATTGTGATTGTGAGAGTGCCCGGTGCCTTTGAAATCGCCCGTACAGTCAACTGCTTGGCAAAAAGTGGCCAAGTTGACGGTATCATTGCATTAGGAGCAGTAATTCGGGGTGAAACAGCTCACTTTACCTACGTTTGTGAAGGCACTACTTCGCAGTTAGCCGCTGCATCAGCTAATGGAAATGTGCCAGTGATGTTCGGCGTGTTAATGACTGATACAGTTGCACAAGCAACCGATCGTGCTGGCGGCAAGTCAGGCAATAAAGGTGCAGAGTGTGCCACAGATGTCTTAGAGGTCTTAAATATAGAAGAACAGATTAAACAATTATAATTTAATTAAGTGCATTATCGCTATTGAGCGCCATTAATTACGCAAAAAGCCATCTCTAGAAATAGAGGTGGTTTTTTATGACTTCACGTCAACGCTTTTAATTAATCTCTTCTAAACGATACCGCTCCATATTATTGCCAAGAAGGCTAAAAACGAATAAAAGGGCAATACCTGCAGCAAGTAGAGTAAGAGCCGGTTGGTGGCAAGCATTGGCAATTGCAGATACTCCGACAGTAAAAAAGATATTCAATAGAGAACTCCCCAGCTGCAAAAAACTTGTTTGCGCAGACTGGACCTCTTTACCGGTTCTTTTAATCCTAGTTTTATTGCACCAATTAGCGATTGGTAAAGTTTCACCATATATCAGTACCGTGATAATGGCCATAGTAACGATTGTTTGCCTTAAAAAGAAAATTCCTAAAGCCAGCGTGGTAATAAATACTAAAGTAGTAAGTAACCAAAATGTATTATCAAAGTGGATAAGAATAGCACCTAAGAAAAGACCACTGACTACTGCAACTAGTAGCCAGTAAACTTGACTGTAATTAGGATCAATCGCTTTCCAGAAATAGATCAGCAACCCGTTAAATACTGATTGGAGAGTACTGGTAAAGATGGCAATAATAATTGAGGCGCGTAAGCCTTTACTAGCAGCTATTTTGTGCCAAACTGTCATGAGGTGGGTTAAGGTTTTAAAGCTACTTTGGTTTTTAGTAAAGTGCCTTTGGTGTAAAGCAATAGAGAGAAAGATGTTTATAAAAAAGCCACCGCTTGCTACTAAGAGAAAATACAAATAGTTGCGGGTAGTAAGAATTAAAGCTGCCATCGCTGCTACACTGGCAATATTACCGATTAGACCAGCAACGGAATTATGGTTGATAGTTGACCCCAGTGCATTATCAGTCAGAAGAGACTTTAAATTTCCAGTGAAAGATAACCCTTCGACTAAGCTAAACATTGTTATACAAAGGTCAACCAGAATGTATAAAGGTACAAAGTATTTTCGTGGGAAAGTAAAAGGGAGTAATAAAAATAAACTTAGTAAAATATACATCCGGATAAGCACGCGTCGCTTATCAGTGTTGTCGAGCTTGGAACCGATAAATAAAACGCTCAAAATAAGTGCTAACGAACTGATACTCGAAATTAAGCCGTTAATAACGATATTATCTGAATATTCACGGATAATTAGTGAACCGCCAATTCCAACTAAGATGCTGCTAAAATTCGTCAAAAAATTGATTAGTGGTAATAATATTTGATTACGACTGAGAAAGTTATTATTGTCCAATTTTGCCACGCTTTCGTTTTGTATAATGAGAAGCGTAACATGAGGAAATTTTGCTGGCACCAAAAGTAACATAAACGGCCGTTTCTTTTACTTAAACTATAATTTTGCAATATACAAAATTATATATTTTAATTAAGTTTGTTAACAACTTTTTTATAAATTATGCTACCAAACCTATAAAATACATGGTGTTTTCAAATTTTTAGAGTATTATATAAATATTAAGAAAAAGTGATAGTAAAAGTTGTGATAAGGATAATGTATGGTTACAATTACTGGTTTGCGTGGCGTACCCATAATTTCTAAAGTTTGGGATTTGCTGGCAGCAGCTGCGGGGTTAGTAATGAGACTGGTGTCAATATACCTCTAGCATGCATTCACGGTCTTGAATATGAAAAAGTTAGGCTTTTGGTATTGTCGATACCGTGAATTAGAATCAATCCGATTTTTCCAACTAGAAAGCTAAGATTACCAATTTTTAAAGCAAGAATAGGAGAGATAAAAAGTGAAAATTATTTGTTATGGTGTAATTAAAATGGAAGAAAAAATTATTGAAAACTGGGCTAAAAAAAACCAAGTTGAAATAAAAATCGTCCACGATGACTTGTCTGCAGATAATGCTGGTTTAGCTCAAGGTTTTGACGGAGTGAGTTCTGAAGGCAACCTTCCAGTCGGCGCCAGTGTCTACGAAAAATTTAAGCAATTTGGCATTAAGCAATTATCTGTGCGGCAGGTTGGAGTTGATAACCAAGATTTAGCGGCCGCAAAAAAGAATGGTATTAAAATTACAAACGTTGCAGCGTATTCACCAAGGGCCATTGCCGAACTTGGCGTAACCGATGCAATGTATTTACTGCGTAAAATTGGGATTTATCAAGACAGAATGGCTCATGGTGATTTTACTTATGATAAAAGTACAATTAGTACTGAAATTTTTAATTGCACTGTCGGTATAATTGGCGCCGGTCATATTGGTGGAGCCAGTGCACACTTATACAGCGCATTGGGCGCTAAAGTTTTGGCTTGTGATCCGGTTTATGACGCATCTCTGGAACCTTACCTCACTTATACCGACTTTGATACGGTTCTTGCTGAATCCGATATTATTTCTTTACATACACCATTACTAGCAAGTACTGAAAACATGATTGACAAAACTGCCTTTGATAAAATGAAGAAAAAGCCTATTTTGATTAACGTAGCTCGTGGGGGCTTGGTTGACACACAAGCTTTAATTGTGGCCCTTAAAAATGGGCAAATTTCTGCTACAGCCTTGGATACTTTAGCCGATGAAACAGATTTTTATGATAAAAAGAATATGCTGAATTCACTACCGGAAGATTATAAAGAACTACAAGCAATGCCACAGGTATTAATCACTCCGCATATTGCTTTCTTCACGAAATTAGCTGTTAAAAACAGTATTGAAATTGCTTTGAATGATGCTAAAACAATTATTTCTGGAGGAGAAGTAAATAGCGTAGTTAATTTGTAGAAAAAGCAAAAAATTGTTTTGTTGTAAATATCATTTTAGTATACGTGAATAGATTTTTAGAGATATTCAACTTCTAAAACTTATTTTCAGAGCAACTAACTTATAAATAAAAGCAAAAGTCTAACAGACATTTCTAAATTGAAGGAATGTCTGTTTTTTACTTACACTCTTGCTGAAACCGCCATTTTTGTAAGCGCTATTAAAGTTGTCCGTTATTATGGACATAAGTTGGAATTTCTAGGGTGTAAAAGTTAATAAGATAATAATTGAATCTCTAAAAATCAGGAATTGGGGGTGACTATGGAAAATTCAGATAGAGTTCATGAGTTAATCGGTTTTCTTTTAAATAGTAATGGATATGTAACCGCTAAAGAAATAGCGCAAGTTTTATTTGTTTCTGAAAAAACTGTTTACAGGTTAGTTGCTTATATAAATAAGAGTACGGGATCTTCTGTAATTATGTCTCAAAGGGGAAGGGGCTTTAAGCTTAACTACAAATTTTATATTCAGCCATCTGAGCACCAGAAATTAGGTAAAGATTCATTGGTAAATATTTCTCCGGTTGAAAGGAGAAACAGAATTATGAAAAAACTTTTGCTAAATTCTCCGCAACCGTTAGAGGAAAGTGAGATATTTGCTCAGTATTACGTAAGTTCGAATGTCCGTCATAATGACAAGCAGATAATTAAAAAAAATCTTGATAGGTATCAAATTAAATTGATTTCTAAGAATAATTTTCTAAAAGTTTGCGGGCCAGAAGAAAATATCAGAATTGCTTTAAAAAAACTGATTAATGACCAGGAAATAATAGACCTAAAGCAATTACCATTAAACTCTGACTTTAGTGAAAAGTATGATGTCCGCTTTGTTGTGAAAGAGATTGACAAAATTAATTACCTGTTACAAATGACACTGCCTTACCCATATAATGTTAATTTATTTTCACACTTGTATATTTTGATTTGCCGCTTAAGAAAAAATGGGACAAAGTATTTAGTTAAGGGAAAGCAAAAATTAAGTCCAGGTGAACATCAGTCAGAAATATATCGTATTAGTGAACAGGTAATTAAGGATATTAGCAACTATTTAAGTATTAAAGTACCAAATGTTGAAGTGGATTATATATTTCAATACTTAACTTCCTCAAGGTTTGTAAGCAGTGATTTGAATATTGCTGCATCTAGTCTAGTAATAAAAATAACTAAAGAACTAATTGCAAAAGTTTCAAAAGACTATAACTACGATTTTACTTTTATTCAGGAAAGATTGGAAAAACATGTTCAACCTCTTGTTAACAGATTGAAAAATCATATTCATGTTAATAATAATTTGTTAGAACAAATCAAAATGGAGTATCACGATTTATATCATATTATTTTTACAGATGCTCAAAAAATATTTTTTAAGTATAACTTGAAGGGCATTGATGATAATGAGGTTGGTTATATCACGCTTTATTTTGCACAAGCCCTTGAGGAAAATTCTTACAAATTAAAAGTAGTAATTATGTGTGCTACTGGAATAGGAACTTCCGAATTGTTACAAATTAAGGTGAAAAAAGCTTTCCCTAACATAGATATAGTTGGGGTCACATCTAATAATGATAACAAAGTCAATTACCAAGACGTTGATTTATTAATATCAACTGTGCAAGTTTCTGAGAAAATTAAAGTTCCGCATATAGTTGTCAGTGCCTTATTCACAAAAAAAGATCAGAAAATTGTTCAAGAGAAAATTGATGAGATTGTAAGGAAAAAACGCTTTGAATATTAAAGAGAAATATTTATCAGTGCAATTAAAAGACAGTGAAGACCTGTACCATTACATTACCTGCTTTGTAAACAATATAGAGTCCAGTCTAAGCAAAAAAGAAATATTAAAGGATATTAGAAAAAGAGATGAAATGGGAGAAGGACTTATTTCTTCAAATGGACTGATTATTCATATAATCGATACCAAAATAAGTCAAAACAGAATCGTATATTTGTCTCTTAAAGAAAAGATTGAATATTTTTCAAAGCAGGAAAAGCATATGTTTTATATAGATACAGTCATTGTTTTGATAATCAATCCTAATTATTCAATTACTGGTTCAAATCATTTGAAAAAATTTTTAAACGATAAACATTTAATTTGAGTTTTTAAAACACTTTTAATAAAGATTTTTAGGGATTCCAGATCAAAAGTATTGGAGGAATAACAATGCCACTAGTTAATGGCTTTAAATTATTAGAAATTATCAAAGAGCGCCATGTTTGTGCCGGTGCTTATAATACCACCGATTTAATCACAACAATGGGCATATTGGATGCAGTTGAGCAAAGTAAAATTCCAGCTTTTATTCAGATAGCACCAACTAATATTCCTTTATCAGGTTATGGCTACATCTTTGACATGGTTAAAAGATATGCTGATAAGATGGAAACTCCTGTTACCTTACATTTGGATCATGGTAAAGATTTTCAAAATGTGGTTGATGCGTGCAGGGCAGGATTTGGTTCGGTAATGACAGATAATGCCCAATATGAATATGATGAAAACGTCGCTCACACTAGGCAGGCTGTCGAATTTGCTCAAGGTTACGGTGTACCTGTTGAAGCTGAATTAGGGGCAATAGCCGGTAAAGAGGATGACTACGTAAGTCCTGATCATAAGTATACCGACCCAGACCAGGTAGTTGATTTTGTTGAAAGAACAGGTGTCAATTTATTGGCTGTTGCTGTCGGCAATGTCCATGGTTTGAACCTAGATCCTGATATCAAGTTCGACCTGCTAAAAGAAATTCAAAGTGTTTGTAAAGTGCCTTTGGTATTGCATGGTGCTTCTGGTATACCTGACGAGCAAATTAATCAAATGGTTAACTATGGTGTTGTCAAAATTAATGTTGCCAGTGATTTGCGTAAAGCATACATACAAACAATGGGCCAAGACTACGAAAAGGACAATGATCGCTTTGACTTGGTGAATGTCACTTTAGATGCCAGAAAAGCAGTTAAAGAAGTGGTTTATCACAAAATTAACGTGATGAACAAACTATCTCCTGCTCAAGTTTATTAAAGGAATTAAGATATGGCAGTAAATGACAATAAAATTAGGTTTGAAAAAGATCAAATAGTCACTTTTAACGAAAAAACCAATTTTGACAATGTGATTAATACTTTGGCAAAAGTTCTAATAAAAAAAGATCTGGTAAAACCTGAATATCCACAGCAGGTAATATTACGAGAACAAAAATTTCCGACAGGGTTGCCTACTAATCCTTTTGGTGTGTCAATACCTCATACCGATGCAAAATGGACAAAACACAATGCGATTGCAATTGGCATATTGAAGTCTCCGATAGAGCAAGTGGTAATGGGAAGTGATGAAACAAAAATTGGGGTTGAAATTGTTTTTATGCTGGCTCTAGATAAATCGAATAAGCAATTAAATATTTTATCTAAGCTTATGAAAATATTTCAAGCCCCTGAAAGTTTGGTGAAAATCAGAAATAGTTCTAAAGATGAAATATTGAAAATAGTAAATAAAGTTATTTTGGAGGAAAAATAATGTCTAATAAGAAAAAGAATATTCTTTTTGTATGCGCTACAGGTATTGCCACATCTACTGTGGCAACTGAAAAAACATTGGAATACTTGAAAGATAAAGGAGTGGAAGTAACTTATACACAAACTAACGTTGCCTCTTTACCAGAAGTTGCAGATCCTAAAACCGTTGATTTAATAGTGGCTACCACACAAGTACCATTTGACTTGGATATTCCGGTTGTTCATGCATTATCTCTAATTACAGGTATAGGAGCAGATAAAACATTAGCAGAAATTTATGATTACGTAAAATAGGAGGCAAAAAATGGTTAATTTGGCTTCACAAATTAATAATATAGTTCAATACATTTTAAGTATGGGAGCTATTGTAATGCTGCCCATCATCCTATTTATAGTAGGTTTATGCTTTAGAATGAAAGTCTCACAGGCATTCAAAGCTGCTTTGACTGTCGGAGTAGGATTTGTCGGTATTTTTGCAATTTTTGGTATTTTGACCAACAATGTGGGACCGGCAGCGCAAGCCATGGTTAAGCATACAGGGATTAACCTTCCTGCTGCTGATCTTGGTTGGCCAGCTCTTTCTGCAATTACTTGGGGTTTGCCAATTGCTCCGTTTGTAATTCCAATGACTATAATTATCAACATAGTAATGTTGATAATAGGAAAAACAAGGACAGTGGACGTAGATATGTGGAACTACTGGCATTTTGCTCTTGTGGGTACATTAGTTTACTATGTAACCAATAATTTTATTTTAGGATTACTAGCTGCTGCAGTTATTACTATAATAGTTTTTAAAATGGCAGACTGGGCAGCGCCAATGGGTGAAAAATATTTTGGCTTAGAAGGCATTTCTTTGCCTACAGTTTCTTCGATTACCTTTTGGCCGATAGGACTGTTAGGAAATTGGCTAATAGATAAGATCCCTGGTGTTAGGAATATTAAAATTGATCCGAAAACCATTCAAAAGAAGTTTGGCATTTTCGGTGAGCCTATGATGATTGGCTTAATTTTAGGTGTTTTATTAGGATTATTAGCTGGCTATGATGTTAAAGGGCTGTTAAATATCGGTGTTAATTTAGCTGCAGTAATGCTACTCTTGCCAAGAATGACTAGAGTTTTGCTTGAAGGATTAATGCCAATTTCACAAGCAGTACAAACATTCTTAACAAAGAGGTTTCCAAATAGAAAAGATCTTTTTATTGGCCTGGATATAGCTGTAGCTATCGGTAATTCTTCCATAATTTCAACAGCTTTACTGTTAACGCCCCTTGCCATTCTTTTGGCA
Source organism: Lactobacillus laiwuensis (assembly GCF_019972835.1). GTDB lineage: Bacteria > Bacillota > Bacilli > Lactobacillales > Lactobacillaceae > Lactobacillus > Lactobacillus laiwuensis. The sequence goes on along the minus strand of NZ_BPPB01000007.1, from coordinate 57,059 downwards.
TTTATCATGCCTGGCAATCGCACTTTGCCTCTAGCTGATCTGGCTAACTTAGCAGTTTTTGCATCTATGATTGTTTTAGCCTGCAAGGGTAATATTTTCAGGGCTGTAATTATTGCTATCCCGTGTTTAATAGGTGATCTTTATATTGCAAGTGCTATGGCTCCAGTCATAACAAAGATGGCTAGAACTGTAGCATATAAAGGTGCTGCCCACGCTACAGTTACAAGCTTTTTAGATGGTGGTAATCCGCTTAGATTTTGGATAGTGAAAATTTTTGAACTTAATCCTTTTGCTATAGGTGGAATTGTGGTAATTGGCCTTTTAGTTTGGTGGATATATCGCACTACGAAGAAAGAAGTAGTTGATATTGATCAATAATTGCCTAACCATTGATGTTGGTACAACCAATACTAAAGTTACTTTGTGGCATGACCGAATTCCTGAGTTAAAAGCATTTCCTACACCGAAGAAAGTAATGGGAAATTTCACTAACTTTGATTTAAAAAAGTTGTGGGCAGAAATTGTTGCAAAAATAAAAACTTTTAATTTGTCTCAGCTAAATAAAGTGGAGAAGATTGCAATAGCAAGTGTTGGAGAGTCCGGCATATTAATAAATGAAAAAAAAGAAGAAGTTAGTCAATGTATTGCTTGGTATGATGAGCGTGCACAATTAATTGTTGACCAGATTCCTCAGGCCGAAAGGGATGAAATTTATCAAATTACGGGATTACCTTTAAATGCACATTATTCTGCTTGTAAAATCGCATGGTTACTTAGATATGATGAAACCGTTAAAGAGCCAAAAGATAAATTTATGTGGTTGTGTATTCCTGATTATTTAGTTTTTAAATTAACTGGGAATTTGGCTACTGAAAATACAATTGCCAGTCGGACGCTTTGCTTTGATATTAAAAAGAGAAAGTGGTCTGAAAGAATAAAAGATATTTTTAAAATAAAAAATGTCACTTTTCCTCAAGTCTTTCAGTCAGGTACTAATCTGGGGAAAGTTTGCGGAAAAATTGCAAACTTATTCAATGAAAATTGCCAGGTAGTAATTGGCGGTCATGACCATATGTGTGGAGCAACAGGAATTAATTTGCAAAATTCAGAGCTGTTTGACTCAACAGGAACTACTGAGGCTATTATGACTCTCGTCAATCAGCCAGATGTTGCAAAAGAGGCACAGAAAAATGGCCTGGCAAACGGAATTTATACAAATAGCCAACTTTATACCAGGTTTACTGCCATGCCTTCGGCTGGTTCAACTATTGCTTGGTTTATGAATGCTTTCAAAATTAGTGAAGAAAAGTTTTCTTTAACAATGAATCAAGTTTTAGATGAATATAACGATCATTCGCTTTTTGATTCTCAAGTCTTATTCTTTCCCCATTTTAACGGTAGTGGAGCACCAAATAAAATGCCAGACAGTAAGGGCATGATATATGGTCTAACAAGACAGACAACATTAAATGAGTTAACCTTTGGTTTATTTCTCGGTTTAACGTTTGAGTTTTATATTGCATATGAGTCGATGTTTAAATCAAAGGACTATACAGCAATAAAAGTAATTGGTCCAGCAGTAAAAGATCCAATTTGGTCACAACTCAAAGCTGACATACTAGAATTAAGGGTAGAGTGTATAGATGCAGAACAAGTGGTATCTGAAGGCGCATATACGATTGCAATGCATGATAATTTACATAATACCGTAATTAAATATTTCCCTACTCAGGAAAAATCAAAAAAACAGTATTTAAATAAAATGCTAAAGTTATATCAAGAGATATATAACAACAAAATAAAGCAACGTCTTTAAACAAAAATAGCTAAGTTTTTACTTAGCTATTTTGTGGTTTCTCTGATTATTAATTTAGTTGGAATTAGAAATTGACTTCCTTTTTCATTTTGCTTATTGATGGCATGCATTATGCTGGTAACTGCTGTTTGAGCAATTTTTCTGGTATTTTGCTGGATGGTTGTTAACTTTGGTGTAATTATGTTAGCTGCAGGTACATCGTCGAAACCTACAACTTGAATTTGTTGTGGAACTTGGTAACCAAGATTTTTAAGATATTTGAGTAATTCCATTGCAATCCCGTCATCGACCGCAAATAAACTGTCAGTTTTGGGATTTTTTTGCAAAAATTTGGCGAATGAAGATTGACTTTGCAACTTCAGTTCGTGGCGTGACTTAACGAATTTAAGAGAATGATTTTTCAAACTTTCCTTAAAACCGTCAATTCTAGATTTAATTGAGCTACTAACCTTTTTGACTACGACCACAGGAGATTCTGCTCCTTTTTGAAACAAATAATTAGTTGCATCCAGGGCACCTTGATAGTGATTAGAAGAAATAAAAACTGTATTATGAAAATTTTCTGGTTCGCGGTCAATACAAATGTAGGGAATTTCTTTTAGAGAACTTTGAAATTTAAAACCGTGTTGATAAGACCCAGAAATCACGATAATGCCATCAACCTTTTTGTTTTCAAGCATACGTAAGTATGCTTTTTCTTTTTGTTCATTTTTATCAGTATTACAAATAATGGTGGAATAGTTTTTGGTAAACAGCAATTCTTCAATTTTTTGAACCAAATCGGCAAAGAATGGATTTTTAATGTCTGGAACAAGGATTCCGATAGTAAATGTAATATTCGTACGCAAACTACGGGCATTGTTATCGATTTTATAGCCAGTTTGCTTAATAACGTCTAAAACCCTTTGCCTGGTTTTTTCAGAAAACCTGCCATTATTATTAATTACCCGTGAAACTGTTGCAGTTGAAACATTACATAATTTTGCAATGTCTTTAATTGAATATTGCTTCATTACCTACTCCTTCATTTATTGCCTAATTATATCATTAAAATAAAAAATGAATATCCTTTTTATAGTTAAACGATTGCTCATATTTATAACTTGTTATTTAGAAAAACGTTTACAAATAAAAAATTAAGTGCAATAATAGCAGTATGTTAATTTGAGTAAACGATTACTCAAAAAGGAGGAGAAAATGTCTTTAATACTAAGCCCGTCAATGATGTGCGCAGATTTTAGTGATTTAAAACAAGAAGTTGAAAAGCTGAATAACGCTGGAGTCGATATGTATCACATGGATGTAATGGATGGTAGATATGTTCCGAATTTTGCATTAGGACCAGAAGATTATCAAACAATCCGTTCCTTGACGAAAAAGCCTATGGATGCTCATTTGATGATTGAAAATCCTCGTTCTTACATTAAATTCTTTAGTGATTTGGGAGCAGACATTATTTATTTTTGTCCAGATGCTGAAAAACAACCTGCGAGGACAATTGATGATATTCACGCTTTGGGTAAAAAAGCTGGAATTGCAGTAAATACTGGTACATCTTTTATGACAGTTCAGGAGCTTTTACCTAATGTAGATTATGTTTTAGTAATGACTGTTCATCCGGGATTTGCAGGACAGCCGTTTCAAGATTTTGTAATGCCAAAGCTAGATCAGTTTATTGCAGCAAAAGAAAAGTATGAGTTTGTCCTAGGAATTGACGGAGCAGTTTCACGAGAAAAAATTAATCAACTGCATAGAAAAGGCGTTGATAATTTTATTCTCGGAACTTCGGCACTATTTAACAAGCCAGTTTCTTATCAGGAAACAATTGCTCAAATCAGAAAGGAAAATCAGTAAAAATGGTTGCAAAGAAAATAAAAATAGCTTTTGGATCAGATCATGTCGGCTTGGAACTGAAACCTACAATTATGGAATATGTTAAAAGCTTGGGCTATGAAGTTTATGATTTTGGGACTAAGAGTAATGAGCGAACTGATTACCCTATTTACGGTCAAAAGGTTGGTAAAGCCGTTGCTAATGGGGATTATGATCTGGGAATCGTAATTTGTGGCACTGGTGTAGGCATTTCATTAGCAGCAAACAAGGTAAAAGGTATTCGTGCCTGCGTATGCAGTGACTGCTATTCAGCTAAGCTCTCGCGAATGCATAACAATACAAATGTATTAGCTTTCGGCTCTCGCGTAGTTGGTCCAGAGTTAGCCAAGATGATCGTCAAAAATTGGTTAGAAGCCAAATATATTGGCGGTCGTCATGAAAGAAGGGTAGAAGAATTAGCAGCAATTGAAAGTGATAATGAACAAAAGTTTGATGAATTGGAGCACTCTAAAGAATTTGATGGCAAAGAACAATTTGAGGACCAATCACTGTAAGGGATAGGTGAGAAAAGCAGGTTATGATTGCTCAAGGGTTGTCATCTTCATGAATACTAAAGATTATCAAGATGTTGAACTGCTACATGCAGGGGAAAATAATTATGGCTTTTTTGAAAGTCTTGCTATTTTTAATTAATTCTTCTAGCCTTAAGCAATGCCTAATGCACTTATCAAAATGCAAAAGACAATTAAGCCCAAGATGACAATTGTAAAGTTGACGTGCTTCTTTGCTATCAACCAGTAGCAACCTAAAGTTCTGGCTGCTTTTGTGAAAATTGTTAATAAACCAGATGAATACATTTCAGTGATATATTCAGAACCTACTGTAAATCCTAGTTTAGTCATTTCCCAGTGACACCATTGAGCAGGGATGTTGTAGATCAACAGGAAGACGAAGGGTGCTAAAACATTGCCTTGCATTCCAAATGTCATTGCGACTCCGGCAGCAATAACTCTTAAAATACCCCAAAATAGCGTGTCACCAATTCCAGACATTGGTCCCATCAAACTGGCTTTGACGGCACTAATTGAAGAAACATCATAATCTTCGTGTTGGGAAGCCTGCTTCTCCATTGATGCAACCAATCCTTGACAAAAGGTTCCCACATATTGAGTGATATTATAAAAAACAGTATGTCTTTTAAGAGCTTGCTGCTTTTAACGACTTAAACATTTCAACTACTAATTTAGAAACGGCAATCTATTTAAATCTACATACACAAAATAAAATTAATGTAATTGGGGGGAGTATGATTGATACATATTCTAGTAGTATGATTACTGCCAGAAATTTACGTGATCATGTTTTTGATATTTCTTTTATGTCATGTAGAGGATTTAGTCTGGAGTACGGTGTTACTGATAAGGTTGAATCCGAGTCTAGCATAAAGCATACTTTAATTGAATGCAGCAAAAAATTAGTTTTATTGATAGATAGTAATAAAATGGGTCTGATTTTTCCTTATAGAGATTGTAAATTAAGTCAGATTTCTGCAGTTGTAACAGATAAAAAGCCTGCTGGTGATTTTTAATCATTAGCAGGCTGTTTTGTTTTTACAATGGACTATCAGATTTTTCTTAAATGGATAATAGAATACCCATTTCAATTTTTAATTGATTTACTATTTATATTTTCCCAACATTTCAATATAAATTGTTGGTTGTTTATCTTTTCTACATCAATATAATTAAAACAACTTAAATTGAAAGAAGAGAAATTCATGACTGGAAAAAAAGCTAATTTAATTTTTGGAACTCTTTTGACTGGAACAATTGTTACATCGTTTCTTCAAACTTCTTTAACAACGGCCTTACCACAAATTATGCATGAGTTATCATTGACCGCACTAACTGCCCAATGGTTAACCAGCGCTTTTAGTTTAGCTATGGCTTTAATGATTCCTATATCAGCATATTTGATTAAAAACTTTACTACTAGGCAAATATTTTTATCGTCAATGCTATTATTTGCTTTCGGCACATTGCTTTGTTGTTGGGGGAATAATTTTCCTATTATACTAATAGGTCGTATATTTCAAGCCTTTGGTAGCGGCATTATTTTACCATTAACTCAAGTAGTAATTATGATTCTTTATCCGGTTAACAAGCAGGGAACAGTCATGGGGATATTGGGATTGGCATCAGGAGCAGCACCTGTGATAGCACCAACTTTAACAGGCTTCCTTATTGAAATATGGGGTTGGCGTAGTGTTTTCTTTATTTCAGCTGTTGCATCACTGTTTATTATAATTTTAGCAATCTTTAGCGTTGAAAATGTTTCACCAGTTGCAAAAAATCATCTAGATTACTTTTCTCTATTATTAAGTACTGGTGGCTTGAGCAGTATGTTGATAGGACTAAGCAATATTACTACTAGATTATTTACAAGCTTAATCTTGATGGTTATTGGAACAGTATTAATAATTATTTTTTGTAAAAGACAGTTACAAGATGATGAACCATTACTAAATCTAAGAATTTTTAAGAATTCAAAATTTCGTTTGGCTGTATTAATCAGTATGCTTCTTTATGCAATAATGATGGGTAGTTCAACTATTTACCCTATTTTAATTCAAACTGTAATGAAAAAATCAGCCCTTATTTCAGCATTTATAATGTTGCCCGGATCATTAGCTATGGCTCTAATTAATCCTTTTACCGGAATGTTTTATGATAGATTTGGAATAACTAAATTGGCAATTTCAGGAAGCTTGTTATTAGTAATTAGTTGTTTGGGAGTAACATTTATCAATTCTCCAAAAGAAATAATTTTGTTAGGAGCTCTTTATCTTCTCCGTTTATTAGGGGTTGGCTGTTTGATGATGCCAATCGTAACTTGGGGAATGCAAAGTTTGCCTAAAAATGAAGCAGCAAATGGTACAGCTCTTCTAACTTGTTTAAGAACATTAAGCGGTGCTATAGGAACTTCTTTATTTATGGAAGCTATGACTAGCGCAACCCACTTTATTGATACCAAGGTGACGGCAAATTATATAGGAATTCAATTCACATTCGGTATGATGACATTTTTGGCTTTAGTTCAATTATTTATTAGCATATATAAATTAAAAAAGCTTTAACAAAAATATTTTTATATGTCATAATCATTTCTATGAATAAAAAAAGAAATCGCACTGTATCACGTAAAAAAATTCAAAATGCCGTAGTTGAACTTTTAAAGAATAGTAACTTAGAAAATTTAAAAGTCACTGAAATTTGTCAAAAGGCACATATTAACAGGTCAACTTTTTATGATAATTACACAGATATTTATGATATGGCAGACAAATTAAGAAAATATTTTGTTGATGAATACGCACTAACGCAAAATAATTCTAAAAAACCATGTTTTTCAAAATTATTGCAACATGTTAAAGACAACCGAGATTTGTATCGTTTATTTTTTAAACTAAATTTACAAGATGGTGTTGCTGAAAAGTTTATAGATAGTCATGAAGAAAAAAATCATTATGATGAAGTATTTTTTCGCAATGGTATAGTGGCTATAATTACAGAGTGGCTAAAAAATAATTGTTCAGAACCAATAGATAACGTTGTTAAAGTAATTGAGGCACATCAAAATTGCTTGCAGAATAGTAGTAATAAATATTAAGATCTATCTAAGAAAAATAAAAAACAATCTGAAATTCAGATTGTTTTTCTGTTTTAAGCCAGTAAAATAGCATCATCTTCAAGCCCCGAACCAACGTGCTTTTGGAATAGCTCCATCAGTTTAGGCACCGTCAAGTTTTGTTTATCTTCACCGGCCAAATCAATTGCCACACGACCTTGATGCAACATAATCAATCGATTACCGTATCGTATAGCATCTTCCATGTTGTGGGTAACCATAAAAGCTGTTAAATGCTGTTCAGATATCAACTTTTCAGTTAATTGCATGACTGTTATTGAAGTTTGTGGATCAAGAGCCGCAGTATGTTCATCCAGTAGAATCAAGTCTGGCCGTTGCAGCGTTGCCATCAAAAGGGTAATAGCTTGTCTTTGACCACCTGAAAGTAAACCAATTTCAGTTTCTAAACGGTTTTCTAAATTCAAATTAAGTTGAGCAAGCTGCTTTTTGAAAAATTTTCTGTCCTGACTTTTAACACCAGGACGAAAGCCCCGGCGCTGTCCGCGCTTCATAGCTAAAGCCAAATTTTCTTCGACAGTTAGTCTGACTGCTGTTCCCATTTTAGGATCTTGAAAAACGCGACTAATATTTTTTGCTCTTTTAGTAATAGGCAGTTTTGTAATATCGGTACCTTTTAGAATAATTTGTCCTTCTTGAATAGGTAACGTTCCGGCAATACTATTGAGCAGGGTAGACTTACCAGCACCATTACTACCAATGATAGTCACGAAATCTCCGGCTTCTAAACTAAGGTCAATTCCGCGTAAAACACGGTTTTCATTAACAGTTCCTTGTTCAAAAGTTTGATGTAAATTTTTAATCTTTAGTACTTCTGGCATTTTGCTTTCCTCCTTTAAGATTGCGTGGTAAATGGAAATTTGGCAAGGTTAAGCACACAACTAAAACTAAAGCTGAAGCTAATTTTGCATCAGACGGTTCGACATTCATTTGGAATACTAAAGCTAAAATCAATCTATAAATAATGGCACCTACTACTAAAGTAAGTAAACGACCACCAATTGACAAATTCCTAATAAGTACTTCTGCAATAATAATTGAAGCTAGCCCGATAACAAGAGTACCCACACCAGAGTTAAGGTCGGCAAAGCCGTTATTTTGTGCTAACAGTCCACCTGACAAGGCAATACAGCCATTAGAAATCATATAACCTAAAATTTTCATTCCTTGAGTTTTAATGCCGTTGGCAGCACTCATCTGCGGATTGTCACCAGTAGCTCTCATAGCTAAACCAATTTCAGTTTTAAAGAAAATGACTAATAACATAATAACTAAAAGTGCAACTATTAGTCCCATTGCAATTACAGCATTGTTACGACTTAAGCCCCAATTTTGCGCAATTGTAAAGACCGTCTTTTTGCCTAGCAATGAAACGTTGGCAGCGTTTTGCATTACTCTGGAAGTAATGGAGTACAATCCAGTCATTGTAATAATTCCTGCTAGTAAGGAAGGAATACGCAATTTGGTGTTCAAAATACCAGTAACTAAGCCAGCAATCAAACCGCCAATAAATGCGGCAATTGTTGCCAATATCGGATTAATGCCTTTAATAATGCACATCGTCGCAACAGCTCCCCCTAAGGGAAAGCTGCCTTCAGCCGTCATGTCGGCTAGATCTAATATTCGAAAAGTTAAATAAACACCGATCGCCATTAGGGACCAAAGTAGTCCTTGTGAAGTAGACGAAAGTAACAACTCCCAAAATGTATTTAACATAACTTTTATTTCACGCTGCCTTTCTTTAATTTACTTAGGTGCTTTAATTGAAGCAGGATCAATTCCAAGTGCCTTTGCCATTTTCTTGTTAACTACCAATTTCAAATCAGTTGCCCTTTCAACTGGCATATCTTTAGGTTTAGCTTTACCGTCTAAAATTTTGGCAGCCATTTTACCGGTTTGTTTACCGAGTGCCTCATAATCTATTCCAATAGAAGCCAAGCCGCCAGTTTTAACCTGGTCAGTTGAACCTGCTACCAGTGGGATCTTCTTTTCCTTAACAACCTTACCAATAATTGAAGAAGCAGAAGCAAATGTGTTGTCTGTGGGTACGTAAATTCCTTGTACTTTACCAGCTAAGGTTTCTGTTACTTGTTGAACGTCGTTAGTGGTATTAGCTGTTTTAACTAAAACTTTAACGCCAGATTTTTTCAGTGCCTTGATGGCTAGATCAGCTTGAATTTTAGAATTGGCTTCGCCCGCATTGTACATAATGCCAATTGTTTTCGCCTTAGGCACAATTGATAAAAGTAATTTGATTTGTTTATCGATTGAAACCATATCAGTAGTTCCTGTGACATTTCTACCAGGTTTTGCATCAGAATTAACTAGTTTGGCAGCTTTCAGATCAGTCACAGCAGTGACCACAATCGGAATATCTTGGGTCGCATTAGCAACACTTTGCGCTGCTGGGGTGGCAATTCCCAAAATTAAATCTGATTTTTCGTTGACTAGTTTTTCACTCATACTTTTCAGATTGTCTTGGCTATTTTGGGCATTTTGGTAATCAATTTTCAAATTTTTCCCTTCAGTGTAGCCTTCTTCTTTTAGACCTTCTTTAAAGCCCTTGTTGGCTTCATCTAAAGAGGGATGTTGTACTACTTGCAGTATACCCACATGTTTGACAGTTGCTGTACTGCCTGATTTTTTGTTATTGCAACCACTTAGTAGTAACAAACCGGTTAAGGCCATTCCCATAACTAATTTCTTGATTCGCATTTTTCTTCCTCCGTAATTCTGCTGACCGTAAAAAAATATCCACTTATTTCTAAGTGGATATACAAGAATTATTAGTAATAATCATTTGTGATTAGCCACTTAGAAGCTATGTGGCTAACCGCAATTAAAGGACTTTAGCCATCATAGATAAATTCAAAACTTGAGTCTGGTTTGAATTCATCTAGATGAACCCAAACCTTATCTAAAATAGCTAAAGTAATAACGGTTATTCAGTTGTGAGACTCGTGTTAAATTATATTTCATAAAACTTTACCTCCAACCTTAATGAAAAGATTATAAAAAATAAAGAAGAAAAAGTCAAGAAATAATAAAATTTGATTGCAGAAATAATAATCTTTATGCTTGTTTAAAGCAGAGTCTCAATAAAAATTCGTTCTAATTATTATTGCTAAATAAAAAGGCCACCCAGTTGAATAAGTAACAAAGTTTCTCGCTTACGTTATTTGTTTCAATGTTTAGCGGCCTTTTTATATCAACTTAAAATTATTTAGGTGCTTTGATTGATTTAGGATCAATTCCCAGTGCTTTTGCCATGCTCTTATTAACAACTAATTTCATATCATGTGCTTTTTCAACCGGCATGTTAGCTGGCTTAGCTTTTCCAGATAAGATTTTTGCAGCCATTTTGCCAGTTTGTTCTCCTAATAGTTCGTAATCAATTCCGATTGAGGCCAAACCACCTGTTCTAACTTGATCAACGGAACTTGCTACCAGGGGAACTTTCTTTTCTTTGACTACTTTTCCAACTACAGAAGCAGCTGAATCGAAAGTATTATCGGTAGGAACGAAAATACCGTCAACTTTAGACGCAAGCGTTTCAGTTACTTGCTGGACATCGTTAGTCGTATTTGCCGTTTTAATTAAAACTTTCACTCCCGCTTTTTTCAGTGCAGCTGTTGCTAAGTCAGCTTGAATTTTGGAATTCGATTCACCAGCGTTGTACATGATACCGATAGTTTTAGCCTTCGGAACAATTGACAGGAGCAGTTTGATCTGGCGTTTAATTGAAACCATGTCTGTTGTTCCTGTAATGTTTCTGCCAGGTTTAGCATCTGAATCAACTAACTTAGCCGCTTTCAAGTCAGTTACAGCAGTAACAACAGTTGGTATTTTTTGGGTCGCATTGGCAACGCTCTGTGCAGCTGGAGTGGCAATGCCCAAAATCAAATCTGATTTTTCATTAACCAGTTTTTCACTCATACTTTTCAGATTGTCTTGATTGTTTTGCGCATTCTGGTAGTCAATTTTAAGATTTTTACCCTCAACAAAACCACTTTCTTTTAGTCCCTTTTTAAAACCTTTGTATGCCTTATCTAAAGAAGGGTGCTGCACTACTTGTAAGACACCAACATGTTTAACATCAGGCGACTTGCTAGCTTTTTTGCTGCTGCACCCTCCCAGTGCCATTAATCCGACAATACTAATTCCTGTGATCAATTTCTTAAAATGCATTTTCTGCCTCCATAAAAAATACCCACTTATTTCTAAGCGGGTACACAAAAATTTTTATTGCCAAAAACGATTGAATGTGGTCAGCCACTTAGAAAGCTATGTGGCTAACCAAACTAAAAGAGTCTTAGCCATCATAGATAAATTCAAACTTGTGTTTAGTTTGAATCCACCTAGATGAACCCAAACTCTTATCTATAGTAGCTAAGATAATAACGATTATTTAGTTGATTTTCTTTTTGACTAAATTGAGTCATTATCCTTACCTCCAACTTCAATAATCAAATTATAAAAAAATAAGAAATTAATGTCAAGACTTAATTTAATTGTTAGTGCTAATTAAGTGGGGTGAGAAAAAGTGTGTTACTAACTTCTAGTAAAGCTGGCCGTATGACAACTATGGATGTTAAATTTTAGATAAATTTGTCCCTAAATATTGGTAAAGGAAAGCCAATTCTGTTTCACGGATATCTTGATCAATTATTTAAAGGTCTAATACCTCTTTTGATAACCGTAGGCTGTTTTTACCTTTTATGCAAAAGGGTAAACATTAATTGAATAATGTTAGGTATATTTGTACTGTCAATCTTTTTAGGACTGATAGGTGTAGTATAATTAAATAGATAGTCATTCTTAAGTAAGAGGAGGAAAAGCCGATGACGCGATTGCAAAAAATGGTATTAAAGCCGAAAGAGCAGTTAGTGACACGGCTTTTTTTGTCACCAAAATTAAAGCAGAACTTAACCGTTCTTTCTTACAGTACTCATGACTTAATAAATGCCATGAAGGAAATGAGTGCCAGCAATCCCTTTGTGACTTTGAAAGAGCCTAAGGGAGAGATGCAGAATTTAGAATGGCTGCGCTCGCCTGAAGGAAAAAATTTAATAGATCATTTATTATTGCAAGTGGATTTAAGTGACTGGCACACTTGGGAAAAAAGTGCAGTCAAGGCTTTGATTTATAATCTTGATGAAGATGGCTACTTAAGAATTGATTTGGCTAAAATTGCGGAACAAACTGAGTTTACTCTGGCAAAATTATTAAGGGCAAAAAGCCTACTTCAAAGTCTTGACCCGTGTGGGATCGGAGCTGCGAATCTGGCTGAATGTTTAGCGCTTCAGGCAAAACAAAAAGACAACTTTAATCCTGTAGCACTTGAAATTTTGCTTAATAATCAGTTGGAAATGCTGGCCGATCCAAAACAATGGTCTAACTCTAGGTTTTCAATATCCGAATTAAATGATGCACTGGCCAGCATACAAACGCTGAACCCTACTCCAGCCAGTGATTATGTGGTCGACAGTAATGTTCAATATTTATTACCCGATTTGATTTATAAGGTAACAGATGGACGTATAACGGTAGAAAACTTTCAAGCACAAATACCAGAGATGGTTTTTGATGAAAAATCATATCGTGAATTAAAAGATCAGTCCAATGAAAGTAAGTATTTTTCGGAGCAAAAGCAGCATTTTCTTGAAATGAAAAATGCGATTGCAGAGCGTCAGAAAACTATCATGAGATTGGGTAAATATGTGGGCCAGTTTCAACATGGTTTTTTAACTACAATGCAAAAGCAGAAGTTAAAGCCACTTGGTTTAAAAGAAACCGCTCAAGCTTTGGGTCTGGCACCAAGTACAATTAGCAGGGCGATTAAAGATAAATACGTCCAGTGCCAGAATAAGGTTTTCAGTTTGAAAATTCTTTTTCCGCGTGAAGTAACTACTGATTTGTCCCAAGCACGCATAGAATACGACCTGCAAAAGATCATAAAAAAAGAAGATGTCCGTGCTCCCTTAAGTGATCAGCAATTAGTAGAAATTTTTGCCAAACATGATGTGACTTTAAGTCGACGAGTAATTGCTAAATACCGTAAAAAACTCAATATACCTAATAGTTATAGCAGAAAATCCAAGTCAATTGATTAATATTGGCAAAAAAAATCCTAACGTAAAATTGCGCTAGGATTTTTGTGTTATCAGTTAATTTTTAAGGTAAGTCATTACCAGCAGCTAAATAAATGTCATACCATTCCTGTGCAGTAAGTGAGATATCTGCTCCCTTGGCACTGTCAATGATATGAGCTGGTGTCATCGTACCGATAATAACTTGTGTATTTGCCGGGTGCCGCAAAATCCAGGCAGCAGCCACAGCATTTTTAGAAACACCTTTTTGATCCGCTACTTTTTGTAAAGCTTCGTTGACTTCTGGAAACTTAGGATTGCCAATGAAATTGCCTTCAATTTGACCGTATTGGAAAGGCGACCATGCCTGAACGGTCATGTTGTGCAAGCGTGAGTAATCCAAAACGCCACGGTCATGATCAATACTCCGCTCATCCGTCATATTAGTGTGAATATTGAAGTCAATTGGACCAGTGTGCATGACACTTAATTGCAGTTGATTAATTAACAGTCTTTGACTAACTCCACTCTGCAGTAAATCGACTTGCATCGGGTTGAAGTTGGAAACTCCAAAGTGCCGCACTTTGCCGTCTCTTTGCAATTCATCAAAGGCAGCGCCAACTTCAGCTGGATCCATTAAAGCATCTGGTCTGTGGAGCAGCAAGCTGTCTAAATAGTCAATTCTCATCCGAGAGAGAATACCATCTACGGCATTAATCAGGTATTTCTTAGAAAAATCATACCTGGTAGTCTTGTAATCTAACTCAGGACTTTCATAAATCCCAGTCTTAGATTGAATGTAAAAATCGTCGCGTTTTAAGGTTGATTTTTGTAATGCTTCTCCGAAAATTTCTTCAGATTTACCATGACCATAAACATCAGCTGAATCAATATAGTTAATACCAGTTTCATGGGCAGTTTCTAATACCTTGACAGCTTCATCAACAGTCAGTTTATTCATGCGCATAATTCCGAGTGCAATGGCTGAACCAGAAAAGTTGGTGTTGCCAATTTTAATTTGTCTCATAATGTACCTCCTTTCTTTAGTATACGCTTTCTTGGAAGAGAATTTTAAAAAATGAGCGAGTTTTAATTTATATTTAGCAATAATAGCAAAAAGCCTAATATTTTTTTAAAAATAATTTTATTTTTATCATTATTTTGTATATAATAGAAATTACATAATTTTGAAAAACAAGTAGGAGGGAAAAATTATGAGTAATAAAATAGGAGTTATCGGTGACGGCCACGTTGGCAGTACGGTAGCGCAACAGTTAATATTAACAGGTTTAGTAGATGACCTCGTTATGATTGATGTTAATGAAGCAAAGGTTAGAGCAGATCAGCTTGATTTTCAAGACGCGATGGCAAATTTGAAGCATCACACTACTATTACGATCAATGATTATTCCGCCCTCAAGGATGCAGACATTGTCATTAGTGCTTTTGGAAATATTGAGTTGGAAGCAGGCGGCGAGCGCTTTGCAGAATTGAATTATAACCGTGAGCGGATTGGAGACATTGCGGAGTCAATCAAGAAGAGCGGCTTCAATGGTATTTTGGTTGCCATTACCAATCCAGTAGACGCAATTACTAATATGTATCAAGAGCTAACTGGTTTACCGCGCAAGCATGTCATTGGTACCGGTACTTTATTAGATACAGCCCGTATGAAGCGTGCTGTTGGTGAACGAATGAATGTAGATCCTCGTTCAGTTGAAGGCTTTAACTTGGGTGAACACGGTAATTCACAATTTACTGCTTGGTCAACTGTTAAAGTTTTGGAAAAACCAATTACTGAAGTAGCTGAAGCAAAACACCTTAAGCTTGAAGACTTAAACGATGAAATTAAGTTTGGTGGTCAAACAGTTTATAAGGGTAAGCAATATACTAACTACGGTATTTCAGCTGCTGTGACTCGCTTGGTAGAAACCATTCAAAGCGATGCTCACACTGAAATGCCAGTTTCAAATTACCAAGAAAAATATGGTACCTACTTATCTTACCCGGCAATTGTTGGTCGTGACGGTATTGTTCAAACCGTTGAATTGACACTGACTGATGAAGAAGAAAAGAAATTAAAGGCGTCTGCAGAAACGATTAAAGAAAAAGCTAATAAGTAGTTCTAGTTTGTTTAGTAAAAATGATGGTCACAAAGATCATCATTTTTTTATTATATAAAAAAAGATAGTGAATTCTATTGTTATAAGGGGTATTCTTATAGTAATGATAAAAAATAAAGGAGAAAATAGATGAAAAGAGTTAATGAAGATTATATTTTAGGTCTTGATATCGGGACCAATTCTTGCGGCTGGGCCGTGACTGATAAGAAAAATAATTTATTAAAGCTCAGAGGAAAAACAGCAATTGGCTCACATTTATTTGAAGAAGGTCATACTGCTGCAAAGCGACGAAGTTTTAGGACTACTAGAAGACGTCTTAAACGCAGAAAGTGGCGCTTAAGACTTTTGGAAGAGATTTTTGCAGAACCAATAGCTAAGGTGGATCCGGGATTTTTTGTGCGCCTGCACCAATCATGGGTTTCGCCACTTGATAAAGATCGCAAAAAGTATCAGGCGATTGTGTTTCCAACTGCTAAGGAAGATCAGGCATTTTATAAACATTATGCTACAATCTATCATTTGCGTGACGCATTGATGACTCAAGACCGTCAATTTGATTTGCGAGAAATATTTTTAGCCATCCACCACATTGTTAAGTATCGTGGTAATTTTTTACAAGATACACCTGTAAAAGACTTTGAAGCTTCCAAAATTGAAGTAGGTCCTATTTTATCGAAAATCAATGATGCTTTTGCGGAAAAGATAGTTGAGGACCAAGACCCTATTGAACTAAATGTCGCAAACGCTGCCGAGATCGAGGCTGTTATACGCGGTAAAGATGCAGAAAAGACCGTTTATAAGATGGACAAGGTCAAGAAAATTGCCAAGTTATTAACAGATTCAACTGCCAAGGAAGAGAAAAATGTGGCCAAGCAAATTGCTAACGCTATTATGGGCTATAAAACGCAGTTTGAAACAATTTTAGGTAAGGAAATCGATAAAAGTGACAAGGCGCAATGGGAATTCAAACTTTCGGATGCAGATGCAGATGATAAGCTGGATGCCTTATTACCGGATCTTGATGAAAGTGATCAGACTGTTGTCGCTGAAATCGAAAAATTGTTTAGCGCGATTACCTTAAGTACTATTGTTGATGAAAACAAGAGCTTATCACAGTCAATGGTAGCCAAGTACGACAAGCATCATCAAGATTATAAGTTGTTAAAAGCTTATATCGACACTTTGCAAGACCGCAGTATAGCTAAAAAGTTGCTTTTAGCTTATGATTTATACGTTAATAATCGTCATGGTCGTTTGCTGGAAGCCAAAAAAACATTTGGAGATAAAAAAAAGAAAAAAGCTTTAACCAAAGATGAATTTTATAAAATAGTTAAGGATAATCTTGACGATTCCGATCTTGCTCATGAAATACGGCAAGCAATAGCTGCAGATAACTTCATGCCTAAGCAGCGAACAAACAGTAATGGTGTAATTCCGTTTCAGCTGCATCAAATCGAACTAGATAAGATTATTGCTAATCAAAGCAAATATTATCCATTTTTAGCTGCAGAAAACCCAGTAGAAGATCACCGTAAACAAGCACCTTACAAGTTAGATGAACTGGTTAGATTCAGAGTACCTTATTATGTAGGTCCGATGATTACAGCCGATCAACAGAAAAAAACTTCCGGTAAGAGTTTTGCTTGGATGGTCAGAAAAGAAGATGGTCAGATTACGCCTTGGAATTTTGAGCAAAAAGTAGACCGTCAAGAATCCGCCAACAAGTTTATTAAACGCATGACTATTAAGGATACCTACCTATTAGGTGAAGATGTTTTGCCTGCTAATAGTTTGCTTTATCAAAGATTTGAAGTTTTAAATGAGCTTAATAATATTAGAATCAATGGTAGCAGGATCAGTGTTGACCTCAAGCAACAAATTTTCAATGAACTTTTTGAAGAAAAGAAAACTGTCACGGAAAAATCCTTGACAAGTTATTTGAAGCAAAACCTACATTTGCCAACTGTAGAAATTAAGGGACTGGCTGATCCAACTAAATTTAATTCAGGTCTGGCGAGCTATTATCACCTCAAAAGCTTACACGTATTTGATAAGGAATTAGCAGATCCCCAATATCAAAAAGACTTTGAAAAAATAATTGAGTATTCGTCTATTTTTGAAGATAAAAAGATATACCAAGATAAGTTGCATGCGGAATTTAAGTGGCTAACGCCTGAACAATTTAAGGCAATTTCGACTTGGCGCCTGCAAGGTTGGGGCAGATTATCACGTAGACTCCTAGTAGAATTACATGATACAAATGGCCAAAACATTATGGAGCAACTGTGGGATAGCCAAAAGAACTTTATGCAAATTGTGACTGAACCAGATTTTAAAGAAGCAATTGCTAAGGAAAACCAAAATGTTACTCGAGCAAATGGTGTTGAAGAGATTTTGGCTGACGCCTATACTTCTCCAGCTAACAAAAAAGCTATAAGGCAGGTAGTCAAAGTAGTAGCTGATGTTGTAAAAGCAGCAGGTGGCAAGAAACCTGCACAATTTGCGATTGAATTTACACGTGAACCTGATAAAAATCCACAGTTGTCACATATTCGTGGCACTAAATTGCTCAAAGCATATCAGGAAACTGCTGGCGAACTAGTGGATCAGAAGTTAACTGATATTTTAAAGGAAGCGATGACCAGCCGTAAGTTGCTAAAAGATAAGTACTTTTTATACTTTATGCAGGCTGGAAGGGATGCCTATACGGGGCAAAAAATTAATATTGATGAAGTATCGACAAATTATCAGATTGATCATATTTTGCCACAGTCATTTATTAAAGATGATTCCTTTGATAACAGAGTATTAACTGCTACTCCGTTAAATGCAGAAAAATCGGATGATGTACCTTATAAGCGCTTTGCCAATAATTACGTTTCAGACCTGAAGATGACAGTAGGTGAAATGTGGAAACACTGGCAGAAGGATGGCATTATTAATAAGCGTAAGCTAGGTAATTTGCTACTTGATCCAGACAGATTAAATAAATTTCAAAAATCTGGTTTTATTAACAGACAATTGGTAGAAACGAGTCAAATAGTTAAATTAGTCTCAGTTATTTTGCAAAATAAATACCCAGATGCAGAAATTATTACTGTTAAAGCTGGAGATAACTCAGCTTTGCGTCAACGACTAAACTTGTATAAGAGTCGTGACGTAAATGACTATCACCATGCCATTGATGCCTACCTTTCAATTATTTGTGGCAACTTTCTGTACCAGGTTTATCCTAAGTATCGTCCATACTTTGTTTATGGCAAGTATAAAAAGTTCAGTCAAGACCCGGACTTGCAGAAGGATTTGATTAAACACTTCAAGGGCTTTACATTTATGTGGCCATTATTGCAAAAGGATAATTCTGAGCGTAAAGCTCCAGAAAAAATTAAAGAAAATAATAGTGAGCGAATTGTCTTTTACAAGCATCCTGATATTTTTGATAAATTACGTAAAGCATACAATTATAAGTATATGCTGGTTTCAAGAGAAACGACTACTGAAAATAGTGGCCTTTTTGATGTAACTATTTATCCACGCGGTGAACGTGACCTTGCGAAGACTAGAAAGCTGATTCCTAAAGGTAATGGACTCGATCCGAAAATTTACGGTGGCTATAGCGGTAACAGTGGTGCATATATGGTAATTGTCAAAATTGAGCAGGCAAAAAAATCTATTTATAAAGTTATTGGTGTTCCGATGCGCACTCTTGCAAGTTTAAATCAAGCTAAAAAACAAGGAAACTATCAAGGAAAACTCCACAAAGTACTTGAGCCGCAGATTATGTTTGATAACAAAGGGAAACCTAAACGTGGTGTTAAAGGCTTTAGAGTAATAAAAGATCATGTACCATTTAAGCAAGTGGTCTTAGACGGTGACAAAAAGTTTATGCTTTATTCTGATCAATATGAAGCTAATGCCAAACAACTGACGCTTTCTCAGGAGACTATGCGAATAGTGACAGACAACTTGAAAAAGGGTGAGGATCAAGATCAATTACTAGTAGAAGCATATGATGAGATTTTGCAAAAAGTTGATCAATATTTACCAATTTTTGACATGAAAGGTTTCAGAAACAGTTTACATACGGGTAGAAAGCAATTTATTGATTTTTCAATTACTGATAAAAAGTCTACTTTGAGTAACATCTTAAATGGTCTACATGATAATATGGTAACTGTAGATATGAAATATCTTGGAATTAGAACACCTTTTGGAAGATTACAATCAAGCTCTGGTATAACTTTGTCATCTAATGCACTATTAATTTACCAGTCACCAACTGGACTTTTCGAAAAACGGGTTAGGATAGCCGATTTGTAAACAAAAATAGGGAAGCGAAATAATCCGGTTCCCTATTTTTATGCATAAAAAAACCTCCGCTATAGAGCTGAGGCAGTACGGTAATAATACCGCGTTGAAACTTAGTATCTTAAAGATACATTGTTTGATTTTAAATCTGGTTGTTAGATCAATAATGATTAGATCGTTGGTAGCTAACCAACAACTATAGTATAACATTTATTTTTAAAAATACAAGGAGGAAAATATGGGATGGAGATCAGTAATCATCACGCAGCATGCTAAATTGACTTATTCAATGCAAATGATGATTGTACAAACTCGTGATGGAATAAACCAAATACCAATTGAGGATATTAATTTATTGCTTGTTTCAACTACACAGGCAGTGATTACCAGCGCCCTCATTAGTAAGTTGGCGCAGAATCAGACCAAAGTTATATTTGTTGATGATAAAGGAAATCCTATCGTTGAAACAGCTGTTTATTATCCGGGAACAAGGAATATGGCTAAATTAACGCAACAGTTTAATTGGGATGAACATTTAAAAGAAGTATTGTGGACAAGGATTGTTAGTCAAAAGATCAAAAATCAGATTGCAGTTTTGGATAATTATCATTTGAATAAGGACGAGGTTCAGAGTGAACTTGATCAGTTAGAAATTAATGATGAAAGCAATCGAGAGGCAATTGCAGCCCGTAAATACTTTATGCTTTTATTCGATAAGGACTTTGTCAGGCGTGATACCAGTGCCATTAATGCAGCATTGGATTATGGCTATGCCATTTTGCTTTCAAGCTTTAATAGAGAAATTGCAATGAATGGCTATCTGACATATTTTGGTATTCACCACTGTTCACAGGAAAATCAGTTTAATTTAGCCTCGGATCTAATGGAACCATTTAGACCATTTGTTGATTATTGGGTTAAGGCTCATGAAAAAATTAAAGAACTAACGCCAGATATTAAGTATGGGCTAGTTGAACTTTTAAGTTTAGAAATAAAGTTTAATGGCAAAAAGACTCTTTTAACAAATGCTATTACAGTTTATGTACGTGAATGTCTAAAATTTCTAAGTGGGGAAAGTAAGGAATTGCCAGAAATGGAGATGAGTTTGACCAATGAGGTACCGAATAATGCGCTTAATGATAATGTTTGATTTACCAACAGAAACAGCTGAAGAACGAAAAGAATATCGCCAGTTTCATAAAAAGTTGATTAATGAAGGTTTTCTGATGGTCCAATTTTCAGTATATGTGAGGGTCTGTGTTACGAGACAAACGGCTAAGTTTTTGGAAAATCGTATTAGAAAGTTTTTACCTCACGGGGGATTAGTACAGTCATTAATGGTTACTGAAAAGCAATATAATGACATGCATTTTTTAGTCGGTAAGCCAATTGACGATGTGCGTAATACATCAGATAGGACGGTAATTTTATGATTTTAACTTATGCGACTCATAAAAAATGGGTATTTAAGGATCCTGGAATAAAAGTAATTGGTTTACAAAGTTCAATTGCTTACCGTGATATAATTCAAGGCTTTCAAGGAAAAAACAAGCTGTTAATTTGTTCAGAGGATGATTATAGTCCCCTTGATGTAAGTAAAACTTTTGATTTTATTGGTGATCCAATGCTTAGTGGAAATATTACTAAAAAGTATATGCCCCATATTGTAAGTAGTTATCTGAAAAATTTAGATGAAGAAAATCGCAATAAAGTGATTAAGTCTTTTTATAATTTAGAATCAACCTTGCAAGATTCACTTTTACTTGAAGACTTACCTTTAGCAATTGATTTTGATGAAGTCTTAAAAAAATTACTTAAATTTACAGAAATTCATTTAGATAAATCAATGTTGCTCAGTCCATATGGTATAATAGAAACAGTTTTGAAAATTCACCAAACGTGTAATTTAAAATCAGTTCCTGTTATTTGTAATGTAGCTCATTACTTGGAAGAACGGGAGTGGCAAGAATTAGCTAGTCTTGTCACAGAAATGAATTTAATTTTGGTTGTAATTGAATTCACGACAAAAGAAAATTTGGCAATTTCTAAAGACATACCTTTTTACTATATTGATAGGGATCTAATCGATTGGTACTAGCAACAATATTAAAATCATATTATAAAATATCGGTTTTAGATGATTGTTAGATCAATGATGATTAGAACAAATCATACCCAGAACTATCTGCATCCATAGTTTTAGATGATTGTTAGATCAATGATGATTAGAACCAGTAGTAGTTTCATAAGCACCCAAATCTCGTTTTAGATGATTGTTAGATCAATGATGATTAGAACACCATTAATTTTTCCACCACATGCCTTAATGTTTTAGATGATTGTTAGATCAATGATGATTAGAACGCGTGGATCGGGTATATCGATGCCGACTAGGTTTTAGATGATTGTTAGATCAATGATGATTAGAACTAAATCTTGCTTAATCTTGGCAGGATAGGTGTTTTAGATGATTGTTAGATCAATGATGATTAGAACGACAAAAGACCACACATGCTTAGATGCTTTGTTTTAGATGATTGTTAGATCAATGATGATTAGAACAAAGAAGGTGAAAAAAATGTCAGACAAAGAGTTTTAGATGATTGTTAGATCAATGATGATTAGAACTCAATAAAAAAGAACACTATTTAGTGTCCTGTTTTAGATGATTGTTAGATCAATGATGATTAGAACAAATTAATTTCTGACTTTGGCTGGTGCTGGGTTTTAGATGATTGTTAGATCAATGATGATTAGAACCGAGGACCTGACTGGGCATCATTAACCATAGTTTTAGATGATTGTTAGATCAATGATGATTAGAACTCGCTTTCATTGTCTGAAGGCAATATATAGGTTTTAGATGATTGTTAGATCAATGATGATTAGAACGATTAGCAAGCGTGAAAAATGACGTGTTGCGTTTTAGATGATTGTTAGATCAATGATGATTAGAA
Source organism: Lactobacillus laiwuensis (assembly GCF_019972835.1). Classification (GTDB taxonomy): domain Bacteria; phylum Bacillota; class Bacilli; order Lactobacillales; family Lactobacillaceae; genus Lactobacillus; species Lactobacillus laiwuensis. The sequence continues at coordinate 34,228 of NZ_BPPB01000007.1, read as the reverse complement.
CAGCAGATCAGACTGAGCCCTCCATTTTTTTGTTTTAGATGATTGTTAGATCAATGATGATTAGAACGCAAAGGTAGTCGGTATGTTCCACTCTTTGGTTTTAGATGATTGTTAGATCAATGATGATTAGAACTTGGCTCTGTGATTGCTTATCGTTTTTCAGGTTTTAGATGATTGTTAGATCAATGATGATTAGAACCGAGGCTCTGCCCCTGTTACTTTGTGCAGCGTTTTAGATGATTGTTAGATCAATGATGATTAGAACTGTCCTTATCGTATGGCAATGCCGAGTAACGTTTTAGATGATTGTTAGATCAATGATGATTAGAACTTACAAGATTAGTAATATCATCTGTTGAAGGTTTTAGATGATTGTTAGATCAATGATGATTAGAACACCAACTTATGGAGCAGAACCTAAACACGCGTTTTAGATGATTGTTAGATCAATGATGATTAGAACTTTAATTCCTCTAAACTATTCAATCCCCATGTTTTAGATGATTGTTAGATCAATGATGATTAGAACTGAAAGATCAAAACTTAAATTATATTCAGTGTTTTAGATGATTGTTAGATCAATGATGATTAGAACGAAATATATTGCTCAAAATGTGGGCAAAAAGTTTTAGATGATTGTTAGATCAATGATGATTAGAACATGCAAACTGGCATTGCCCTAATGGTCAAAGTTTTAGATGATTGTTAGATCAATGATGATTAGAACCAAGCCCTAGAATTAAAGGGCGGTGAGAAAGTTTTAGATGATTGTTAGATCAATGATGATTAGAACGGTCGATGGTGGCGGATTCAATTACGACGAGTTTTAGATGATTGTTAGATCAATGATGATTAGAACACCTGCATACGTCTACTTGTATTTGCAAAAGTTTTAGATGATTGTTAGATCAATGATGATTAGAACTAAAGAGCCAGTTCACGTCTACTCTAACAAGTTTTAGATGATTGTTAGATCAATGATGATTAGAACACAAGGTTTAAACTTGCAAACGGTCTATATGTTTTAGATGATTGTTAGATCAATGATGATTAGAACGAATATTTAAATTTATGCAAGACCAACAAAGTTTTAGATGATTGTTAGATCAATGATGATTAGAACCAATGACACAAGCACTAAACTACATGCGGAGTTTTAGATGATTGTTAGATCAATGATGATTAGAACATTTAATCCACCTTTATAAAAGTGTTTTAAGTTTTAGATGATTGTTAGATCAATGATGATTAGAACAGGAGGCTTGGTGGGGTATGGCTATCCCGTGTTTTAGATGATTGTTAGATCAATGATGATTAGAACGCGAGCCATTTGAATATCGTGTTGATGGTAGTTTTAGATGATTGTTAGATCAATGATGATTAGAACTAATTATATGTTTTGCCGTCACCACGAGTAGTTTTAGATGATTGTTAGATCAATGATGATTAGAACCAGTTCAATATAAAAAATTATGGTGACGTCGTTTTAGATGATTGTTAGATCAATGATGATTAGAACCTCTAAGAAGTGGCTAATGGCTATGAAAAAGTTTTAGATGATTGTTAGATCAATGATGATTAGAACATAAAAAGCAACAGTTACCACTGCTAAGAGGTTTTAGATGATTGTTAGATCAATGATGATTAGAACACTGTGAAAATTAATGGCAAAACAGTAAATGTTTTAGATGATTGTTAGATCAATGATGATTAGAACATCCTGATAATGTCTCAGAAGCTAGCGTCGGTTTTAGATGATTGTTAGATCAATGATGATTAGAACTTGCAAAATATCAAGGTCTAATGCAAAATCGTTTTAGATGATTGTTAGATCAATGATGATTAGAACTCAGGTTCCACTGCAGTTGTCAGTGCGTAAGTTTTAGATGATTGTTAGATCAATGATGATTAGAACCCAAGACAGGTAAGGATAAACAAGATATTTGTTTTAGATGATTGTTAGATCAATGATGATTAGAACGCTGAAGCCATTATTGTTACTGTTAGCTCCGTTTTAGATGATTGTTAGATCAATGATGATTAGAACACGGCGCAGGCGATTTTATCATTTGGAACAGTTTTAGATGATTGTTAGATCAATGATGATTAGAACAAATAATGGCTGCATTGCTCTATTTGGTCAGTTTTAGATGATTGTTAGATCAATGATGATTAGAACTCAAAGGTAGAGTATACTCTATAACCCCTAGTTTTAGATGATTGTTAGATCAATGATGATTAGAACATACTCTCGGTTAATGGGACCGTAAATTCCGTTTTAGATGATTGTTAGATCAATGATGATTAGAACTTCGTCACCTTGCCATTAACATCAGTAACAGTTTTAGATGATTGTTAGATCAATGATGATTAGAACCCTCAAATTTTGTTTTTAAAACTAAATTGGGTTTTAGATGATTGTTAGATCAATGATGATTAGAACTTCGTCACCTTGCCATTAACATCAGTAACAGTTTTAGATGATTGTTAGATCAATGATGATTAGAACCCTCAAATTTTGTTTTTAAAACTAAATTGGGTTTTAGATGATTGTTAGATCAATGATGATTAGAACGGCAAGCCTACTCTGTGTGGCGATTGGAAAGTTTTAGATGATTGTTAGATCAATGATGATTAGAACCTTGGTTGAACCACGTCCTCCTTTGAGCCAGTTTTAGATGATTGTTAGATCAATGATGATTAGAACCGGGAGTGTCAAATGGTGACTACAACCAACGTTTTAGATGATTGTTAAATCAATGATGATTTAATGCGTTAAAAAACACTAATTAAAGAAAGGCTGCTACTTGTTCAAATGCAAAACATACTAAAAAGTAACAACAACAAACTATACCTTTTGTCAGTGATTACCGATAACTTGGGCAGCTCTTTAATGTCATTTGCATTGCCGTTAATGGTTCTTGGTATCACTAAAAATGGTATTCACTTATCAATAATTTCCATTATTGAAACATTGCCAATTTTGGTTTTAGGTCTTCCAGCAGGTGCTTTAACGGATAAATTAGATGTTAAAAAGATTCTCATTTTTAGTGATTTGATTAGATTAATCAGCTACTTGATTCTTTCCGCATCATTTGCATTCCAGCTAACAGTGAATTGCATGATTTTAATTATTTATGCGGTATCACTTGTCGTCAGCGTGACAAACACAATTAATACGGTGTCAGAAATTACTTTTGTTTCTTTTTTGGTAGAAAAGAAGGACTTTTCAGAATTAAACAGTCTAGTTTATGGCATACAATATGCAGCTAATTTTACATTGCCTATTATAGGCGGAATATTATACCAATATATTTCGCATAGTCTTTTAATTGTTATTTGTGCAATTTTCTACCTAATTAGCCTTTTACTGGAAAAAAGGATCAGCCTGAAAACTAAATCTACTGCTTTTACCGGCTTTACAGCTCTTAAATCTGCACTTAAAACGGTAAAAACAGATATAAAGGAAGGTCTGCAATATACCCTTAATCTTCGTTCTGTTTTGTATCCGTTAATATTAGCTGCACTAGTTAATATTGTGTCAGCTAATTTTGATAATGACAGCCTTATAATATTACGTACGCAATTAAAACTTTCCTCTCAAAATATTGGAATAATTTCAGCGATTGCAGCTGTCAGTGCCTTAATTGGTACTTTGGTGGTCAATTGGTTGAATAAGCACATTAAGTTTAATCTATTGTTTATTCTACTAATTTTTGCAGGTGCTCTTTTTCGTGCCCTTTTTGCGCTGGACCAAAATGTACCAACTATGGTTTTAGCTATTGCGTTTGTTTCTATAATTGAATCAATTATTAATATTAGTATCATCACGAATAGGCAACAGCAAGTTGAACAAAAATATCTGGGGCGGGTTACGAGTATCTATAAAACAGTGCTGATTGGAGTAAACTCTTTGGGCTATCTTTTAGGCGGACTTGTTGCTAAAAAAATAGGCTCAAGATCAGGCATTGGAGTTTCAGCCATTGAACTTTTGCTAGTTACAGCAATTAGTATTTTTTTACTGGCACCTGAAATCAAGCACGATAACAAGCCTTAGCGTCAAAAATTTGGGCAAAAATAGTAAAAAGCAAGAATTTATAGGCAGGTTGGGAAACTATAAATTCTTTTTGGTTATATATGCAGGTCATTTGTTTAAAGCCGCAGATAGATTAATAATGATTATAGTCTGTGACTTAATAAAGTAATGAGGAGATATATAAATGACTACAGTGCACAATAATAGTCGTGAAGTTAAACCAGATTGGTCTTCAGTGATTGTGGAAGAAAAACAAATGCCCTGGTCCCCAAAGGGTGCCAAGACCATCTGTGCAAGGTACGAGGATCCAGTTCTTAGAGGCTATTCTGCTGTAATTGTAAAAGATTCAATCACCAGAGAGTTTTCTGAGAATGAAAACTTAATTACACCAGACAGAGTCACAACTATGATTGTCAGGTTTCCCAGATTTATTCTTCCCGAGTGGAATACTCATCGGGTTTTCAGCAGAAACAGTGCCTCTTCAAGAGCAAGAAGCATAAAGACTACCGTCAAGCCAGTCATGGAGCAACCTGTGATTCCACTATGGACTATTAATCACAAGGGTATGACAGGGCCATTTGCTGATTCGGAAAGGGCAAAAAGATCTACCGCAAATTGGCTGCACTCCCGAAATGAAGCCGTTCTGGGTATGTTTCGACAGCTGATGAATGAAGAAGAAGTCCCTTACGATGCTGAAGCTAGTGACTGGGAAAAATTTGCTGACAAGTATGATGAAGCATATAAAAATGATGCAGTTCCAGCTTCATGGAATGATGCTCATAAACAAGACTGCAACAGATTGATTGAACCATGGATGTGGCATGAAACTCTGGTAACATCAACTTTTTGGCAAAATTTCCTGGATTTGCGAATTGCTGCTGGCGTCCAGCCGGAAATGGAAGCTACAGCAATTTTGATAAAAGCGGTTCTTGAAGCAAGTCCCAAGTATCGAACGCTGAAAAAAAGAATATTGCATGTTCCTTTTATCGATGTTGAAGAAAATGATCTGTTATCATGGGAAAGGCTTGAGCCAGTGCTTCTGCAATCGGCTTCAGAATGTGCCAGAATTTCTTATCATGACCGCTCTAAAATGAAAAACAGAAATGGCTCAAATTTGGGTAAAAGATTGCTTGCTGAAAAGCATATGAGTCCGTTTGAACATATAGCATGGTCAGCTCAAAGCAGTGACTGGAAAAAAGTTCCCGCATTAAAAGAAAGGATGCCAGGTTTACTTGAAAAGCATCCTGATTGCCCTCCCGACAAGATAGCTGGTTCGCTGACTTCAAATTTTAGTGAGAGTTGGTTGCAATTCAGAAGAGTTATTGAAAATAGAGAACAGTAGCTTAATTAAATGAGTTTAATTATATAAAATTTGCAGAAAGCAAAAGACTAATAAATTGGGTTAGCAATACACAAATTTATTAGTCTTTTTGAATGTAAATATTTAAAAATAGAAGCTAATTCAGTTTTCTGCCATGTTAAGTATGAGAAGTTTTTGACCAGGACTGATTGCCAACTAAAATTCGGCCCAAAGCTTTATATGGAACTATGGCTAACGACCATCTGTAAAAATCAATCAAAAACAATATTTTTAGCAAATATGAAATTTTCAGAGGCTCAGCAATCTTAGTTTCACGATAATGCTTTAGTATTAACATTGTATTTGTCAAATATTCTATTACCAGCAAACTGGCAATAATTGAAATGCTAATCCAGGCATTCGTTTTCATATAAAGCAGTAAAACTATAAATGAAATTGCGGAGGCTGGTGTTGTGACCATTGAAAATACTGGAATAAGCAGGAAGAGCAATACAAAAGTTTTAACCATTGAAGGAATAGATTTAGATTTAACAATCTTTTTGCTATATTTGCCTAAACATTGAAAACCGCCTTGACACCAGCGAGTACGTTGCTTGATCAGCTTTTTATATTTTGTAACGCCCTCTTGTCCAATGCTGACGGTATTTAAGAAGGTACCACGATAGCCTTTTAATAAGCCTTTTAATGAAAATTCGCAGTCCTCCAATAATGATGATGACCAGCCAACGTTACTAGTCATTTTTAAGGTCATGAATTGACCATTGCCTGAAGCCAAAGATGAACCCCAATAAGTTCTTGCCATTTGTAAAAGAGAATTATAAATAGTGAATTCAAAATTTTGCATTGCTGCAATATTATGATCCAGATTATAGATATTTACTCTTGTTTGAAGCAAGTCGCAATTTGAATGGTCAAAGGCATATACCACTTGCCACAGGTAATTTGCATCTAAGTGGCTATCAGCATCTATGACACCAATAATAGTTTTATCCTCAGAATAGTTCATTTTGGCAATGCGTTCAGCTGCTTCTTGTAATGCCGGGCCTTTTCCTTGCTGAGCATTAGGCTTTACGCGGTGTACAACTACGACATTAGGATGATAAGCGTATTTTTCTAGTAAAGTAGTGGTACCATCACTAGAGTCATCATCGATAAAGACCAGCTTGAGTTTGATAAAACTCTCACATTGTTTTTGCAATTCCATTAAATAGGGAATGTTTTTTCTTAAAGATTGAAATTCATTCATTGCTGGGATTAACAAGAACATAGTATCGAAATCTCGACAGTGGTCACCGTAATGATCTTGCCTAACATGATTGCTAAATGTCAGATAAAGAGTCCAAACTAAATCAAAAATGTATGAACAGCCACCCAAAATTAATATTATGGCTATTAATAACTTCATTTATTATCACCTAGTTATTTTTTCCTAATCTAAATATACTTTAGTTTTATAATAACACTAATTGGTCTAGACAAAAAATATATTCTTTGTAAATTTAAAATTTAATATATAGGGATATATCTTTATAAATATTGCTTTAATCACGGGAAAACTTAAACATGTAAAAATGTATGAAAAATTATTTTTTTGCATTTATTATTATTGCTTTATAAGTTAAGTAAAATATTTTATTGCTATTTTTAAAAAAGTATATTCTTGAAAAGTGTTATTTTATACAGGAAAATAATATAGTGAAAAATTCACTATTTATGCTAAAAGTAATTAGCAGATAAGCTTTTTTTAAGTGAACAAAAAAACAAGCAGTTGCCTACTTGCTTTTTGTTAGCTATACTTGTATAAAAATAGTTGGACTTGTTATTCTCCTTTAAATGTCCCTGCTTCAACTTGACTAATGAAATCAGCTAAATGTTTGTAATAAACGTCTGGATTATCAACCATATGGTGATGACCACCATCAGGAGTTGTAACTAAGCAGGAATCAGGAATCTCTTTTTGCATAATTTTAGCCGTAGCGATTGGCATCGTTTCATTTTCGCCAAAGGTTAACAAAGTTGGTACTTTAATATTTCTGAGTTGATCTCTAAAGTGCCAGTCTTTTAGTTTGCCAGTAATGACAAACTCATTATCGCCTTGAAATGCTTGGTAAACAGCAGAACCGCCAATATCTTTGAGGTGATATAACTTAGATGGCTGTTTGCGGTCAACAAAGTTAATGTTGAGAATGTTGACATCTTCTTGATAGCGGTCATTGTCATAATCATTATTGTTTTCACATTCATGCATGAAGTCAATTTCAGATTGGGGCAAAACTTCTTGGCGGCGACGATTCACGGCTTTAACATAATCATCAATATCATCGACCATTGAGGAAATAATTGCGCCCTTTAGGTGCTGACCATATTTAACGGCATATTCTTGTACCAGAAGTCCGCCCCAGCTTTGACCAATCAAATAAAAATTGTCTAAACCCAGTTTTTCACGGACCTCGTCAACTTCATCTAAGAAGTACTCGTAGGTCAAATACTTTTTAGCAATTTTAGGATCAGAATAATCCGGCTGATCGGAATAAAGGGAACCAAGTTGATCATACATCGTTACTTGCACGTCCAAGCCTTGCTTTTTTAATTGCTCGGCAGTATCTTCCCAGTATTCATGGTTGCCTCCGGGACCACCGTGCAAAGCTAACAGATGAATGTTCCCCTGACCCTGAGTGTTTGTCCACAAATGATAGCCATTATCCAGTGTAATAATTTTGGTACCTGTTTTCATATTTTTCTCCTTTAATCGTTATCAACTAGTCTCTATTTTAGCTCATTATAATAGAAAGAAAAACCAATGCCAAAAATGAGAGATAATATAAAAATTAGCTTTAAGTTAAGCACTTGCATGTTACAATTAGCTTATTATTTAAGATAAAGATTAAAAAGAATGAAAATGGCTGAACTCAAATAGTTAAAAGATCTAGATGCTAGCGAGTATTTAAAAGAAGACTTTGATGCAAAAGGCGAAAGTTTGGATACAGCAACAGATGCTTCTCAAAACTAGAAATAAATTGAATACTAATAAGCAGTAGTTAGATAGGTTCTAACTGCTTTTTTGTTATACTGATAATAGGTAAGCTTATAAACATAGTTGAATAAGCTAAAAAGGAGGAATTAGGCATTTTTAAGGTTTATTTGGTAAAAATAAAAAATAATTAGCTGGCAATTTTACGCTAAGTTAGTTATATAGAAATTAGAATAAAGTATTTTGATAGAGGTAATTATGTTATGACTTTTTACACACTTAAATATATCCAGCAAAATCAAAACACCAGTAGAACCATTCTCTATGTGTTGATTGCAGTTGCAGCATTGACCATGATCGCTTTCACTGTTCTTTACCTGCGCCACAGATTTGACACCCGCTACCGGGATCTGGGTATTATTGCACTTTTGTTTTTACTTTTATTTATGGGAACGCAATACGAAAAATATGTGCAAACTAATGTAGTAAAATCCCAATCCGAACAGATTGCGCCTTTTATTAAATCAGTTGCTAAAGATCATAAGGTTCCAGTTTCAGATGTCATGGTCAGTTCTACCACCTTGCAAAACGGCCTCATTGTCAGAGTTGATTCCAAAGACATTGACTATCAACTGGAACTAAATGACGATAACAATTCATATTCTTTAAAACAGGCTCATGTAATTAATCACGAAGTCAATGTGAAGAATTAGGAGGAAAGCAATAATGAATTATACACAGCTTTTTATTAAATTTGCCTTAGGTGTGTTAACATTAATTTTTCAAATAAATGTTTTTGGCAAGAGCAACATAGCTCCGACCACTGCTTTAGACCAACTTCAAAATTATGTTCTTGGTGGCATCATTGGTGGAGTTATTTATAACGCAAATATTTCCGTTTTGCAGTTTCTGCTGGTTTTAATCGTCTGGACCTTGGTCGTTTTTATCCTAAAATTTGCCAGAGAACACAGTAACTTTATCCGCAGCTTAATTGATGGCAAACCAATTCAGATAATTAAAGACGGTCAGGTTTTATCCCGTAATTGCTTGTCTGCCGGGCTTTCAGCCAATGAATTAATGTTTAAATTGCGTAGTCAAGGCATTTATTCAGTTGATAAAGTGAAGAATTGCATCTTTGAAAAGAATGGTCAGCTGACGGTTATTAAAAAGGATGAAAAAAATGTCCGTTTTCCGTTAATTAATGATGGTCAAATCAATGAAGATGTGCTTGAATCTATTAATAAGGACGATAAGTGGTTAGAAGAGCAAGTGAAGCAAGCTGGTTATAATGATGCTAGTGATATTTTCTTAGGTGAAATTGAAGATGGGAAGCTTTCATTTACTGCTTACAACCAAAAATAGAGAAGAGATTTAGATGGAAAATTTGAATAAGGCACGAGAATTAGTGCAAAATGCGGCATTTGTAGTTGTTGTTGCTGGCAACGGTCTAGCTAAAATTGAAGGGCTTGATCTGTTGGGTCAGGAAGATTTTGAGCAGAGTTTTCCTGAAGTTGTCCAAAAGTATGATGTCCACTCAGTCGGCTTTGCACTTGATCAGCATATTTGCTCTTGGTCTGAAAAGTGGCAGTTATGGTCAAACCTTATTCAAAAATATTCCGTTGATTATCATCCTAGTCAGACGCTAAAACAACTTCTGCAGTTAATTGGACATAGACCATATTTCGTTGCTACCTCAACTTTTGGCCACTTTTTTGAAAATGCGGGCTTCAACACTAACCGCATTTTTAATGCTTTTGGCGATTGGACTAAAGCGCAATGCTCGAGTGGAATTAATCATGGGCTGCGGAATTGTCAGAATGTCATCCAAAAGATTGCTGCCAAGAAGCCGGATGAAGACATAGAAAAATTGGTGCCAAAATGTGAAGTATGTGGTCAACCATTGGAAATACACATGCCTCTTAATGATCATTTTTATCCAGAAACCGAAGCCAACACTCGTTTTCGCTGGTTTCTAACCGGCAATGAAGATAAAGCTACCGTCTTTTTGGAACTGGGAGTTGATGAAACCAGTCCGCAGCTACGGGAGCCAATTGAACGTTTAGTGGCTGAATTTCCGCAGTGGTCCTATGTGGCTGCTGACTTTAAGCAGGAAAATTTATTACCGGAAATTCAAGAACGCAGTGCTGGTATGAATGCTGATGCAGCAAGTTTAATTAACAGTTTAGTGATGGAGTAACTGATTTTTATGAGTATTTATGTAAAAAAAGGCGTACTGCATGTTTCTGGCGTCCAAGACAAGATCCGGGGCAAGGGTCAAGAATGGCCTGACTTCATTTCTGACTATACAATGCTTGATATTGAAACCACCGGCTTAAATCCCTATCGCGATCATGTAACGGAACTAGGTGCAGTTAAAGTTCGAGCTAACCATGTAGTAGATGAGTTTAGTCAACTGGTTGTTTATCCCCGGTCAAATCGGGTGCCGAGTTTTATCACTAAGTTAAATGGTATTACCGAAGATCTGCTTCTTGAAAAAGGAAAACCTGTAAAAGAGGCAATGACGTCTTTTCGCAAGTTTATTGGTGACGATATTATCATTGGCTATAACGTCAATTTCGATCTCAATTTTTTATATGATTTAGCACGAAAATTTCATTTGCCGGAGCTTAGTAACGATTATGTCGATGTGTTGCGTTTAGCTCGAGTATATTATCCGCAACAGCACAATCGCTTGCTTGACTGTATTCAGCGCGCAGGCATTGCACAAGTAGAACAGCATCATGGTCTGGAAGATTCCCTTGATACTAAAAAAGTTTATGATGATTTTCGCCAGCATTTTACCCCTGAACTATTGCAAGAAGCACAAGGCAAACTGAAAAACATTGATTTGCTGCAGGAAGAGCTGGAAGTCTGGGAATTAGGATTTCGTAATCCGGTTAATAATAAAAAGATTGCTTTTGCTCCTGAGGTAGAAATAAACGGCACTGAAGCCGCTCAAATGGTTAATAATATGAATGGCATAGCTCAAAGCGGTGTCAAAGCTGATACAGACTATTTAATCATGAGTGATGATGGCTTTTTTAGTAAAAATAATCCGGAAACGTTGAAGGCAAGGGAATATAATCATGCTGGCAGCAAGATTAAGCGCTTGTCTGAAAGCTACTTTTTGAATATGCTGGATGAATGGGCCAGAAGTTAGAATTTAGGAGGCAAGAGATCATCAACCTTGCTTTTTTCTTGTTCCTATTGCAAACAACAGTTCGATTAGCTATACTTAATTATTATTAAACAAGGAGCAATGTGAATGGCACGCAGGAGGAGCAGACGAAGCAATAAAACAACTAATGGAGATTTCTGGGCAATAGTGATTATTATCCTGTTCTTGTTCTGGTTTGTTTCTACTAAAGGTGGCTCAGACCCAAGTGGACACCAGACAATGAACAGGATTACCCGCAGCGACCGGCAGAAGAGCAATAAAATTGGTAAGGCCAAACCTGCCAATAAGGTTTATGGTGGGCTGTCACATGAAGATTACCAAAAACTGGCTAATTTAAACTTTAAGAGTGGTGGTTCGTCTTACATAACAGTCAATAATGACCATTCAACTTTAATCAAAAATGCCTGGCGTGTTAATCGGGTTATTTATTCTGACTTAGATAGCTTAAATAGGACATCTCATTCCAATACGGCCTTTTTGCAAAAGCGTAACGTTGCTAACGACAGTCTAAGGGTCCGTCAATTCGTTGAACCGACCGGCTGGCATTATAACCGACGCAATGGTACGCAAATCTATAATCGCGGACATCTGATAGCTTATTCAGTTTCTGCGGGCATTGACCTTGAAGGCAACTTCAATCCCGGTAATCATTCAGGTGACCAAAATAACCCTAAAAATTTGTTCACACAGTCTGCTTTTTCCAACCAAAGAATTCAAACAATGTTTGAAAGCCGTATACGTGTGGCACTAAGACAGAATAAAAAAGTGATTTATCAAGCTACGCCGATTTTTCGTGGAGACGAATTAATGGCTAGGGGAATTAATTTACAAGCGGTGTCGACTGACGGAGAACTTGATTTTAATGTCTATTTGTTTAACGTTCAACCAGGATATTCTTTTAACTATAATAATGGCCGAGCCAAAGTTGATCATGAGATTTTTGTGAAAGATAACTATTAGTTTTTGGCTAATGGCAAAAAATTATATTTAAAAAATAGTCAAATGTTCGGATAAAATATTAATTAATATATACAGAGATTAAAATAAGCGATAGTAAGATTTATTATCGTTTTTTCTCTAAAGCAAAATTATAAAATAAGAACAATAAAACTATTTTTAAGTTAATAATTAGTAATTTACTTGATAAATACGAATAATTAGTTGAAAAGCTTGCTTATGATAAGATAATTACGAATTTTAATGAAGCAAATTAGGTTGTGTTCTCAAACTATTTATCATAAAATTAAGAGAGTAAAAAAGAAATAGAGATTATAGTGGTGCGAGTTAATGGATAACAATAAATTTGTTGAAGTGAAAAACCTGCGAAAAGTTTATGACAATGGTCATGAAGCAATTAAAAACGTTAGTTTTTCGGTTAAAAAAGGAGATTTAGTTTGCTTGCTAGGGCCGTCTGGTTGCGGCAAGACAACAATTTTAAATATATTGGCCGGCTTACTTAATCCCACAGAGGGCGATATTATCTTTAACGGTAAGTCGGTGGTAAAAGTTGCACCTAAGGATCGCCATATCGGTTATGTTTTTCAAAATTATGCATTATATCCTCATATGACAGTTTTGCAAAACGTTATGTTTCCGCTAATTGTAGGTGCTAACAAAAAGCCTAAAGCAGAAGCCAAAAAAATTGCCACTAAATACATGGAGTTGACACAGATTACAGAACTGGCTGAACAAAAGCCGGGTAATTTATCTGGTGGTCAGCAGCAACGTGTAGCAATTGCCCGTGCTTTGGTGCAAGAACCCCAAATTCTGCTGATGGATGAGCCATTAAGCAATTTGGATGCTAGATTGCGCCTGAAAATTCGTGAAGAAATAAGGTCACTTGTAAAAACTGTAGGGATTACGACCCTCTTTGTAACCCACGACCAAGAAGAAGCGTTGTCTATTGGTGATAAGATTATTTTGTTCAATGATGGCATTATTCAACAAGATGATTTAGGACAAAACTTTTATTTGGAACCAAATAATTACTTTGTAGCCAACTTCGTTGGCAATCCGGTAATTGATAATTTTAAAGTAACAAAAACTGCAAATGAATTAAAGTCAAGCCAATTTACGATAAATCTTGCCGATCTGGAGCAGTCACGTTTTAAACGGGAAATACCAGACGGTGAGTATGTCTTATCTGTTCGACCCGAAAATATTGTTCCTGATCCTAATGGCCTGTTTGAGACTACGGTAGACGATATTGAACTAATTGGACGTGAACGTATTTTAAAATTTACATTTGATAATGAGCAAGTGCGTTCCCTAATTAATCTCGAAACTCCAATTAAACGAGGCGATCAAGTTAAACTTAAAATGCGATTTAATCGGGTATTTCTTTTTACACCTGGAGGAGAGCGAGTTTACTAATGAAGACAAATCAAAAAAAGGCTTGGCTTTTTTTAGCGCCAACTATCATCTTTGTCACCTTATTTAGTATTTACCCTATTTTGCGTGCATTTAGCATGAGTTTTCAGGGTGGTTCCTTAATTGACTTACACTGGAATGGTTTTAGCAATTATCAGTATATTTTTAACGACCCAGAATTTTGGCTGGCCATTAAAAATACAGTGCTATATGCTGTTATTTCTGTACCAGTGGGTCTAGCAATTTCGATCATGCTGGCATGGATTATTTTTGACAAGGTTAAGCATAAGTCCTTCTTTGAAACCACGTTTTTTATGCCTTATGTCACCTCGACAATTGCCATTGGGATTGTCTTTCGTTATATCTTTAACGGTGATTACGGTATGTTAAACTTCGTGCTCAGGTGTCTGCATTTACCGGCTCCTGACTGGATTGACGATCCGGCAATGTCTTTAACTACGATTATTATTTTCGGAATCTGGTCATCTTTAGCATTTAATATTGTTATATTAATGGGGGCACTGCGTAATATTGATCCTAATTTTTATACCATTGCTGACATGTTTGGCGCCAGCGGTCGCGATAAGTTTTGGCGCATTACTATGCCAGAGCTGGTTCCTACTATTGCCTTTTTGCTAACAATGAATGTGATCGGGGCTTTTAAAATTTATACTTCAGTTTATGCACTCTTCAACGGGCAAGCTGGAGTGGGCAATTCAGGAACAACCGCAGTGTTCTACATTTACAATAAGTTTCAAATCGTCGGTACTCCCGGAGTTGCCATGGCTGCAACCGTAATTTTGTTCCTGATTATTTTATTTGCGACATTCTTGCAACGGAAAATGATGAAGAAGATAGGAGAAAATTAAATGAAACGAATTCGTTTAGGAGTCTTATTCAGCTACATTATCTTATTTCTCTTTGCCGTTATTACCGTTTTTCCATTCATATATATGATTTTGGGCGGCTTAATGAGTTTTCAGGAAACCACTTCGATTCCGCCGACACTAATTCCCCACCATTTTGAGTGGTCTAACTACGCCAAAGTATTCGCTCGTGCACCATTTGGGCGCTACTTTTTCAACACGGTTTTAACAGCCAGCGTGACTACGATTGTCAGTCTGTTTAACTCATTGCTTGGCGCTTTTGCCATGGTTAACCTGCGCTTTAAGGGCAAGGGCTTAATTCAAATGGTGCTTTTATCACTATTGATGGTACCCGGTGAAGCAATTATTTTTACTAACTACAATACAATTGCTCATATGGGTTTACTTAACACTTATGTAGGCTTGGTTTTGCCGTTCTTGACTTCCATTTTCTACATGTATTACTTGCAGAGCTACTTTGGTTCAATTTCGGATACGATTTATAAAGCAGCTATGATTGACGGTGCCAGCGATTGGGACTACATTTGGAAAATTTTAGTACCAATGTCAAAGGGTGGCTTGTTTACAGTTGGTCTTTTAAGTTTTATCTCTGGTTGGAATTCATTTCTCTGGCCTCTGCTGGTTACCAATGAAGACACGATGCGCCTTCTAAATAATGGTTTGTCAGCCTTTGCTTCTGACGCCGGCAGTGAGACGCAATTGCAATTAGCTGCTGCAACTTTAACTGTTTTACCAATTTTAATCTTGTACTTAATCTTTAGAAAGCAAATCATCAAGGGGGTAGTGCGCAATGACCTTAAAGGCTAAAACTACCATCACTTTTTACAACGGTTTAAATACCATTGGTGGGCCAATGATTGAAGTAGCTTATAACAAGTCTCATG
Organism: Lactobacillus laiwuensis; assembly: GCF_019972835.1. GTDB lineage: Bacteria > Bacillota > Bacilli > Lactobacillales > Lactobacillaceae > Lactobacillus > Lactobacillus laiwuensis. The sequence goes on along the minus strand of NZ_BPPB01000007.1, from coordinate 18,581 downwards.
TCCTGTTTGACTTGGGTGAAGTCTACAGACCGGAATTGAATCTACCTGATGAAAAATACCAGACTTTAGTTGATAACCAGTTAATTGGGGATGTGCCTAATTTTTATGATCCTGAGCTAACTGGTAAGCCGCTTGATCATGAACGCTGGGAACACGCGGCTGCTTATATTTCGCACCTTCATCTGGATCACAGCAAAGCCATGAATTTTTTGGCCCCAGAAATACCTTTATATGCAGGGCCGATAACAGCTAAGATGCTGCCTGCTTTAAACGAAAAAGGCGACTTTCTGCTGCCGGCTGCAGGTCATGAGCCGAGCTATACTCGCCCAATTATTGCAGCCGAGTATCAAAAACCAATAAAAGTAGGCGATATTACGATGACTGTTTGGCCCAGTGACCACGATGCGTATGGTGCCACTGGCCTGATAGTTAGGACACCCGATTTAGCAATTGCCTATACTGGCGATATTCGTCTTCACGGGTATCATCCTGACTGGGTTAAAAATTTTTTGGCAGCAGCCAAAGACTGTGATGTTTTAATTACTGAAGCAACCGGCTTTTCCTGGCCGGAAGAAAAGCATGACGAAAATAGCGCAGAATTTACCGGCCCTAAAAATGAGGATGAACTGACTGCCAAATTTGTACAATTGCAAAATGACAACCCTAAGCGGCAAATCACTTTCAATACTTATCCGACCAATGTAGAACGGCTATTGCGCATTATTTCTGATTCACCGCACCGAGTTGTTTTACATGCCGCAAGAGCTCATCTGCTCAAGGAAAGCATTAATCAGGATTTGCCGTATTACTACTTGCCAGGGGAGCAAAAATTCGCTGATCTGAAACCAGAACTGGCTGTTCAGTACGATGAGCTGCTAAATGATGATCACGAATTCCTCTGGCAAGCAGTTGCTGATTTTGACCATTTGCAAAAAGGAGGCTTGTATATTCATTCAAATGCTGAGCCATTAGGAGATTTTGATCCAGCCTATCAGCCATTTTTGCAAAAGTTGGAGAAGCAAAATATTGAAGTTCAAATGTTGCGTTGTTCTGGTCACGCTGACGAGCAAGAACTAAAACAAATTATTGCTTGGGTTCAACCACCAACACTAATTCCTGTGCACACATTGCATCCGGAGCTGGTGGAAAACCCTTATGGTAACAGGATTTTACCAAAACGTAACCAAACAATTGCGTTTTGATTAATCATAAAAATGTTGTTTAGTTTTTATATTTGGGAGGTTTAACCAAATGAAGTTTAGTAAAAAGTTGGCCACTGCGTTTGCTGTTGGTTTAACTCTTGTTGGTACTGCAGCTTGTTCAAATGGCGGAAGCAATTCTAATTCTTCCTCATCTTCAAGTTCAGAAAAAATTGCTAAAGTCAAAAAGACAACTAATATTGTCTTTTGGCATGGTATGACAGGTGTGCAACAATCTACTTTAAAGAAATTGACACAGGAATTTGAAAGTAAAAATCCTAAGATCAAGGTTAAGTTGGAAAATCAGGGAGCTTATAATGACTTACAAGCCAAAATCAATTCAACTTTGCAATCGCCTAATAACTTGCCAACTATTACTCAGGCATATCCTGACTGGCTCTTTAATGCTGCCAACAAAAACATGCTGGTTGATTTAAAGCCATACATTAATAGTAAAGAAGTTGGTTGGGGCAGCAGTGAAGCTTCTAATATCAAGAGTGCACTTCTCGATGGTGCTAAGATTAATGGCAAACAATACGGTATTCCTTTTAACAAGTCAATCGAAGTTTTGACCTATAATGCAGATTTATTAAAGAAATACGGTATTAAAAAAGCCCCAGCCACTATGGATGAACTGAAGAAAGATTCTCAAATTATCTACAAAAAGAGTAATCATAAAGTCGTTGGAGCAGGTTTTGACTCATTATCAAACTACTACACTTTAGGCATGAAGAACGAAGGCGTTGACTTCTCAAGTAAAATTGACTTTGCTGGCGACACTTCGAAGAAAGTTATTAATTTTTATGCAGATGGAATCAAAGACGGTTACTTTAGAGTAGCTGGTTCAGAACACTATCTGTCTGGTCCATTTGCTAACCAAAAGGTAGCAATGTACATTGGTACTTCTGCAGGTGAAGGGTTTGTTAAGCAAGGTGTAGGCAACAAGTTTACTTATGATGTTGCTCCTCGTCCTGGTAAATACACCATGTCACAAGGTACTGACATTTACATGTTTAAGCATGCTTCAGCTGATCAAAAATCCGCTGCATTTACCTACATCAAGTTCCTAACTTCAAAAGCTAGTCAACTTACATGGGCTAATGCAACTGGCTATGTTCCAGTTAATCAAGCTGCCGCTGATTCTGCTGAGTACAAGGATACCAAGAAGTTGAAATTGCCAGCCAAACTTGAAGATGCAATGGCAAACCTTTACAGTGTCCCAATTATTAAGGATGCCGGTGCAGCATATGGCAGTTTAAATCCAATTATGCAAACCATTTTAGCTGCTGCACAAAAGAAGCAAAATGTTAATGATGCAATTAAAGCAGGTAAAACAAAATTTGATGCTGCTTGGAAACAATAAAAACTAAATAGCAATTTTTATCATAAAGCTTGTCTTTTTACGGCAAGCTTTTTTTTGTCCGCAATAAAAGCAAGAGAGTAACTACCTGATAAATGTTCGTAATGTGGTGAACTATATAATTAAATAAAGTAAAATATACAAATAAAGCCGAATTTTTTTTGGTTAATTTATTGTAATTAATCTATATTTGCTATACAATTAATGGGAATTAATGCTCACAGTATCACTAGTGAGCGCGTAAAAATGTTCTGGAGGAAAAAATAATATTATGAATTTCGGTAAAAAGCTGGCGGCTCTAGCAGTCGCGGGCTTGGCTTTAGTTGGAACTGCTGCTTGTTCAAATAACAGTAATTCATCGTCATCAAGTTCAAGCAAAATTCCTAAAGTAACTAAGAAAACCACAGTTGTCTTTTGGCACGGGATGCAGGGTGCTCAGGAAAAAACTCTGAAAAGTTTAGCTCAGGACTTTGAGAATAAAAATCCTAAAATTAAGATTAAGCTTGAGCAACAAGGTGATTATGATAATCTGCAATCAAAAATTACTTCAACTTTACAATCACCTAAGAATTTGCCAACGATCACTCAGGCATATCCGGGTTGGCTTGAGAGTGCAGCCAAGAATAAGATGCTGGTAGACCTTAAGCCATACATTAATAATAAAGATGTCGGTTGGGGCAGCGTTGCCGCATCAGGCATTAAACAGGATATGTTGAACAGTGCCCAAATTAAAGGCACTCAATACGGTATTCCGTTTAACAAGTCAATCGAGGTTTTAATTTATAACCCAAAGATGTTTAAGGAGTATGGCATAACCAAAGTCCCTGCAACGATGGCTGAGGTTAAAAAAGCTGCTCAGACTATTTATCAAAAGAGTAACCATCAAGTAGTTGGTGCCGGCTTTGATGACTTAGACAACTACTATGTTTTAGGAATGAAGAATCAAGGCGAGAATTTCTCTAGTAAAATTGATTTTACCGGTGCAAAATCCAGAAAACTGCTCAACTACTTTATCGACGGTGAAAAGTCGGGCTACTTTAGAATGCCTGGCTCTGATAAATACCTGTATATTCCATTTACTAACAAAAAACTAGCTATGTTTGTAACCTCTTCTTCAACTGAAACCTGGATTAAACAGGCTGCTAAAAAGGGTTTCACTTATGAGGTTGCAGCTCGGCCAAGCAAATACACTATGTCACAAGGTACTGATATTTATATGTTTAGCCACGCAAGTGCGATGCAGAAAGCTGCTGCTTTCAAATTTATGAAATATCTTTCTTCTAAAGATAGTCAAATTAAGTGGGCTAAAGAAACCGGCTATATTCCGGTTAATGAAAGTGCTACAAAATCTGACGAATATAAGTCGAATAAAGATTTTAAACTGCCGGCCAAATTGGAAGACATTCTTAATGCCAACTCACTATACAGTGTTCCTGTAATTAAGGACTCTAGTGCTACATTTAGTCAATTAACCCCAATTATGCAGTCAATCTTATCTGCTGCACAAAAGAACCGTAATGTTGAAAAAGCCATTACAACAGGTAAAAATAAATTTGATGCAGCTTGGAAACAATAGAAATGTGATAAAAAATTTAAAAAACAGGTCTTGACCTGTTTTTTTATTTGTCGTTTTTCTCTTCAATGTTAAGATAATAATGGCATAACAAAGCTGGTGGCAGCACTAGCTAAATATAGTGGCCAGGGGTGAAAATGTGATCAAAGAACAAAAGTTTCCAGTAGAAACTAATTATAAATGGTATGATATCAGCAATTTGAGTGAAGAAGACAGTAATAAGCTGCAAATAGATTTTCATTTTACTCCTGACATGATTACCTATATTTCAGACCGACATGAACGACCCCACTATGATTATGATACGCATACGCATATCAATTTGCTGGTTTATGATGTACCTATTTGGCCAACTAAAACCATCAAGCATTTTACGGCTCACCCAGTAACTTTTTTAATATCGGGGGAAAACATTTTTACTTTTCATACGCAATCAACTAGTTATGTATTTGATGAGTTTAATGACACGACTACTAGACGGGAACTATCCTTGGCGCAAGATGTTACTGAACTTTTAATGAAGTTTTTACTGTATTCTTCGCAGTATTTTCAACGAGCGGTTACTCAACTTGATGCAGAACGCAATAGTTTAGATCAAAAGCTTTCTGGTGACATTAATAACAAGGATTTAGTAGAGCTGTCGAACATTGAGAAGAGTCTGGTGTATTTGTCTAGCTCTATTCAGACTAACTTAATGATGCTGCACAGTTTAAAAATGTCTAAATTGGATTTTACCAAGCCGGGGCGTGAACGTCTTGATGATGTTTTAATTGAGTCAAACCAATCGGCAGAAATGGTGAAAATTTCGCAACAGGTAACCCAAACTTTGTCTGCAACTTCAAATAATATGATGAACAATAACTTGAACGATACGATGAAGTTCCTCACAGTTTGGTCTTTGGTTTTAACTATTCCTACTATTTTAACCGGTTTTTACGGGATGAATGTCAGTCTCCCGGTTGGCCATAGCTCGTCTGACTGGATTGCTATCATTGTAGTTACCGTTTTTTTGATGGTATGGCTGATTGTATTAATGAAACGACATCATTTCTTTTAAATTGAGGCAAGTAAATGAAAAATAAAGTTTTGCTAGGCTCATTAATTACGGCTCTGATTGCTTTTATGCTCTATTCTGTTAATCTAAAAAAAGTAGAAAACAGCAGTTTGAAAATTGTCGGTCAAGGACAGGAGCAGGTTGTCAAAAATAAAAAGGGAAAAAGTACTGTACGTGAACCAAAAGTTGCGACTGTGGAATATCCCAATCACATTAAAATTGCTTCTGGGAGTGAGCAAAAATGGGCAGAAAAAATCATACAAGTAATGGGGAAGGATCAGAGCTATCAAGTTTGTGTTCAAGACCTGAATAATAATAAATATGCCCGTGTTTCTAACACCAGTCAACGACACGGAGTAAATACTATTAGTCGTCTATTTCTACTCGTTGCTTTGACTTATCAAGAACAACATGGGAAGCTTGTTTCCACAAAAGCAATTAAGATCAAAAAAGCAGATCACGTTAAGGGTGAAAAGGTCCTGCAAAAGGGAATTGCGTATAATGCAGCTTATTTGAAGCAGCTGATGATGCAAGGTGACAAGACTGCAGCTAATGCTTTGCTGCGCACAGTTAAACCCGCTACCGTTAATTCTATTATTAAGAAAACCGGGGTACATGATACTACAATTAAAGGTAAATTTTCAGCCAAACCAGCAGCTTTAACCACAGCAAATGATTTGAACAAAATTATGGTAAGTTTGTACCATGATCAAATTTTAAGCAGACAATATTCTAATCAAGTTTTAGGAGCACTAAGTTCTGTCAAGACCAAACCCAAAATTGTTCGTAATACTAGAGGCCTGATATATGGCATTGGAGATGGTAAAGCGAATGTTGCACTTGTCCAATCTAATGGTAATGCCTATTGCGTCAGCGTTTGGAGCAATAATGATCATAATTTTGTTAAACTGGGAAAGGCAGTCAATAGCTTTTTTAAATAACATTTTTGACGTATACTTTACCAAATCTTAAATTTTAGGTCCTAATAAGAACTATATTTTAGGGCTTTTTTATTATTTTAAAATAATTTACAGCTTGTAGATTGTATTCTTCATATTGTAGTGCTATATTATTCAGTATGCTGTCAGAAGGAGGGGTGAAATTGGTTAGAAAAAGAAACCTTGATTTGGATAAGGTGATTGCGAAGGCGACGGAGCTGATTGGACGAAAGGGACTTTCCGCGACCACTCTGCCGAACCTAGCCAAAGAGTTAGGCGTTCGTTCACAGTCACTTTATCATTACGTTTCAGGTCGAAAGCAACTGTTGTCGCTTGTCGGTGCAAGCAGAATTAAAATTTTAGGTAAAAAATTAGTTGATAATTTGATTGGAATTTCAGGTGAAGAGGCTTTACTTAAGTTTGCGGATATCGTTCGTGATTTTATTTTGGACGATCCTGCATTAATTAGTATTCTCTATCATCTGAATGAATACCAAAGAGATGATGCTATTACCCAAGAAATTTTAAAGATAATAGCTTTGGCTGACAAACTAAATTTGAGAAGTGACAGCACGGTTTCGCTCCATTCCTTAATTGGGGCAGTATTAGGATACGTTTTCCTAGATGTATCAGATTCTTTTACAGAAGAAACTAGTGAAGAGGCTGACCAGGGTTATCATGAATTAATTATTCAATTGGTTCAGCCCAATAAATTATTGCAAAAAAATAGAAAGGAAAATCAGAGTGCATAAACTAGTAAAAAATCATATTTTCTCGTTAATTGCATGGATTTTAATTTTAATCATTTCTTTTGTGGCTTTGCCGGACGTTACAGGGTTAACCCGTGAGCACTCAAATATTTCCTTACCGTCTGACGTTCAAAGTGAAGTTGCAAAATCAATTCAAAATGATTGGGGTCCTAAACAAAAAGATACCTATCAGATTGCGGTGGTCTTTAATAAGCAAAAAGGCAAATTGACATCTGATGATAAGAATGCCATTAATGAAACTATTGACAGACTTAAAGATAAGCAAGATCAGTATGGCATTAAAATGGTTTTAGGCCCAGATGATAATATTGCTACTAAGAAAAAGCTGCAGTCAAAGGATAATACAACTTGGATAATGCAGTTGAATGTGGCTAAAAAGCACGGACCGGTTAATGATGTTGAGGATGAGTTGAATAAAGCAGTCAAAACTGCCGGCATCAGGACTTATGTTACTGGTGCTGATGTTTTACAAAATGCCTTCTCAAATGCTATTCAAGAGGGAATTAAGAAAACGGAAGTAATTACCGTTATCTTTATTTTCATCGTGTTAGTAATTGTCTTCAGGTCGCCAATAGTGCCCCTAATTTCATTACTGACTGTTGGAGTTTCCTTCATCACATCATTTGCGATTGTTACTAACTTAGTTAAATACCAGAACTTCCCGTTTTCCAACTTTACACAAGTCTTTATGATTATTGTGTTGTTCGGAATTGGTACGGACTATAACATTCTCTTGTATGATAAATTTAAAGAGGATCTGGGTAAAGGAATGGGCCGCTACGAAGCGATGAACAGTGCCTTGAAGGTGGCTGGTAAAACCATTTTGTATTCCGGTTCTTCAATCTTAATCGGATTTTCGGCACTGAGTTTGGCTAACTTTTCCATTTATCGCTCAGCAGTTGGTGTTGCGGTCGGCGTAGCAGTTTTATTAATAGTGCTGCTGACACTCAATCCTTTCTTCATGGCTGTTTTGGGAGAAAAAATGTTCTGGCCGGTGAAAAAGTTTACTGGTGAGCATGAAGATAAATTATGGCATGGTATTTCCAAAGCGACACTTGCTCACCCAATTATTTACTTAATTGTACTGGCTGTGGTTGTGCTTCCTTTTGGTCTGATGTATACCGGTCACTTGAATTATGATGACACTGATGAGATTGATAATAGTACTTCAGCTAAAGCAGGGATGCTAGTTGTTGAAGATCACTTTTCAAAAGGGATGGCTGAACCTTCTACACTTTATATTAAGAGTGATCACAAACTTGATAATGAAGCCGACTTACGTCTGATTGATCAATTAACCAGACAACTCCAGGCATCTGGAGATGTGGCTTTCGTCACTTCTGTAACTCAGCCTTATGGTGAAAGCATCGATCAGCTTTACGTCAATAACCAGCTTAATACAGTTAACCAAGGTGTTGATCAAGCACGTGCCGGTTTAGGTAAATTAAGCAAGGCAAGCCAAAAAGTTACTGCGGGTGCAAGCAAGTTGGCTGACGGAACTAGTCAGTTGCAAAATGGTACTAGTCAACTCCAAGATGGCGCCAGCAAATTGCAAGCTGGTACGGGTAAGCTGCAAAATGGTGCCAGCCAATTGCAAAACGGTACTGGGCAACTGCAAGGTGGTGCAAGCCGTCTGCAGAGCGGAACCCAGCAAATGACCAGTGGCCTTAATCAGTTGAATTCGCAATTGGCAAGTGGCAGTGCTGGTATCGCAAATGCGCAGAAAAATACTAAGGCTGCTTTAGAAAAGAGCTATAAAGCTAACCTATCAAAGAGTATTAACAGTATACCCGGTTTAACTCAACAACAGAAGATGGCTGCCATGCAAGCTGCTGGTGCTGCTTTAGAAAAATCCTGGGCAGAAGCTTCCGCATCAATGCCAGATGTATCTGGTCAAATGGGTCAACTGCAATCTGGTGTCGGCAGATTAGCCACTGCTTCTGGTCAATTAAATAGTGGAGCTTCTACTCTAAATGGCGGCATTGGTCAACTCAATTCCAGCGCTGGTCAATTAAGCTCTGGTATTGGTCAGGTTAATTCCAGTACAGGTCAATTAAGTTCAGGTATCGGTCAATTAAATTCCAGTGTTGGCCAACTTAATTCAGGTGCCGGCAAGTTAGCTTCAAGTACGCCAAAGATTACTAATGGGGTAGATGAAGTTAATAGTGGACTTGGACAAGGTGCAGCCTATCTTAATGGGTTAGCAAGCTCCTCAGCCGCAGATACTTTCTATATCCCAAAGGAATTTATTAAAAACGATACTTTCCAAACTTCGATTAAGAATTACTTGAGTCCTGACAAGAAGTCAGCCATGCTGATGATTGTCTTTAAGTCAAATCCAAGTAGCCTTAAAGCAACCAAGAAGGCGCAGGATCTGAGTTTGATGGCTAAAAAGTCCTTAGCAGGAACCAGGCTCAAAAAAGCCACAGTAGCAATGGGCGGAGAAAGTTCTAACATTGCTGACATCAAAGATATTGCCAACAGAGACTTTATTAGAACTGCTGCCATCATGTTAATTGGAATTGGCATTGCGCTGATTTTTGTAACTCGTTCACTTTTGCAACCAGTTTATATCTTGGGTACACTACTGATTGCTTACTTCTGTTCATTATCAATTACGGAATGGGTAGTAAAAGCAGCATTAGGCAAAACTATGCTAACTTGGAACACGCCATTCTTCGGCTTCATCATGTTAATTGCCCTGGGCGTTGACTACAGTATCTTCTTAATGACTCGCTATCGTGAACTTGAAGACGGTAAGCCAAGTCAAAGAATGCTCAAGGCCTGTGGCATTATCGGCACAGTTGTAGTTTCAGCTGCTATCATTTTAGGTGGTACTTTTGCTGCGCTAATCCCTTCAGGGATTCCAACTCTGATTGAAGTGGCCTTGGCAGTGATTATCGGACTGATAATCTTGGTCTTTATTATGCCGATTACCTTGTCAGCTGCTGTCAAGTTGACCTATGAAGGTGTCCATTGGCATAAGAATAAGCGTGCTAAAAATTAATTGAACTTAATTAAAAGGTTGAAATTCTCGTTTAGAGGATTTCAGCCTTTTTTTGCTTAACGCACTTCTTGACTGGTTTACAAAAGATTGTTCATTATAGTATAATGCTTTTAATTAAATTTTAAGTAGAAAGTAAGGAATACTGGCATGTCAAGACAAGTAAATAATCAATAAGCTCTAGCTGTAGTTTTAAATCAATTACCACTTTTTAATTTTTAACTCAACCTAGAGCGATTCACTTTAGCAGATAGAGTAATTTTAGCAATTCAATGAATTGCAGCTTATTTAGTGTATTTTGCGTGCACGTTGAGGTTTGATAGTGGAATTAATTAAAATAGATTATTTACAAATTGGCGTGGCAGCTTCTAAACTGCTGACAGTCTCAAATTTGAGCATCAATTCTGGGCAAAAAATTGGCTTAGTTGGCAACAACGGTGCTGGTAAAACAACTTTAATGCGGATACTTGCTCAAGAAAAATTTACGGATTTATTTACCATTAAAGGTGTAGTTGCTAATAATTGTAATTTTGCCTATGTTCCGCAACTGCTTGATGCTGGGGATAAGAGCGGTGGACAAAGGGAAAAACTGGCTCTCAGTAAGGCCATCGCCCAACTAAAAAATATGCCTAACGGTTTGCTGCTTTTGGACGAACCCACATCTAATTTGGATATTACGCAGCAACAATGGTTAATAAAATTAATAAATAAAAGCAAAATTGCCTGTTTAATTATCAGTCATGACCAGAATTTTTTGAACAAAGTTTGTGATTCAATCTGGTATATTCAAAATAAAGAAGTACACAATTTCTCAGGGACTTATGAAGAGTTTCGCAACTTTAGCGAAGATCAGCGAAAACGGGCAGAAACGATTTATGAGCAAAAGAAAAAGCACCTTGAGCAACTTACTAAAAGTTATCATCAGCATGTTAATAAGGCCAAAACTTTTTCTCATAATAAAAAGGGACTTTCTTCTTCTGATTGGCGGTCAAAGTCGCTGGGAAAACAAAAAACTGCAAATAATGTTATAAGAGCTAGTAAGAATCTCGCTAACCGCATCAATAAGGAAAAAGCAGAAATAAAGAAGCCGCAAATGCATCATGCGATTACCTTAAAAAATGGCAACAATGCAATAACTGATTTGTCGATTTCTCCTAAAAGCAAGGCATTACGGTTGGAAAAACAACCAATTAATGCATATGGTCAAAAGCTATTTAACATTACGCAGGAAGTAAATCTTGCTTATGGCTCAAAAGTAGTTTTAATTGGGCAAAACGGGAGTGGCAAGACTGTTTTTCTGAAAAAAATCAAGAATAAACAATTAACCGGCTTTTATAATCCTAAATTGAAAATAGGTTATTTTAACCAAAACATAGTTGCGAGCCAAACAGATAAAACCTTATTAGATTCTCTTTTTGCCACCAGTATCTTCGATGATAGTTCGACTATGCAGGTCTTAGGCGATTTGCATTTGCGCCAATACGGTGAGCACAAAATAAGTGATATTAGTGGTGGCCAGCTAGTGTGTTTTAATTTAGCTAAGATACTAACAGGCCAATATAATTTATTGCTGCTGGATGAACCGACTAACTTTTTAGATATTGCATCGGTTAATGCACTGGCCGAATTTGTCACCGCTTATCCCTTTGCCATGATTCTCGTCTCGCACGATCAGGAATTTATCAAGCAACTTGAAGTTCCTAAATGGCAAATTAAGAATAGTCAGTTAATCACATCAACTGCCCAAAAGAAGCAGTCCAAAAAAGGCAACAATAATGAATTAGAGTTACTTAAATTTAAGCTCGATCAATTAATGCTTGATTCGCGGGCTTCAATTTCTGAAATAAAGCAAGTTAAGGCACGAATTCAAGAATTACAGTAAAAGACTGTATTAAAATAGTGATAAAGAATTTTCCTTAGCGCTATTTTTGTTTTATGATTAAGCTATTAATAATTATTGTTTAAAGGAAGTTTCTTATGACTACTTGTCCAAATTGTGGTCGTCCTGTCTCTGACGAGGATGTTACCTGTCCCAATTGCCAGTTTGATTTACAAAAATACCGTGAGACTTTTTTCACGGATCAACACCAACAGGCTAACTTTGAAGATGAAGAGACCGGTAAAAAAATAGCCAGTCGCAAGGTATACCGGCAAGAATTTTATCCAGAAAAACAAAATTCGGTTATCGAACGAATGCTGCAATGGATTCATGTCAATAGTATGATTGTTTTTCTATTGGGAATTGCTTTACTAATTCTCATGAGTTTTTCCCGCAGCTTTGGTTGGATTTGCTTTTTTGCATTACTTGTCTGGCTTTACTTTGTGTGTAGCCGTCAAGAAAAAATTGATCGCTATACCGCGGATGAGCGCTTAACACAAAAAATAAATCAACTCGGATCCAATATGTTTAATGACGTAGCTGAATCAAAAGAAAAAGTGAAAGCTAAAAGCAGGTTAGCTCAAAGAAGTTCTGCTGAAAAAACAGCTATCAACAAGAAAAAACATTTTTCCTATGTGCAACTTTTAGTAGTACTAATGGCAGTAATAAATCTAATAGTTTTATTTACTGGTTCTGGTGCATCTGTTTTAGACGTGACTTATGGCCAAAAAATGTCCATTACTCGTGTAACTTTTGGGCTTGCTGGCAGGCTTTTTTCTTCAAATGCGACATTGCTTTCAGGTATTGTGCTTTGTGTAATTTGGTTAATCATAGTTCTAATTCCGCTATTTATTATTTATCATACTATGAGGGATACTAAAAAGAGCAGGGCCATTGCATTTTTACTTTCTTTGGTTGAAACTGTCTTTTTAATTTACATTATTTATAGAATGTCTAATAGTTCGCTTTCTAATCGCGGCATTTTACACAGTATTACCAGTCAACTACTTTTGTACGCAGTTTCAATAGGCGCTTCAACTTATTTCTTAATTTTGGCTAGCGTGATGACGACAGGACTCACAGGGTATAATTTATTCCGCCACCGTCAAAAGCAATAATAAAAAAAGCTGATAAATCAGCGTTCTTATTTAGTAACGCAGTTTATCAGCTTTTTAGTTTATATCTTAATGATAAGTTATTTGGTTGGCATAGAAATTACTAAATGTTGGTTAACGAAAGCCATCAAACCTAGGTCGCTAAGCTCACGACCATAGCCTGATTTCTTTACACCACCGAATGGTAATTCAGCAGAACTGATCCATGTGCCGTTGATTACGCTCATACCAGTTTCAATTTGCGCAGCTACATTCTGAGCACGCTTGATGTTGGAACTGATAACAGAAGAACCTAGACCGTAACTGGAATCGTTAGCTAAAGCAATAGCAGCATCTTCATCTTCTACTTCGTAAACGATAGCAACTGGGCCAAAGAACTCTTGGTCAAATGCAGGATTGTCACGATCAACATTGGTCAGAATAGTTGGGCGGAAGAAGGCACCATCTGAATCAATTTCAGGATATTGGTAGAACACTTTTGCCCCTGCTGCAATAGCGCCATTTACTTGCTTAGTCAGTTTTTCCTTTGCACCTTGTGAGTTCATTGGTGGCAAGCTAGTACTTGGATCAAGCGGATCTCCTGGCTTCAAACTAGAAAAGACCTTCTTTAATTCTTGCAGCGTTTCGTCATAGCGGGACTTAACGACAATAATACGCTTAGAAGAAGTACATACTTGGCCGTCATTATAAGTTCTGGCTGAACTAAGCGCCTGCTTTAAAACTTCAGGATCAGCGTCGTCAAGGATAATGAAGGCATCATTACCACCAAGTTCCATGGTCGACTTCTTCAGATTTTTACCAGCATTTTCAGCAACCGAAGAACCACCACGTTCTGAACCAGTCAACGCTACGCCCTGAATTCTAGGATCGGCAATCATTTGATCAAGTTGATCGTAGCTTGGATACATATTAATCAAGCTGCCCTCAGGGGCACCTGCCTGTTTAATAATTTTAGCAATCAATGCTGCAGAACCGGGAACATTGTGGGCGTGCTTCAGAATAATAGGATTACCAACAATAAAGTTTGGTGCAAATACTCTGATTACTTGATAAAGTGGGAAATTCCAAGGCTCACATGCCATTACAACGCCAGTAGCCTGCTTTAGGTAATATGCATCACCCAATTTGGAATCAATTGGCTCAGGTTTTAACAATTCAGGCCCTTTGTCGGCAAAGTAATCGCAAATAGAAGCACAAAGATCGACTTCACCTTCAGATTCTCCAATCATTTTACCCATTTCGCGAGTCATGATCTCTGCCATTTCTTTTTTATGCTCACGTAAACCGTCTGCAACTTTATGCAACGTTGCGGTTCGGGTTTCAGGGCCTTCATGGCGCCACTTTTTGTAAAGTGCATCGGTCAAGTTTAGAGCATCCTCGATTTGTTCAGCTGTAGGATTGTCATAGCTGGCAAAAGTTTCATTAGTATATGGATTAATAGATTGATATTTAGCCATAATATTATCTCCTTAAATTTTAATCAGGATAGATTTTTCTCAAAATCAATATAAACCGTTTTCATTAATCATTATAGCACATACAGAATATTTTACTAATAATTAGTAAGTAAAAGTTAAGATTATTTTATTGCATTTAAAAGATAAGTTAATGATTCCTCTAAATACTGATTGGCATAAGTCATTGCATGTCGCTTACCCGCTATTAATTTTAGGTCAACGGCATGATTATTTTTTGCTAAAAAGTTAATAAAATTAAGTAAATAATTAATAGGAGATAATTCATCTGCAGAATTGATCATTAATAATTGCTGTAAATTGCTGTAATCATATGAATCAGCATCAATCTTTTTTAATACCTTTTCATCTTCAGAACCGGCATATGCTAAAGTAAAATATTTATAAAAAGCATTATTGATATCGTGTAAATCAGATAAGCCCAGTTCTTTTCGACCATCAACCGCAGGGGTAACTTCTGTATGGTCTTTTATCCAGGCAGAATAACTGACAGGAGCAGACCATGTTACTGTTGGAAAGCCATATTTACCCGCAATATTCAGCGCCATTGTGCCACCACTGCTGGCACCAATTTGAGTAATGTGGGGCTTTTTATTAATTACAAACTCACTTTGCATTAGCCATTTGACAAAGTTAATGCTGTCTTGATGTGCTGCTGGAAAAGGGTATTGTGGCGCAAGAGAATAATTAGGGGCAAAAACAGTAAAACCTCTATCGGAAATATTTTGGCATAAGTCTTTAAAACTGTTTTTATCTCCCCGAAACCAGCCTCCACCATGCCAAAACAGCAGTATTTTATCACTAAAACTATTGTTGTCCGGCTTATAAATATCTACCTTAAGATTTCTTTGCTCATCATAAGTGACATCATTGATAATTTCTACCATCCGATTTTCCTCCCCAAAATTATATTTTTTAGATCTATTATACTGTAATAATAGCTAGTTTTTGCTTTAAACCCAAATTGCTTTCACTTCAGGAAAATAATTAAAATATTTTAATTATTATTATTTAATGACTTAAATAGTAATCACTATGCTTATTTTTTGGTAAAATTAGGCTTAACATTGGAGGTAAGCTATGCATCTGTCTGCTAAAGCTAGTCGAAGACTGATTAATATCTTGACCGTTGTCAGCGGGATTATCATTATTATTTTATGTATATACTGGTATAAATTAGGAATATTTACCAGTCAGGCTAAAATGAAAGCATATTTGGCTAACAAGAGAATAATTGGGCCGATTATTTTTGTTTTAATCCAGATAATTCAGGTTGTTATTCCTATTATTCCCGGTGGTGTTTCACTTTTAGGAGGGGTCATTTTCTTTGGGCCGATAGCAGGTTTTATATACAATTATGTGGGAATCTGTATTGGTTCAATTATCAACTTTTTTTTAGCGCGCTTTTACGGCAGACCTTTTATTCTTCATATTGTTTCTGAAAAAACTCTTGATAAATATATGAAGTGGACTAAAAACCAACGTAAGTTTAACTGGTTTTTTGCAATTTGTATTATTGCGCCAATGGCACCGGACGATGTTTTATGTCTTTTAGCAGGTTTAACTGACATGAAATTCTGGACCTATTTTTGGATTATTATCCTAGGTAAGCCTTGGACCATTGCAGCATACAGTCTGGCACTTGATTTTGGTATGGACTGGCTACTTAGGTTGATAGGTAATTAATGAGCAGTCGAATTTATTTTCGTCCCTTCAAATTATCTGATGCACCAACTCTGCTTAAATGGGGGCAAGATCAATATTATCAGCGCTTAGCCGGCTTTGGGCATTATCAAAATTTAGCGGAGGCTGAAGTTGCCGCAGGAAAGTATGCTGCAAGAAAGTATAGTTATGGCATTTGCCTTAGAAATTCTCAGGAGTTAATCGGCTTAGTTGAACTATATAATAGAGGTACTAGCGAAGAAGAGTTATTGCATACCAAAGAAATTGGTTTTTTACTTGATAAGGATTTTTCTGGTCAAGGTTATATGACCGAAGCCTTAAATATACTTCTAGATTATGCGTTTAAACAGCTCAATCAATCTGAAATTTGGGCCGGCACTTTTAAAAATAATTTTCGTTCACAAAATTTACTTACTCGCCTGGGCTTTAAATATATTTATTCAGTCGATATGAGCAAGTTAAGTAAGTTATTTCAATATCGGGAAGATTATTTTTTGTTAAAAAAGGCAGATTGGTTCAATAAAGAAAAGTGATTTAAAGTAGGCAAAATTTTTTACAAAAATAATTATAAAAACATTAAATATTGTTTGCTAAAAAAAGCATAATAGCTTAAAATAATATCCAAACACGGAATCCTCAGACTGATTCAGAGAGTTCGCATCTTGGTGCAAGCGAATAGATGTCGTTTCCAGATTCCATTAATGTGGGTAATTAATAATTACACGGCACGCGGCATCGTTATCGCCGACTTAATGAAGTGCAGCTAAATACTAGCTGAAACTGGGTGGTACCGCGAAGCCATGTATGAGCCAATTCGTCCCAATCATGTGGGATGAGTTGGCTTTTTTTGTGGAGGTTAAAAGATGCTGGATATTAAGGTGATTCGCGAGAATCTTGATTGGGCCAAGGATAAACTTGGTAGACGTGGTGTTAAGCCGGAAGAGCTTGATGAATTGGTTAAAATTGATGCCGATCGGCGTGAAGAATTGAACCGCAGTGAGCAGCTAAAAGCAGAGCGCAATACAGTTTCAAAGAAAATTGCGGAAATTAAGAGAAATAAAGAAGATGCTTCTGCTGCAGTGCAAAAAATGCGTGAAGTAGGACAGGAAATTAAGGAACTTGATGATAAAGTTGCTGAATTGACTGAAAAACAAGAATATATTTTGCTGAGACTGCCTAATTTCCCAGACGATTCTGATCCAATTGGACCTGATGAAAGTTATAATGAAGAAGTTCGTAAGTGGCATGAACCAACTAAATTAGCTTTTAAGCCTAAGGCACACTGGGATATTGGTACTGATCTTGATATCTTGGACTGGGACAGAGGTGCTAAAGTTTCAGGTGCCCGCTTTGTCTATTATAAGGGTGCCGGTGCTTTACTTGAACGAGCTGTATTTAACTTTTTCCTTGATGAAAACACTAAGGAAGGCTACACCGAAATAATTCCACCATATTTAGTTAATGATGAATCAATGCAAGGTACAGGACAATTCCCTAAGTTCCGCGAAGATGTTTATACCATTGTTGATAATGACAATCCTGACAAGCCACGGGACTTAACTTTGATTCCTACTGCTGAAGTGCCGCTTGTTAATTATTTCCGTGATGAAATTATTCATGGTGATAAGCTACCAATCAATGTTACTGCATTATCACCGGCATTTAGGAGTGAAGCTGGTTCAGCTGGACGTGATACTCGCGGTCTGATTAGAATGCATGAATTTAGAAAAGTTGAAATGGTTAAAATTTGCAAGCAGGAAGATTCTTGGGATGAATTAGAGAAACTGACTCATAACGCTGAACACCTGTTGCAAAAACTTGATTTACCATACCACGTTGTGGCTTTGTCTACTGGGGATGCTAGTTTTACCAGTGCTAAGACTTATGATTTGGAAGTTTGGATGCCAGCTCAAGATAAATATCGTGAAATTTCCAGTTGCTCTAACTGTACTGACTTTCAAGCTCGTCGCGCGCAAATTCGTTACCGTGATGAAGATGGCAAGCTGCACTTGGCACATACTCTTAACGGCTCAGGTTTGGCAGTAGGCAGAACTGTTGCCGCAATTTTAGAAAACTATCAAAATGAAGATGGTACAGTTAATGTACCAGAAGTTTTGGTTCCTTATATGAACGGAATGAAAAAGATTACTAAGGAAGAAACTCTGATTTAATAAGTAGCAGTTTACTGTGATTTCGCAAGTTGAATAAACTTGCGAAATTTTTTTATAAAAATTTGGGGCAGTGTAAATAGCAAAATTAATCGAATTACGAATAATTAGCTAATTGGTCTAGTCTAAAAAATAAAGAAATGGGTCTAACAGGTATTAGACAAAACTAATTCGAAAGCTATTTTACTTAAATAACGAACAAAATGATTAATTTGACGAATGAATGCAAAAAGAGTAAGGTATTACTTGTGTCTGAGCGAGTTACGTCAAATAACAAGCTCAACATAAATCGAGCAAAAGCAGTTGACAAAAGCGAGCTGCTTTAGTAAGATAATAAACGCTGTCGGGCAAGACGGCAAAAAG
>NZ_BPPB01000006.1 GCF_019972835.1 Lactobacillus laiwuensis | reverse complement strand
GATTCACCTTCATCAGTGTTAAACTGTAATTTTGTGAAAGCTTCGACTGCTAAATATACTTTTGGCAATCATTTAAAACCAATAAATACAGCAGCTGATGTCACGCCAGCTGGTATAGAAAAAGATATAAAAAAATAGAATAAGCTCCCCAAATGCGCCTTAGATTTGGGGAGCTTATTCTTGTTTACCTACTTTTTGGTCAAAAACAGTGGGGCTAATTTATTTATACTCCCATTTCCGCTTCAACTACATCAGTTATTCTCTTGACGTAAGCATTTGTTTCTTCTTGAGTAGGACCTTCAGCCATTACACGCAGAAGCGACTGTGTTCCGGAAGGCCGTACTAATACTCGTCCTTCATCACCCATTTCATTTTCAACTTCTTTGATGACATCTATAATTGGTTGGTGCTTTTTCCAGGATTTTTTATCTTTAACCGGAACATTAACCAAGCATTGGGGATATTCCTTAAAGTCAGTCAATAATTCTGTCAAACTTTTTCCAGTTCTTTTCATTACTAGCATTAGATGCAAGCCAGTCAACATACCATCACCGGTATTATGATAGTCACTCATGATAACATGACCTGACTGCTCTCCGCCTAAATTATAACCGTTTGCTCGCATTTCTTCTGAAACATACCTGTCGCCAACTTGAGTACGAACATTTTTAATCCCGCGCCTTTGTAATGCTTTGGTAAAACCGAGATTACTCATTACAGTAGTGACAATGGTATCTTTTTTTAGTCGACCGCCATCTTCCATGTAGCTTCCGAGAATATACATGATATGATCCCCATCAACTTCATGACCATTTTCGTCCACAGCAATGCAGCGATCAGCATCGCCATCAAAAGCGAGACCAAGTTGCGCACCCTGCTTAACAACTTCTTCCTGCAGCCTTTCAGTATGCGTAGCGCCAACATGATCATTAATATTCAAGCCATCAGGATGAGTAGCAATAGTAGTGAAATCAACCCCACAATCAGCAAATAACCGGGAAATCAAGCTGCTGGCAGCACCATTGGCACCGTCGATAACGACTTTGATGCCGCTAAGGTCTTCCGGAATAGTATTTTCAATAAATTGTAAATATTTGGCACCGCCTTCATGAAAGTCAGTGACTGAACCCAATCCTTTAGCAGAAGGTCTAGGCAAATTATCTTCTGGAGCATCAATTAGTTTTTCAATTTCGCCTTCCATTTCGTCTGACAATTTCAAACCATCACTACCAAAAAATTTAATACCGTTATCTTCTACAGGATTATGTGAAGCGGAAATTTGAACACCGGCATCAGCGCCTTGAGCGCGGACTAAGTATGACAAACCAGGGGTAGTAATTACACCAACTTCTAAAACTTCAATCCCAACGGAAAGAAGTCCGGATATCAAAGCGTATTCCAACATTTGACCAGAAATCCTGGTATCACGTGAGACTAAAACTTTTGCCTGCTCTTCCTTAGCTTTATTTTTAGTTAAAACGTAGCCACCATCACGACCCAGTTTAAATGCCAATTCTGGAGACAAGTCTTGATTTGCTACTCCACGAACTCCATCAGTGCCAAAATATTTTAACATTAGTAAACAACCTCTCTATCTTAATTATTTTTATTTTTTGAATCGTTTGCATTATCTACTTTTACTTCTACAGCAATTTGCGTGGGATTAGACTTAACAATACCATCAGGTAAATCTAGAGTAATAGTCTTAGTTGTAGTAGAAGTAACCGAACCTAAATCAACAGGAACCTCTAGATTTTTTATTTTTGCTAAATCTTTTTCATTACCAAATAACGTAACATACTTATTTTTTACAGTAAGCGAATACACCTTATCTACTTTTTCATGTTCAGGTTTGAGCTTTATTTTAACTGCTTTTTTAGATGTGGTAATTGGGATTGTCACTTTAGCTGTAGCTGGATCAATTACAACATTAAGTTGTCTGCCCTTACGATCTTCAGCTATTAAACTGACTTGACGTTCATAAGTATGATCGATTCCATTAGGTAGAACAACTTTGGCAATTATTTGATCAATTTGATCAACCTCGGAACGAGCTCCAGTAACCTCTACTTGTTGTGGGTATACACTGGAGTGTCCAAGCTGATATCCCTCACCAACTGCACTCTTATTATACTCTATTTGTATGGGCATAGTTGTGGACTTTCGCCGTTGAATATTAACTTCAACGCTGCGTGGATTAACAGAATAGGAAATCTGCTTATTAATACCATTTACATGTACTTTAACATTGTGTTGACCAATGCTTTTTTTCGTTAAATCGATATATGCTCTGAAATTTTGGGTATTGATAGTTGAGGTAACCAATGCAGTGGATCCTTCAAGGGTAACGCTTACTTTTTCAGGATAACCCACAACATAAAATTTGTCTGTATCTACCGAAACTTGTAAGGGAACTTTAATAGTTTGCGTTTTATTTGCAGTCTGCTTAGTTTTATCCGTCTGTCCCTGAGACAAAAATCCTTCTTGGGTAGAATTAACATAAATTACCAGTAACACAGCAATTAAAAGGGAAACTAGCCGAATAAACCATGATTTTTTCCAAAACTCTTTCATCGATCGGCACCCCATTTCCATATCTTACGAATAATTTTTTGATACCATTTGTCGTTACCACTTTTCTTGGGGACCAGTTCTGCATTAAGATACTTTAAGTATTCATCTCGTGTCATGTCAACTAAAAAGCGACCATTACGTGTGATCGTTACCCCACCTGTTTCTTCTGAAACGACAATGGTAATTGCATCAGTCACCTCTGATATACCAACAGCTGCACGGTGACGAGTTCCGAGTCTCTTAGGAATCATACTATTATCAGACAAGGGTAAATAAGCTGCCGCCACTGCAATTTTGTGATCCTTATTAATAATGACTGCACCATCATGTAATGGAGTATTAGGTATAAAAATATTAATTAATAGTTCTCCAGTAACATCAGCGTTAAGCTTAATCCCAGTTTCGATATAATCCTCTAGGCCAGTTTCTTGTTGGATAGTAATTAATGCACCTATTCTTCTTTTCGACATATATTGAATAGCTTTATCAAGTTCATTAATAAACTGAATTGATTCAGCACGGGCACTGTCTTCTCGACCACCAAAAATGGGCAGGCGACCCAAATGTTCGAGACCTCGTCTAATTTCTGGCTGAAAAATTACTATTATCCCAACAACTGACCATGAAACTATTTGATCAATAAGCCAAATCGTTGTGTGTAACTGAAAAATGCCAGCAAGGATACGAACAATAAAAATCAAGACAATTCCTTTGGCTAACTGAACAGCCTTGGTTCCTCTGATCAAAATTACCAGGTGGTAAACGACAAACCAAATAATCAGAACATCAAGAATTATTGAAAGGTTACCCCATGTAAAAATGTGTGCTCCACTACTCTGCATAAATGCTCCCTTCTATCATAGACAAACTTAATAATTTTTCGGGTTAATCATTAGGTTTACCAATGATTCTAACTTCAGTATGTAAATCCAGACCGAATTTTATTTTGATTTTTTCTTGAATCAAATGAATCAGGTCAAGATAGTCAGTTGCAGTGGCATTACCCTTATTCACTATAAAACCCGCATGCTTTGTAGAGTCTTGAGCACCACCAATTTGTTTTCCTTGTAAACCGGCTTGAATAATCATAGGACCAACATAATGACCGGTTGGTCGTTTAAAAACACTGCCACAAGAAGGGTATTCCAATGGTTGTTTATATTGACGCAAAGCATTTAAATAATTCATATCCGCCAGAATGCGGTTTTTTGCAGATTTTTTTAATGCAAAAACTGCTTCTAATACAATGTCGCCATTCTCTTGAACCAACGAGTGACGGTAAGAAAACTTCATTTCCGACTGAGAATAACTTTTAAACTTACCAGAACGGGTCATTACCCTGACACTCTCAATAACGCTACAAGTTTCTCCTCCATAAGCACCAGCATTCATGAACACAGCACCCCCAACACTGCCGGGTATTCCAGCTGCAAATTCCATACCGCTGAGACCATGATGAGCAGCAGTAAAAGCCGTATCAACAATAGTCGCTCCCGCTTGAGCAATTACTTTATTTTTATCAACTTTAATTTGATTCATTTTGGTTAAAATTAGAACTATACCTGAGATACCACCATCACGAATTATTAAATTGGAAGCATTTCCTATTATAGTCAAGGGAATATTGTTATCATGTGCGGCAATTACCAAGTTTTTTAGCTCACTTTCATTTTGTGGAAATGCAAGAAATTCAGCTGGTCCCCCTGTTTTTGTAAATGTATATTTACTAAGCGGAACCTGCCTTTTTATTTCTATGCCATTTTTGGTTAAATCTGATAATTTCAAATCAAAAATCCCCTTTGTCTAATCTTTTTCTATTTTACCGCATTCAGTTAATTGCTTCATCATATGTTATACTAAAATTAAAATTTAAAGGAGATAATATGAATTTCGTCGCGATGGATTTTGAAACAGCCAACCGGCATCCAGAGAGTGCTTGTTCTTTGGCACTGGTGATGGTACGAGACAATCAAATTATAGATCGTTTTTATACGGTAATTAATCCCCAAATGCCTTTTGATGCTCGCAACATTCAAATTCACGATATCACTGCAGCAGATGTCAAAGATGCCCCAACGATGGCTGAAGTTTGGCCTAAAATTAAGGATTTATATCAACCGGGGATGTTAGTAACGGCTCATAATGCCCGCTTTGATACTAATGTCATGCGACAGAGCTTGGCACGCTATGACATACCTGAACCACATTATTTTGTCATTGATACTTTACGCACCAGCAAGTTATTTGAACCCAAATTACCTAACCATAAACTTGACACTGTTTCAAATGCCCTTGGTGTAGAATTATGGCACCACCATAATGCATTAAGTGATAGTGAAGCATGTGCTGGTATATTAATAGCGCAAGATAAACAATATGGTGACGAAGCGTTGAAAAACTTGGTTTACCAAATATAACATAAAAAAGTAGGGCCTTTTAGACCCTATTTTTTAACTTATTTTTTCTATAATATTTTCTGCCCATTGTTTATTCCTACTGCCTTTGGGCGCAAATTCAACTATTCGCTTAGTCGAATCCCAACTATCATCAACACGCTTAATAGTGATTTCTAGAAAAGTTTCTGGTAATTGTTCCTGCACAATTTCTGGCCATTCAATCACTACTATGCCAGGTTCAGCCAAATATGCATTCAAATCGATCGAAGATAGATCATCTTCTTCTAAACGATAAAAATCCATATGATACAATGGCAATCTGGCCTCAGGATATTCGCGGACAATTGTAAATGTAGGACTTTTGACCGGTCGCTTAATTCCTAGTTCCCGACCAATCCCTTGAGTTAAGGTGGTTTTACCTGCGCCCAAATCACCATTTAACAGTAATAAATCATGAGCTTGTGCAGTTTGAGCTATAACTGCACCTAATTGTTGCATTTCCTGTGTAGAATTGACCTCAAGCTTCATTTTCTTCATCCCTTATTAGTGCCTGGGCAGCAGTTAAAACGGCAATGTTATAAACATCTTGAGTATTAGCTCCGCGCGAAAGATCATTAACAGGTTTGCGCAATCCCTGCAAGATGGGGCCAATAGCCGCAAAGTTACCTAGACGTTGAGCAATTTTATAAGAAATGTTGCCGGACTGCAATTCAGGAAAAATAAAAATATTTGCTCGTCCCTTAATGACAGATTCTGGAGCTTTTTTAGCAGCTACTTCAGGCACAAAAGCAGCATCAAATTGTAACTCACCATCTGCAGGAATATCTGGATGTTGTTGTTTAAAAATTTCTGTAGCTTGTTCAACTTTGGTAACCATATCTGCCTGGGCAGACCCTTTAGTTGAAAAACTTAAAAATGCAACTTTAGGATCAATATTAATCATTTGGGCAGTCTTAACTGACTGATATGCAATTTCAGCTAAAGTTTGGCTATCGGGATCTAGATTAATTGCGCAATCAGCAAAGATATATTTTTCATCGTGCCGCTCCATAATAAAACTGCCAGAAACCCGTTTCATGCCTTTAGCGGTGTGGATCAATTGCAAAGCCGGCCTTACCGTTGCGGCAGTCGAATGAGTTGCTCCTGATACCATGCCGTCGGCCAGCCCCATTTCAACGAGCATAGTGCCAAAATAATTTGGATCTTTTACTGTTTCTGCTATTTCAGTGGGGTCAACTTTTTTCCCTCGTGCGTTGATAAAGCTCTGCACCATAGCTGCCTTGTTCTCATAGTGAGCCGGATCAATTATTACTAACTCGCTAAAAGTTAAATTTTGTTCTTGTACCAAACTAGTTATCTTCGCGGAATTGCCTAATAAAATGGGCTTAACAACATTATCTAAAGATAATTTGCTGGCTGCGTTTAAAATGCGGAGGTCATCTCCTTCAGGAAAAACAATCTGATACCTTCTGTGTGACTTTTGTACTTTATTTTTTAATAAATCAAAAACGCTCATTTATTTCCTACCTATGCTAAATCTGCTTGTGTAACTTTGGTCGGCAACTGCCAATCAATGGGAATTTCGTTAAAATTTTTTAGTGCTTCGTTGCAGCGTGAAAAAGGTCTTGAACCAAAAAATCCTCTGTCTGCGGAATACGGACTTGGATGAGCTGATTTAATCACAAAGTTTTTATCTTGGTCAATCAAAACGATTTTATTTTGAGCATAGCGACCCCACAGTATAAAAACTACTTTACCACGGTCGCTCAAAGCCTTAATTGCGGCATCAGTAACTTCTTCCCAGCCCTTTCCTTGATGACCGTTAGCATGACCGTAAGGGACAGTTAGAACAGCATTTAATAGTAAAACTCCCTGATCTGCCCATTTTTTTAAATAACCATGATTAACGGGTCTACAACCCACATCATCATAAAGTTCCTTATAAATGTTTTGCAGAGAAGGTGGCAATTTTACACCGGGATTAACTGAAAAGCTCATCCCTGTTGCCTGACCAGGATTATGATACGGATCCTGTCCCAAAATGACTACTTTAGTATTTGCAAATGAAGTTAACTTAAAAGCGGTAAAAATATGATACATATCAGGATAAATCTTTTTGGTCGCATATTCTTTTTTTAAAAATTCATGTAATCGCTGATACTTTTCACTGTTAAACACTGGAGCCAAGATTTCATCCCAGTCGTTTCCAATAAATTTTTTCATCACCTAAACAGCCTCTCTTTCGTTAACTTTTATGTTATCATGAAATTAATAATGAAACTG
Source organism: Lactobacillus laiwuensis (assembly GCF_019972835.1). Lineage (GTDB taxonomy): Bacteria > Bacillota > Bacilli > Lactobacillales > Lactobacillaceae > Lactobacillus > Lactobacillus laiwuensis. Next base: position 215,034 of record NZ_BPPB01000006.1, on the reverse strand, counting down.
GGACAATAACTACTTTTAATTTCTTTTAATTTTCATGTGAAGTTGATAAAAATTAAAGGTAAGGTTTTCTTCATAATGTTAACATGTAAAGTACTCATTTAACTAGCAAAATTGGAGGAGGAGTAATTTTACCATTGATTAAATTAGTAGCTTGTGATTTAGACGGAACTCTTTTTAACAGTGATATGGCTATATCAGACAAAAATGTCGCTGCGATTCGTGCAGCACAAAAAAATGGTATTGAATTTTTAGTGGCAACCGGACGCGCGCCGCGACAATCTCGTAAAACTATGCATGATTATGGCCTTAAAACTGGCTTTATTAACATTAATGGTGCATTAGTCTATGATGCAGATGCCAATTTAAAGGTTAAGCACAAACTGCCAAATAAAAAAGCCAGTCTAATTTCAAAAATCCTCAGGGAAAACAATATTTATTTTGAATTAGTCACTGCTGAAAAGATTTTCTCAACGGATACTAGTAAGCGAATAGTTAATTTGGCTCGTTCCTTAATGTTACTTGATCCCAAGGTCAATTATAAAAAAGCTGTTGCTACAGCTGCAGGTAGTGATGCTATGCTTAGCATGACTTTAGTAGACGATTATGATCACTTACTGACAAATCCCAAGATTGAAATCATGAAAATTATTGCCTTCGATGGTCGCGGTCAAGCTGCTTTTACTCAAGCTAAAAAAGAAATCAATGCTTTAGGTGACGTTGTTGTGACTTCAAGCTCAGCTGCTAATATTGAGATTAATGATGCCAAAGCACAAAAGGGACCAGCGCTTCTTGATTATGCACGTCAAAAGGGTATTAAACGTGAAGAAGTAGCTGCTATTGGCGATAATTTAAATGATGCCAGCATGATTAGAGATGCCGGAACAGGGGTGGCTATGGCCAATGCTGTTCCGGCAATAAAAGATTTAGCACAAGTCAAAACCAAGTCAAATAATGAAGATGGAGTTGCTTATGTTTTAAGAAAATTTATCAAGGATAATGCAAAAGAATAGAGGTGCTTAGATGCGCTATTTATTGGAATTAACTCAAAAACAGGAATATGGTCAAATTCCTGTAGCAAACGAACAGAATAGAATTCAGTATATAATTCAAGGCAATTTAGATAATCCCAACCATACTCTGTACTTAAAAAAAGTTAACGGTGAAGAAATCGGACGTCTTTATACCGATGGCAATGGATTTATTTCTTCCTACACAATTGATGTTATTAACCATTCCTTAGTAAAGGTTAAACGCTTAAACAATAAATTAGCAAACCTTTTTTATATTACTAGATTAAATTACATAGTCTCTGGCAGTATCAAAAAGGGAAGTTATAAGTTTCTCTTTGGTATCAAAAAAGTCGCAACAGTAAATACTGTTGTTCAAAGTGAAGGGGTAGTTCTCATTTGCGACATTGAACGACCTGAAGATGTTCCTTTTATTTTATTATGTGCTACGCTTTTCACCCAGTGGCATACTACACCATTGAGACTGCCAACTTTTCCACCTATTGGTCGTAAATATAATGTTAACTTTAATTAATATAGTTACTAGTAAATAAGCCCGACTTTGCTGGTAACTTTTTTTACTTTTAAAACTAATTTAATGACAAATTTTTAAAAGAGAACTGAGCAATTTCTTCATTTCGATGGGAAACTACTATTACTGTTTCAACTCTTTTAAGTAATTTTTGTAATAGTTCTTGTGCTGTTTGCAAATCAATACTGGAAAAACTTTCATCAAGTAAAATCATTTTACCTTTAGTATCAATCAGCCTGGCCAATGCAACACGCTGCTCCTGTCCACCCGAAAGCGAATCGAATTGCCATTCATCGCTAATATTAAAATCTTTCTTTACTAAGTCGAGAATTTTTTTATTATAGCTGCGATCGAGCAAAATATTATAATCAATTGAGCGCGGAAAAATTGTAACTGCTTGTGGCATATAAACAATCAATGAATTAATTATGCTTCGCGGTATGGTATTAATATCAACTCCATTAAGCAGTATTTTCCCCCGACTGGGTTTTAATTGACCAGTAATTAACTTCAATAAGGTCGACTTCCCCCGTCCCGAAATACCATTTAGCTTATAAAAATCTCCTTTTTTAAAAACAAAAGAAAAATTATGCAATATTTCTTCTTTTGCTCGAGGATATGCAAAAGAAACATTGCGAAATTCCAAAGTTCTGAATTCCATTGGAAAAGTTGTTTTAGCAAATTTTTCAACCTTATTTTCATTTTCTTCTTTCAAATTATTAAACTTGGCAAAGATACTTGATGTAGAAAGAAGTTGGGCAAAATAACGGTTAATAATACCTGCTGAGTCGAACACTTTAGTAGCTAATTCGGCCGTAGCCAATATAGCTCCGGCGCTGATTTTTCCTTGAAAATGCAGTGCCCCAGTAATTCCTAAAATAAGCAGTTGAATTCCTATATTAATCACACCAGTTATAATATCAACAGCTGAACGTCTAACTGTGTTATGTACATTCGCCTCTTTTAGTGATTGTGAACCAGCAGCTACTAATTTCTTTATTTCGCTGAGAACATTAAAGGCATATAAAGTATCATAACCGTGCAAACCACTGCTCGTATATTTTAAAAATTTTTCATTTGCCTGAGAGATCTTAGCAACTCCGGTAGTAAGAAACTTTTTACAAAAACGCGGAACTAAAACAATTATCAAAACTAAAATAATTGCAGCAAGAAAAAGAATATAATTATAAAGATATAGTGCTGCTAAAGCAAAAATCGCATTACCGCTAAAACGTACAATTAGAAAAAAGGTATTTAAGCCTTCTTTTTGAATTAAATTGACATCATTTTGTAAGTAAGACTCATAATAATCAACAGGATTTTCTTTAAATTTATTTTGAGGAAGTTTAATTAAACTGGTAACAATGTCACTGCGAATATCACTTAGAATATCCTGAGTGGCGTTTTCTTGAAGATAATTTTCAAAAAAGGAAATGATAAATGTTAAAAACCAGAGCATAAATATAATGACTAACATTTTAGTAAAGGAGGCAATTTTACCCGCAATAAGATAATTTGCGAGTACAGCCATTTTGGTAGCAGCCAAAACTTGCAATACTGAATTAACCAGTAGTAATAAACAAGCTACTATAACTGAGAATACATGTTTTTTCAAATAATGGTACATTTTGACCCTCCTTAACTACTATTCAGTTAATAAATAGTTTTTTACAGCTGATTTAATTAATTTATAATTTATTAATAATATTAACAAAAGGTATTAGGTCAAACAAGCTATCGTTATAAACATTTTATTTCAGTAAAACATAAAAAGCCTTCCTAAAACATAATTTTAAGAGGACTTTTGGACGGAATTAAATTTCGGTTGACCTTTCATATACCAATTTTTCTTTTTCAAAAGTTAACAAGTGATCATCAAAATGGCTAATTTTACAGCTCCGACAATTATCTGAATTTCTTTAAAATCCCTTATCCGATTAATAAATAGTATAAGCTTTTGAGGTAACTCTATAGCAAACAAAATAAAGGAGTATTTTTTAACTTTGTAATTCTTTTAATAGTAAATCTGACAATAACTTGTATCCTTCCGTTCCAAAATGCAAACCATCATTCAATTGTCCTTGACAAAGATTCTTTAAGTCACCATGTTTAATCATAGCTTGAAATAGGTTAATAAAATTCAAATTATAAGTTTTGGCTAGTTTTATTAATTCTGTAGTATAAATAGCTATTTCACGATTGTTTCTCTTTTTTTGTCTGGTCTCATCAACTGCAGGCGGTGAAATCAAAATTACATTTTGCGGATAATATAAACAAATTACGCTGGAAATTATGAGAGACATATTTTTACTAAATTGTGTAACTGGAACATTTTTGTGCAGGGCCAAGTCATTAATTCCCAAGAGTAAAATTAATTTGTCACGACGCTCAACTTTTAACACTAAATCGGGAAATAATGCGTAAAATGCTCCTGAGTTAATACCAGAAACTGCCGTATTAACTAAATTTGTGCCTGGTATTTTTTCTTTTATCTCTGCATTAATACGAGGCTCTTTTAAGCCATCTTTGCGTGCAATAATGCTATCCCCTGTTAACAGTAGTTTCACGATTTCTTCCTAACTTTTCATAAAAAAACTGTAATCACAAATAGTTGGGACTACAGTTTAATATTTTAACGTGGATTAATTTTACTATATTTCATATTTTTAAATTCATACGCACTATACTTATTAGTTAAAGTTTTAGATTTAAAATATTGATTTATTATTAGACCGTTTTCAGGATTACCTTGAAATAGTACTTTATGAGTTTTACCTGCAATTGATTCTTTTTTGACTATAAAAGCAAAGCCGTTTTTAAAAGTTTTCTCTTGGACTGGGCTTAAAATAATCCATTTATTACCTTTTATTTTCTTACTTGTAACACGCATGTATTTTGCAAGTTCATCTTTGTTACTTTGTTTCCATGCATTAGGCATTTGCCAAGGATACTTTTTTGTTCCTTTAACAAAACCTGTTTTCACAACTTTAACATAATCATTTGTCCAAGGAGTATTAAACGCAGTCTTGTGAATAATCATGGGGCTCGGTGTAAGATTATTGTTGCTAAACCATTTACCCCGCCAAGTCTTGGGAAATTTAAATTGCTGTCCCAATCTAAGCTGGCTCTTCTGGTTTTGCGCAGCCTGCACTGTTTGTGGCTCGCTTGCTTTAGTTGATACACCAAGTGATAGAGTGAGAGATGCTATAGCAATTAGTGCAGTGATTTTTTTAGACATTCATTTTCTCCTAAAAATAATTATTATATAGTAATAATTATAAACTTGCTGTTCAATTTAAGAAATACATTTTTAAAGCAAAAACTGGTTCCATTTAAAAACCAGTTTTTTATTCTGAAATATTTACTTTTTTTGATATTGATTAAAAACAGGGGCATACGTTTCATTCTTAAAATGATAATTTTGAAATTTTTGTGCTAATTTTCGTGAACGATAAAATTGATCATAGATTTCACCAGTCTCAGGATTAGCTTCAAACATTACTTTCTGGGTTTTACCGTCAATTTTTTTATTTTGTAAACTGAAAGCATATCCTATTTTAATATTATTTTCATCAATCGGACTAAAAACTGTCCACTTTTTATTTTTTAAATTTTTAGTTGTTACTCGTCCCAAATTTTTGAATATTTTATTGTGTTTTGTAAACCAACTGTGAGGCATTTGCCATAAGTATTTATTAGTACCTTTAACTTTGCCGACCGAAACTAATTCAACGTATTCTCCAGTCCAAGGTGTGTTGAAACCATTTTTCTTAATAATCATGTTGCTTAAGTGACCATGTGTATTACTAAACCACTTGCCCCGCCATGATTGTGAAAACTTGAAATCTCTTTTAAAGCCATACTTAGTTTTATTACTGATTTTCTTAACGGATTTTTGCACCTTAACAGTCTGAGCTTGATTTGTCTGGCTATTAATAATTCCACCAGCTGCAGCTAAAGCAATTACTGCTGCTGTCTAAATCGCAGTTTTATGAAGTTTCATAGTATTGCCTCCCTTACTAGAACTTTTACCTCATATTATGGACAGGTATTTCCTTTATTGCAAGCAGTATCATTGAAAGTAAACAAAAAGCCACTATGAATAGTGACCTCGATTACTTAGGAAAAATGCATGAAATTACCATTCTCCGTATCTTTTAAGCTCTTTAGGTTTATGACCGCCATATTTTTGAGCCAGCTTGCGCGTTTTCCAATAAACATTAGTAATTCTAAATGAAGATGTAGTTCTATCAATTAAAACCTTATGGCCCTTATAATGATACAAGCCAAGACTCTCGCCTGACAAGACCGGACTTACCCACGGATACATGGATATGTATTTTATGCTTTTATCTTTTTTAAACTTTACTGGATAAACTACTCTTAACCAGTTCCGAGCCGCTTTAGGAATTTTGGTGCCTTCAAAATTAGCTTTTTGTTTATGCAATGTACTACCGGCAATCGTGTGCGCCGTAATTTTGATCTTATCAATTTTCTTTGCTTTAATTCCATTGATGTCAAAATACTTGCCATACCATGTGCCGCGCATTTTTTTAGGTACAGTAAATTTTCCTAGGTCTCCCTTAACATGTTTTGCCTCTATAACATTATTAAAATCCGCAAAATTACTATTACTTTGACTAACACAAAATCCTAAAATTAGCACTCCCAAGAGTGCTACTAATATTTCTGCTAGTTTAAAATTGACTTTCTTTTTCATTTCACTGCCTCATTTTATTATTTATATATAAATTATTTATAAAATTATAGTATTTTATATTTTATTACAAATCAAGCACAAAATAATTATATTTTTCGGTTAAACAAAAAAAGTTTCTGTGAATTGCAGAAACTTTTTGCTAAATTGCATTTAAAATTAATCTTGGTAATTTACTAATTCTAAGAATGAATCAGGCTTAAGTGAGGCACCACCAACTAAACCACCATCAATGTCTGGTTTAGCCATTAATTCTTTAACATTGCCAGGATTTACTGAACCACCATATTGAATTCTAACGTTCTCAGCAGTTTCTTCGTTGTATAAATCTTTAACAGTGTCACGAATAGTCTTGCACATTTCTTCAGCTTGATCAGAACTGGCAGTCTTACCTGTACCTATTGCCCAGATAGGTTCATAAGCAATAACTAAGTTAGAAACTTGATCAGCAGTAAGGCCAGCAAGTGCAGCCTTGATTTGACTGACTACCCAATCTTCTTGCTTGTTGGCTTCACGAGTTTCAAGTGATTCACCACAGCAAATAATTGGCGTAATGTCATTAGCAAATAAAGCTTTAGCCTTCTTGTTAATATCTTCGTCTGTCTCGTGGAAGTAGCCACGGCGTTCAGAGTGACCAATAATGCAGTAATTCATGCCCATTTCTTTTAAAACTTTAGGTGAAGTTTCACCAGTAAAGGCACCCTCATCCTCAAAATAAGCATTTTCTGCACCGACACGTAATTCAGAACCATTTGCGGCTTGGGCTAAACTTTCGAGATCAACAGCAGGAGCGCAAATCAGTGCTTCAACTTTACTTGCTTCTGGCAATTTATCCTTTACAGCAGCAACAAATTCCTTTGTTTGCTTGGGATTCATATGTAATTTCCAGTTACCAGCAATAATTGGTGTACGCATGTAAATAATGTCCTTTCTTAAAGTCTATTTGTCTGAAATGCAGGCAATTCCTGGTAATTCTTTACCTTCAAGGTATTGCAAAGAAGCACCACCACCAGTTGAAATGTGGGTGATCTTTGGAGCGATACCAAGTTGTTTAGCGGCTGCAGTTGAGTCACCACCACCGATAATAGTAGTAGCATCAGTTAAATCAGCAAGAGCCTTACCAACTTCTAACGTGCCTTCAGCAAAATTAGACATTTCAAAGGCACCCATTGGTCCATTCCAAACAACAGTCTTGGCATCTTTTAAAACATCCTTGAACTTGGCAACAGTCTTAGGACCGATATCAAGACCCATCATGTTTTCTGGAATGTCATCACCAACAGCTTTACGAGCTGCATCATTTGAAAATTCTGTTGCTGCAACGTTGTCAACAGGTAATACAATCTTGCCATCAGCGTCTTTTAACAATTTTTTAGCAAGATCAACTTTATCTGGTTCAAACAAAGACTTACCAATTTCATGACCTTGGGCAGCTAAGAAAGTATAAGCCATACCACCACCAATTAAAATGTGGTCTGATTTAGGAATAAGGTTGGTAATAACGTCAATCTTGTCTGAAACCTTAGCACCACCTAAGATGGTAACAAATGGGTGTACAGGGTTAGCAACAGCATCACCCAAGAACTTGATCTCTTTTTCCATCAAGAAACCAGCAGCAACAGGCTTGCCATCCTTCTTCATAGCTTCGGCAATACCTACGTTAGAAGCATGACTTCTGTGTGCAGTACCAAAGGCATCGTTAACATACATGTCACCTAATGAAGCCCAGTATTCACCTAACTTAGGATCATTCTTGCTTTCACGTTTGCCAAAATCATTGTCAATATCTTGGAAACGAGTGTTTTCAAGAACAGCAACGTCACCGTCTTGCATCTTGGCAACGGCATCTTCAACTTCTTTACCTTCGTTAGCTGGAACAAAGGTTACTGGCTTCTTTAAAAGTTCGCTTAAACGCTCAGCAACTGGTTTTAATGACAATTCTTTCTTATCATCATCTGACTTTACACGTCCCAAGTGACTAAGCAAAATTGCCTTACCACCATTTTCAATGATGTATTTAATAGTAGGAAGGGCAGCAACAATTCTGTTGTCGTCTCCAATCACACCATCTTTAATTGGCACGTTAAAATCAACACGAACTAAAACCTTTTTGTCTTTTACATCAAGGTCAGAAACAATTAATTTAGCCATCTATATCCTCCGATAACTTAATTATTTTTATTTTGAAAAAAAGGCGGAAGGAAGAATTTCCCTCCGCCTTCTCTTTCACCACTTAACAGTAATCAAATATTACAGATTAAAGAGTAGCAAATTTCAACAAAGTACGAACCATTTGGCAAGTGAATGAGTATTCATTGTCATACCAAGCAACAGTCTTAACTAATTGATTGTCACCGGCAGTAGTTACCATAGTTTGAGTTGGATCAAAGATTGAACCAGCAGTCATACCAACTACATCACTTGAAACGATTTCGTCATCGTTGTAAGCAAATGATGGGCTTTCGTACTTCTTCAATGCTGAGTTAACTTCGTCAGCAGTAACTTTCTTGTCAAGGATTGAAACTAATTCAGTTAATGAACCATCAGTAACTGGAACACGTTGTGCGTGACCGTTAACTTTACCATTCAACTCTGGAACAACAAGACCGATAGCCTTAGCAGCACCAGTTGAGTGAGGAATAATGTTAACTGCAGCAGCACGAGCTGAACGCTTGTTACCACCACGAACAGGACCATCCAAAAGCATTTGAGTTGAAGTGTAGGCGTGGATAGTAGTCATAGTAGCTACCTTGATGCCAAACTCTTTTTGCAAAGCATCAACCATTGGTGCTAATGAGTTAGTAGTACATGAACCAGCTGAAACGATCTTGTCGTTAGCATCTAAAGTATCATCGTTTACTGAGTAAACAATAGTCTTTAAGTCATTGCCGGCAGGAGCTGAAATCAAGACTCTCTTGGCACCTGCGTCAAGGTGAGCTTGTGACTTAGCCTTGCTGGTGTAAAAACCAGTACATTCAAGAACAAAGTCAACACCATCATTCTTAACCCAAGGAATGTTTTGAGCTTGTGGTTCTGCGTATACACGGTATTTCTTACCATCAACAACGATTGAATCTTCAGTAGCTGAAACTTCGTGGTCAAAGGTACCATGAGTTGAGTCATATTTTAGCAAGTGTGCCAAAAGTGCTGGGGTAGTCAAGTCGTTAATAGCAACAACTTCAATATCCTTTGACTTTTCGCCTAAGTCCATAATGCGACGGAATGCCAAACGACCAATACGGCCAAAGCCGTTAATACCAATTTTAACTGTCATATTCTAAAGTCCTCCTTAAGAACTATGTAAGAACTGTAAACATCAATTTATTTTAAATGAGAATTACTTCTCCTTTAAAATCTTCTCTGAGGCTCCCTCATCAGTAATCAACCAGGTTTGATGAGGAGCATTAGGCATATAAGCCTTGATTGCTTTAGCCTTACGACCGCCGCAAGCAAATGCAAATATGTGAGGTATTTTATTTAGATTCTCAAACTGCAAGCCAACCTGATGCACGCGGTCAACAATCTTTCCTTCGCCATCGAAAAAACACCCAAAACATTCGGTGACTACTTTTTTTTCACGCAATTCAGATAAGCGAATTGAATCGTATCCTCTGCGCCTAGCCATGTCGTGAGCTAATCCAATTCCGTGAATTACTACATCAGTTTGTGAAATATCTTCAAGCACATCAGTAAATGTAGATTCACGAATTAAAGATTTGTAAGCTGCTGATGAAATTTGTTCTGGTAAATATAACGTTTTATACTTACCACCAGTTTCAGCTGCCATCTCTTGCACAATAGTATTGCTTTGAATTGCAACATTTTCACCCAAAGCTCCACGACCTGGCACAAATACCAGCTGTCGATTTTTACTTAAACTTTTAGACAAATTCCTAGTAGATCTTGCAAGAGCTTCACCACCAAGAACAGTAATAATTGAATGTCCTAAAGGTAAAATCAGGTCTAGAGCCGCATTAAGCTCTTCACCCATTCTCTCATAGACCAATTCCTGTAAATCGCTATCTCCCGGGACAATAATTGTCCGTTCAATACCAAGTTTACGCGCCAAATCAATTTCAGATTTGCGAGCGTTAAACAGGCGATCTATTAGAGGTGCGGCCTCCTGCAATATCTTTTTGCCCTTCTCTGTCATAAACATGCCAAAACTCTTGATCTCAATCAAACCATGATCACGCAAATATTCAGTTTCTGTTCGCACATTTCTTTCGGATAGTCCTAATGACTGAGCTACACTTCTGCGACCTATTGGTGCATTAAGTGATATTTGCTCAAGAACAAGATATCTTTGTCGAAAAACTTTTAAGATGTCAGGAACGAGAGCTTCAAGCACGGGAAATTCCGAGTACACTAATATCTCTCCTTCTTCCGGGACCAAATCGACCCACATATTGTCATTAAATGTCCCAGATTGTCTAAAAATATATGAGAAACGTGACCTGACCTTAATCAAGTTACTCATTTCTCAATCGACAACTATAGTATAGCAACACACAAAAAATAATTCAAGTTTAAATGAATCAATTAGAAAGTCTTAATATTTTCGACCTAGTCTTTTTCTTTTGTTAAGGAAAAACAATTCAATTTTTAGTCTTTTTCTGTTATACTTGTTGTTGTGCCAATTCTGGGTCCTTAGTGTAATGGATCGCACGTAAGATTCCGGTTCTTAAAATCTGAGTTCGACTCTCAGGGGACCCATTGAATTAAAAAGAGTATCTCTTGCAATTTAGCAAAAGATACTCTTTCTGTTTTAAGCTAATAAATTTTGTATAGCTTCTTGATTCTCAATATTTAGCTTATCTTTAAGCAAATACGTAAATACTGCTCTCATTGCTGTTTTTTTGTTTGCAGCTTGCTGCCAGACAATAGATTTTTTGCCATCAAGAACAGAAGCCGTTACTTCTTCGCCTCGGTTTGCTGGCAAACAGTGCATAAACTTAACGGACGGATTTTTTGTTTTAGCTAATAACTTATCATTAACTTGGTATTTAGGATAAAAAATCTTCATATATTCGTCTTTGCCAAGCTCTTGCTCATATAGACCATACCAAACATCTGTATAAAGGAAATCAGCATTTTCCATTACTTTTTCATCATCAGAAAGTGTAATTGTACCACCATTTTCCTGAGCCATTTTTGTGGCTTTGTCCAATACTTCTAAAGGCAGATGCTTTTCTTCAGGACCATACTGAACAAAGTGCATCCCCATTTGTGCACACAAAAATAGTGCTGAAACTGTAATCTGAGTTGCATCCCCCACAAAAACCAGCTTAACATCAGATAGTTTTTTCCCTTGAGGCAAAAATTCCTTGATTGTAATTAAATCTCCAAGAGCTTGTGTTGGATGATCGTTATCACTCATGAAATTAACTACGGGTGCAGGCGAATTTTGAGCAATTTCAACAATATCGTCATGACTGGCAGTTCTAACCCCAATGATATCAACCAGGTCACCTAAAGCATGACTCGTATCAGCTAAGCCTTCATGACCATTTTCTCCCAATTGAATTTGACCAGGTGCTAAATACAATGCGTGACCGCCAAGTTCAGTCATGGCAGTTTCAGCTGAACAACGTGTTCTTGTAGATACCTGATCAAAAATCATACCCAGACTTTTTCCTTTTAATAACGATGGGTAATATCCATGATTAATAGTTGCTTTAATTTTAATACCCAGCTCAGCTAAATATTCCATTTCGTCTTTTGAAAAGCTACAAGTATCAATAAAGTCTCTTTTAACCAAAAAATCCTCCTTAAAATAACTACTATTTGTGTTGTTGCGTATCATAATACAGGAATTCCGCTTCTTTTAAAACCAATTGGGGTCGAATATAGAAAATTTTAATTACTTTTAAAAAATTTTAAAGCAAGAGTTGAAGTATAAATTTTAAAACTAAACTTATAACTAAACTCATAATTGATAGTATTTTTCATTTATCTCAAGTTCAAAAATGATAAACAAAAAAAGCAGCTTGATTATCAAGCTGCTCAGTATATATTTTTAATTCGTATTACCGGCTGTTAGTTCCCCTCTTTGAGCAAACTCAACGTAAAGCTTATTGCCATATGAGGATAATCCTTCAATTTCACGTCTAACATTCAAATGGTGGGTCTTCTTAAATGTACCATCTTTATCAACTTTGAAGATGTAATCATTAAAACCAACATAGAATTGACTGTGCTTTTGATCATAAGTAAAGCCTTGAACTGGAGAATGGTTGCTTACAAAGTTGCCTTTGGTAGCACCAACTTCAACTGGAGTCCAGGTATCACCACTGCGGGTAACTTTCCAATATTCATAATAACCGTGGCCACCATTATGGAAGAGACAATACATAGTGTTGTCACCAGCAAAGGTGGCATTGTGAATATATCTTGGACTACCATAGTTAGAAATTCTAAAAGTCCAAATTTGATTAATCTTCATGTCTGACTTACGTATTTGCAAAATTTCTTCAGAAGCATCTGAATTGCTTGAAGTATTATTATTGGCAATTACGTAAACATATTTAGATGATGAACCAATGGCCTGACCATGTCCTAATTTAATATAAGGACTAACTTTAATATGTGAAGCATATTTCTTGAAGGTTGACCAGTTTAAGGTTAATAAGTTTTGAGCCTTAAACTTGTTAATGTGTTTTAAGTCATAAGAAACTAAGTGACCGTTTTGAGCTTTACTAGAATTAAAGACCGCAACAGTAAAGTTTGAGCCATGAACAGTAATTCCTTCAGGAATTACACCTACCTGACCCATTTTATCGCCAGCCTTGTGGTAGTCAAGACTTACAAACCGGGGCTGGAAGAGCTTAGTTTTTAACGTTAATCCATTAGCTCTAAAAGTATTGGATCTGGTTTCAGGGGTATAGTGATGAGCTGCATTCCAATTTCTGGAAGAAGACTTGGAACTTCCCTTCCAAGTTGTAACTTCCTTTGGACCCTTCTTAGGGGTTTTATTGGCTCTTGCGATGCCTTCGTTTTTGTCAGAGCGAACAGTCACAGCAACACTAGCCTTAGCTTTGCCATAACTGTAATTAACAGTAGTTTTTCCTGGTGTGCCTGAATTAATCTTAGATTTAGATACATTAACTTTACTTGCGTCAACGGCTGTTCCGGCACTATCAGTCACATAATTAATAGCATCTTTGGTGTTAAACGAATACTGCTTATTTTGTACTAAACTAACTTTATTAGCTACTGAAATTTTATTTCTGGCAAAAAAGTTTTGGTTAACCCAGCCAACAGTACGACCGTCAACAATTATTTTCCAAAACTTGCCCTTTTTAGTATTAATTGACTTCTTAGATTGAATCTGTGCGTGTTTAAAATATTTTGTCGAAGTAAATTTTCCGGATGGTCCTTTCTTCGAAGCATGACGATAAACTGCATAGTTACCATTACCAGCTATTTTAGTGACGGCCTTATGATAACTTTTAGCAGAAATGTAAAAATTATTACTCCCAACAAATAAACCAACTGCGGCTATAGTTCCAGCAACCAGCAGCGTGTTTTTAAATCTTTTTTTCATTAAAGCTTACAACCCTTCTTTTATAATATAATAACAGTTTTGCACTTTTTTAGGCATAAATCAATAATTACCGACGTTATAAAAAATAAACTACTTTTTATTAGATTTTTAAAAACATTTAAGCTAAAATAATAAAATTGTTATCTTAAAATAAGGAGTAGTTTCATGGGTGAAACACCAAACAATTCTAAAAAGATGATGTGGACAACGCTTGCTACTATGGCTTTTTCTATAGTATGGAGCTTCGGCAACGTTGTCAACGGATTTATATATTTTGATGGCACAAAGGTAATTTTTAGCTGGATAGTTATTTTCCTGCTTTTCTTTATCCCTTATGCCCTAATGGTTGGTGAACTAGGGTCTGTTTTTAAAGATTCTGAAGGTGGTGTGGCTTCTTGGATTAACGCCACTATTGGACCTAAATGGGCATATTATGCTGGTTGGACCTTTTGGGCGGTTCACGTAGTTTACATTTCTAGTAAAGGTACAGGTGGCTTGAGAGGCATGGCCTGGGGTATCTTTGGAAATACTAATTGGTATGACAGTCTGCCAACAGCTTGGACACAACTAGCTACATTAGTAATCTTTTTATTCTTTTGCTGGGTAGCCAGTCGAGGAATTCCAGTAATTAAAACTTTGTCGACAATTGCTGGTACTTCAATGTTCATCATGTCAATTTTATTTATTATCATGATGTTTGCGGCGCCAATGATTAATCCGCACGCTAATTTCAATACTGTAAACTGGAATTGGCAAAATTTTGTACCAGATTTTAACATTAAGTATTTTACTTCTCTGTCAATTTTAGTATTTGCTGTCGGTGGAGCGGAGAAAATTTCGCCATATGTTAATAAATTGAAAAATCCTTCGAAAAATTTCCCGAAAGCAATGTTAGGCTTGGCCGGAATGGTGATGATTTCAGCTATTTTGGGCACAATTGCTTTAGCATTAATGTTTGATCCTAAGACTGTTAATGGCAATTTGAATGAATACATTTCAAACGGCCCTTACATTGCCTTTCAAAAATTGGGTGAATATTACAGAGTTGGTGGATTATTCCTCTACATCTATGCCTGGTGCAATGTGATTGGTCAATTTTCTGCTTTAGTTATAAGTATTGATGCTCCCCTAAGAATGCTGTTAGGAGGCAAAGAAGCTAAAGATTTCATTCCTAAAAAGCTTTTAAAAGTTAATAAACATGGTGCCTACATTAACGGTATTTGGATGATTGTTATTCTTTCTGGTGGAATTATAGCACTTCAAGCCGTTATGCCTGATGCACAAGCAGTAATGGCACAATTGGTTAAACTTAATTCAATAGTAATGCCAATGCGATATCTATGGGTTTTCATTGCATATTTGGCTTTACGAAAACAACATGAAAAGTTTCATAACGGTTTTGACAACTACCAAATGACCAAGCACCAGTGGCTGGCATATATAGCTGGTCTTTGGGGATTGGCAGTTACTATTGCATGCTGTTTAATGGGTATGTACTCATCAGATCCGTTCACGCTATGCTTAAATATTGCTACACCTGTAGTATTACTGCTACTTGGTTTGATTATGCCAACTATCAGACGCCACCAAGAAGAAAAATAATAATTAAATAAAATCGCCTTGCTTAAGGCGGTTTTTTCTTTACCAAAAATGCTAAACTATAACTAAATAATAAAGGAGATGAGAACTTTGCCTAATTTTCATGATGATGCTGAAGAATTGTTACGTAGTCACCACTTAAAAGCTACTAAACCCCGCTTAAAAATATTAGAATACTTAATGGCACATCATAATCATCCTACTGCGGCCACAATATTTTCAGCAATTAGTGGTGATGAACCTACTTATCGTGCTACGGTTTACAATACTCTAAACAAATTAGTTGATGCCGGAATTGTAATCGAAATAAAAAATGGCGATGATTCTCTGCACTACGATTATTTTGTCAAACCCCACTTTCATATTATCTGTAAAAAGTGTGGTAAAATAGCTGACGTTTATTATCCTGATTTTGACTCAATTGAAAGTCACATGAGAACAGAGGCAGAAAAACAAACTGGGTTCGTCACATCTTCTAGTCATGTTGAAATATATGGTTTATGTCCTGACTGTCTAAAGAAAGAAAAAAGAGTTGAATGATACGACTCCTAAATTTAAAAAATATGGGGGTCACATCAAAGTGGCTCTTTTTTTGTTTATGATAAATAATTTATTGGTAATTTTCTTTAACCAGATTTATTTACCATTGCTTTTTGCTAACTGATCCAATTCTGCTTCTACAAGCTGAAATTTGAGAACTAAAGTAGATCAGTACAACCTTTTTGTTCTGTATTAAAAGTAAGTTACTTCAGAGTAATGTGACAAAATAAAAATTAATTCTACCCTACTTAATGAATTTCTTTAATCATGATATTTTTAAATTCATAACTAAAAATTACATTATAATTTTCATTTTTAAATTTTGAGGGTTACCTAAGATAGTATAAATCGCTAAATTCTTTATTTTTATTTTGCAAGGCAAGTTGTGGTGTTTTCCAATAAATTTGATCAGTTGCTATTGAGGCACCGCTTGCAGCAACTAAAACTGGTTGACCCATTTCTGAATGCAGACCAAAATATATGCCATCTCCTGCTCCCTGCATCCAAGCTCGAAAGTTAATCCATCTGATGCCATGAATCTTCCTGCTCAATTCTCCTGTCATTTTCCAATTTTCGGTTCTTATTTGATAGTCTTTAGACATTTCTCCATAAGTTTTATGCTCAAAAAATCTATCATCGATCCGATGCAGTTCATATTTTTCACCATTTTCAGTAGTATAATTTGGGCCAATTGTCGTAGTATTCATACGTTTATTAAAATAACTATACCAGTTACCTCGCATAGCAAACGGCATGATGAAAGCTCCAGCATCACCCTGCATTTTTTGACTCATTAGCTTTGGACTGATCCTTAGATCAAAAATCTTAGTTTTATGGGCATATTCGCTAATTAAATATTCCCAACCATTTTCTTTCAAGTATTGACTCATAGTTCTAAATGTTGCTTGACCCAACTCTTTCATGCCATTGTTTGTATATAAATAGACAAGATTATCTTGACCGACTTGTTTTAACGTATAAAGCACTTCGTGATCTCCTATTTGGTAAACCACACCAAAGCTCGAAGGTACATGAGGAAAATATTCGCTGTTTTTAACAGCCACAGCAAATCCATTTTTTTTTTCGTCTGCTAATGTTTTTTGCCAGTCACCGCCATATTTTTTGGCAGCATATACCGCTATGACAGTAGCTGTTCTTTTAGGATTTATGTTGGAATCAATTGCTTTGCCTTTTCTCAGTGCAGATTTAGTCTTAGAATTAGATTCATTTGGTTTTGACTTTACTATTTCAGGAGCAGAAGCAGATTTTCTTTGTGTTTGTTGACTACAAGCCGATAACAATAAAAGCACTAAAGATGAAAAAGCTAAAAATTGCAATATTTTTGACTTTTTTAAGTTACCTAACATTTTCAAGACTTTCATTTTTGAATTTTTAAACTCTTTCTTTAACTTTCCGATTGTAATATATTATCATTATTTAGTCTGCTTTAATTTAAGGAAGCAATAAGTAAAAATTTCTAGTGTCACAAGGCAACTAAATAATAAAAAAAGTTTTAAAAATTTAGATACCTAACTTGAAAAATTTATATTCATTTGTACACGATTTACATTCTTCCTAAATCTAACTACATCTCTTAATTATCTGGCCGAGTCTTATTTTTGAAAATAAATACTTTACTAAAAAGATAATTAGCAATAACGACTATTACGTTATCGACAATTTTCACCAAAAAGCATTAGCATTCATGAGCCAATACCAATTTTCAAAATCAAAAAATCTATTAATAAACTGAGAATTCTCCAGAAGAAAAAATTTCTCCAATCATTTTCTTTTTTGTACGTGAATATGCATGAAACACATATAGTTTATTGGTAACATAGGCAAAAATAACTGACTACCAGCCAAGCCACAAAGGTGACCACCTGGTAGCCAGTCAAATTTTCTCAAGTATATAACAAGTATATAAATAGTTAAATAATAGAAAGTTAATTAAAGTGGTTAAGCCACCAAAAATCAGATATGCGATCACCTGCCAATATTTCACAATCAAAATTTTTATTTTCATTACTTATCAAATTATTTAAATCTACAACTTCTTCAGCATCTGCTTTTGCTTAAGCAAAAAAATGATTTTTCATCCCTTCACTTGAAACTTGAGTCAAGCTGTACTATTCTTTTCAATCGGTTCCTTATCAGCTTTTAACACCTTTTCTATTTCTTAGCAACACTATCCTTCAGTGATATCGCTAAGAAATGCATTATTTGGAGTTCGTCATAAGCCAACTGATACCAAAGCTGTACCAACCACCGACATAATCATTTTTTAGGAAGCTATTCTTTTTTACGTTGTGTACTCCTCTTATGTCAATTTAATTTTGACCGGTAGGCTTATAAGTACCTTTATTACTATCAGAATTTTGAATCGCAAAATCGGCAATTAAAATAAAGTGGGTAACAACTTCTCCGTAGCCTGCCCCGATTCCATTTTCTGGTACTCCATAGTGAAATGAAGCAGCTCCAGTTATATTAGTTGGATATAATAGTGATCTAGCATGGTGATATTCTGTACCTTCCATGATTGTACCATCATTTCCAGTGGTTCCTCCAAAAAGCATACCTACTATACCATCATAAATGAATTGTTTTGCTTGTGTCATACTAGTTTTTTCATTATAAATATCTGAAGGCCCAGCTGTCTGAAAATTCATGCTAAGATCCTCAATATAATTATTATCTATATTAAGTCCATTATCATGCGCTGCTTCAACTATTCCCTTTACATAATGGCCAGTAGGTTCGGTATCTGTTACAAGCCCAAATTTTCTGTCCCTTAAATATATTGCAGCTATATCATTTGCCAATTTTTGATTCTTCGGATCAGCATATATTTCCTTTAAGCCAAGTTGTGTTCTGGCTGAATTTAGTAACTTTATGAAAAAATTTGTAAGCTTTATATTTTGATCTTTGGTCAACTTGTTCAAATCTATAATTTCTTCATCATCATTCTTCGACTCCGATTTAAACCGATTGGTTTTCATTCCTTCACTTGATGCTCGATCGAGAGCTCTAAGATTTTCATCAATTGGTTCCTTATCAGCTTTAGAAACTTTTTCCCAAGTATAATCTTTTGGAATAACTATAGTATTTTCAGCATAGTTTGTTTCAGAACCATTCGAGCTATTATTGTCGCTGCTGTTGGAGCCGGAATCATTTGAGCTGTTATTGTCGCTGCTGTTAGAGTCGGAACCATTTGAGCTATTATTGTCGCTGCTGTTGGAGCCAGAATCATTCGAGCTGTTATTGTCGCTACTGCTGGAGCCAGAGTCATTTGAGCTGTTGTTATCACTGCTGTTGGATCCCGAGTCATTTGAGCTGTTATTGTCACTGCTGTTGGAGCCGGAGCTATTTGAACTGTTGTTGTCGCTACCGGTGCCATTACTACTGCCACCATTAGAGCTGGAACCATTTGAACCAGTATTGTTGGAACTGCTGTCATTCCCTGTTGGCACACTTATGCTGCCACTTGAACTTGAATTTGACGCTGAACTATTTGTTGCATTCGACCCATTTGAATTGGAACCAGCTGTTGAGCCATTTGAACCATTGCTATTGTTTTCTACTGGCTTAGTGGTTGTTGGTGTTGATGTATTGTCTGATGTATCATTGTTTGGTTTTACAACAGGTGCTTTTTTAGCCAAAGCACTTACTTTTATGTAACCGTACTTTGTTGAATAGTACTTCTTGCCCTTAATGGTTACTACGCCACCATATACCTTGATCTTTTGGCCTTTACGAACCATACTGTTCTTAATTACTTTGCCACTTTTGGTATATAATACTGTCTTTTTGCCTGCTTTACGGGTCTTGCCATCAACGTTAGCAGCTTTGATATATTGATTCTTGCCGATCTTGTAGTAAGTTTTGCCTTTAACAGTTTTCTTAGCAAAAACGTGTACTTTTTTTCCTACTTTAATGGTCTTCTTGGTTTTGACCATCTTTTTGCCCTTTTTCTGGTATACTGCAGAATTTGCACCAACGGCTTTGACTTTTTTGGTCTTCTTGGCAGCACTGACTTCAGTGACACCGCTATTAAATGCGTTATTTGGTGATTGATTTAAGCCAACTGATACCAAAGCTGCACCAGCCACTGACATAATCATTTTTTTGTAAAAACTATTCTTTTTCATGTTTAAACTCCTTCTAAATTAATCTACCTTACTAATACCTTTTATCACTAACTATTTTACCAGTTCCAATTGATTTAATCTTTTGACTTTCATTATCTTCATCATCACTATCAGAAGAACGGAATGAAGCACCTTTATATAGCAAAACTTGTTTTCTTTCAGTATCACCAACTTCAAAAGTAAAGGTAATTTTATAAACTACATCGCTGGACTTATTTGGTGCAGGACTGACAGAAATAACAGAACATGACATATCATAACTGTCAATATCGTCATCATCATCATATCCCTTATCCATTTTCCGTAATTCTTGATAACTCTTGTTTTCCGCTCCATTAACAAAAGCATCTTCATCGGGATCCTTAAAATTGTCCTCTAATATTTCTTGGGCATCTTCTTTGGCAATTAAACCATCCCATTTAGGCTCAATGGTCTTATGACTATCATTTGCATCATCATATTGCACATCACCATAATTCATTTCCTGAGATTTAATAGTATTATTACCCACTTTAGCCTTAACATAAATTTTCAACTTATCGGTTACTGGATAATCCTTAAATGTTAATTTACCTTTTTTGTTTAAAGTGCCAACCTTTTTATCGTTCAAGTAAATTATTGCACCTGGAGTACTTTTAACCGTGAAATTTTCAGTCCTAATTCCCATATCGACTGTGCCACTGGACCACAAGTCATAATTTGAAGTAGTCGACAAATTTCTGCCTGAAATATTAGATTTAACTTTTATGTGGTATGTTCCGACGAACAAGTGTCTTAATTTAACACCATATTTATTATCTTGTTTTTCACCAGCAAAATTCCCGGGTTTAACCTGACCAATGTATTTACCATTGACAGTTATGGAAGAATTTGAATGATTAGTGGCTACAGTTGCATAAATCGTAGGCACTCTTAAAACATATTTCGGAAAAAGCAACATATGGTGACCAGATTTAACGAGACGAATTCTATTGAATGAAGCATCTTCTTTTAAATAATTAGTTAACTCGTTAACAGCCTTATGATGTTCCGCGAAATAAGTCTGAGTTGGTTTTAAAGCCGTATCTGTTACCTGCATAGCAGAATCATCTGCAACAACATCTTTAGCTAATCCGGCTTTAGTATCAATTAAATCTGCTTTAATTCTATTAATTTGATTTTCTTTTGAATAATGGCTTGAGCCCCAAGCATAAAATATTGTAAAAACTGCTAAAAATGTTACACCCAGAGTAAGCAAAACTTTCGTTTTCTTCTTCATGGGTTGGGCATGATAAGCTTGACGTCCTTGAGACGAGCTCTGTTTCTTAACTGTCTGCTGATATGCTTGTCTTGACGGACTGGCATGCTCTTTTTTTGCTAATTTGAAACCACAGTTGGGACAAAACTCAACGTTGCTCTCTAACTTTGTGCCACAATTGGGACAAAATCTTCTTCCACTCATTATTTTTTGCTCCTCTGTCCTTATCAGCTAAAGGCTGAAAACAACTGATTCATTAATGAATCATAGGCTGAACTATATATCAGAGAGAACAAAATTATTAGCGCGATAATAATAATAAAGAAGGAAATAATGTAGCCGTACATTTTGTCACGTACCGGCTTAAGATTTTCACCTAAAGTAGTCACCTGAAAACCCATAAAGAAGTTTGCAATTATTAGCAAAAACAATAAACCTGCCACTGAACCGTTACTTGATCCTAATAACATGATGATAAACGTTAAAACGATTAGGATTAAATTCAAATTACTACTGTGAACACCAGAATTAACAAATTCAAGCAAATTTTTGCCGTGACCATATATAAATCTATAAGCAGCATAATAGCCACCAATAACTATCACTTCAAAAAGGACTGAGAAAAATAATAATGCAATTGTAGCATTAAAGGCAATTCCAGAAACTGTATTTCCAAGACCAAAAGAACTTGCACCATAACTATTAGCAACGGCTTTCATTCCAAAATAAATTCCTAAAACCAGCACAATATCTTCTGCGAGGATCGTCACCCAGCCATACCAACTTTCTCCAGTAAGTTCTGAGAATGGGCGCTTCCATGATGCCACACACCATTGCCAATAGTTGTTGAACTTTTCTTTTCTTTCACTATTCGAAGTTTGATATTGATTATTTGTTTGTCCTTGATTTGAATAAATTGGCTGAGAATTGTACTGTGGAGGCTGCGGCGTTATTCTAGGCTCTGCAAACTGGCTTTCAGTTTGACTAGCTTGATCAGAAATTGATTGTTGTTCGTTCGGAGTTGCACTGTGTTTCATATGCTCCGACTCATTTTTTTCTGGAATAATTGGTGGGTTAACATTTGGCTTAAGTTCTGATTTATTAGCTTGAGTATTGTTGATGTTACGCAAATCAGTACCGCATTTAGTACAAAAGTTAACGTCAGCCTCCATCAAAGCACCACAATTGGGACATTTTTTCATTTATTTACTCCTTTAAAAGGCAAGTATTCAAATCTGATATTTTAAACTTAATTATATCTATTATAATTATATAGAAACATTAATTAAGATGTCATTTTCCTAACAAAATAACCAAATTTTATATTGCATACAATTACTTTAGTTAATATATAAAACTAATCGTAAAAGTGCTACAAATTATAATAGAACTGCTGTAGCAGTTTTGGAACATCATATAAAAATAATAATAATAGAGATTATAGTCGCAGTTTACTTTTTATTTATTACCATACAAAAACGATTTGGACCAAATTTAGAATTTTTGCTATTAGAAATACTTTTTAGCTTTTTGTTTTTATATAATATAATTATTTATACATAATTAATAAATGTGATTATAAAATTATAGATTAGCGATATTTAACTTTCTTTAAGATTTATAAACGCGTAATTTTATTAAAGGAATTTTTTATTCGTAAGCAAAAAATAAGAGCTTTTTAGCTCTTATTTCAAATTATTTTGGCTACTTAATATTCATACTTACGAGTAATTCAGCTCTTTGAGCTAGATTTACATACAGCTTATTATCGCTAATTGAGATGCCTTCGATTTCTCGACCAGTATCAAATGAGTAGGTATCTTTTATTTTACCATTACGACCGATTTTAAAAATCAAATCGTTAAAGGCTAAATAAAAGTTTTTATGCTTGGGATCATAAGTAAAACCTTGGACAGGTGCATTGTTATTAACAAAGTTGCCATCAGTTTTTCCTACTATTTTTGGATACCAGTTATCACCGGTACGAGTAAATTCCCAGTATTCATAACAATTATTTTCAGTGTCATGATAAACGGTATACATGTCATAGTCAGAAATCATCACACCATTATGGAAATAGCGGTTAGTCTTGCCGTCATCAATCCACGCTTTGATTGTCCAAATTTTATTAATCTGCAAGTCACTTTTACGTATTTGAATCAATTCTTCAGAATCATTTGTGTCTTTTAAAGTATTGTCGTTGTTTAAAACATAAATGTATTTGTCGCTTGAACCCATAGCTTGGCCGTGGCCGATTGGAATATACGGACTAACTTTGATATGTTTAACGTAATTGTTAAACTTCTTTTGGGTCATATCAAGTAGGTGCTGCGCATTATATGGACTAGTTAATTTGTTCAAATCATAGCCTACAATGTGCCCAGACATCACATCTGTATGACTCAAAAGACTGGTATAGGCCCACCCATCAGAAACGGTTACTCCTTCTGGGATATGACCGACACGATTGATGTTATCATCTGTTGGATCTGCAACACTTAATAAAACTGGTTGATAAAACTTGGTTTTCAGTGTCAAATCACCACTAGTTAAGGTATGTTTACTATCTTCAGGACTATACTCTGTTGGACTAACATAGTTTAAGGATGAACCATAATGAGTTTTCCAAGCTTGATAATCATTTGTGCCCGGTTGAGCAGGGAAGGAATTAAATGTGTCTGCATCAACAACTCCCTCTTTAGTGCTCTTTCTAACAGTCACTTTAACTGTGGCAGTTGCCTCTCCATATGTATATTTCACTTTATATGTTTTAGGAGTACCACAATTTATACTATCTTTAGAAACAATTACCTGACTATTGTCAATCACAGTTCCCATACTGTTAGTGACATATGAAATTGCATCTTTTGGTGAAAAATTATAAAACTCATTGCGAACTAAAGTAACAGTCTTAGGAACAGCTATTTTGTTTCTATCAAAGTAATTTTCATTTACATAGCCTACTTCACGACCATTAACATAAATACGCCAATAACGATATTTTTTGGTTTCGATCAGTTGGTCAGACTGAATATGACTATACTGAAAATTTATGCCATCAGCTACTTTAGTATTAACTTTGCCGTCTTTAACTTCTTTCCAAACCTTATAGTTCTTATTACCGGCAACTTTTGTCATCATAGCAAAACCGGTAACAACCTGTTTGGGTTTAGGCTTAGTATTATCCTGATCATCTGTACCATTTTGATCAGTTTGACCTGATTTATTGGCATCAGTATTATCAGAATTTGCATCAGTTGAGCTATTCGATGATTTATTACTATCATCTTGAACTGGCGGCTGAGTGCTACTGGAATCTGCCGCAACTGATGTAGTTGACAAACCGGTATAGATCAATAATCCGGCAACTAAAGTCAGCAAATAGGTTATTGTTTTCTTATAAAGCTTCAAAATATATCCTCCAATATTTAAGTTTACATCTAAATTATATAATAAAAACCTTATTAAAAAGAATACAATTTTAATACACTTTCATTGACAGCAAGTAATGTAAGTGATTTAATTAGCACTGTACTTGATAGAGTGCTAATTATATTTAGGAGGTAGAAAGATGCTTGTACCTACAGTTATTGAACAAACTGCACGCGGCGAACGCGCATATGACATATATTCACGTTTATTGAAAGACAGAATCATCATGTTAAGTGGTGAAATTAACGATGATATGGCAAATTCAATTATTGCACAATTACTATTTCTTGATGCTCAAGACAACACCAAGGATATTTCACTTTACATTAACTCACCAGGTGGTGTGATTACTTCTGGTTTAGCAATCATGGATACCATGAATTTTATTAAATCTGATGTTTCAACCATCGCTATAGGTATGGCAGCCTCTATGGCTTCCATTTTACTGACGAGTGGTGCAAAAGGTAAACGTTTTGCATTACCTAATTCCACGGTTCTAATTCACCAGCCTTTAGGTGGTGCACAGGGTCAGCAAACAGACATTCAAATTGCTGCCAATGAAATTTTAAAGAGCCGTGAAAAGATTAACAGAATTTTGCATGAAACTACTGGTCAGCCTTTAGAAAAAATTCAAAAGGACACTGAGCGGGACAATTACATGACCGCACAGCAAGCTAAAGACTATGGTTTAATCGATGAAATTATGGTTAACCAAAAGAAATAAAATTAATTATCAACCAAAAAATTGATGCTCTTAAGAGTAAAAAGGAAGTCAAATTATTGCATTTGACTTCCTTTTTGTTTGAATAGATATTTACTTTTAGTCTGTCAATTTAACCTACCATACCATCAGTACTTTTGCCACGTGATTGATATTGATCTATGATTCCTAATTTCTTAAAGATTGCCTGTTTATATGCAATCTCCGCATTCCACTCAACTGTTTCTAAAACTTGAGCTGCAGCATGCAGATCTGTTTCAGTAATTAAAACTCCGTGGCTGTTTAATAGAAAAATATTTTCTTTAGCACCGGTACCAAGTTTCACCAGCTCATCATGGACTAGATCAGCGAGTTCTTTACTACATGCTTCACGATAAGGTAAGCACTTAATTTTTCCAAGAGGTACATTAAAAGATGTAATTTCTGTTAAGTTAGGCATGTCCTGACCTAAAGTAGCCCAAAACATACATTTTGGTGCATGAGAATGATAAACTACTCTAATGTCTTTATTTGCTTTGTATGCTCCTATATGCATGTTAATTTCACGGGTTAATCTACCTTCACCAGCCATTTTTTCGCCTGTTTCCAAATCAATGACTAAGATTTGAGAAGCATTTAATTTTGAAAACCATGCTTCTGACATAAATGTGGGAGTCATTAGTAAATAATCATGATTGGCATAATATGTCTGGTTATCATAAGAGAAAGTTTCATCTGGAGTAATTTTGACGGAAATATTTCCACCAGCGATATTTGTCATTTTCCGGTTAAACATTTCGCGTGCTACTTCAGCTATATCTTTACGTTCATTTTCAAAAGGAAGTCTTTCCTTAGTTATATTGTAATTCTCTATCATCTAATTATCTCTTTTCCTTACTTCATATTCTTTACGTTTTTTATACGCAGCTTGATACTTAATTTCTTTTTGGCGATTATAATTTTCAAAAATTACTGGATCACCATATTTAGCTATAAAAAGGCCAAATAAGGTTACGCTGATGCAACCCATAATATTTTGAGTCAAAATAGCTTGAATCGTTAAGATTATGTTAATGAATAAAGCAAATGACCACCATATTTTGGTTAGTTTTTTCGATTTTGGAGTTTTATCTTTCATTTGATTACTCCGTTTTATTTGTTAAAATTCGTAAAATCTACGTCATTAATATCGTTGATTGTAAAGTTGCGTTTTGTTGCAGGACTTGGAATCTTTTTATGCACATTAGCAAAATCGATGCCATCAATACTAGAAATACTCCACGATTTATCTTCTTCATTAACTCTAAGATCGACTTGTGTACTTTCTGCATTATTAGCCTGACCATTATTTAAGGCATAACGTTCGCTAGGCAAGGCAATTTTATTTTGATCTTTATAAAGCCAAACAAAAATTAATAACCATACTAAAGCAGCAGCTATTGCCCACCATTTGCCATTAAAGGCTTGTGCAAAAAATAATCTAAAATCTGGTCCTTCAAAAGTTGACCATGACAGCTGTTGACCAGGATTAACATGAACGGCTCCAGTCGATTTGGCCAAATTGGTAATAACTGGTGCAAAATAGGTTGCTCCGTATAAGAAAATTGGGGTTGTAATGATACCTAAGGTCAGCATTCTCCACAGGTTTGCTCCTGTTAAAAGCAAAGCTGCAACTACAAATGACAGATTTATTATTCCGGCAAATGGTAAAACTGTGTTACCAGGTAAAACCATCGCCATAATTAACATAACTGGTACTAAAATGATTACTGTAACCCATAATTCATTTCTTCCTGCGAGAATTGGCCAATCTAAGCCAATAAATACTTGCCGACCCTTGAAATGTTTCTTCATCATTTCATTCATAGCATTAGCTATCGGATTTAATGCTTCCATGAATAATTTTGAAATCATTGGAAACATTGTCATGGCTGCTGCGGCCTCAATGGCAAGTTTTAAGGAACCCGAAACAGAATAACCTGCTCCAAAACCTAATAACAATCCAATAATCGCACCCATTACTGAGTTATCAGCAAAAATACCAATTTTCTTTTGGATAGCATTAGCATCAGCTGGTTTATTCATTATTGGAATAAAATCTAACAGTTTATTAAGTGGCATTAGTACAACTGCAAATAAGGTCACGAAATGAGGCACAGTAACTCCCGGAATTCCAGTCAGGTCTTGAATGTGTCTTTGCCACATGTCCCCTGCTTTTAGTTCTAAAACAATTTGAATGCCAGCAACAATGAACCCATAAATGGCATTATGTGTAAAGTATAGGACCACAACATACGTGAAGATCTTGTTCCAAACATTCCACATATCTACGTTCAAGGTTTTTGTCCAATTAAATGTCAGCATGACAAAATTAATTAGTAACAAGAACGGAAAGAACAAAAATGCTGCTTTGTATGACCAGGTGATTGCAGCTACACCAGGCCACCCCTGGTCAATAGCATTCAAACTTAAGTGCAACATCTTAGACATTGCCTTGGCAGCCGGCGAAATGGAATCAGTCATGTAATTAACAACCAAAGTCATTCCACTAAAAGCAACACCCAATGTAAGTGAGGCTTTAACTGCTTTACTCAACTTTAATCTTGCTATGATAGAGATGACGAACATAATCAATGGTACGAAGACCGCAGCCCCTAAGTTAAGAACATAATTGACTACGTTTTTTAATATTTCCATTTAACTCATCCCCTTTCACTATGCTTTACTTTTTAATGACATCATGGCATTGACCAACTCTAGATAAGTTTTGTCACCTTTTGACCCTGTCAAAATATCAACTCCATTTACTTCAGGAATTCCCTCTTTTTTGCAAATATCATGAATCTCCGGTGTAGGTTTTGCTAACCAAACATAAATATCATAATTTGGCAAAACACTGGCTAGTTGCTTAAAATCGGTTGCTTCAACCTCTACACCTTTAACTGAATGGTCTTCTAAAAAAGATTTCACTGTCCCTACAACTGTTTCACTAGTAGCAATACCACTGCCGCACGCAACAACAATTTTTAACATAATAAACTCCTTAAAATCTATTTACTAAAAATTCATAAACTTCTTCTGGTTTCGACAGCTTTTTAAACGACTTAACGAAACTTTCGTCATTCATCAGCTGCATAAATCTTTGTAATAACTTAACTTGCAAATCCTGTTTTTCTTTAACAATTCCCAAAAAGAAAAAATATTGACTTTCCATATCTTCATTAGTCCCCATTTGTTTCATGTTGATTTTAGATGTGGTTTTCACAACAGCTATAAATGCCTTTTTTACATTTTCTGGATTAGCATGTGGTAAAGCAATAGGTAAATATTGCGTATTCAGCCCAGTAGGAAATTCTTTTTCTCTATCAGTTAAAGCTTTAAAATAGCTTGTCTCCACAACATTAGCATTCTCAAGCTTATTCGCTATCTTTTGGTATAAATCCGTGCAACTATCTGCATGAATATTCCAAAAAACAAGATTTCGGTCAAATAAATTTGCGTAACTACTCATTAAATCCTCCTTTTGTTCATATGTTCGAACTTTTATGAACTTTTTGATTACAATAAGATTATAAAACGCTTCCAATTTCATTTCAAGAGTTAATTTAAGTAAAAGCCAATATTTGTTCAAAAATGTTCAAACTTTTAATTAAAATATACAAAAATTCATATATAAGTATTTATGGCTTGTAAACGCTATAATTAATCTTGTCAAGATATTTAACTTAATAACCTATTACTGAAATATGAAGGCTAAAAAAATCTTTAATATCTTCATATTTAGTTTCTTTTGTTAATATGTTATTTTTATTATTGAATAATTGGGGGAGTTATGTTGAATGTTCCAAAAGCAGATCGATTACAGCAAATAATCGATATTCTAGCTAAAAACAAGAGAGTTAGTACCAAAAAATTACAAGAAAAACTTGGAATTAGTATTTCAACCTTAAGAAGGGATCTTATGAGTTTACAGGCAACAAATACAATTAGCCGGACTCATGGATATGTGAGCTTGCTTGAAAATTCCAATGTCGAAATTGCATATGCAACTAGGAAGAGTGAAAATGTAGCTGTAAAGAATAAACTTTGTAAGTACGCAGCTGATTTAATTACTAATGGAGCCGCAATTTTTTTAGATGGATCATCCACCTTAACTTTTTTGCCTAAGTATTTTGCTGGAAAAGAAAATTTGCATATTATTACGAATAATATCAATATTGTTGACGAAGTAACACAATTAGAAAATATTGATATTTCAGTTTTAGGAGGCCAAATATCAAACCGTTCTAATTCAATTTTGGGTCCAAAAGCAATTGCTGATCTTGATAATAATTATCGCCCTAACTTAAATTTCATTTCATGCAGCTCAATTGATGAGAATGGAATATATATGGCAGATGAAAGCCAAACTTACATGAAGAGAGCTGCAATCGACAAATCACAGAAGACAATATTATTAATTGATCATACTAAGTTTGGCAAAAAAGACTACATTCTTTTATCGGATTTCAATTCAAAAAAAATTCAAACTATTATCACTGATAAAACCCCACCAATCAATATTGCCAAGAGCATTATAAATAATGGCATCGATCTTATTATTACTTCAACATAATAAAAAAAGAAACTCATTCACATGGATGAGTTTCTTTTTTTATTTCTGAATGTTTTCCGCTATATCATGAATTTTTTTAAAACGATGATTGACTCCTGATTTTGATATTGGACCGTCCGGAACCTGCTGCGCTATTTCTTTCAGTGACAGTTCCGGTTCCTCTAATCGTAGTCTAGCCAATCCCTGCAACTTTTCAGGAATATTTTCTAAGCCAATTTTACGCTCAATTAGTTCTATGTCTTCAACCTGTTTCGCTGCTGCATTTGCAGTCTTTTTTAAATTGGCTGTATCACAATTAACAAGCCGGTTGACAGAATTACGCATATCACGCATAATACGCAGATCTTCAAAAGACAGCATCGCATTCAACGCTCCAACAATATGTAAAAAGTCACCAATTTTTTCAGCTTCTTTTAGGTATACAATATAACCTCGTCGTCTTTTCGTACTTTTAGCATTCAAATTAAAACGATCATTCATAATCTTAAGTAGATCATCATTATGATCTTGATAAATAGAATAAATCTCTAAATGATACCTGCTCGTATTGGGATTATTCACACTGCCACTGGCTAAAAACGCACCCCTGAGATATGACATTGCTCCTTCACGTGACTTAATGATTCTGTCTGGGATTCTGGTGATTAAATTTAACGAGGGCGTTAAAATTTCTAAATTATTCAGTATTTCTTTGACATGATTTTGCAGTCGTACCAAATACTGGTTATTTTTCTTAAGCTTCATTTTGCGTGAAACTATTAATTGTGGCTCAACTTTATATGCAGTTTTTATTAAAGAAAATATACGTCTAGCAATTGCAGGATTTTCAGTAGTTATATCAAGGCTAAACTGATGCTCGTGAAAATTTAAGACACCATTCATGCGCAAAAAAGCAGCCAATTCTGCTTTAGCATGTTCAGGATGAATAGGTAATGAGGTCAACTCTTTTTTCACATTACTTGCATAGCTTGCCATTGTTTGTTATTCCTTCCTACGAGACATTGCGGCATATGCCAAGTTGATGATTTCCTCAGCTACTTTTTTGCCATCATGAAAAACCAAGCCACTATGCTGGTCAATAAAATCATCAGTAATCACGCGACACCCCTGCTCACGTAATCCCTTGAAATCATTTTTAACAGGTTCAAGGTAGGCATCATAATCTTTAGGATTAAACTTGGACATATCTATTCTGGCACCATTAACCAAAGTTGTATTAATATAATGCCCACCAAGATGGGCATTGATTACTCTGACATGGTCACAATCTGAAAAGTGATCCGTTTCGCCTAGCTGAGTCATGATATTGCAAATATATATTACTTCTGCGTTAGTTTCTTTGACTGCTTCTCCTAAATTAGGAATCATCAGATTAGGCAAGATTGATGTGAACAAACTTCCAGGGCCTAAGACTACAGCATCAGCTTTTTTAATTGCCTCCAAAACTGGCGGTACAGCTTCTGGTTCAGACTTGGAATTTGTATTTGTAACCCATACTCGTTTAATTCTTTTGTCTTTATCAGTAATTTCTTTTTCACCAGCTTGAACGGAACCATCAACAAACTCAGCGTTAAGCGTTAAAGGCTCATTAGAAGCTGGGAGAACATGTCCGTCTACTTTCATCATTTTAGATAAAGACTGGACAGCATCAAAAATATTTCCGTGCATTTCATTCAAAGCAGCAATAATCAAATTACCAATGGCATGACCAGAGAAAAAGGAATCAGAAGAATCAAAGCGGTACTGAAAAACGTCTTTTTCTTCTTGGGATATTTCACTTAACGAAACTAAGACATTACGGATATCCCCCGGTGGAACAACGTTAATAAAGTTGCGAATTGAGCCAGAAGAACCACCGTCATCTGATACCGTTACAATTGCTGTGATATCAGCATTTTGCTCTTTGAGTGCAGTCAAAACAACAGGCAAACCGGTACCGCCACCAATAACCACAACCTGCGGTCTCCTGCTTTTACTGGTATGATTTGTTTTTTCACCAAATGTCATATAATCACCTATTTCTAGTGTAACGACTAATTTCGCGATGGGTTAGGTCAACCGTGTAGTCTTCAGCCAAATCTTTGGCTAATTGCTTTGCAATTGCAACACTGCGATGCTGTCCACCTGTACAACCAATGGCAATAGTCAACTTGCTTTTACCCTCTTTGATATAACCTGGTAAAGCATCTTTTAATAAGTCCAGAAATTTCTGATAAAAACTGCGCGTTTCCTTTTTCTCCATCACATAATTAAAAACTCTTTTATCAAGTCCAGTAAAAGGGCGTAATTCTGGTATATAAAACGGATTAGGCAAAAATCTGACATCCATCACGATATCAGCGTCAATCGGCATACCATATTTGAAACCAAAAGATAATACCTCAATTGAAAAGGGCTGTTTATGCAGTTCACTAAACCTATTTGCCAGTTCTTGTTTCAATTCTTTTGGACTTAGATTAGAAGTATCAATTATATCATTTGCCCGGCTCTTAATGCTGGTTAAAATTCGTCGTTCTTCCTGAATACCATCAAGTAAGCGTCCATTATTGGCCAATGGCGGAACACGCCTTGTTTCTTTATAACGTGCTACTAAAGTATTATCTGCAGCATCCAGAAAAATAATTCTAGTTTGGACAGTACCATTGTCTTCCAGCGAATTAATTTCATTATCAAGATCTTTATAAAATCGTCTAACACGCAAATCAATTACAACTGCTACTTTAGTAAAATCATCCGAATTAACAATTAAGTCCCAAAAACTAGATAAAAGCGATGGAGGTAAATTATCAACCACAAAATAGCCCATATCCTCTAAAGCATGAGAAGCCACGGTTTTCCCTGCACCACTCATGCCTGTAACAATCAGTAGCTGCTTTTTATGCTTAGCCATTTTCGCTGACCTCCTATTACTAAAATTATAACATACCAGGTGTTTCATTACTTTTTTGGCAAAAAAAAAGTTCAAATGAACTTTTTAAAATTATCTGTTGACAAATGCTGCAATTACCTGATTAATACCAAAGATTAGCAACCAGAAGGAAACCAGCCAGATTAATGTTAAAGCTGATAATGCAGGATTAAACATCAAACTAATTGCTATCAGTAACCCTAAAATATTTAATATTAAATTGAGCCAAAAGAAAAAGGTAGAAATCTTCCTCATACTCCATGAAAAAATGATCCCGGTAATTGAATCAAATAAGAACCAAAAGGCAAACAAGTAAGCGATTGTCAAGCCCGCAGCATCGTATGAATAGAGAAATAAAATTCCGACAATAATATCCAGCACCCCTGAAACAATCGATAACCAACTGGAAGGGATAAAGTAACGAAAACGACTGTAGAATACCAGCCACACGAATCCCTGAACAATAGACACAATAGCAAAAAGCAATACAAAGGCATGAAGTGCTTTACCAGGATGACGTAACAAGAACAGCCCAGCAATTACCATTAAAATACCAGAGATAAATGCTGCCCAGTTAAACCCGCGATTTTCTCTGTAACTAGAAAAGTTATCCATTTCTATTCCTCCTTGCGCTTTATTGTACACTTTATCGCAATAAATTAATACTATTTACTTGCTTTTTTACTAGCCTTTTCAGTTAATGCCGTATCACGTTTAAGCACGGGTTTTAAGTACTGACCAGTATAACTTTCCTTAACTTGTGCCACCTGTTCTGGAGTTCCAGTAGCAACTATTTTGCCACCAGCTTCTCCTCCTTCAGGACCTAGGTCAATTAACCAATCAGCATTTTTAATCACATCAAGATTATGTTCAATTATTAAAACAGTATTTCCTTGATCAACCAATCTTTGTAAGACTTCCAGTAACCGCTTAATGTCATCAGTATGAAGTCCAGTCGTTGGTTCATCGAGAATATAGAAGTTCTTTCCCGTTGACAACTTTTGCAGTTCAGCAGCCAGCTTCATTCTTTGAGCTTCCCCACCAGAAAGAGTAGTTGCAGATTGACCCAATTTGACATAGCCTAGGCCGACATCTACAATCGTTTGCAATTTTCGTGCAATTTTAGGGATATTTTTAAAAAAGCCGCATGCTTCGCTAATTGTCATATCCAACACTTGCGCGATATTTTTCTTGCGGTAAGTAACTTCTAAAGTTTCAGAGTTATAACGACTCCCATGACATACTTCACAAGGAACATAAACGTCCGGTAGGAAGTTCATTTCAATCTTGATAATGCCATCGCCATGGCAGGCTTCACAACGACCGCCTTTAACATTAAATGAAAAACGTGCTTTGGTATAACCACGTAGTTTAGCTTCATTTGTTTGCGCAAACAGAGCTCTAATATCATCAAAGACACTAGTATATGTAGCAGGATTACTACGTGGAGTGCGTCCGATTGGGCTTTGGTCAATATCAATAATTTTTTCAATATTTTGATAGCCGCTAATACTCTTATATTTGCCGGGTTTGGTTTGATTTCTATTTAATTTCTGTGCCAAGGCACGCTTTAATATCATATTAACTAGAGTTGACTTGCCGGATCCGGAAACTCCAGTAACCACAATTAATTTGCCTAAAGGAAATTCAACCTTGAGGTTTTTAAGATTATTTTCTGCCGCACCTGTTAATGTGATTTTTTTACCATTGCCTTTACGCCTTTTCAAAGGCACAGGAACAAACTTCTTACCGGACATATATTGCCCGGTTAAGGATTTATTGTTTTGTTCAACTTCTTCAGGAGTTCCGGCAGCCATGACTTTACCGCCGTATGTACCAGCACCTGGTCCCATATCAATCAAGTAGTCAGCTTGTCTCATAGTTTCGTCATCATGCTCGACAACGATAAGTGAATTGCCCAAATCACGCATGCGCTTTAGAGCAGCGATCAACCTGTCATTATCACGTTGGTGCAAACCAATTGAAGGTTCATCGAGAACATACATAACACCTGAAAGATTAGAACCAATTTGAGTTGCGAGTCGAATTCTTTGAGCTTCGCCACCAGACAAAGTGTTAGCAGAACGTGACAGTGTCAGGTAATCTAAGCCTACACTATTCAAAAAATTGAGTCGATCGCGCACTTCTTTTAATATCGGTTTTGCAATTACTGACTCCTGCTCGTCAAGCTTGATATCTGTGAAAAATTCAAGAGCATGACTAATTGCCAAATCAGAAGCTTCGGCAATGTCTTTGCCATTGACTTTGACAGCCAGGGCTTTACGATTTAACCGCTTGCCATGACAGGTTGAACAAGTCAGCTCAGTCATATATTTTCCCATAACATCACGCATGAATTTGGACATTGGATGGTAATAACGTCTTTCAACATTTTCCATGGCACCCTCAAAAGGTGCAGTAGTGTCATTAACTCCAAAATCACCAGTTACATGAAATTTAATTTTTTTAGTTGAGCCATGCAAAATCGTCTCTCTTTGCTTTTTAGTTAATTTGCCAAAAGGTCTGTCTAGGGGAATTTTTAACGCTGCACAAGCTTGTTCAAGCATTTCCCCATAGTACTTCGAATTCTTCCATGGTGCGATTGCACCTTCTGCCAAAGTTTTATTTCTATCTGGGACAACTAAATCTTCATCGACTGATAACTTCACACCCAAGCCATCACAATCAGGACAGGCTCCAAATGGTGCGTTAAAAGAAAATAGACGCGGTTCCATTTCACCTACAGTAAAACCACATTTAGGACAAGCATAGTACTCTGAAAAATTGATCATATCACCACCGATAACATCAACATTCATATAACCGTCCGATAAACGCAAAGCAGCTTCTACTGAATCAAAAAGTCGCGAGCGAATACCTTCTTTAACAATTAAACGATCGACAACGATATCAATCGAATGACGTTTATTCTTTTCTAAATCGAATTCTTCACCAATCTCATGCATAGTGCCATCGACAATGACACGCACATATCCGGCGCGTTGTACCCGTTTAAAAACTTCTTTATGAGCGCCTCTTTTAGATCTAATTACTGGTGCCAGGATTTGTATACGACTTCGCTCAGGTAAAGCTAAAATACGATTTACCATCTGCTCGACTGACTGGCGCTCAATTAAGGTGCCATCATTTGGACAAACCGGATGCCCAACTCGAGCCCATAATAATCGCAGATAGTCATTGATTTCAGTCACTGTGCCAACTGTTGACCTGGGATTATGTGAGGTAGTTTTCTGATCAATTGAAATCGCAGGATTTAAACCATCAATAGAATCAACATCAGGTTTGTCCATTTGACCCAAAAATTGCCGTGCATAGCTTGATAATGACTGAACATATCTTCTGCGTCCTTCAGCATATAATGTATCAAAAGCTAAAGAACTTTTCCCAGAACCTGACAAACCAGTAATAACGACCAATTTGTCCTTAGGAATTGACAGGTTAATGTCTTTTAAATTATGTTCACGGGCACCCCGAATAACAATCTTATCATTTACCATTTAATGCTTTTCCTTTTTTCTTAATTGGGCTTCTAGTTGAGCTCTCCAATTCCATGATCGCATCCCGTAAAGTAGCGGCTCCTTCAAAGTCAAGTTTCTTGGCGGCATCCTGCATTTGCTTGCGCAAGTCTTTGATCATGGTTCTCTTTTGTTTAACGGTTAGTTCATCAAAATTCAGATCGGCAAAACTATCGCTTTGACTGTCTTCATCGGCAACTTTTGTGGCAGAAATAACATCCCTAATAGGTTTAACAATTGTTTTCGGTTTCATCCCGTGTTCTTCATTAAACTTAATCTGTAATTTACGTCTTCTCTGTGTTGCTTCAATGGCTTCTCTCATTGAGTCAGTAATCGTGTCAGCATACATAATTACCGCACCATCAGCATTTCTTGAAGCCCGGCCCATTGTCTGAACAAGAGGTCTATATGCACGCAAAAAGCCTTCTTTATCAGCGTCAAGTATGGCAACCAGTGAAACTTCCGGTACGTCAATTCCTTCACGCAATAAGTTGATCCCAATCAAAACGTCATACTTGCCAGTCCGCAAATCACGCAAAATCTGCATCCGTTCCAATGTTTTAACATCTGAATGCAGATATTGTACTTTAATACCCAGATCTTTCAAATAATCTGTCAGATCCTCTGCCATTTTCTTCGTTAATGTAGTAACAAAAACACGTTCATTCTTTTCAATGCGTTTGTTAATTTCGGCGACCAAATCATCAATTTGTCCTTCAACTGGTTTAACTTCAATCTTGGGGTCAAGCAAACCTGTTGGTCTAATGATTTGCTCAACTTTGTGATCTGTGCGTTCCAGTTCATAATCTCCCGGAGTCGCTGACACATAAAGAATTTGATTTACATGTTTTTCAAATTCAGCCAGTTTCAAGGGTCTGTTGTCAAGTGCTGAAGGTAAACGAAAGCCATAATCAATTAGAGTCTTTTTACGATTGCGATCACCGTTATACATTGCCCGTATTTCCGGCATTGTAGCATGTGATTCATCAATTAAAATTAAGAAGTCATCAGGGAAGAAATCCAGCAAAGTATAAGGCGGCTCGCCCTCTTTACGGCCTTCCATATGACGAGAATAGTTTTCAATACCGTTGGTATAGCCAACTTCACCCATCATTTCCATGTCAAAGGTAGTGCGCTGCTTAATCCGTTCTGCTTCTAACAACTTGCCTTCGCCCTCAAACTTTTTCACCTGAATATTCATTTCTTGTGAAATTGCTTTAAGAGCCCTTCTCATCTGTTCTTCATTGGTCATAAAGTGAGTAGCCGGAAACAGTGAAATGCTCTCTCTTTCACCAATCACTTCACCAGTTAAAGAGTCTACTTCCACAATTCTGTCAATTTCATCACCAAAAAATTCGATTCGATAAGCATGATTAGAATTTCCAGCAGGGAAAACTTCTACCACATCCCCGCGAACGCGAAAACGGCCACGTTGAAAGTCAATATCATTGCGGTCATATTGGATATTGACCAAATCACGCAGCAGAGTATTTCTGTGATATTCTTCACCCTTATGAACAGTAATCACGCTTGCAGCATATTCTTTAGGATCACCTAAGCCGTAGATACACGAAACAGATGCAACGATTATAACGTCGTTACGTTCCATTAAGTCACTGGTAGCTTGGTGTCGCAACTGGTCAATTTCATCATTAATCGCTGAGTCCTTTTCAATATAGGTATCAGATTGAGGAACATAAGCTTCCGGCTGGTAATAATCATAATATGATACGAAATAGTCAACGGCATTGTGGGGGAAAAACTCTTTAAATTCCCCGTAAAGCTGGCCAACTAAAGTCTTATTATGAGAAATGACTAAAGTAGGTTTATTTAATTTCGCTATAATATTGGCCATCGTGAAAGTTTTACCTGTACCGGTAGCACCTTCCAAAATCTGTTCTTTATAACCCCTTTTAAAACCAGCAGCTAATTTATCAATTGCTTGTTGCTGATCACCTGCTGGATTAAATTTTGAAACCAGATCAAATTTACGTTCTTCTTGTCGTTTAATCATCGAAAGACCCCTCGTAGAAAAAGTTGGACCAAACAGCTCAACTCTTATTTTGACTTATTATATTTTACACTTTCGAACGTATTTTCGCATCCTTTTTGTTTTATTTTAACAGTTTTGCCAATGCTTTTTGATAACTTGCGGCTGCTTCATGTGCAGTCGCAATGTCTGGTTTATTTACTCCAACATAAGCCTTAATCACAGGTTCTGTACCGGACGGCCTCAAAGCTAACCAAGTTTCATCAGCTAAAAAGTACTTCAATACATTTGATTTAGGTAAGTCACTCATTGGTTTAGCGCCATCTTTATTAAATTCCTGCTGCTTCAAAAAGTCTTGAATTTTAACGACTGGCACTCCATTTATTTCTGGTAAATTTTCAGAACGCAATTTTGCCATTAATTCCGCCATTTTCTTTTGTCCACCAATTCCTGGCATCTCTATAGCTTTAGTAATTTCATAGGATGTGCCATATTTTTGCCAGATTTCATTCAAACCGTCTAGGACTGTCATCTTCCTTGAGGCATAATAAGAGGCTACTTCAGCAAACATTAGCGCTCCCTGCATAGCATCTTTATCTCGAGCAAATGGTTTAAAAAGGTAACCATAGCTTTCTTCAAAGCCCATTAAAAATTTGCCGTCGTGCATTTTATTCATGCGATCAATTTCTTCGCCAATAAATTTAAAACCCGTCAAAACTGATTTTGTTTTGATACCAAAGTCCTCTGCAATTTTAAGTGGCATACTACTCGAAACTATAGAAGTAATTAATTCATAATCACTGGTGAGTTGGCCATTATTTTTCAAATTAACTAATAAATAATAAATCATCAAGGTAGCAATTTGATTACCCGTTAATACTTGAAAACCACCATTTTTTGTGCGCACACAAGCACCCATACGATCTGCATCAGGGTCAGTGGCAATGATTAAATCAGCTTTTTTTTCATTTGCCAGCTTAATCCCTGGATCAAAAACATCGCGGTATTCAGGATTTGGTTTTTTAGTAGTGGGAAATTCCGGATCGATGATTGCCTGACTAGGAACGGGTATTACTTTACTAAAACCATTTTGTCTAAAAGCGCGTTCATAAAGTATTTTGCCTGTGCCATGCAAAGGAGTGTAAATAATGGTTAGCCTATTTGCATTTTGCTCTATAAGTTCAGTATTAACATTTACCGTTTTCAGTTCAGCTAAATATGCCTCGTCAAGATCTTCTCCAATTAACTGTAAAATTCCCTGAGCACGAAGTTGAGTTACCGATGCGCTATTAACTGTAAATATATTAGTTACTTTTTGGGAGTATTCAAAAACACGCTCAGCATCTTCAGGCCCCATTTGGGCACCATCGGCACCATAAACCTTGTAACCATTATATTGTTTGGCATTATGAGAAGCAGTAATATTAATTCCGGCTGCAGCGTGTAAGTACCTAACAGCAAATGATAATTCAGGTGTTGGTCTTAAATCATCAAAGAGATAAACATGAATATTATGGGCTCCTAAAATTTGCGCTGCCTGTTCCGCAAATTCGCGGGAATGGTAGCGAGAATCAAAAGAGATCACTACACCTCTTTTTTGAGCTTTTTCACCCTTTTCATCGATCAGCCGGGCCAATCCTTCGGTCATTCGACCCACAGTATATAAATTAATACGATTGGTCCCAGGCTCAAGTCTGCCACGCATCCCAGCAGTACCAAAGTTAATATCCTGGCCAAATGCATCTTCAATCCATTTGGGATCCTGACCCATTTTTGCTAACTGTGCTTGCAAGTAATTTGGCATGTTGTGTGCATTTTGCCATTCTCGAAATTTTTCTTCTGCATTCATTTCGGTAAAGTACCCCTTTTTTCTAGCAATAAATTCGGTTTCATAGATTCTATTCTAGCATTTATCATTATTGCTAGCCGTAAAAATAAAAAAAGAATTCAATTTAAATGAATTCTTTTTTTAGTCTTTATATTTAACGATCATTTAAGTCTTGGAGATAATTATAAGCCTCTTGGCCAGCAATACTGCCATCACCAACTGCATTAGCAATCTGACGCAAGTCTTTAGCACGTACATCACCTAAGGCAAAGATGCCATCAACTTTAGTTCTCATATGTTCATCAGTTGGAATCCAACCCTTTTCATCAGTTATGCCTAAGTCTTTAAATGGGGCTGTTTGAGGAATAACCCCGACATAGATAAAGACACCGCGAGTTTGCAAATGCTTTTCTTCTCCTGTTTCTTTATCTTTATATGTCACTCCTGTAACCTTTTCACCATCGCCATCAATAGATTCGGTCAAACCATTCCAAATAAAGTGCATTTTGGAATTGGCGAAAGCACGTTTTTGTAAAGTCGGCTGTGCCCGTAACTGATCACGACGATGGATAACCGTAACTGATTTAGCACTTTGTGCTAAATAGATTCCTTCTTCAATTGCCGAATCGCCACCACCAATAACAGCAATGTCTTCGTCCTTAAAAAAGGCTGCATCACAAACTGCACAATAAGAAACACCTTTACCAGAATATTCATCTTCACCAGGGACTCCTAAATGACGATGATCAGCCCCAGTAGCAATAATCAAAGCAGGAGCACTATATTCACCTGTATCTGTTTTTACGATTTTCTGGTCTCCATCTATGGTTACTGTTTGAACATCGCCATACTCAAATTTGGCACC
This sequence comes from Lactobacillus laiwuensis, assembly GCF_019972835.1. Lineage (GTDB taxonomy): Bacteria > Bacillota > Bacilli > Lactobacillales > Lactobacillaceae > Lactobacillus > Lactobacillus laiwuensis. The sequence continues at coordinate 173,834 of NZ_BPPB01000006.1, read as the reverse complement.
AAATTTCATGATTGAATTATACATTTTTTCGCCTAGCTCAGGTCCCTTTATTTCACTGAAACCAGGATAATTATCAATCGCATCGGTGTTATTCATTTGCCCGCCATACAAACCGCGATCAAGCATCAGAACTGACAGATTTGCGCGAGAAGCATAAAGAGCGGCAGTTAAGCCACCCGGCCCTGCTCCAATAATGATCACATCATATTTTTCCGTCATAGTTTTACCCCCAGTACTTTCTTATTTTTCGTAAGTAATGTTACAACAAATTGCCTGCTAAAGTCTAATTTCTTGTTTAGGGCTCCTGCCCATCATCCTGGTAATTTCATCATCAACATTAGAATTTTGGTATAAAACGCGATAAATTGCTTCACTGATTGGCATATCGATCTGCTTTTCTTGACACAATTCATGCACAGCTTTTACCGTTGTCGCACCCTCTACAACTTGGCCCATGTTCTGCAATATATAGTCAAGACTCTTCCCTTCACCTAATTGTTTACCACAACGCCAATTGCGGGAATTAACTGACGTACAGGTAACGATTAAATCACCTATTCCGGAAAGTCCGCTAAAAGTCATCGGGTCGGCACCAAAATAATTGACTCCTAAACGCGTAATTTCAGCTAAACCACGCGTCATTAGAGCCGCTTTAGCATCATCACCATAGTGTTTTCCTACTAAAATACCTGCTGCAATGGCAATAACATTCTTAACTGCTCCAGCCACTTCAACACCAATCAAGTCACTATTTGTATAAAGGCGGAAATAATCATTTGAAAATAACTGCTGAACTTTTTGCGCATTTTCCCTACTTGTTGAAGCACATGAAATTGCAGTTAAATCTTTTTGAGCTACACTTTCTGCATGACTTGGTCCTGAAATTGCTACAATTTTATCTTCATCATCAGGATAAATTTCTTCTGTTAAAATTTCGGAAATCAATTTTTTGGATCCCGGTTCAATACCCTTAGTAGCAGTAACTAAAAGTGGTTTTGCCTTGATCTGTTTTAACACTTTGCTTACATTTTGGGCAACACTGCGAATAGCTTGAGTGGGCAGGACAAATAAAACAATTTCTGCAGCCTTTAATGCTTGTTTTAAATCACCCGTTGCAGTTACTGTCTCATTTACCTGCCAATTCTTCATGTAATGCTCATTAGTATGATGCTGATTAACTTCATCATTAACTTTTTCGTTATTGCCGTACAATACGATTTCATAACCTTTATCAGCAAGCATCGATCCCAGAACCGTGCCCCATGAACCTGCTCCTAAAACTGCAATTTTTGTCATTTGTAACTCTCTTTCACTTAAAACAATTATTTAATCCCGACTATAAGGGTACTTCAAACCGCTGCCGTCAAGATACCATCTGGGTTTAATTACTTTTCTGCGATAAATAAATAGCCCTATGACCACAGCGAATAGTATTAAACTAAGCAGTTGTGAGACTCGAACTGAACCCATTAGATAAAGGCTGTCCGTCCGCATCCCTTCCACAAAAAAGCGCACCACAGAGTACCATGCCAAATAAAGCATAAATATTTCACCCTGTTTGAATAAATGCTTTTTATGCCGCAAAAACAATATTATTAACAAACCAATCAAATTAAAAAAAGATTCATATAAAAAAGTTGGCTGGTAGTAGATCCCACCAATTTTCATTTGGCTAATAATAAAATTAGGCAAATGCAAGCTTTGTAAAAATGCAAGGGTAGTTGGCTCACCATGGGCTTCCTGATTAATAAAATTACCCCAGCGTCCTAATATCTGAGCCGCCATTACACCCGGGGTAATGACATCCAACATCAAAAATGGCGGCAGCATCCTTTTATAACAAAATACCAAAAGAACTGCCAAACCAGCTAGCAGGCCGCCATAGATAGCAATACCACCATTCCAAATAGCAATTATCTGATCGAGATGCTGGGAGTAATAATTCCACTCAAAGATAACATAATAAATTCGTGCGCCAACATATCCAATCGGAACAGCCCATAACAGCAAATCCATGAAGTCATCACTTGCAATTTGCCGTTTGCGTCCCTCAACAATTGCCATTGATACAGCTAAAATAATTGCCACTGCCATGATGACGCCATACCATTTGACACTTAGGTTTCCTAATTTAAATGCTACTGGACTAATGGTCAATGTCATTTATTCTTATCCTTTGCTGAATCTTCTTTAGAGTTTTCCTTAATTAGCTTCGTTAAGTTATTGTCAAAAGTTTTTGTGGCGTTATAACCACTTCTTTTCGCACGGAAATTCATTGTAGCAATTTCAATAATGTCTTCCATGTTGCGACCTACTTTAACTGGGATGGTAATTTGTGGCACTTCAACATTGCAAATATCACGTTTACTCTCTTCAAAGCCTAAACGATCGTAATTTGCCTTATTATCCCAATTGACAAGTTTGATTACTAGTTGAATACTTTCACGATTTTTAACTGCTCCAACACCAAATAAGTCCATGACGTCAATAATGCCAATGCCGCGAATCTCCATTAAGTGCTTTAAAATGGCCGGTGCTTCACCCATGACCGTTTCAACATCTTTTTGATAGACATCGACCCGATCATCGGCAATTAAACGATGCCCACGGTGAATCAAACCCAAGGCAGTTTCTGATTTTCCAACACCCGAATCACCGGTTAAAAGGACACCCATGCCCTTGACTTCAATTAAAACCCCGTGAATCGTATCACGAACAGCCAGACGTTCCCGCAAATATTCCGTTAAAATACTAGAAACATAAGTGGTTGATTCAGGTGAAGAAAGGATTGGAATTTGGGCTGCATCGGCAGCTTGAGCTAATTCAGGTGGAATGCGCAAAGAACGTGACACAAAAAAGCACGGCGTATCAGGAGTGCAGAGTTTATTAAAAACCTGGACCAGGCTATCATGATCTAACCTAGCAGCATAAGAAATTTCTGTGCGACCCAATAGCTGAATACGCTGGCGCGGATAAAAATCAAAGTATCCTGTCAATTCCAATCCTGGTCTATAAATATCAGACACTACAATCTCTTTATCCTTAATATATTGCTTTCCTTGAACAACGTGGACAATTTTATTATCACGAATTAAATTTCTTAATTTGACCGCATTTGTCATTTTAAAATGCCCCTTTATTACTTGTCGACATCTTTAGTTTTAGCATCTCGTACTTTTTTACGCTTTGGTCTGGTTTCATTATTTTGACTCCAATTATTCCAGTCATACGGACCAGAATCAGAGTGCATACTCTTATTTTCATCATTCTTAGTAAAGTGGTTAATCAGCCATATAATGCCAATAATAACTAAAGCTGCAGGCAATATCATGAAAAATAAGTGGAATATGGCAAAAAGGACTCCCAAAATAACTATGGCCAGTAAAACTAAACAAACAATTCCCCAAAAACTCATCTAATCACCTACTCCGGGTTTTCCTGACTTAAAAGCCATTGCAAATATGCATATACAAATGGCTGCAGCTTACCATCCATTACACCATTTGTATCAGAAGTTTCATAGCCTGTGCGCAAATCTTTAACCAAATTATAAGGATGAAAAACATAGGATCTTATTTGTGAACCCCAGCCAATTTCTTTTTGGTCACCTTTAAGTTCCTGTTTATGCTTACGTTTCTTTTCTTCTTCTAAATGAAACAATTTTGCTCGTAATTCATTCATCGCAGTTTCCCTATTTTGCAACTGAGAACGCTGTGCCTGAGATGTAGTTACGATTCCTGTTGGCAAGTGAGTGATTCTAACGGCACTGGAAGTTTTGTTGATATGCTGTCCTCCTGCACCACTTGAGCGGTAAACGTCAATGCGAAGGTCCTTAGGATTGATGTCGACCTTAATACTGTCATCAATTTCCGGGATAACCTCAACAGAAGCAAAGGAAGTATGTCTTCTTTTAGCTGAATCAAAAGGTGAGATTCTGACTAATCGGTGAACACCGTTTTCTGACTTCAATAAGCCATAAGCATTTTTGCCAGTAATTTTTGCACTGACACTTTTAAGACCTGCTTCTTCTCCGGGCTCGCAGTTATTAATTTCAAACTTGAAATTCCTAATATCAGCATAACGCTGATACATTCTAAGCAGCATTTGCCCCCAGTCCATAGCCTCAGTACCACCAGCACCAGGATGAATTTCAATTAGGGCATTATGACTATCATATTTACCGGATAAGAGCAAATCTAATTCGTAATCATGAAATTCAGTCTGCAACTGTTGTAAATCAGCTTCAACTTCTTTTTGTAAGTCACTATCAGGTTCATCCCGCAACAATTCTACTGCCGTTATTTCATTTTCATAATCAGACTTTAATTTGTTAAAAGAATCGCGTTTTTCTTTTAACAAGTTTGTCTCACCGATTAGGCTTTGAGCTTTTTCTTGATCATCCCAAAAAGACGGGTCCTGCATCTTATTTTCATTAGCAATAATATTTTCAGTTATTGAATCTAAGTCAAAGAGACCTCCTAAAGTGGTCTAACCGCTTATTTAAACTATCTAATTCATTTTGAATTACACTTATTTCCATCTTTTAAAAATAGCTCCTTTATTTTTTAATAAAATTTCAGTAAAAAAGAGAAAGCAGCTGCTTTCTCTTCAATCTTAACTATTAACGACTAAGATTTTGTCTAATTTCAGCTTTCATAAATAAACGAGTTACGTCAAACTCAATATTTGAAATCATTTCTTCAAACATGTTGTAACCAGAATCCTGGTATTCAACTAACGGGTTAAGTTGACCGTAACCACGCAGACTAATTGATTGCCTTAATTGATCCATTGCATCTATATGATCAGTCCAGCGATCATCAACTACCCGCAATATAACGACTTTTTCAAATTCAAGCATTTCAGAAGGATCAGCTAAAATTTCTTCTTTTTCTTCATAATTGGCTTCAACAAGATCATATAATTTTTGCTTTAAGTCAGATACGGTAATTGTTTTGAAATCAATTGCATCTGTTTCTTCTTCATTAGTTAAACTGGAAGAAATAAAGTCCCGCAGAGAATCAAGGCGCCATTTACTGCGATCACCTTGCGTAAACATATCTACTTGACTATTAATGGTGCGCCGAATCATCGGAATTAAAACATCCTTAAGTGACTTTTCTTCACCAATAACCTGCATCCGTTCACCGTAAATAATTTCACGCTGAATACGCATAACATCATCATATTGCAGAGTTTGCTTACGAGTATCGTAGTTATTACCTTCAACTCGTTTTTGCGCTGACTCAACTTGTCTGGTGATTAAGCGACTCTCAATTACCTTGTCATCATCATTATCAGATAAGCGGTCGAGAAAATCTTTGACCCTATCGCCACCAAAACGTTTCATCAAGTCGTCTTCAAGTGAAAGATAAAAACGTGTAACACCGGGATCCCCTTGACGACCGGAACGACCACGGAGCTGATTATCAATTCTACGGGATTCATGACGCTCGGTACCAATAACAGACAGTCCACCTAATTCTTTGACACCAGGCCCTAGTTTAATGTCAGTACCACGACCAGCCATGTTAGTCGCAATAGTTACGGCACCGCGTTGACCAGCATTCATAATGATCTGAGCTTCTTTAGCATGGTTTTTGGCATTTAAAACTGCATGCGGTATTCCTTCTTTGTCCAGTAAATTACTGAGTCGTTCAGAACTTTCAACCGCGACAGTACCGACCAAAACTGGTTGACCTTTAGAATGACGCTCTTTTATTTCATTAACCACTGCCGCAAACTTCGATGACAAAGTTGGATAAAGAATATCAGGATTGTCTATTCTAATTAAAGGGCGGTTAGTCGGAATAGTAATAACCTGCATATTGTAAATTTCACGGAACTCTTCTTCTTCCGTTTTGGCAGTACCTGTCATCCCGGCAAGTTTTTTATACATTCTAAAGAAGTTCTGGAAGGTAATTGTAGCCTGGGTCTTAGATTCTTCTTGAATCTTTACTCCTTCTTTTGCCTCAATAGCCTGGTGTAAACCATCAGAATAGCGCCGACCCTGCATCACACGACCAGTAAATGAGTCAACAATTAAAACTTCTCCGTCTTGGACAACATAATCAATGTCTTTAAGCATAATATAATTTGCTCTTAAAGCTTGATCAATGTGGTGCACCAATTTTTGATTCTCAACATCGTATAAATTTTTAAGTCCAAAATGATCACAAGCTTTCTGAATACCAGTTCTAGTTAAAGAAATAGTCTTAGTTGGCCAATCAATCTTGTAATCACCATAATCCTTGTCATCATCAGCATCATCGTCACTCTTATCTTCTTGAAGAGTTTTGACAAAGCGATCAGCACGAATATAGTCACCATTAGCTTGTTCAGCTTCACCGGAAATAATTAATGGTGTCCTTGCTTCATCAATTAAAATTGAGTCAACCTCATCGATAATGGCATAGTTAAGTTCACGCTGAACCATTTGTTCTTTGTAAACAACCATGTTATCACGCAAATAGTCAAAACCAAGTTCGCCATTAGTGGAATAAGTAACGTCACAGCTATATGCTTCCCGTTTTTCATCTGGAGACATTGCGTTCAGATTAAGACCAACAGTTAAACCAAGCCATTTATACAACTGGCCCATTTCTTCAGCGTCACGACTAGACAAGTATTCGTTGACAGTAACAACATGAACACCTTTTCCAGTTAATGCGTTCAAATATACTGGCATGGTTGCGGTCAAAGTCTTACCTTCACCTGTCATCATCTCAGCAATGTTACCATAGTGCAGCGCAATTCCACCCAGAACCTGCACATGAAATGGATAAAGGCCTAGAACTCTTTTGGCACCTTCACGAGCAACCGCAAAAGCTTCCGGTAAAAGTGAATCCAAACTTTCACCATTTTTTAGCCGGTTACGAAATTCAGGTGTTTTAGCCTGCAGTTCTTCATCAGAAAGTTGACCATACTCTTCTGCATGATCCTCAACTTTACTAGCAATTTTTTCAAACTTTTTCAGTTCTCTTTTATCATTATTGTATAGTTTCTTTAAAATGTTTACCATTTAATCGATCCTTATATGTAGCTAAAGTATAAAAACACATGATAATTTTACCATGATTGACGCCAAATGAAAAATAAACAAAACAAAGACCTCACACTAAATGTGGGGCCCTTGCTTGATAATACTGTTTTTATTTTGTTTCAATCAAACCATAACGGCCATCATTCCTGCGATAGACAACACTTGTGCCGTTAGTTTCACCGTCTTGGAAAACAAAGAAGTCATGTTCAAGCATATTCATTTGCAAAATTGCTTCTTCAGGACTCATGGGTTTTAAGCCAATTTGCTTATTGCGCACAATAGAAAATTCGTTACTCTCTCTGCCTTTAGTCTCTTCTTCGGCACTTTCAACAAAGAAGTCATTAATGCCTTTTTCACGACTCTTACGGTTCACACGGGTCTTATATTTTCTAATTTGTCTTTCAAGTTTTTCAGAAACAAAATCAATACTGCGATACATGTCGTCAGTAGTTTCTTCAGCTCTCAATACTAAGTATGGCAGTGGTATAGTTACCTCAACTTTAGCCTTGTGATCACGATACACCTTTAAATTAACGTGGGCAATCATATCTTGATTCAAATCGAAATATTTCTCCAATTTTTTCAGGCGTTTTTCAACGTAACTTCTTAAAGCATCAGTTACCTCAATATTTTCACCACGAACATTATACTTTAACATATGAGATTCTCCTTTCAACTGCTTTTGCAGTCTTATGTTACCTATATTATAGCAAAATTATAGCAAAACATGAAAGCGCTGAACAATTTAGTTTTATCTGCATAAGGTAAAACTACTGATTTTTGCATTAGGGAAAACTTCTGCCAGTGCATCCCGTGCATGATAAAGCGTTCTGCCCGTAGTATAAATATCATCTAATAAAAGTATCTTGCATTTCTGAAAGTTAATCGTAAAATTTTTCTTAACAAAAAAACTTTGCGCACTTCTCAATCTTTCCGCGCGATTTTTTTCTCCTTGTGCTCCTAGTCCTGCCTTCTTACCCAATACAGGGGTTAATGAAACAAGACTACCATATATTGAACTGACAGTATCAAACTGCCTTTGTGCAAGATGCTCTGGAGAAGTGGGCACGGGAACATAAAGATCAGCTTTAAATTTAGCCAGATCTTCCAGACATAATTCCTGTAGTACTTTGTGCAAAGCATAATCACCATACCGCTTATAATTAACCATTAGATCATGAAAAGCCCTATTATATAAATATATGGAATGATTTTTTAATAATTTTTGTCCATATATTTTCTGCCATTTAATGCAATCTGAACAAAATTTATCTTGGCTCAATTTGCCAAAGCAAATTGGACAGTGTTTATCAGGAATCCGCATATATTTACTTTGACAATTACAACAGATGCATTGGGCTTCCTGCTTGTTCCAAGAGAATAATTCTACAAATGTTACTTTAGCAACAAAAACCTGACCGCACAGTAAGCACTTTTTCATTTGTTCATCTCACGAATTTGTTTCATCGCATCACGAATACTTTTAGTGTATTTATGATAACAAAATAAAACTAAACCACTGGGATCTGTTTTAGCCCGACCCACTCTGCCAGCTATCTGTACTAGACTCGAAGCAGAATAAATTTTATCGTCTGCTTGAACAACAATTACCCAGACATGGTTAAAAGTAACGCCTCGTTCCAATATTGTAGTCGTCACTAACAACTGAATTTTTCCTGCCCGAAACTTTTCAACCTTTTCAATTCTATTAATATCATTTGCATAAACTCCAGAAATCCTAATCTGACTAAATTTTGGCTCTTTTTTCAGGGCATCAACATAAAGCTTTATTTGATCAACACGAGGTACAAAAAGCAGTAGTGGGTGGCCTGCTTGTATAACTTTTACAATTTCTTTAATGAGTCTAACATTGATTTTGTTTTGGTGCAGAAAAGGACGGAGAAACAATTTTTCTTTTGGTACAGGTAAAAGATTTCCATGGAACCTTCTTTTCAGCTTTAGTTTGCGTAATTTACCTTCTTCTACAGATACTAATAAGTCTTTGGTAGGCGTTGCAGTTAAGTAAACGCGTTGACCATTAGCACTAACCGCATTTTTCGCTGCAAAATGTAATTCTGAATTATGGGCATAGGGAAAAGAATCAGCTTCATCAATCACAAGTAAGTCAAAAGCATGAAAAAATTTTAACAATTGGTGTGTTGTACAAATAGTTAATTGTTCTAAGCCAGGCTCTTGGTACTCACGGCCATGATATTTACCGATTTTAATTTCACTAAAAGCTTTTTGAAAACGCGGATATAATTCGTTTACCACATCAATTCTTGGCGTGGCTATACAACATCTTTTTCCTTCTGCCAAACAATGTGCTATTAACGGAAATAACATTTCTGTTTTTCCTGCACCGGTTACTGCATGGACTAGTGAATCTCGACCATCTACATAATTTTTAGTTAATTTGCGTGCAATTTCAGCTTGTAGTGAGGTTAGTTCACCCTTCCACGTTAATCCACCATTTGCTTTTATCGAAAAATTTATTTTTTGTTTATTGCGAATCAAATAATCGCCTTCCACAATTCTTCCCAGACCAATGCAAGCTCTGCAATATTTTTTGCCACTTGGCAATTTGGCATAAACCTTTGCATTGCAACGCAAGCAGCGACCATCTTTAATTGCCTCGATTTTGGTTAAGCCATCCTTTGTGCTAAAATCCATTTGACTACTAAGCCATTGGCGGCCTGCAAGATTTGAAATACTTTCCATTTTGTCCTCCAATGATAAATACGCAAAAAGGGCTGATTTTTTTGAATGAAAAAGAAAATTATTTGACCATTAAAGAAAATGGCCATCACGAATTAACGATTAAAAAAAGTCGCTTTATTACGACTCTAATTAGGACCTCAACCGTTGAAGAAGCTGAAAAAGCAATTGCTGCTGTTTCTAACAAATATCGTGATGCTACTCATAACACTTTTGCTTATACTATTGGCCTCAATGATGAGCACGTCAAAGCCAGCGACAACGGTGAACCCTCTGGTACGGCCGGAGTTCCCGAATTAAAAGCCTTGCAGTTAATGAAACTTAAAAATGTCACTGCAGTAGTTACGCGCTATTTTGGCGGAATAAAACTGGGAGCTGGAGGATTGATCCGTGCATATTCTAATAGTGTGACTAAGGCAGCCGAAGCTGTAGGTGTAGTTAAACGCGTTCAGCAACAAGGTGTTAAATTCGAAGTCGATTATAATAAATTCGATGAGGTCCAGCATTATCTTAAACAACAAAAAATCTTTATTGACAATATTGACTATGGCGTCAGCGTGACAATTTCAATTTACATTGATGAAAACAAATTAGAGAATTTAGAAAATGATCTTACCAATATTTTGTCCGGCAAAGTACAGTTTATTTTTCTTCCCAAAAGATATAACGAAATCGTTGTCACTCAACATAACTATCATGATCAATAAAAACATAATTCAATAACTATACGAAAAAAGAAGACAATCCACATTCAAGGAATTTGTCTTCTTTTTTTCTTATTGATTTTGGCAATAGTCAAATTGACCTTAAAACTAGTATCTTCCAAGCTTAATCTTTCTTTTTCTTTCTTAATTGCTCAGGCTTGTCTTGTCCGAGGTGCCAAACTTCCACAGTAGGATCTTTTTTACTGCGAGAATTAATCAGCTTTTGGGTCAAATTCATCAGTGGTTTATATTTTTCTCCTAAAAGACCAATAGATTCCACAAAAAACTCTAAGGCAACTGCCAGACCAGCAATTAAAACCCACATTCCCCACATTGGTGACAACAAAAACAAGAGAGAAATGAATGAAAAAATTAGCGACAAAGCATAAATAGTTAAAACAGTTTGTCTATGGGTTAAACCCATTTTCATTAGTTGATGATGCAAATGGTGCTTATCGGCTTGCGAAACCGGACGGTTATTTAATTTGCGCCGAATCATGGCATAAATTGTATCTGTAATTGGAACCCCTAATATAGTGACTGGCACTAACAGAGAGATAAAAGTCACATTTTTTAAACCTTTAAGTGAAAATACCGCAATCATAAAGCCAATGTATAAAGCTCCTGTATCACCCAAAAATATTTTTGCGGGATGAAAGTTATAAGGTAAAAATCCCAATAGGCAGGCAGCAAGCATAAAACAGCCAATAGGTATGTATAATTGACCGGTATGCAGGAAGAAATAACCAACGATCCCCATGGTAATAAGTGAAATCATTGAAACCCCATCGGCCAAGCCATCAAGACCATCAATTAAATCAACTGCATTAGTTAAGGCCAATATCCAAAAAATAGTAATTGGTAAACTCCACCAGCCTAAATTTATTTGTTTATTAAGAAAGGGTAAATTTAAGACGTTCATCCTGATGCCGGCAAGAAAATAAATTACCAGAGCACCAATAAATATACCCAACATTTTTTGCCTTGGCTTTAGCTCCATAATATCGTCAATTATGCCGGTCAAGACAATCACACTGGATCCTAGAAGTATGCTAAAAGCCTCATGAGTTGGGAATTGCTCCCGCAATAAAACAAAAGCGCCAATATTGAAGGTCACAAAAATACCCAATCCGCCTAACGTTGGCATTGGTTTTTTATTTACCCTTCTTTTATTTGGAATGTCGACTGCACCTAATACAAAAGCCAATCTCCTAATAAAAGGCGTGATCGCAGCTTGTATAATCACTAAAAAAAATAATTCAACAATAATTTTAAACATAGTCGGCTACTTTCATTTATAGTTGTCTTAATTATACAAGCTGGAATAAAAATGCACAAATTAGGTTAATTGAATACAAGTATTTTTTAACAAAATGTTGTTATTTATAATTAAAAAGAACTAGGTTCAAATGAATCCAGTTCTAATTAATTCACAAAATATAAAAACTACATGTGAGAGGCAGCTGAACTTGCATCAGCCTCTACTTTGACATTAGTTGCAGCACTTTCTCCAGCTATTCTTCCAAAAACAACAGCATTAGTAATGCCCATTCCACATCCGGGATAAGTCATTCCGCGCCAACCACCTGTAGTACTTCCTGCAGCATAAAGATTGTTTATCTTTTTATCAAAATTGTCCAGAACTTCTGCTTTGGTGTTAATAGCTAATCCACCTGCCATGTCTGGTGTTGATGGAGCCAGTTTAGCAGCATAAAATGGTGCTTTGAAAGCTGTTAAATCTTTTTGACGATTAAATTCTGTGTCCTCTCCCCCAGTGACATCATTATTCCACTTTTTAATTGTTTGCTCTAATACCTCCGGATTTAGGTTAATCTGCTGAGCTAATTCTTTTATCGTATCAGCTTTCTTGAAGTAACCATCTTCTACCTCACGTTTTAAATGTGGTGACGGAGCTGGTGCTGAAAAAGCAGCTGGCATTTCATTTGCCATGCCTTCATCAAAAATTAACCAAACGTAGCCTTGATCAAGACTTGCGATTTTCTTAGAGGCATATTCAAAATACATATCTTCCCTAAAGTGTCTTTTAGCATCTGTGCCTACCCAAATGTAAGGCTTTGTCCAGGCAGTACACAGAGGACCGATACAGACATTATCGCCGGATTGCGTGCCAATTGAGTTTGCTATTGGCATCCACATATCTTTTAACTTAGCGCCAATTTCAGCACCCATGGTGATACCATCACCCATTTGTCTGATTGAACCATATGATTCTCCAACAGCAAAATCAGGTGCAAAACTCTTAAGCATCTCTTTATTACGAGAAAAGCCTGCTGTAGCAATAATAACACTTTGAGCTCTGTAGTTACCCTTATTAGTATGTACACCAACTACATTATTATTCTCGTCAGTAATTAAGTTCTCAGCTGTAATATTAAAAATAAATTTTGTGCCAACTTCTTTTGCCTTATTGTAAAGCGGCTTTGACAAACCATAGCCACTTTTTTCGACAGTTAAATGAGACCTGGCTGCTGGAGTCGCATAGTCTTTCATTGCTTCTTCATTACCAATTTCTTGGACTTCTTGAAAATTGACACCAACTTCACCAGCCAGCCATTCATAATCTTCTGCGCCATGTTCAACGATTGTTTCTCTCATGCCCGCATCTTCGTATCCTTGACCAACCGCTTTTAAATAATTATTCCAGTTTTCCTTGGTATCTTTTATTCCCTGAGATTTTTGCAAACTAGTGCCCCCACCAGCGTTGTAATAACCACCTGATAAAGTCATATCAGACAACATATAACTTGAAGTATATTCTAAACAAATTACTGAGGCACCTTTTTGCCTGGCAGTAATAGAAGCTGAAAGACCAGCTGCACCTGCACCAATTACCAAAACATCAGTTTGATCTTCAAATTGCAAATTATCTGGATTAACGTTACGGTAGTCCTCACCATTAAACTTTTTCTCAGTATTTCTCAAATCAACTTTTTGATCAAGACCACTGGGATCGCCAGCCTTTGAAACTGCATCTCTGACTGCTTTTTGGACAGCTTGAAAACTAATAGTTGCACCGGTGACTGCATCAATATTATATGACTGATGCTCAACAATTAACTTCGGTGCTTTTTTTAAGGCAGCAGTGCTTATACCAGAAGTTTCGTCTTGTTGATCAATTGTTACATCCGTAATTTTATTGTCTTTGACTGTTACCGAAACCTTGACTTCACCGCGATTACCAGAGCCTTGTCCTTGATAAATGCCATCTTTTAAATTTGCCATTTTTTATCCTTTCGTTAGAATCTAGGCCTGCTTCAACGCAGATTCAACTGCTTCTTTAAATGCACGACTTGATGCAGAAGCTCCAGAAACGGCATCTACGTTAGCTGTTTTCTGTGCTAGCATTTCTGTCTTCATTTTCTTAATTGCTTTTTCACCATAGTCAGGTGATTCGCTTTCTTTTAAAACTTCAATATTGCTTGGACGCTTATCACTGTCAACTGTTACTCGCACTATAATTTCGTTGCCCATACCACTTGAAGATTTACCAATATATTGATTTTCAGCAGTTGAATAGCTTTCTTCTTTTACATCCGATTCAGGAAATGCAGCATCAGCATTATTTTCACTAACACTGGCACCTGAAACAACTTGCTCATCTTTAATTTTAGCGGCATTTTCTCCAGCTATCTTACCAAATATTAAGCAGTCAGCCATGTCACCCCCGCCATTATATTGATTTGCACCTATATGACCCAGTTCACCAGCAGCATATAAGTGTGGCAAAACTTTCTGATCTGTATCTAATACTTCAGCATTTTTATTTCGGCGTGGTCCACCTTGAGTGTTTAACATAGTATGTTGCTGAGCTAAAGAATAGAACGGACCTGTAAGTGCAATTTTGGTCATTGACTCTGGCTTACGGCCACATTGGTAATCAACTCCACGATCAACGAAGAAATTATACGTGTTCAAAGTATTTTCTAAAACTGCCGGATCAACTTTTATTTCTTGAGCTAAGTCAGCGATAGTTTCTGACTTAACCACTTTGCTTAAAGCTTCCTTTTGAAATTCATCATTCTCAGCTGAGAATAGTTCATCGTATTTCTTCTGATCAAAAATCATATGAGGATGTACTTGAGCTAAAGGAATTCTCCAAATACCATGATTATAACGATGTCCATGACGGGTTGGATCGTCTTCTGCTACATAACGCGTCCCATCATCGCCAACTGTGATCAGTGAACCGCCAAATAATGCTTTCCAAGCCATAATGTTATGAGCTCTTTGGCCTTTGGGAGCAGCTAAATTAACAGTTCCACCTGGTTCATAATTATTCATGTGCCATAAATCCGCACCAACTTCTATGGCCATTTTGATGCCATCGCCATTGTTATAAAGCGTCCCATATGGCAGTAAATTAGTTTCACCTAAATAGTCCTGCACCATTTGTTCGTTATTTTCAAATCCACCTAGCGCTAAAACTACACCATTTTTTGCTTGGACGTTGAACAGCTTGCCTTTATTTTCAATCTGTACACCGATAATTGTCTTATCCGTATCTTGGATTAAATGCTTTGCCGGTGTTGAATAAAGTACATCAATCTTGTCGCTGCGGTCTAAAACATTCTGGCGCAATTTCTTCCAAAGAGCGGCATCGAATATTTGATCATGTACTAACAAGTCGTCATTTGTATCTGCACCTTCAAATTCGGGATATTCAGCACTCATGTATGCCAACATAGCAACATTTTTGTTACCTGGATTATTTTTAACGCTAAATGCTTTACCACCGAGATACTTTTCAAAGTAATCTGGTAAATTGACCATCCCTTTTACAAAAGTTTCAAGCACCTGCTCATCTAAATCAAGTGGAGCAGTCATTTTTTGATAATACTTTTTGAGCTTGTCATAATCATAACCTGCTTCAACAATCTGACCACAGTATCGGGTATTACCACCTTCATGTCCTTCTGGCGCACTATCTACTAAAAGGACATTTGCTCCTTTATCTGCAGCAAAACGCGCTGCTGTAGCACCTGCTCCGCCAAAACCGATTACCACAACGTCATAAGTCACATTCCAAGACTCATTATCTTTTAAAAACATTTTGTTTTCTCCTAAATTAAATTGCATTAATACTATTAGATTGTAGAATTTTTTGTAGTCTGTACTCTCTGACCGTTAATCCAGACCATTTTTTAAAAGCCTTATAAAATGAAGCAACACTATTAAAACCGACTAAAAAACTTACTTCAGCAGTATTTAAATTTTTATCTTGAAGTAGGTTCTGTGCCAAAATTTTTTGTACAATACTGAGTTGCTTTTTAAATGTAGTACCCTCATTTTGCAGCCATCTTTGTAATGTCCGTGAAGAAATACTTAGCTCATTTGCTACATCTTTTAGCTGAAAATTACCCCCAGCAATCAGCTGAAAAAGAGTGTTTTGTACAACGGCTGAAATTGGAGGATTAATATTTAATTTTTTAATGTACTTTTTTAAACCGGGTTCAATAAAGTTCCACATTACATCGTTCTTAGTTATAAATGGTTGTTCTAAATCACACTTTCTAAACACCAAATAATTGTCTAAACTATTTTGACCTTTAATGCCTAAATAACTATTAATTTTTGATCCATATTTGTATTTGCTACCAATAGACACAGGGATAATAGTTTTATTTGTTCCTGCTCTAATCAGACTAACCAGAGAAATTTGATCAACCAGTAAACTAAATCGTGAGTATTTACGATATTGATCTAAATATCTAATATGAATTCTTAAATTTTCACCTTCTTTAAATCTTCCCATTTCGATTGGTCCTATAAGCTGCTGGTAAGTTGCTAACCGAGAAATTGCTTGTATTCCGTTTTTACTTGATAATGCAGCAAAATATGGAGGAACAAACTGGTAAAAATTTCGGACATCACTGCAAGCTAGCAACTGTTCATCGCTTGCTTTTCTATCAAGCACTTGAAATACATGCGAATTCTTAATCCACTTGGCATTGAGATATTTGTCCATAACGCTGGAATCAAGTAACCCAGAAATAGAATCAAATGGATATCCTAGCTCTTGCAAAAAATCTTTCAGCTCAACTGTTATTTTTAGATTCACAGCAGTTTCCTCCATTCAATTTTAATTGTATACCCTTTCATTTTAGCAAAATATGTCACTTTACGATAATATATGTCAAAATACGCCACTTTTTAGTTAAATTTATAAAAAGAATCAAATAAAAAAGGCTGAATTTTTAAAATTCAACCTTATATTTTATTTCGCAATTGTTACAGCACGCTTTTCACGAATAACTGTTATTTTAATATTACCCGGGTAATCAAGTTCTTTTTCAATTTGGTTACGTATGTCTCGTGCCAATACTGTAATTCGATCATCTGAAATCTTATCAGGCTCAACCATTACGCGAACTTCACGTCCAGCCTGAATAGCATATGCCTGCTTAACCCCCTCATACCTGTTAGCTATTTCTTCCAGGTCAGTAAGTCTTCTAATGTAGTTTTCCAAACTTTCGCTTCTGGCACCAGGTCTTGCAGAAGAAATTGTATCCGCTGCAACTACCAGTTCCGCAATAAATGATAGTTTCGGCACATCCCCATGGTGTGCTGCAATTGCATTAACAACCACATCCGGCTCGTGATATTTTCTGGTCAATTCCACGCCTATCTCGACGTGTGAACCTTCAATATCATGGTCGACTGCTTTTCCAATATCGTGTAATAATCCCGCGCGAACCGCTAATTTTTCATTTAATCCAAGCTCCGCAGCCATTGTTCCAGCTAGTTTTGCAACTTCAATCGAATGACCCAAAACGTTTTGACCGTATGATGTACGGTACTTGAGTCTACCCAATATTTTGACCAACTCTGGATTCATTTTGTGAATCCCCAGTTCCATTAGAGCACTTTCGCCAGCTTCGTAAATATCATCATTGACTTCTTTACGAGCTTTATCAACTGTTTCTTCAATTCTAGCTGGATGAATTCTTCCATCTTTAATTAAACGTTCCATTGCCCTTTTAGCAATTTCACGTCTAATTGCATCAAAACCACTTAGTGTCACAACTTTAGGAGTATCATCAATAATTAGATCTACTCCGGTAAGTGCTTCAAAAGATCTAATATTACGCCCTTCACGACCGATAATTCGACCTTTCATTTCCTCATTAGGCAAATCAACTACTGATACTGTGGTTTCGGCTACCGTATCAGCAGAACTGCTTTGAATAGCATCAATAATTATTTTACGTGCATAGTGATCCGCCTTGGCTTTTACTTCTGCATTACTATTATTAATCATTTCTGCTCGTTCTTTAACTAATTGATCTGACAATTGATTTAAAACAAGCTTTTGCGCCCGCTCCTTGTCTAAATGAGCAACTTCATACAGCTTTTGTGTAGTCTGTTCGACTAATTCATCTGCCTTTTGCAACTTAGTGGTCAATTCAGTTTGCTTCTGTTCTAGCTGCTCGTCTTTTTTAGCTAAATCATCCTCTTTTTCTTTTAGCAAAGAGTTTTTATGATCAAGAGTATCCTCTCGTTGCGTTAAGCGATTTTGATCACGTGCTATTGTGTCACGTTTGTCGTTTAATTCATCTTCAACTTTTTGTCGATAATCTTGAATTTGTTCTTGGGCTTCAAGAATTTTTTCTTTTTTGGTGTTTTGCGCACTTTGTTTGATAGCATCAGCTGCCTGCTTTTGTGCATTGACTTCTGCCTTAGCAGCATCGACTCGTGCTTTTGCTTCGGTTAAAATATGATCGGCATCGTTTTGAGCATTTTGGGCTTTCTTTTCCCAAATGTTTTTACGTATAGCGTATCCTACAACCATGCCTACTGTAATTGAAATAATAGCAATCGCGACGGGAATCAAAAATTTATTCATCATGATTTCTATCGCCTTTTTTATTTTTTTAGATTATTCACACAATATTAATGATAAAGAACCACGGGGATTATGTCAAACGTCATGAAAAAAACCTCGACCAGTTTTCACAGGTCGAGGTCTATTTCCTCATAGTTAGCTACTTTTGCTGTCAGCTTCTTTTTTATCAGAAGCTTCCTTTTCTTTGCTTGCAACTTTCTTAGCTTTTTTCTCTTTTATTTTTTCCGGATCTTCCCTTTCAGCTACAGATTCTTCATCAATGCCGAAAGCCTGACGAACTTGTTTCTGAACGTCATCATAAACATCAGGATGATCTTCAAGATACTTTTTGGCATTTTCTCGTCCTTGCCCAATTCGTTCATCATGATATGAATACCAAGAACCTGCTTTAGCAATAATGTCCTTGTCAGCTGCCATGTCTAGAAGTTCACCACTTTGAGAGATACCTTTGCCGTACATCATATCAACTTCGGCAACTTTAAAAGGTGGGGCAACTTTATTTTTAACAACTTTGATTTTTACGCGGTTACCAGTGATTTCACCACCAGTTTGTTTAATTTTTTCTGCTCTTCTAATTTCAAGTCGAATAGTGGCGTAAAACTTGAGTGCGCGACCACCTGGAGTAGTTTCAGGGTTACCAAACATAATCCCAACTTTTTCACGGATTTGATTAATAAAAATTGCTATAGTTTTGGTCTTATTAATATTACCTGAAAGTTTACGCAATGCTTGACTCATTAAACGAGCTTGCAGTCCGACATGACTGTCACCCATCTCGCCGTCAATTTCAGCTTGTGGCACAAGTGCAGCAACTGAATCAACTACTAAAATGTCAATCGCACCACTCGTAATCAGTGTATCCGCGATCTGCAATCCCTCTTCACCAGTGTTTGGCTGGGATAAAATTAATGAATCAACATCTACACCTAGTGCCTCTGCATAAGCAGGATCCATGGCATTTTCAGCGTCAATATAAGCAGCGGTACCACCTCTTTTTTGCACTTCAGCGACCGCATGTAAAGCAACTGTCGTTTTACCAGAAGACTCTGGTCCATAAATCTCTACAATTCTACCACGGGGATAGCCGCCAACTCCCAAGGCCGCATCAAGAGCAAGCGAACCTGAAGGAACAGTCGAAATTTTGGTGTCGGCTTTATCGCCCATACGCATGACGGCGCCTTTACCAAAATTCTTTTCAATTTTCTTAAGTGCATTTTCCAACGCAGCTTGTTTTTCATCTTTGGCCAAGACTCTTGTCCTCCTATAAATAGTTTCATTATTTTAATACGTAATAATTATACTTTGCTTTAGTGTATATTTGCAAGAAAAAAGGCGAACAAATGTTTATTAATTTTATTCACAATAATAATTACGTAAAAATTGCCAAAAACTTTTTTAGTTTGCCTTTTTTAATCCCTTTGGTTGTAATATTTTCTGCAAAAAATTCAAAATGACGTCTGCTAAAATTGCCATTAATGCTGTAGGAAGAGCTCCGGCTAGTATAATTGCACTGCCGTTAGTAGCATTAGTGCCGCGAATAATAATGTCTCCTAAACCGCCAGCACCTACAAATGAACCAATTGATGTAATACCAATAGCTATGACTAAAGCATTTTTTAAACCTGCTATAATAACTGACATTGATAGGGGCAAACGGACCATGTAAAGTAGCTGCAACTTTGTCATACCCATTCCTTTACCGGAATCAATAACATTTTTATTAACATTACTCATACCAGTATATGTGTTTTTAATAATAGGCAAAAGTGAATAAAGTGTAACTGTTACAATAACAGTCATAACACCTAGGCCCAAGCCGATCATTACTATGGACAACAGGGCCAAAGATGGGATAGTTTGGATAAAGTTGGCAATTTCAACAACAAAATCACCTAAATGACCATTGCGAGAAATAAAAATTCCCACTGGAATACCTATAATTGCAGCGAATAGGACCCCATAGATTGAAATGAGAAAAGTACGATTAAATTGTTCTAGTACATAACTGCCATTATGGACATAATAATAAATAAATTGCTGCCACAATGATAAACGAGACATTATTTCTCCCCCCTAAAGTAATTATGCTTTACTAAGAATTGATGTGCAACAATAGACGGCTCAAGCAACTTGTCATCAACTTGAAAATTCATTTTACGAATATCATGTACACTCACATTGCCAACCAGGCGTTTTAGTATCGGCTTTAATTCAGGATGCTCACGCAATAAATAATTATTAATCAACATCCCACAATTATATGGTGGAAAGAAATGCTTATCATCTTTTAGGAGATGTAAATTATAGCTGTCAATTCGACCATCTGTTGAATAGCCCAAAATAACATCCATTTTTCCACTATTCAAAGCGGAGTAAACTAAACCTATGTTCATAGGATGGGCTTTAGCAAAAGTCATTCCGTAGGCTGTTTGGAAAGCCGGATAACCCACTCCTGGAGCATTAACCCATTCAGATGCTACACCAAAAGAAAATTTGTCTTTAACTTTCTTTAAATCTGAAATTTTATAAAGATGATATTTCTTTTGATCTTTTGCTCTAACCATAAAGGCATAATTATTAGCAAAACCATAGGTATGCAAATAAGTTTGGTCCCATCTCTTTTTTACTTCTCTGCGCACTGTATCATTTGCCTTTTTGGAATCTTTAATGGCAGGTAAGAGCAAATTCGCTGTTAACTCACCACCATCATACGCAGCTGCTTGAATATCAGCATCATGACGATACAAAGCCTGGTGCTGCATCGGTGCAGACCCCAAATTATTAACAATAGAGGTCTTGTATGACGTTTCATGCTCAATTAGTTGGGCAACAATATTAGCCATAATTTGCGACTCAGTTGTTGTCAGTGCCGTAATTCTAATATTTTTTTCACTGCCCTCACTATCAGAAAGTCCCGGTAGACCACAAGCACTAGTAGTAAGCATTACGAGCAAGGTGGTTATCATCAACAATATTTTTTGCAAATACTTTTTCACGATGAACACCTCCTTATATTCCCTTTGGAGTCAGCTTACGTTCCAGCTTTCCCAGTAGGTAATCCGTGAGAAGTGCCAAAATGATTACAGGAATTGTTCCTCCAAAAATCAAATCCGTTTGATAGAGGCTAAGTCCGTTAAAAATAAAGTCTCCTAAGCCGCCAGCTCCGATATACGAAGCCAGAGTTGCCCAGGCAATCACATAAATAGCAGAAAGTCTGATTCCTGCCATAATTACGGGCATAGCTAAAGGAATATCAACTTTTAAAATAAGCTGCATATTAGTCATGCCTAAGCCCCGAGCAGAGTCAATTGTATCTTGATTAACATCAGTTAGTCCTACATATGTGTTACGTAAAATTGGCATTAAACTGTAAAGAAAAAGAGCAATGATTGCTGGTACTTTGCCAACACCAAAAAACGGTATCATGATTGCCAGCAAAGCCAAAGCCGGTATAGTTTGCAGCATACTGGCTATTGCTATTACCACTTTAGCTATTCGCTTAAATTTCATTAATACCACGCTTAAGGGAACTGCAACTATTATTCCTAACCCTAAAGAAATAGCAGAAATATATATTTGTTGCCAAGTTTTTACTAATAATTCTGAACCATGTTGTGCAAAAAAGGTTGACATTATTATTTCGCCTCTTTTTCTGAAGTATTTTGCAAGCGACTTTTATCGCCCCAAATTTTTTCATAAACAACATTTACTAAACTGGCACGGGTAACTATACCTACTAATTTTTTGTCTGAATCCGTTACAGGAATGTAACTCTTATTCCGACTCATAATCCGACTAAAATTATCACGCAGATATTCCTCAGGACCGACAGTGCCCAGTTTAGTAATCAAAATATCACTGACACTGCTTGCTTTAGGGTAATTGCGTTGTAAATCATCAATTGAAATGTAGCCCTTGAGGTGGTCGCCATTATCAACAACTAAAAGCGTGTCAACTCGATGCTCTTTCATCATGGTTAAAGCGTCAGTGAGCGAAGCTCCTAAATCAATTTTAGTTGGGTTAGTCAACATCACGTTTTTAACTTTTACAGTTTCATATTTTGCTTCTGACAAACGCTCTTCACCAATCAAGCTCTTAACGTAGTCATTTGCAGGATGATGTAGAATCTGGTCAGGTGTTCCTACTTGAATCAATTGCCCATCATGCAAAACAACTACTTTAGTTGCAAGCTTTAATGCTTCATCCATGTCATGAGTAACAAAAACAATTGTTTTGCCTAATCGCACTTGTAAATTTTGAATTAAATTCTGCAAACTTTCACGAGTTATTGGATCCAGTGCGCCAAAGGGCTCATCCATTAATATCAAATTTTGATTTGCCGCTAATGCACGCACAACTCCAATTCTTTGTTGCTGACCACCTGATAACTCTGTAGGATATCTGTCTAAATATGACTCAGGTAATTCAGCCATTTTTATGAGCTTTTGCGCCTCACCAGCCAGCTTGTCCTTAGGCCACTTTAGTAATTTGGGTACTAGAATAATATTTTCTCTGATGGTCATATGAGGCATTAATCCATTATTTTGAATAACATAACCTATATGCCGCCGTAAATTAACTGGGTTAAAACTTTTGACATTCTTGCCATCAACAAGCACTTCACCCTTAGTCACACTATTCATGCGATTTATCATACGCATTAAAGTGGTTTTTCCTGAACCGGAGGTACCAATCAGGCAGCAAAAATCACCTTTTTCTATTTTGAAACTAATATGTTTTACAGCTGCATTTTTCATCTTAGGATATATTTTTGATACATCCCTAAATTCAACTGCTGGTACTTTTTCTACCATAAAATTTCCTCCTTTTCCAATATTCCCTTAATCTAATCCTAACAAGTAAATGTAACTTAATCAACAATCAGCATTTTTTGCAGACTTTTATATTTAAAATCATGCACAAAAAAGCACCACTTATAGTAGTGCTTTTTCCTAATTTAACCTATCATTAAATTTACATTGAACCTTCAAAAACATCCCATGAGCTGTGGAAATAGTCCCAACCTGAGTAAATGGTAAAGATTAATGCAATGTATAACAAAATTGTTCCTATGTGATAGAAGTCCCCGATTAACAAGAAAATAATTGATAGCATCTGGCAAGTTGTTTTAATCTTACCGGGCATAGCTGCAGCCATAACCTGGCCTTTATTTTCCGCCAGTATTAACCGCAAACCTGTTACTGCCAATTCACGACAAACTATAATTGCGATGACCCATGCTGGAGCTAGATTTAGCGAAATTAACATTATAAAAGCAGTCATAGTCAGCATTTTATCTGCGAGCGGGTCTGCAAATTTACCAAAATTGGTAACTAGATTACGTGATCTCGCTATATGCCCATCAAACCAATCGGTTGCAGATGCAACTGCAAAAACAACAGCAGCAATGACTAATTTCCAATAAACAGTTGTTCCTGCTACTTTAACGCTGGCATCGCCACCAAAAATGACAATTAACATAAAAACTGGTATTAATAATATTCTAAAAACCGTTAACTTATTAGGTAAATTCATTCTTAACTTTTCCTCCCAAAATAGTTATCTTTCATTATTTTCATTCCCACTGGAAGAATTACTCCCAGAATGACCAGATTCACTACTGTGATCATTATTATTTGACTGATTGCCGTCATGACTCGACTGACCATTTTGATTACTCTGGTTATTATTTTGATTATCTTCTTGGTTATTGGTTGAACTAGAATGATTATTGTCATTAGTATTATTGTTATTGCTATGACCGCCAGTTTGATTATGACTCTGATTTTGATGATTTGAGTTACTATGTTCAGAATTATAATTAGTGGTTCCAGAATTATTCTGACCATTTTGAGTTTGATTACTCTGACTGCTATGACGTTTACCGATATAGAAAGTCAAAGTGAGATTCGAATTCTGAGAATTATAAGGAACTTTCTTACCACCGATTGTAATTGAAGTTCCAATAGCATTACTGAATGTAACGACAACTGTTTGAGCAGTTTCAGGAATCCTTAGTGTATGCTTTTGACCAGCAGTCAGCGTTTGACCACTTTGGTTAACTCCATTCATTGCAATAGAAACTGTAGTAGCCTGATCACCAGCTCGCACGACTAAGTTGCGATTAGTTTTTAGGCCAGTAATCTGAAATTGATTTGCCGCTAATTCTTTGATTTTAACGCTTTTCTTTTTAGGTTTTTTTACCTTTTGACGCCGTTTGCCATTATCTGAAGAAACAGATACATCCCCAGCAGTATTGTTATTTTGATTGCGGCTAGAAGAAAAGTGAGCATAAACAACATAGCATACCAAAACAACGACTATTATTCCTAAGCCAACAATAATTCGCGGCAGGTAATCCTGCCATATTTTTTTCTTGCTACTAGTTGTTTTACGGACTTCTTCACTTTTGTTGTCAATCGAATCTTCGACAAATTCATCAGGCTCGGCCTTAGGTATATCCTCATGGTATTCACTTAACAGCTTTTTACCATCTAAACCGACTATCTGGGCATACTGTCTGATAAAAGCTCTTACATAAAAATCTCCAGGAAGTTTATCAAAATCGTTTTGCTCAATTGCCGTCAGATATCTGCCTTGAATTTTGGTTGCTTTTTCAATATCTTCAATTGAAAGTCCCTTAGCCTCTCTGGCACTGCGTAATTTATCTCCGATATCTGCCATAGTTACCTCTTTAAATTCTAAATTTACTCTTTGAGTATAACATATACTACATATTATTTTTACATTTAAATGAGCCAGCCACCACTAACATAAATGGTCTGTCCAGTTAAATATCCAGAATGCACATCAAGTAGAGTCCTAACCCAATAGGAAATATCTTTGCCTTCTGCTAAACGTCCAACAGGTATTTCGCCTCTAACTTCTTCCATTGCTTCAGGTGCTAATATTGAATTCATTGCTGTATTGACTGCACCTGGTGCTACAACATTCACCGTGAGATTAGCTGAAGCGACTTCACGGGAATATGCTTGTGCGAAACGTTCAAGGCCAGATTTAGAAGAACTGTAGACAGCTTCCATAGCGCTACCTGAACCACCGTAAACTGAACCTAAATAAACGATACGACTATAATCATTTTTTATCAAATGAGGCTCTAATAATCCTGTTAGTTTAATTGGAGTAGCCAAATTTATATGCAAAACATCATCAATTTTTGCCATATTTTGACTACTAACAAAATTATAATCTGTAATCCCTTGAGCAAATACCACAGCATTTACTGGCAAAAGATTATTCACAAATTCTTTTAACTCATCATTTTTAGCCAAAAAATCCAATTTTATAGGAATAAAGTCCTGACCAGGATATTTCTGACTCATTCCTTCAGCCATAGTATAGGCTTTTTGCCAATTTTGACTGCAATGAACATAAAGAGACCAACCAGCTTGGGCTAAGTCAGCACAAATAGCTTGACCAATGCCTCCTGTTGCACCAAATACAAGCGCTCGCTGCAATTAAAACATTCCTTTTATTTTTAAATTGTATGAAGATGACCATATAGCTAAACTATTTTTAAAAAATAAATTCAGTTATGCATTCATATTCGATTATATTTTAACATTATTTTTTGGCAAGTTTGAACTAATAAAGCGACACGATAAACTTTCTTAAAAATTAGCTTTTGCCTTCATCTTTTTTGGGCGGTAATAATACCTGACGAGGTTTTGAACCTTCAGACGGTCCTACAATGCCTTTTTCTTCCATCGCGTCAACAATTCGGGCAGCACGATTATATCCTATGCGGAACTTTCTTTGTAGGAGTGACACACTAGCTGTTTGTTGCTGTCTGACCAGTTCAACAGCCTGATCATAATATTCATCCTCTGGTTCGTCATCTTGTTTCTCAGAATTTTCTTGACTTTTTTGCGGAATCATACCTTGGTCATATTCAGGCTTTTGTTGCTTCTTTACCCACGAAATTATTTTCTCAACTTCACTAGAAGAAACATAAGCACCCTGAATACGTTCAGGCTTAGAGGCTCCGACCGGCATGTACAGCATGTCTCCTCTGCCGAGCAGTTTCTCGGCACCAGTTTGGTCTAAAATTGTTCTCGAGTCAATACCACTTGAAACAGCAAAAGAAATGCGCGATGGTACATTTGCCTTAATTAAACCGGTAATAACATCAACACTCGGCCTTTGAGTAGCCAGAATCATATGAATTCCTGCAGCACGAGCCATTTGCCCTAAGCGGACAATTGCACCTTCAACATCGCGCCCACCAACCATCATCAGATCACTAAGCTCATCAACTACGACCAAAATATATGGTAATGGTTTCATTGCAGGCTTAGATTTATCTTGATTATTAAGTTGAACCTTATCATTAAACTCACCCACATTACGGACACCACTTGCAGCAAATAGTTTATAACGCCGTTCCATTTCTTTAACAGCTTTGCCTAAAGCATTCGCAGCTAACTTAGCATCTGTAACTACTGGTATCAACAAATGTGGCACACCATTATAAACAGAAAGTTCAACCATCTTAGGATCGATTAAAATCAACTTAACTTGATCCGGCAGTGCCTTCATTAATATACTCGTTAAAATGGTATTGATTGCAACAGACTTCCCAGAACCTGTTGAACCAGCAATGAGAAGGTGGGGCATCTTAGTTAAGTCAGCTGAAATCGTTTGTCCACTAACATCCTTGCCCAAAGGCACTTGCATAGGGTCCTTCTTCGCCTTATTATCTTGACTTTGCATTACATCTTTAAAAGCAACAACTGAAGTATTTTTGTTAGGTACCTCTATACCAATATATGGCTTACCTGGAATAGGTGCTTCTATTCTGATATCTTTTGCTGCCAGGGCAAGAGCCAAATCATCTGCTAAATTTACAATTCTGCTAACTTTAACCCCAACAGCCGGCTGAACTTCATACCGTGTAATTGTAGGTCCTAAAATCGCTTTTTTAATTATAACTTTGACCCCAAAACTTTTAAAAGTAGACTGCAAGATTTGCGTATTTTTGCGAATGAGAGCCTTATCAGTACTTTGGTCAATGTTCTTAATGCTATCAAGTAAGGCTATGGGTGGCTTTTGATAGTCTGGACTAACTTTTTGGTCTTGCTTAAGTTCGCCATGATCTATAGATCCTAATTCTTGCTTAATTTTTCTATCTTCTTCAGCAAAAGAATGTGATTTGGGTAAATTGCTACTAGAACTAGTTGCTTTTCTTCCTTTTTGACTATCATTTTGACTGGCCACCTGAATCTGTGGCTCAACTGGAGCATGCTCTGGCATATCACCAAATTCAGATTCATTTGCAACTGCATCGTCAATATCCTGATTATCTGCAAATCCCTCAGAAGACTGGTCATTTACGGCAAAATCATCAACATCAGGAAAAACCATATTTTTAGAATCCGACGTCTCCTGTGAATTCTGAGATTGTTTCTCTGAGATTTTCTGCTGCTTTTTCTCTCTGAAGGAACCGTATTTGTTTTTTATTTTCGTGCCGGCCGCTTTATTTTTATTAATAAAAAGCTGACTAACCTGCTGAAATTTTTGGATTATCGTGGCAAACTTTACATCAAAGAACATTAAAATGCCACATGGAATCAATAAAATCGCAACTACACGCAATCCTATATGGCCTAGTAAGGGATAAAATATTTGGTAACATAATGCGCCAATGACTCCTCCACCAACATGTTTGGTAACAGCCATGCGGCCAAATTCGGCAGATATTTCATGCCAGAATGCATTCATAAACGCATTATTTACAAATTCACTTTCAAAATAAACGCTGCTCTGAATTAATAAAAATCCGAGTATTGCAAAAAACAGACCACAACTGCGCTTAAATTTAAAGTGCATCGGCTTGTTGTAAATCAGCATAACCAGGCCAAAAATAATACAAATTCCAGCAGCTAATAAATATGAATCTCCAAAAAAGAAACGAAAAATATTCGCAACTTGTTTACCAAGAATGCCAAATTTAACAAATGCCAAAACTGAAATAATAATTTGTACAAGGCCAATAATTGCCCAAGTAATTCCAGTATTCTGATTTTTCTTATGAGATTTAGTGGTTTTTCTCCTCTTCTTTTTAGGCATAATACTACCTAATCAACAATTAAAAATTTGCTTGGAAGTTCAAATTAACTGGCTCATCCAAAGTAATTTGAGTAACTTCATAAGTAAGGGTTTCAATATATTCGACTAATGGCCGACTAAGCAACTTATAATCTGTTTTTTCCAGGTCACTGCCATCACCAAAATAATCTTTGATTTTAACGATCTGACTAATCATTCCGCTTACTGAGAAATCTCCTGGCGCAGGTGCCACGTCAAAAACAACGGTTACATCAAAATAATTGCCGTCAGTTCCAGCATCAGTAGTGCCATCATCATTTTGTTTTTCAACCTTTTTCAAGCCAAAATTTACCTGATCTTTAGTTTCCGGCTCTTCATTAATATCATAATGAAAATTTTTGACTATAACAGGAGTTTCTTTTTCAAAATCCATCTTAATTTCCTCCTAAATTTCTTTCATACCGTTCAGGGCGATTGTAGTTATCTTTTAATTTATCATTTTCATAATGATGGCTAGTTTCTAAATCGGGAAAACCTTGCTGGCGCAAAGCTTCTAGTAAAACAATTGCCACTGAATTAGCTAGATTATAACAACGAATATTATCCGACATTGGTATTCTCAAATTGCGCTCGTAATATTCTCGCATAAATGTTTCTGGTAAACCAGTAGTTTCTTTGCCAAACACAAAGTAGTAATTTTTCGCAGAATCTGTATAATCTATTTCCGCATAATTTTTTGAAGAAAATTTAGAAATAAGATACATTTCGTCTTGGGGACCAAGTTCACCTAGGAATGCATTAAGATCTTCATGGACGTGAACATCAACCTTATCCCAATAATCTAAACCCGCTCGTTTCATTTTTTTATTATCAATTTGAAAACCTAAAGGCTCAATTAAATCAAGAACTGTATTAGTTCCAGCACAAGTCCGAGCAATGTTACCAGTATTAGCCGGCATCAGTGGTTCATATAACACTACGTGATTTGTCAATCTTTTTCTCCTTCACTGAATTTTTTAACAAATAAGAATTATTTTTTTGACTTTTTTTCTACTGATCCCTTGCTTAAATTATTCGGGTTTTCAGCCGCAACTGGTAAGTTTTCCTCATCTTCATCTTCTTTGAATACTTGAGAAACATTACGATAATAGTTATAAACACGCAAAATAATAATTTTTAAAATAGCATAAATTGGAATACCAAAAATGACGCCCCAAAGTCCCCAAACAGAACTTGAGCCTATCAATAACAAAATAGTAGTAACAGGATGCATCTCCATCTTGTTTCCCATTACCAAAGGACTAATAACTCTTGATTCAATGGTCTGTTCGATTGCGAAAACAACCAAAACTTTAATTACCATTGGCACAGAAAGCATAATAGCAATCACGATTACAGGTATAAAGGAAATAAAAGTACCAAAATATGGAATAAGGTTAAGAATACCGCTTAAAACGGCAAGGGCAATGCCATACGGAAGGCCAATGATACTGTAACCAATGGCAAACATGATTCCGACCCAAAAGGCAACAGTAAGTTGACCCCTAATATAAGATGCCAGTGCAGTATTAATATCGTAAAGAAGCTCACCAAAACTTTTTTGCCAACGTTTCGGTGCAAATTGGGTTAAATATGGGCGCAAGTTATGAGCATCTTTTAACATAAAGAAAAGAATAAAAGGTGCAGTAAGCAGAGTCATAACGATGATAGTCACAACACTTATTGCTGAAGAAATATTGCTTAAAGTAGCATTGATAGCTTCATGCCCTGATTTAAAGAGCATATCTTGCGCCCTATTGATAGCATCATTAATATTGCCCTTTACACTGTGTAGTTGGGGATTACTCAGCCAATTTTGTACGGCATTTGTAGCATCCTTCCAGATGTGAGGCCAATGCGCAATTAAGGAGTTAATTTGACTTTGAACAATCGGCAATAAAGTATTAACTATCCAAACGAGCAAAACTGCTACCAAAACAAATAACCCAAGAATAGTAACAATCCTTGGTACTTTAAACTTCCTCTCTAAAATATCTACCAGTGGATTCATAATATAAAACTGAATCAAAGCCAGCATCAATGGGGGAAGAATCGCACTTACAAAGACCTTAGCGGGATTTAAAACAAATGATATTTTGTTGAACAACCAAATCACAAGGAAGAACAACAAAATGTTTAGTAGTGCAATACTAAACCGATTATTCAAAAACCATTTTTGAAAGATGGTTCTTTTTTTATGTTTCTTCTCGTAGTCCATCAAATCATCCTAATCAAATATGCTCATATATTATGTCATCACCGATATTAAATTCGGGCATTGTCTGTTTATCTTCTAAAGTGAAATATACACCGTTAGCCAGTGGATTTTTTGACTTTTTCTGATTAAAAAATAAGGTAACATGACCTAAAGCTCTCATATCACTGGCAACCATGGAGCCAACAAAGTCAGCAACATAGGTCTGGCCATCGATTGTAACTGTATCGCCCTTTTTCATAATAAAACCAGTAAGCGGAGTTTGGGGATCAAATTTTTGAATAACCGAAACATCGACTAATTCTGGAGTGACATTTTCACCAAATAAAATTACCATATTGCCCTTAGGTTCAATAGCTTGTTTACCAATTTTTGTAATAGTTGCTGTCCATTTCATAATTTGTTCTCCTTAAGCTTTAATTTTAGCATAACAAAAACCGCTTAACTAATATATAGGCGGTTTTTTTGTTACTTCTTTATTTTTTATGGTAAAGCAGCCATTTTTTAATTTCATCAATAATAACTAACGGTATTGGCAAACAAAATAGAAATAACCAGTCAACTGGCAATAATCTTGTAGTATTGAATAACTGCTGCAAGCCAGGAGTAACAGTTAAAGCTAAAAACAGCAGTATTTCAAAAATAATGCCATACCAGATGTTCCGGTTGCTAAATATGCCTTTCTTAAATAGTGAAACTTTATTTGTTCTGCAATTTAAGACATTTGCAATCTGCGTAAAAATAATTGCCCCCAAAACCATTGTAGTTGCACGCATATAAACAGGACCGTTAGCAGCTAATGGCACGTGAGGCCAGCCATTTTGGAAATTCACAAAGAAATATGCACCAATCGAGATGGCACTGGAAATTAGACCGTACCACAAAAAGGCTTTAATGATGACGCTTCTATTAAGCAAATGCTCATTACGCTTCCGTGGCGCCTGTTTCATAACATCTGGATCAACAGCTTCTCCGCCAAGTCCTAATGCTGGCAACATATCCGTTCCCAAATCGACTGTCAGGATTTGCATTACCGTCATCGGCAAAGGAATCAGGCCTCCAGAAAACAGGAATAAAATTGATGGAAAGGCTTCTGGCACATTGGAAGTCAAAATATAAGTTAAAAACTTACGGATATTGCTATAAACGGCACGGCCCTCTTCAATTGCGGCCACAATGGACGCAAAATTATCATCAGTCAAGATAATATTAGCAGCATCTTTAGCTACATCTGTACCAGTCAAGCCCATAGCTATACCAATATCTGCCTGCTTCAAAGCAGGAGCATCATTAACTCCGTCACCGGTAGAAGCTACAATTTCACCATTTTCCTGTAAAGTCTTGACAACTTTATATTTTTGCTCTGGAGCTACCCGAGCAAAAATTACCTCTCCTTTTAAAGCTTCGCGTAAATCTGCAGTACTCATCTTTTCCAGTTCATCACCAGAAATTACCCGTGCCTTGTCTGAGGTTAAACCAATTTGGACAGCAACAGACTTGGCTGTCAACTTGGAATCCCCGGTAACCATAATAATTTTAATTTTTGCCTGATGACAACGTCTAACAGCGTTATATATTTCTGGCCGAGGTGGATCACTCATTGTAGTCAAACCCACAAATACTAAATGTTCTTCAGCTGTTGCGATAGTCAACTTAGTAACGTCAGTATTTTCTTTTTCCACAATGCGATAGGCCATAGCCATACTGCGAAGCCCTTTAGCAGCATAGTCAGCGTTGTGTTTTTCGGCGCGTTTCTTATCATCATCAGTCAGAGCCCGAACTTTACCATCGACCTGAATTTGATCACACTGTTTGATCACATCACTAAAAGAACCCTTAGTAAAAATGATATATTGGTGATCATTCCAGCGATGAATGGTTGACATGCGCTTTCGATTAGAGTCAAAAGGCAGTTCTCTTAATCGGGGATATTTAACCAAAACTTTTTGCCGATCAAACCCTGCTTTTTCAGCCATAATAATTAAACAAGCTTCAGTTGGAGTACCTAAAATTTTAGGCTTACCCCCTTTAACCTTGCTGGGTTGAACAGCAGTGTCGTTGTCCAAAGACGCTATTTGAACCAACTTATGCAAGTCGGGATTTTCTTCATACCACAACTGCTTATTGTTTAACTCAATTTGACCATTATTGACGTAGCCGTTGCCAGTAACTTTATATTCATTTTTAGGAGTCCAAATGTAATGAATAGTCATTTGATTTTGAGTTAAAGTACCCGTTTTGTCTGAACAAATAACTGTAGTTTCTCCTAATGTTTCAACTGAATTTAATTCCTTAACCAATGCATGTTTTTTGGCCATGCGTTTAACACCTTGGGCTAAGCTAAGGGTTACAGTAGGCAATAATCCTTCTGGAATAAAAGCTACAATCATCCCTAAAGCAAAAATAAATGCTTTTGCAAACGGATATTTAACAAAGAAAATTGCTGCAATTAAGAACAAAACGCCTATCGAAACAGCAATAATTGATAATTGTTTCGTCAGGCGGTTTAGTTCCTGGGTTAGTGGACTATCGACTTTATTTTGCTTTTGGGTTAACTGCGCTATTTTGCCAAATTCAGTATTCATTCCCGTGGCAAATGCTATTGCACGAGCTGTGCCTGAGCCAACGGTTGTTCCTGAATAAACCAAGTTAGCTTCAGCGTAGCTGCCTTCGCCCGGTGCGTAATCCGTAGTTTTTGATTCAGGTACAGATTCACCATTTAGAGCACTTTGATCAACTTGCATTGAACTGGCAGTAATTAGTCTGGCGTCTGCTGGAATAGCATTACCTGCTTGAAGAATAAAAACGTCTCCAGGAACCAGTTCTTTGGCATCAATCTGCGTTTTTTTACCGTCACGAATTGCCTGAACGTAGGTCGGCAACATATTATTCAAAGCATCTGTGGCTCTTTTAGCAGCTCTTTCCTGCCAAAAACTAAACAGACCGTTAATAATATTAACCAGCCAAATGGCAATTCCCAATTCAATGGTACCGCTGAACATCGCAACAGCTCCGGAAATCCACAACAAGATTGCCATCATACTAATAAAGTTCTTAAAAAAAGTCTTCCATTCAGATTCTTCTTCAGACTTTTTAATTTCATTACGACCATATTTAGCCAATCTTGCGGCTGCTTCTGCAGAAGTTAAACCTGCAGAAGATGAGTGAAGATTAGTATAAACTTCAGAAATATCATTCTTAGCATAAAGCTCTCGAATTTTATTTTCTTCCATTCCCAACATACCTCTTATTTCAAAACTTTCAATTTTAAACTAATCAATAAAGCCGACACCATACTTTAACACTTTTTGAAATGTTAAAGTCACTCAATATTTTTACAATTGCGTGTCATGCTATACTAATTATTGAGACAATTATAAATGAAATTGGAGGCTTTTCAAGCATGAAATTATTAATTGGAGGATATACCAAAAAAAAATCAACGGGAATCTATGAATTACCACTCACACTTGCTGAAAACGGTCTGGAAATGCAAATGGGACCAGCTAAAGAAGTAATAAAAGTTGGAGGTCCAACCTATTTTGTTCAAGATGGCAAGCTTATTTTTACTATTAATAACGCTGGCGATAAGGGTGGCATCAGCTCATTTGAACTCGTTGATGGTAAGTATCAGGAAAAAGATTCATACTTAACTCCCGGTTCGTCACCTGCCTACATTGGCATTAACCAGAAAAAGAAATTGCTTTATACTGCCAATTACCATACAGCAGTTTTAGCTGTATTCTCATTTGATGATGATGGCAAGTTAACTTTTTTGGATTCAGTGACTCACACTGCAGATAGCCTGGGGCCTTGTCCTGAACAAGCTGACGGTCCCCATCCGCATTTTTTTGATCAAACACCGCAAGGCAATCTTGTAAGTTGCGACTTAGGCAATGACTGTGTTGATTTTTACAGTTTCAAAAATGATAAGCTGCATCATTTAGCTAAATATCAAAACGAACCAGGTTTTGGCACACGTCATATTGTTTTCAGTCCTGATGGTAATTATTTTTATGTTGTTGGTGAGCTTTCAAGTAAAATTAATTTAGTCAAGTTTGATGAAGTTAATTGGCAATTTAAGAATATTACCACTTATTCAACTATTCCTGATGATTATTCCGACCACAATGGAGCGGCTGCTATTAAAATTAGTAAAGATGGTAAATTTATTTATGCTTCCAATCGTGGTCATGATACTATTACTGTTTTTGCAGTCAACGATGATCACACTTTACAGTTGCGTCAAAGAATCTCAACCTTTGGCGAATTTCCGCGAGATTTTAACTGGGATAAGGACGAAAAATATGTGGTGGCAACCAACCAAAATTCTGATAATGCTACTTTATATACCAGGGATGCAGAAAATGGCTGTTTGACGCCTGTGCAAAAGAATATTTTTGTTCCAGAAGGAACCCGCGTACTTTTTAGTGAATAATTTTTGGATAACGAAAAGGAGTTGTCTTGAATAAAGGCAACTCTTTTATTGTACTTATTTTAAAAAATTATTTAGGAGTACCCTGCCACAATTTTTGCATATCAGGTGGATCAGGCACCTCAATACTGACTTGCTTTTCTTTCCTGAACGGATCAGGAAATTCCAAGTGAAAGCAATTTAGTGCTTGCCTGTTAAAATTATCATCTTCCCCATATAATGGATCCCCATATAATGGATGACCGATATACTGCATGTGCAAGCGAATTTGATGGGTTCTTCCAGTATAAAGACGCAGTTCTACTAAGCTGACATTGGGCTTTTGTGCGATCACTTTATAGGCAGTTTTTGCTTTCTTGCCGGTGGGTTCAATACTACGTACAATTGAAGTTCCCTTTCGGCCAATTGGCTGATCTATGGTGCCTTTTAGTTCGTCTAAACCAAAATTACCGTGAACTATTGCATGATACTTTTTAATAAACTTATCCTTTTTGAGCTGACTAAAACGTGCATGGGCAATAGCATTTTTACCAACTAAAACCAAACCAGAAGTGTCACGATCAAGTCGCGTTACAATATGTGGCTTAATATTCACACTTTTTTTGCGCTCAAAATAACCTAAAATTTGGTTAACGAGTGCGTTATCATCGTAGCGAGAAGGAATCGATAAAATCCCTGCAGGCTTATTAACAACCAGGTAATTTTCTGTTTCTTTAACAACCGCAAGAGGTTCTTGAGAAGGTACAAGCC
Source organism: Lactobacillus laiwuensis (assembly GCF_019972835.1). Lineage (GTDB taxonomy): Bacteria > Bacillota > Bacilli > Lactobacillales > Lactobacillaceae > Lactobacillus > Lactobacillus laiwuensis. The sequence continues at coordinate 137,999 of NZ_BPPB01000006.1, read as the reverse complement.
ATGGGTTACATTTTTCCTGACCCGGGATGAAAATCACTTCATCACCGGTATGTAAAATGAAGTTTGTATAGCGCCGTTTATGATTAACAAGAATCATTCCACCCGCATTTTTAGCATTATTAACAGCTCTTTTTGAAAAACCATTCTTTAATAAAAAAATCCCCAATTTTTTGGGGGCTTTTTCATTCACAGTAACTTTAAATAGTGTCATTGTTATCTCCGATAAATGCACTTTGAACTCTTGACCAAAAATGAGTATGGCCAAATCTGTCAAAATGGATTTCCTTACTAGAAATACGGTAATTGACCTTTTTGGCATTGCGAACGTTAATCCGACGACCGTCAATAGTCATTACAAAGTGATCAGCTTCAGGAACTATGGTAACCCATTGCTCGGGAGCTAGTACAATTGGTGAAGATAAAGATCTAAAAATACGATTGTTAATAGAAGCTATTTCCGCCATCTGCAAGGCCTTGAGTCTCGGATGAATTACTGCACCACCAAGCGATTTATTATATCCGGTTGAGCCGGTTGGTGTTGAGACACATAAGCCGTCCCCCCTAAAATTCTCAAATAATTGATCATCAATATAGACTTTTGCTTCTAATGTATGCGATACCCGTTTGACTGCAGATTCATTTAAAGCTAAAAAATGTTTCTTTTCATTAGCTTCAGTTAAAAGTTCCACCTCTAAAAGCGGATAGCTGGCAGATTCAGGTTCCCTTAAAAACAATGCATCTACCATTTTATCGACTTCAGGACCACGCCAATCAGTATAAAAGCCCAAATGTCCAGTGTGGATGCCAATAAAGCGAATTGAACTAATTTGATTTTCATATCGGTGAAAGGCATTTATCAAAGTTCCATCACCGCCGACAGTAATAACTACATCTGGATATTTGGCATCAAAGACAACGCCCTCTTTAGTTTCTAACAATTTTCGCAAGTGCGCTACCACCCTTAAAGTTTCTTGATTGGTGTTATGGGCAATTGTAATTCTCATTATTTTTCCTTACCCTTGTTTTTAGTAAAAACCTTCTGCGCTTCTTGTACTTCATCTTTTATCAAAGACATTTCTTCATCAAGTTTATATGCCGTTTCTGCAGTAGATTTTAGTCTTTCAGAAATATCTTTTGGATAAGAACCCTGATATTTATAATTAAGAGTATGCTCAACAGTAGCCCAAAAATTCATTGCTAGAGTCCTAATTTGAATTTCGGCTAATAATTTTTTGGATCCGGTTGGCAGGTAAACCGTATAAGAAATAACCATATGATAAGAGCGATAGCCTGAAGGCTTAGCATTTTTAACATAATCACGTTCTTCAATGACTTCCATATCATCACGTGCATGTATTAAGTCTACCACCTTGTAAATATCATCGACAAATTGACAGACTATCCTAATTCCTGCTATGTCTTGCATATCAGTCTCAATCACATCCGGACTGATAACACGCCTTTGCATTTTTTCCTTAATTGAATCAACAGTTTTAACTCTGCCGACTACAAATTCTATTGGTGAATGTTCTCCTTTGGTTAAGAAACTTTGTCTTAAAGAACGAAACTTCACCTTTAATTCTCGCACGGCCTCTTCATATGGCCATAAAAAATTATCCCAATCATAATTCATAGAAATAACCCTTTCTCAAACAGCATATTCATTTTAACATAAATTATATGATAGCAATTTCATATGATGATTTGCCTTAATAAAATGGCAATTTCCTATACAAAACCAGGAGGTTATTATAAAGTCTTATTTCTTGCACATTAAACCTTTTAATAATATTATAAATTTATTAATTTCAATTAGGCTATACTATCATAGCTTTAGCCCTTTTTTCACTAATTTAGGGAATTTTAAAAATTAAATGCAGTCGCTTTTCACTTTTAGAAGCTAAATTTTAAAATAAATATAGACTTTGACACAAAATGTTAAAGGGAATTCTTTGATAGCCACAATATTAAATGGAGTATTATAAAATGTCACAAAACAATGAAATTGAAGCTAAAATCATTTTACCTAAGGCAATATATCTAAAACTTTGCCATGATTTTCCACTTAAGCACAGCTTTAACCAGGAAAATTATTATTTTGACACTAGCGACGGTTTGCTAAAACAGTCTAATATAAGCTGCCGCATTAGACTTTTTGCTGACCACGCAGAGCAAACTCTCAAGGTTCCAAATAAGAATCCCATACAAAAAGATTTTCATGAAGCAATAGAAATTAACGATTCCTTAAAATTAAATGAAGCAAAAGCATTTATTAAGCAGGGGGCCGCTGGATCGCCTATAATTTTTAAGTATAGTGCAGGAAAATATTTGAATCAGAAATTTTCACAGAAATTAAACCTTCATTTGCAAACTTATTGCAAAACTCATCGCATATTAGCGAATGGACCAAAAAATTGTGAATTAACTTTTGATGATAACACTTATCCAGACAACTACGAAGATTTTGAACTTGAGATTGAAAATTGCAACCCAGACTTGATAGCAGAAACTCTGGCAAAATTAAAGAAAGAATATCAGTTTACACAAAATTATGCTAACACTAACCAAGCGAAAATTGCACGCGCTTACATACATCGTGTTAGAATATAATTGAAGGATAGTTTTCAAAGGATAGATATTTAATAATTTTATACTTGATAATCAGTATTGGAGGAGCCTGATCATGTTCGAGATTTTTCTTTTTGTTAATCCCGTTGGTATATATTGCTATAATACGGAAGTTTTAATCAAAGACGCAATTGATGAACTTAATATCAACTCTTCATTTCATTTTGTTCCAATTATAAATGCAAAAGTAATCAAAGAGGACATTATTAGAAGAAAAAATGATGGACAGAAAATAAAAGATATACCACAATACACAATTGTCTCTTTTCAGGTCTTACGACATTACAATGCTATTAAGATAGAATATGGCAACAAAAAGGCACGTGCTTATTTAGTCGCTTTGCAACGAGTTATTAGCAACGATTTTAATAAATATACAGAAAGTTTGCCTAAACAAATTGCAGAAAGTTTAGACTTGGATTTTAATCGGATCAATGATCGCAAAATTGCCCACTATGTTGATGAATCTATCCAACAAGACAAGGATCTTGCACGTAAATTCAATGTTCGTAATTTCCCTACTACAGTTATTTTTAATGAAAGTGGCAATTATAATGGGGTAATGCTGGAAGGCATTCTTGCACATGACAAACTAATAAAGCTTCTTAAGGATAATGGTTGTATCGCAAGTGACCCAAAGGGCTACTACCCGGTGAGACACTTACGACTGATTTAAATATTTACTTACATTATCTGGTGAATTTATTTTTCGAAAATTGGTAAAAACCCAGGGCGGCAAATTTTCTATGGTTTGGCGCTTTTTATATAGCAAATTTGCAATTTGCATGCCTTTCAAACTCATATGTTTTAGTTGCATTTGCAGATATTGCTTTTGCTGTGTGGAATTAACATGATATTTTTGCAATAAAGGGTGAAAATGCCACAACTGTTTTAAGCCTATTGCATTGATATCGAATTTTTCCTCTTGGAAATGAAGCTTATTTGTTAATGGCTCAAGCAAAACGTTATATTTTAGTCGAATAATTTTTTTAAACGGATCAATCTCTAAATAATAGTCTTGCCAAAAATAGTTTCTGCGAAAGAAAATAAGCTGCGATTTTTTTATGTTTTGTCCTAAAAAATGTCTCTGGCCAACTATCCATATATCTTTAACGCCTATTTGCTTATACAAAAAATGGCGGTGGCGAAATTCTGACTTATTTAAAGGAGCGCACTGAATTTCGAAAGCTAAATTTGAAGCTGCTAATATATCAGCTCGCAGTTGTCCATTGGCAAGATTAACTTCTGTTTCTGCATTAAAATGTACTTCTCTGAGTGCTTTTGTCAGTATACTTTTACTCTGTGCATGTTCTTTATTTTCCCCAGATAAGTTTACTTTGGAAGGTATATGTTTAAAATAGGACTGCTTATCTTTACATACTAATTGCATTTCTCGTTCACAATGTGGGCAAAAATAATGTTTCTTTACTTTGTTGTTACTTTTGGTCGATTTAGCTTCCTCAACAGCTAAAACCAAAGTATTATTTAACAGTGCTGCGTACATACTTATCACCTAAAAATAAGTACGCAAAAAGGCAGGATTTAACCTGCCCTTTTTATTCAGCTATATTTGTTAATTTATTTAATACCGCTAAAATAATGCCGCAGTTGATCTAATGCATCATTAGTTAACAAACATTTACCATTAGTACGAACACGAGCCATTTCACTTGTTTTTACTTTAATACCATATTCATTTGCAATTGCCCATGCATCAGCGGGCTTTATTTCCGAATAGTCTTGACTAGTAAAAATCAGTTCTAAGTAAAATTTTCCCCGTTCAAAATAAAGACTGGAAGACAAATCATTTGCTTTAAGACTTTCCGCCAATTCAGTCACCTGATCAAGGTCAGTAAAACTATATGCCTGCTTTTTCTGCAATTTCCAAAACTGCTTCTTAACTTTAGGTTGAGAAGAATCTGCTGGTTCATTTGACTCGTCCTTATCTGTTTCTTCATCCTCAGGTTCAAGGTCAAGAAAAGATTTACGAGCATCATTATTCTTTTTATTGTTGTCAGTAAAATCATTATCAAATAACTGGGCAAGATTATTACGATCTTTCTCTGTCACTTTAGTGATTAATAAATCAAGCCCACCGTTATTAGGCATTACTTGAAAAGTTACCGGTGCATCTTGACTAAATGAATGATCAGTATCAATTTCATCCAAAATCGAATAAAAGAAATGTTGGATTTTATTTTTATCACCTAGTAAATCTAAAACTTTGAGACCACGATTGGCTAATTCTTGTTTACCTATTCTCACACGAATCGTATTATTGTTTATATGATCTACTTGCATGAGTTCTCACCTCCACCGGATTCTTTGTTCTATTGTATCGTACTTTGCTCATAAAATAAAAGCGTTAGTTTAAAAACTAACGCTTTTATTTTAAACTTACCTGAATTTTATAAATCAGCTATCTTCTGCATTTCTTCAAGCTCAAGACGACGCACTTTTCTTGGTAAAAAGCGCCGAATTTCATCTTCATTATACCCAACTTGCAAACGCCGATCATCCATAATAATTGGACGTCTTAATAAACTAGGATTTTTTTCAACTAAGTCAAGCAGTTGGTCTATTGACAGATCATCAAGATTGACTTTAAGTTGTTGAAAGGCTCTTGAACGCGTAGAAATAATTTCTTCCGTACCGTTTTCAGTCATTCGCAAAATTTGCATAAGCTCGTCTTTTGTTAAGGGCTCTGAAAAAATGTTCCTTTCCTTAAAGGGAATGTCATGTTTCTTTAACCAAGCCTTGGCTTTGCGACATGATGTACAGCTCGGAGATATATATAAATTGACCATATATTTCACGCTCCTTTAAATTGTTTTCTAAATTATTATAACATACTACTTCTTTTTTGTAAGTAGTATTTTTCATAACTGACTACATTGTTATGTTAAGTTCAAAAAATGAATATTCTGTGAATTTTTTACCAAGAAAGACTAAAGAAATTAAAAAAGGATACACAAATTAAAAAAATGGTACCCTTTTTAAAAAATATTTAATTGTTTACTTTTTTCATTAAATCACTAACCAATTTTTCGTTTTCTTCAGCAGTTTCTGAAACATAACAAGCTTTATTAGCTAATTCCTTGATGTCATTAGTGTCAAGCTTCTTCATCAAACTTCTGATTCGTAAAATTGAGGTAGCACTCATTGAATACTCGTCTAAGCCCATTGACAACAGAATTGGGAACATGGTACTGTCTCCAGCAGCTTCACCACACATGCCGCACCAAATACCATTTTCATGAGCTGCATCAATTGTATGCTTTATTAAGCGCAAAACTGATGGGTTCGCTGGTTGATACAGGTAAGAAACATTGTCATTACCACGATCAGCAGCCATTGTATATTGGATTAAATCATTAGTACCAATTGAGAAGAAGTCAACTTCTTTTGCTAATTGGTCAGCTAAAACGGCAGCAGCTGGAACTTCAATCATCATTCCTACTTCTAGGTCTGAACCGATCTTAACGCCTTTTGCCTCTAGCTTGTCTTTTTCTTCACCTAAAATCGCTTTAGCCTTGCGTAATTCGTTTAAGGTACCAATCATTGGGAACATGATACCCAACTTGCCATAAGAAGACGCACGTAATAAAGCACGAAGCTGAGTACGGAAAATATTCTCATTTTGTAGTGAAAGTCTAATTGCACGTACACCCAAAAATGGGTTCATTTCTTCTGGTAAGTCCCAGTAATCAAGATGCTTATCGCCACCAATGTCCATGGTTCTGATAATAACCTGCTTGCCATGCATGCCTTCGATAACTTCCTTATAAGCCTCAAATTGTTCATCCTCTGTTGGGAAATCTTTTGAGTCCATATACAAGAATTCAGTTCTATAAAGACCTACAGCCTCAGCGCCATTGTCATTTACCCCTGGCATATCATTTGGTGTACCAATATTTGCTGCAATTGTGAATTTCTTACCATCTGCAGTTACTGATGGTTCATTCTTTAATTTTTCCCATTCAGCTTTCTGCTTCAAGAAGTCAGCACTCTTTTGCTTATATTCCTCAATCTCGCTATCAGTTGGCTTAACGACAACATCACCATTCAGACCATCAACAGCAACTGTATCACCATTTTGGACATCTTTGGTAATTGAATCTGTACCGACAACCGCAGGTAATTCCAAAGAACGTGCCATAATTGCTGAGTGCGCAGTTCTACCACCAATATCAGTTACAAAGCCTTTAACAAACTTCTTGTTTAATTGAGCAGTGTCACTGGGTGTCAAATCATGAGCTACCACAATTACTTCATGATCAATTGATGCTGGGTTAGGCAATTCTTTGCCCAGCAAATGAGCCATAATTCTCTTAGAAACATCTCGTACATCAGCTGCACGTTGCTGCATGTATTCGTTATCAGTCATGCCTTCAAAAATTGTAATGAACTTTTGAGCAGTTTCATCAAGTGCAGCTTCACTATTAACTTTTTGCTCTTTGATTTCATTTTCGATGGCACCAGTAAATTCAGGATCATTTAAGATCATCAGGTGAGCTTCAAAAACTTGAGCTTCATCTTCACCTAAACTCTTTTTTGCGCTATCACGGATTTTTTCAACTTCAGCAGTTGCTACTGAAATTGCCTTCTTGTAGCGTGCTAACTCACTTTCAACATCGCTAACCGTAGTTTTTGAAAATGAAAGATCAGGTTCAACCAAGAGATAGGCTGGTGCTACAGCAATACCATCACTTGCAGCAATTCCTTTTAAAGTCTTGGTCATTATTCAGCTAAACCCTCTTTTTTCATTGTTTCAGAAATAGCGTTGATTGCGTCTTTTTCATCATCACCATCAGCACTGATTGTGACATCAGCATTTTTACCAACTCCGAGTGACATGACACCCATGATTGATTTCAAGTTAACTGATTTACCATTGTATTCCAAGTTGATATCTGAACCAAACTTAGAAGCTGCTTGTACTAGCAATGTAGCTGGACGAGCATGAATACCTGTTTCTGCAACAACATGAAAATCGCGTTTTTCCATTATATATATCTCCTTTTAATTCAAAAAATCAAAACGGTAGTAAATACCTATTCGCTTACTTAGACTATCATTTTTTTGTGAATTAGACAACATAAATGTAACAGTTTACATCATTAAACTCCAGTCTTGGACTGCGAATAAATTATTTTACCACCCCGCAAGGCCTTTCCCGTTATGTTTTGCCTCTTACCAAAAGACCTTAATGCAGATTGAAATTCAAAAGCGTTTTGAGGATCAACTTCATAATGATCTAGTTCACCATCTGCCAACTGCTCAAGAATTTTTTGATAATCCAACTTTACCACCGCTTTTAATTTATATTATTTAAGCAACATTTTTGATTTTGCTTACATGTATTTTAGCATATTTAGCATACTTACAAATAATAAGATCCAAGTTTTAGCACTTGATTATTCCGAGTGCTAATTATATAATTTAGTAAACTGATATGAAAGGCGGTAATACAATGCTTTGTCAAAACTGTCAAAAACGACCAGCTTCCATTCACTTATTTGCAAAGGTTAATGGACAAAGTCGCGAAATTAATTTATGCGGACAATGTTATCAACAACTTAAACAACAAGGAAATATTAATATGAATAATGACAATAATGGCTTTTTTGGCGATTTCAGCGACCTGTTTAATTACAATGGCAACGTTGGAAATCCAGGAGATCCCAGAATGAGTAATGGCGGACCCGGCAATACCAATGGAAATAATGGTGCAGGCGGTGGTCGTTCACTTTTAGATCAATATGGAACAGATCTAACTGCACTGGCAAGAAAGGGCAAGATTGACCCAGTCATCGGGCGCGATAAAGAAATCGCACGTGTGATTGAAATTTTAAACCGCAGAACAAAAAACAACCCAGTTTTAATTGGTGAAGCCGGTGTCGGTAAAACTGCTGTAGTTGAAGGCCTAGCTCAACAAATTGTCGATGGCTCAGTTCCTGCCAAACTGCAAGACAAAAGAATAATATCATTAAATGTAGTTTCTTTAGTACAAGGTACAGGCATTCGCGGTCAATTTGAACAGCGTATGCAACAACTGCTCAAAGAAGTAGAAAATCACGATGATATCATTCTCTTTATTGATGAGATTCACGAAATAGTTGGCGCAGGCAATGCTGAAGGCGGAATGGATGCAGGCAATATTATTAAACCTGCTCTTGCGCGCGGTGATTTACAACTAGTTGGTGCGACAACCTTAAAGGAATATCGTGAAATTGAAAAAGATTCTGCTCTGGCAAGACGTTTCCAGCCCGTTGACGTTAAAGAGCCTTCGGTTCAAGAAACTATCCGTATTTTAAAGGGTATTCAAAAGCGCTATGAAGATTATCATCACGTTCACTACACTGATGATGCCATTAAAGCTGCTGCTGAACTATCTGAGCGTTATATTCAAGATCGTTTCTTACCGGATAAAGCCATCGATTTGCTTGATGAAGCAGGTTCACGCATGAATCTGACGATTCCATATGTTGATAAAGATAAAATGAAAGAGCGAATTGATGCAGCCCAAAAACTAAAGCAGGAATCCTTAAAGAACGAAGATTACGAAAAAGCTGCCTACTACCGCGATCAAATTGAGAAATACAATAAGATGAAAGATCAAAAGGTTGATCCAGATAAATCGCCAGTGATCACTAGTAAAATTATGAATAAGATCGTGGAAGAAAAAACTGGCATCCCCGTTGGGGACTTGCAAAAGCAAGAAGAAAACCAGTTGCAAAATTTAGCGCCAAATTTGAAAGCACATGTTATTGGGCAAGATAAGGCAGTCGATAAGCTGGCACGAGCAATACGGCGTAATCGGATTGGCTTTAATAAATCAGGTCGTCCAATTGGCTCCTTCCTCTTTGTTGGACCAACCGGTGTCGGTAAAACGGAACTGGCTAAGCAGTTGGCCAAGCAAATGTTTGGTTCAGAAAATGCTCTAATTCGTTTTGACATGTCAGAATATATGGAATCATATTCAGTTTCCAAATTGATTGGTTCGGCACCTGGGTATGTCGGCTATGAAGAAGCTGGTCAATTAACTGAACGTGTACGTCGTCATCCGTATAGTTTGATCTTGCTGGACGAAATTGAAAAAGCTGATCCAGCAGTTATGAATCTTTTCCTGCAGATATTAGATGATGGTCGTTTGACCGATTCTCAAGGCAGAACTGTATCATTCAAAGATACAATTATTATCATGACTTCTAATGCTGGTCAGGGTATTAAAAATGCCAGTGTAGGTTTCGCTGCTGAAAATGCTAAAGATAAACCTGATACTGCCAGAAATTCAATGAGTCAGTTCTTTAAGCCTGAATTCTTAAACCGTTTAGACGATGTGATCGAATTCAACGAATTAACCAAGGACGACTTAGTGAAAATTGTCAACTTAATGCTCACCGATGTTAACAACATGGTTAAGAACCAAGGCTTACAAATCACTGTTAGTGATGATGCTAAGAAGAAATTGGTTGATGAAGGCTACAATCCTGCTATGGGTGCAAGACCATTACGTAGAACTATTCAGGAGGAAATTGAAGACAAGGTTGCCGACTACAAACTTGATCATTCCACTGCCAAGAATTTAATTGCCAGTGTTTCTGATAATCAAATTATCATTAGTGAAGATAATAATGAAAACAGTGCTACTGAGTCCGTTGATCAAACTACAAATAATTAGTTAAAGTAACTCTTCATTAAGCATGATTATTACAGATAATAATAATCATGCTTTTTACTAAAGAAAAAAGTTTTAATAAGTTGTATACTAAAATAAAAAGAACTACTAGAAGAAACGGGTGAAATCCATGCATTTAATAGATGTAACCAATAGCTACAGGGACCTAGTTCACAGTCAATTAAATTCGACCAATGTAAATTATGTCAAGGTTTACTCTTTGGGTAATACCTCTGTTATCTACACCGAGAGTGATAAGGCGATCGGAATTGTTTTGGAAAATCACAATCGACGAGTGCGTAAAGAGGAAACAGATTTTGTGATTGAACGCTTAATTAAAGAAAAAGACCCTTCATATATATTGACCTTTGATAAAAGTCAACATGTCATTGAAATCCATATTGATAAATAAAAAAGCTGGCTTAAAAGCCAGTTTTTTTATTACAACTTTTCAGTTAATTTAACATCAGGATATTTATCTTTAAAAAAGCGCTCCGCAAATTGATTTTCAAACAAAAATAGTGGTTGACCATAACGATCTTTAACCAGCAGATTTCGGCTATTTGCCATAGCTGGATCAAGTTGTTCAGGATCAATCCAACGCGCTACGCGATGACCAATATTAGTCATCTCAACGTCTGAATTATACTCATTTTTCATTCTGAATTTAAAGACTTCAAATTGCAATTGACCAACAGCACCCAAGATATATTCATCAGTTTGATAATTTTGGTACAACTGAATTGCACCTTCTTGAACCAGTTGGACCATTCCCTTATGAAATGATTTCTGCTTCATCACATTTTTTGCAGTGACTCTTACAAATAATTCTGGAGTAAATTCTGGCAGCGGTGGATAAACCACTTTGTTTTTGCCAGCATAAATACTGTCGCCAATTTGAAAATTACCGGTATCATATAAACCAACTATATCCCCGGCAACTGCATCTGAAACCTGCATCCTTTCACTCGACATAAACTCGGTAGCATTATTAAGTCTAATCGCTTTACCAGTCCGAGCCAAAGTTACATCCAAGCCTTTTTTAAATTCGCCACTGCCAATCCGGACAAAAGCAATGCGATCACGGTGATGAGGATTCATATTAGCCTGAATTTTAAATACAAAGCCAGTAAATTCTTGATTATCAGGAGCCAGGTCTTCAGTTTCATTAACTATATGACTTGCAGGTGCAGGAGCCATTTTGACAAAGCTTTGCAGGAAAGTTTCAACACCAAAGTTTGTCAAGGCAGAACCAAAGAAGACTGGAGTCTGATCACCCTTAGCAATCTTTTGCAAATCAAACTGATTGCCGGCCTCTTTAATTAATTCAATTTCTCCTAGGGTATCTTGAAATTGTGGATTTTGACTAAAAGGTTCACTGTCGGGCAATTTACCATCTTTATCTAGTGATAAAAAGCGGTCAGATCCATCTTTATGATACATTTCAATTTTGTTATTAGCGATATCATATAGTCCTTGTAAGGTTTGACCCGACCCAATTGGCCAATTCATAGCCACTCCTTCAATGCCCAGCAAGTCTTCAAGTTCAGCAATCAAATCCAAAGGAGGTCTGCCGTCACGATCCAACTTGTTCATGAAAGTAAAAATCGGAATTCCCCTTTGTTTCACGACCTTAAATAATTTTTTGGTTTGCGGTTCAATACCTTTAGCTGAATCAATCACCATGACTGCTGAGTCAACTGCCATTAAAGTGCGATAAGTATCTTCGGAAAAGTCTTCGTGCCCTGGAGTATCAAGAATATTGATTCTCTTTCCCTGATACTCAAATTGCATGACGGAGCTGGTAACTGAGATACCACGTTGCTTTTCAATTTCCATCCAGTCACTGGTAGCATAATGGTCGCTTTTACGCGCCTTGACCGTCCCGGCACTGCGAATCACACCACCAAAAAGAAGCATTTGCTCCGTGATAGTAGTCTTCCCTGCATCTGGGTGCGATATGATAGCAAATGTTCTTCTTTTATTTACCTTATCTAACAGTTCATTACTCATTAAGTATTTTGTTCTTCTTTCTTCTTAGGTTTTGCTTCAGGTATAGTTAATAAAACAGTCATCAATCTTGAACGCATCATTCTTCTGGTAGTTAAAACCATGCCGTTATCTAATTTAACCGACAATTTTTCGCCTTTGGCAGGAATTATGCCTAATTTAGTGATCATGTAGCCGGCAATGGTATCAACGTCTTCCATTTCCAAATCCGTACCGAATTGCTCGTTAAAATCATCAAGAGGCATTTTACCATAAATGACATACTTATTAGGGGCAAGCTGGTGCACTAAAACCTCAGTTTGATCTACTTCATCATCAATATTACCAACTATCTCTTCGATAATATCCTCAATGGTTGCTATTCCGACTACTCCACCATATTCATCGGTTAAAATAGCTAATTGCTGCTGTGTTTGCTGCATCTCAACGAGTAACTCTCTAAGTTCAGTTGTTTCTGGTGCAAAAAGTGGCGGATTCATGACATCATCGTAGGTAATTTTATCAAAACCCTTCTCCCAAGCTTTACGCAAAACGGTGCGAATATGAATAATACCAACTATTTTATCCTTATCATGTTGATAAACCGGTATTCTGGAATATGGTTCACGCAGTATTTCTTTGAGATGATCCTGCAAACTTTCCTGGCAATCAACCATGAAAGCATCAATTCTGGGTACCATCACTTCACGTACCATTCGTCCCTGAAAATCCAAAACTGCATTTAACATTGAAAATTCATTGTCACTAATCTTCTTATCTTTGTGTAAATCTTCAATTTCTGTAATTAAGTGCTCTCTTGTTTCTTCATCGTTTGTAGGGGAAAATTTATTTTTGAAACGCTCAAATAAATTCCCCTTGTCGGGGTCGCTAGCCATTTTATTGCTCTCTTTCTTAAAATAACGTATTAAATACCAACATTATATCATGTACGCACACAATATGTTAGAATAGCACGTAAGAAATGAGGTCAAACTATGAAAAAAAGTCATGTCATACTTGTTTTCACATTCTTACTGTTAATTCCCTATCTATGCAGTCTTACCATTATTGGTATTGGTTATGACGCTCTGGTTTTACATTCCGCTGATCTTTTTCGCACTGCTATTGGTGCAACTGTCGGTGCCTTAATTATGTTTGCCATTAAGGCAACGATTCAAAGACCGGTCGATTTGCTGGCAGTCGAAATAAACGATGGCTTTTTAAAGCAATTGTTACGTTTTTTCAGTATCAGAAGACGTTACCTTTTGCAAATTGCTAACGTAATTTTGGATTTCATTCTCTGCTTTGCTGCCACTTTTGTGGTTAGAGAATTTTTAACACTAGATCAGATTGTGGGTAAATCTGTCGGCATTGTGATGCTGATCATGCTCTTGTCAACCTGTCTTGGTGCATATGTGGAGTATGACAACCTGTCAATTGATCCCAAACAACACTAATTCTTAAGACTGTCTTCAAGATATAATTCTTGGGTCAGTTTTTTTGTGTCTAAATTCAAGTTTTGTAAAACATAGGGAGTTAAGCTGTCTCCAGGATTTTGGTAAATTTTAATGCCTTCATCCGCAACAGCTGCTAAAAACTGTGAAATTATCATATTTAAAGGTTGACTAAAAAAGGAAATATTTTGATTGTCTTTTTCTTCAACAGCTACTTGAGTTTTAGGCAAAACAAATTTCATTAAACCTTGAGGAACTTTAATATTGTTTGGTGCAATAACACCATACCAATACATAAAATTTTCAGGTCCAAAAACTACTAGACTGCTGCGAGTATTTTTCAAATTGTTCTTGGTAATAAAATTTTGGAAAACTTGATTTTGCTCCATTTCCATGTTTGCTTCATTAAAAGTTTTCTGTTCGTCCATCAATTGGTCAGGAAAAGGGCGACCAATAAATGTTACTTTTTCTTGTAGTTTTTTCATAAAATCTCCTAATATTCAGCTAGTTCATCTAAAGGAATAATTTCACCGGCCAGAAAGGCATCAATTTCATTGCTGGCAAAACCATGTGTAAACAGGTAATTGCGTATTTTATTCTGTCTTTGGCTTTCAGGTAAGCGGCGAAAACGTTTATAAGCTTTGATTCCTTGCTTTTTTAACGCTGCGATTTGATCTTCCTCATTTTGAGCAAAATCCATTTGCCCAATTATTGCACTGGCAAGAGTGCCGGAAAAGCCGTGGTTTAACAACTTAGTTGTCATTTTGCGTTCCAATTCTCGCTGCGACAACTTACCTACCTTGCTTTTCATTGATTTGAGCACTCTTTTGCCAGCATCGAGCCACTTATCGTCAGCTATTTCGGCTAAAGTATTGTCAATTATTTCAGGATCAATCCCCTTTTGCTTTAGTTTATTGCTGATACTAAGTGGGCCATCGGTACCCATGCGTAAATTTTGCCTGACCAATAGTTGGGCGTACTTGGCATCGTCTAAAAAGCCCATTTCTGTCATCTGACTAACCGCAGCCTGGGCAGATTCATTATCAATACCATGTTTATTAAGATATTGCAAAACTTCAAAAACAGTCCGAGGCTCGTAACTCAAATAATTAGCCGCAATATTTGTTGCCTTGGCGTCAGCATCAAATTGCTTAATGGCCACAATTTGTTCTTCAGACAGTTCCTGCCCTTTTAAGAGCACGAATTCAGCTACAGTTTGTTCAGCAGCCGAAAAAGAATATTTACCGTCTAAAAAGATATTAAAACGGCCAGGTCTTTTTTGACTACTAACTTTAGTAATAATTGGCATTAAAGATCACCTTTCTATCGCTTAATTCCATGCTAGCAAATTTTGCTCTTTCTTGCTAAATACTTTTTACTGGGAGTACAATTAATTATTAACATTTAATATTTTATTGTAGAAAGAAAATTATGTACAAGAAATTTAATCAAAATCAACCAAAAGAAAAAGATATTATTATTACCATTAAAAGACTGGGTATTAATGGTGAAGGCATCGGCTATTACCGCAAAAAAATAATTTTTATTCCTGGCGCCCTGCCCAATGAAGTAGTTGTTGCCAAAATTATTACAGAATACCCTCGTTATATTGAAGCTGAGCTTGTCCGCATTAAGGAAAAAAGTCCTGACAGAGTATCTTTCCCCACTAATGTCAATCCAGAAATTGGTGGACTCGAACTTGCTCATTTAGATTATCCTAAACAACTTGAATTCAAACGGGACAATGTTCTTGAGGCCCTTAAAAAATATCATCCCCGTGGTTACAGCAAGTATAAAGTCAAAAAGACAATTCCGGCTCCAGAAGAATGGCATTATCGTAATAAGGCTCAATATCAAATTGAACTGTCTCATGGCCAAATTAACTTAGGACTTTTTGCACCTAACTCACACGAACTGTTTGATTTGCCTGAAATGCCAACTCAAAGTGAGGCAACCCAAGACACCGAACGTAAAATTAAAAGTTTAGTGGAAAAATTGCACATTAGAATTGCGGATCCTTACCGTCATTTTGACGGGCTCAAAACTATAGTAGTTCGTCAGGCTTATGCCACTCACGAAATTCAAGTAACCTTAATTACAGTGGGCCACAGTCTTAAAAATCTGGGGCAACTTGCAAAAGAGATTATGAGGCTTCCTAATGTAGTCAGTGTTTTTCAAAATGAAACTGATTGGCGCAACCCCCAAGTCTGGGGCAATAAAACCACTAAATTAACAGGTAAAAACCAAATCACTGATGAAATTTTAGGTAAAAAGTTTGCACTTTCACCGCGAGCATTCTTCCAGTTAAATCCAGTGCAAACTATTACCCTTTATTCACGGGCACTAAAATTTTTGGATTTAAAAGCAGATGAAACCCTGATTGATGCCTACAGTGGAGTGGGAACGCTGGGAATTTTAGCAGCAGATCAAGTCAAACAAGTTATTGGTATTGAAACTATTCCTGAAGCAATTGCTGACGCCAATCATAACGTTGAACTCAATCATATTAAAAATGCTAATTATATTCAGGGAAGTGTAGAAAAAGTTTTACCTGAACTAGCTCAAAATGGAATTCCAATTGATGCGCTGATTGTAGACCCACCACGAACTGGTCTGGCCAAAAGCTTGATCAAAACCCTTTTGAGGGTAAAACCCAAAACCTTTGTTTACATTTCCTGTAACCCATCTACCCTCGCTCAAGATTTAGTCCTTTTGAGTGAAGCATACAATGTCAGACTGATTGAAAACGTCGACATGTTGCCACAGACTCCAAGGTGTGAATGTGTCGTTAAACTAACTTTAAGATAAATAAAAAGCAAAATAGTTGTCGCAATTAGCGACAACTATTTTTGTGGATCGGGTGTCAATTGAGAATATTTTCTTTTGAGATAAAATCATCATATACAAATATATAAAACTATAAAGACTTCGCGATAAAATTGTTATTTCAAAAGTAGATAACAAACATATTATGGAGATAGAAATCTTGTTAACCTTACCCACACTTTTATAATAGCAAATTAATGTAAGCGCTAGCAAACAAAATGCATGGCTTATTTTACATATTTGGCTAAAAATGCTGCAACCCGCCTTTTATATTCTTTTGGATGCTTTGAAAATGACTTGGCATGTTTGGCTCCAGGAGCCACCCATATTTCCTTTGGACCTCTAGTAGCCTTATAATTAGGATAGACCATTCTAGTAGGCACAAAATTATCACGGCTGCCATGAATAAACAGCATTGGTCTATGATTTTTATGTAACTGTTTAACACTAGAGGCATTACCCATGAAATAGCCAACTTTTAGCTTATTAATGCCACTTAGTATTTCAACTAAGGGAAAACGTGGAAAAGCAGGCATATTGTACAAAACTCCTGCTTCGTGCTCGATTTCATCCTTGACGTTGCTATAGCCACAATCTTCTACAAACGCCTTAACTTGATGAGGCAGTTTAAGTCCGCTAGTCATCATGGCTGTTGCCGCACCCATACTTAAGCCGTAAATCACTACTTGTTGGTTCTGGCCATATTTTTGCAATAAATATGTAACCCATTTCTTAACATCATCTTTTTCCGGCCAACCATAACCAATATATTTTCCTTCGCTCTTTCCCTGAGCTCTGGGATCTGGGGTTAAAGTATTATAGCCTAACTGATGAAACAAGGCGTCATATTCTCCCATATCTTCTTTGGTATCCATATATCCAGGTAAAATAATAGCTGTTTTATTAGAACTTTTATAGGGAATAAAATTAGCATCCAATTTAAACTTTTCGTCAGCAGATTCAATATACCACTTCTGTTTAGCAGTCTTTTTAAACCAAATTTTTTCACGATAAAGAGGATCTGATTTCTTGATCACATTACTCGAAGAACCTAAAAAACTTTTTTTACCGGGAACACATGCCACCCTAAAGAAATAGTAACCGGCTCCAGTAAACAATAAGCATACTAGTAAAATAATAATAATTGATGAAAGCCACAGCTTTTTATGTTTTAATTTTTTCAATTAGTTTTGCCACCCTCACTAAAATAATATCTTATAGTATAACATGTTAAATTTGTATAGGAATAATAAAAATGAGATTAACAGATTTATTACAATTAACCAATGATTTAAGCAACCAAACTAGCTTGTATTTATCTATTGGCCAAAAAAATATTCCTTTGGCAAAAGTGAAAATTTCAAGCAATGAATGCCTCCTTTTTCCCGGAAAAAAGCCACTAACAAAAGGCAAACTGGTTAATTTGGTTAAAAATATCCATGGTCGCAGTATTCCAATATTTATTTATAACCAAAAAAAGAGAATTGCTGTTTATGGTATTCAAATTTTGCCTGATCAAAATGGAGTTAGGCTAACCTAAAAAAGCTGCCGTTGGGCAGCTTTTTCTAACTATTTTTGCAAATATTGCCGAATGCGGTTTTTGGTTCCAGCAAAATACCAGTTGCCGGTTTGTTCGTCACTTTGAAGCTCTATATCATCTTGTGGAGATTCTAAAGACTGATTAAAAATTTGTTCATATTCAGGAATAGTTAATTTTTGACGGCGATTAATCATTGTTTGATCTGCATTTGCATGTAGATTCTTTTCATAACCCTCAATAATTTGTCCTGAATAGAACTCACCCATTGCCCCCGAACCATAAGAAAATAAACCGATTTTTGCATTTGCTGGCAATTTAGCATTTTCCAGTAAACTCAAAAGGCTTAAATATAAAGAAGCAGTGTAAATATTACCGACTTCCTTGCCATAACGAGCAGCAGCAGTAAAATTCTCTGTCAAATGTTTTTTAGTCTTTTCATCTTGAGCGGTAATAGCCCACTCATTTGCCTTAAATCCCATTTTTACAAAAGGCAAATGATAAAGTAATGCTGTGAAATCGCTAGTTTTGAGTCCGGTTTGTTTTCGATAAGCCGTAAATGTTTGTTTAAAAAAGTCTAAATACACGTTTTTAGAATATTTACCATCAACTACGGCGACTGCTGAATCATTAGGGCGCCAAAAGTCGTTAATATCCTCGCTGTACGAGCTGTGTCCCTTATTGATAGTCAAAATTTGGGGATCAGACTTAATTAACATGCTAATACTGCCAGCCCCTTGTGTTACCTCACCTCCAGTATTAACGCCATAGCGAGCAATATCAGAGCCAATTACAATTGCGCTATGGTGGGGATGAAGGCGGACATAATCCCGAGCAATCATGATGCCTGCAGTCATGCCAAAGCATGCTTCTTTTACTTCAAATGTTCTGACATTTGCCGGTAATGCCAAAGCTGATTTGATGAAAAGCGAGGCCGATTTAGATTGGTCAACACTACTTTCTGTTCCAACGATTAATAAACCAACTTTTTCGCGTGCAATTTGATCTAAATATCTAAGCGTTGCATTAATTCCCATTGAAACTGCATCTTGCGTCTGATCAGCTACGCTCATTTTATTTTGACCTATACCAATCAAAAATTTATTAGGATCTTCATTTCGCGCGTGCGCCAAATCTACCATATCGACATATTTGTTTGGTGTATAAAAACCAATTTGATCAATTCCGACTTGCATTATTTTCCTCTCTAATTTCTCTTAAAAATTCCTGGGCTGCAGATTGACTGTATTTTTTGTTATTTATGATTTTTTGGAATACTACTTTTTTCTCAGCAGCAGTAGCATCTAAACTTGTCACAATATTTCTGGCCTGTAGTTTCATGTGTCCTGCCTGTATTCCCTTGGTAGAAATTGCCAGTAGTGCTGCTAAATTATTAGCTAAACCAATGGCAGCAATAATATTAGCTAATTGTTCTGCAGTAATTTTTTCGCCTAAAATACGGTAGTTTTGCCTAACATCTTTTCTGGAATTGATTGAGCCACCAACAGTTCCAATTGGCAAGGGAATGCTAAGCTTGCCAACAAGCTTTTCATTTTCAAGCCGCCATTCACTTAGACTGGTGTAGGTGCCTGTTTTACTTGCAAAAACACCGCAAGCTGCCTCCACTGCGCGAGTATCATTTCCCGTTGCCAGTAAAACAGCATCAACTCCGTTCATAATCCCTTTGTTATTGGTAACGGCTCTCATTGGATCATCTTGACCAATTCGACTTAATAAAACAATTTTCCTGGCAGTTTCTATTCCACCAATTAAATCAATGGGAACAGCTGCTCTGACCGTTGTGACTTGGCTGGGATAATTTGACAAAATGGCAAATAATTTTTGTTTAATGCCAGAAAAATTCTCTAACTCATCAGTCATAAATTCTAAAATAGAATTTACTTTGTTAGCGCCCATCGCCTCGGCCGGATCAACTAATACTTTCACATAAAGTAAATCATTTATTTGTTTAAGTTCTATTTTACGGACTCCACCGCCATGGCTTACAAGACTAGCAAAATGGGAATTTGTTTTTTTAATCAGAACAGGCAACATATTATGCAAATGAGAAACTTCAAAATTTTCAGCCACCTGCATGACAATCTGACCCCAAATACCATCTCGTTGACTGCTTGCGGTAAAGCCTCCAGCTTTTGCAACAATACCAGCGCCATTATTAGCTGCGGCAACTACCGAAGCTTCTTCAGTCACCATTGGTACTTGGTAATTTTGACCATTGACTAATAAGTCTTGTACTAAACCGACAGGTAACCGCAACTGACCTATTACATTTTCACTTAATAAATCCAAGTTATGCAAAACCTGGGAATCAATTTGATCCAGTTTGATCCCCTGTTTTTGCAAGAAATCTCGCCTTTTTTCAGGAGATAATTTATAGAATTTCATTTACAATTTCTCTATTTCACATGCAATTGCTTGTCCACCACCAATACAAAGAGTTACCAAAGCCTTGTGGCCATTGATATGATTCATAATATTGACGGCTGTTCCTACTAAACGAGTTCCGGTAGCAGCAAGAGGATGACCTAGTGCAATGGCTCCACCAAAAATGTTTAGTTTAGCGGGTGGAATTCGGAGTTTTCGAGCTAAGACAACGCTAGGTGCAGCGAAAGCTTCATTAACTTCGATTGCATCATAATCATTAATGGTATTGTTTGTTTTTTGTAATAATTTTTCTACTGCAAAATATGGCGCTACACCCATGTATGCCGGATCAGTACCAGATTCAGCAAACGATCCCAACCGCGCCAGAGGTTGCAGTTTGAGTTCCTTTACTTTTTCTGCGCTTGCCAAAATAATCATACTGGCACCATCACTTAAGGGCGAAGAATTGCCAGCTGTAACTAAACCATCTTTCTTAAAAACAGGTTTTAACTTGCTCAGTGCTGCCATATTAGTGTCTGCCCGAAGGGTTTCGTCCTGCTGGATCATTTTGTCGTTAACTTTTACACCAATTATTTCGTCTTTGAAAAAATTTTGCTGAACTATTTCAACTGCTTTTTGATGTGAATTTACGCTATATTCATCCATTTCAGTACGCGTAACGCTATATTTTTCTGCCACATTCTCAGCCGTTAATCCCATATGCGCATGAGAAAAAGCGTCAATGAGGCCATTTTGCAGCATTTCACTCTGAAATTGTGGTTTTTTCTGCTCTTCTGTCAAATAAACAGCATTTGACATACTTTCTGCGCCGCCAACAGCTACCAAGCCAAAGTCGCCCAGTTCCATCTGCCCTTGGGCCAGTCTAAGAGCTTTTAAACTTGAACCACAGACTTCATTAATGGTCACGCTGCTGCTTTTGGGACTCATACCCGTATTCAGAGCAATTTGCCGTGCCATATTTTGTCCTAAACCCGCACCCAAAACATTACCCATGAATAAGGCATCCAATTTTTCAGCGCCCAAATTAATGCTTTTTAACGTTTCTCTTAATGCTAATTCTCCTAAATCTATCGCGCTTTTTTCAGCCCATAACCCATGATAGCGGCCAAAAGGAGTTCTTTTAGCTGCAACAATGTATATATCTTTCATTTAACCTATCCCCTAGCTAAAAGTTTCAAGTCGCATAATACAAAAGTTTTCTACTCGAAGACAATAATTAGTTCGACATTAAGAAAAATTTTACATAAAAAAAGAAACCATTAAATCCTGGTTTCTTTAATTGCAAAATTTATTTATTTGTTAATTGTTAATTTTGTTTTTCTAGCTTTTTTCCTAAATCAATGATGTACTTACGCAATGCATCCTTAGTTTCCGGATGTTTTAAGCCATATTCAATTGAAGTTTCCAAGTAACTTTCTTTATTGCCGACATCGTGACGAGTCCCCTTAAAGACATGCGCTAGAACGCGTTGCGTTTTATTCATGGTATCAATCGCATCAGTTAATTGAATTTCTCCACCTTTATCTGGTTTTTGCTCAGCCAAAATTGGAAAAATTTCAGGAGTTAAAAGATACCGACCAATAATGGCATAATCACTCGGAGCCTTGTCGACCTCTGGTTTTTCAACAAAAGATTTAACGTTTATTAAGCCAGGCGCAATTTCACTGTCTGGTTCAATTATGCCATATTTATAAACTTCTTTATGTGGCACTGGCATAACGGCAATTGTTGAAGAATTCGTTTCGTTATAGCGGTCAATCAATTGCTTGGTTAACGGTACTTTGTCCATCATCAAGTCGTCGCCAAGCATAACAACAAATGGTTCATCCCCAATAAAACTACGTCCACGGGCAATCGCATCCCCTAAACCGGCTGGATAGGGCTGACGAGTATAATAAATATTAATTCCCAGGTGAGTAATTTCCTGCGACATTTTTAGCAGAACAGTCTTACCTTTTTCCTGCAGATTTTGTTCAAGTTCAGGATTGGAGTCAAAATGATCTTCAATCGAGCGCTTATTTTTACCAGTGATAATCAAAATGTCTTCAATACCAGATTTTTTGGCTTCTTCAACAATAAATTGAATAGTTGGTTTGTCGACAATCGGCAACATTTCCTTGGGCATTGCCTTAGTTACCGGCATAAACCTAGTACCAAGACCAGCAGCAGGAATAATTGCTTTTCTTACTTTCATAACTTTTACGCTTTCTTTAAAATCACAAAACTAATATACCAAAATAAAATTGAATATGCCAATTTTTATTGACTACGCTTTCTTTGGATATATTCAGCTAAGCGCCCCACTGAATAATGTACTTCTCCATAATTCATTGTCACTATCGCAGCATTTACACATGTGCCGAGTAAAAGGAGAATTGAGGAAATATTCAACCATAGCATGAAAATAATAAAAGTACCGATAATGCCATAGTTTTCCCAGCTAATACGAAAATGGTGCAGATAGAAACTAAAAAGCCAGGAAAGAATAATCCAGCCGAATAAGGTAGTGAAAACACCTGGCCAGATAACTTTTTTCTTTAATCTGATGTTGGGTAAAAAATAATTGACATAATACAGTGAACCTATCATTGTAATAATAATTACTGGGTAACGATAACTAAAAATTTTTTCAATTTCACCGACAGAAAAGGAGAAAATTGGGCGTAGAAATTCGAGTACTTGCTGACCAAAAATCAAAGTTAAATTAAGTAAAGCAAATACTATGATCATGAGGTTGGTCAACATAATCGTAATAGATCTTGTCCAGACAGTGACCTGCCATTTTTGCTTTAATTCTTGAGCACGAACACCATAGATGCGATTCATACCAATTCTAATAGCATTGACTAACGAAGAAACTGACCATAATGCCAATACGATACCAAATGAAATATACCCACTTGATTTGCTTTTCAATAGTGAGTTAATTATCGGCATAATAAATTTAGCAATTTTATCTGGAAAAATTAATTTTAAATAACTGGCAATCGGTTCAGTATTAATATTAAATAACGGCAAAATATTTCCGATAATAATAATTAACGGAAATATCGAAAACAAAACGTAGTAGGCAATCGCAATGGCGCTGGTTAAAACTTCACCTTGAGTAAATTTCAGGGAAACAGTTTTATAAAATAAAAAAGAGCGTTTCCTGACTGCCTCAGCTTTTCTACCCATGCAATTTAGTCATCCATTTCGTCAAAATGTGGTAAGTACTTTTCATAGCCATCATATGGTTTTTGCAACGTTAAAATTTTAGGACCGTCCTTAGTAATTGCAAAGGTATGTTCAAATTGTGCGGATTTTGAGCCGTCCGGTGTAGCGTAAAAGACCCAATCATCATTAGGATCAGACACGCTTTTTTCTACAATGCGCCAGTCCCCGCCGGCTTCGACCATTGGTTCACAGGTAATAGTCATTCCTTCGCGCAATCTTAGTCCGTGTCCTGCCTTACCCCAATGTGGCACTTCCGGGTCTTCATGAATACTTGGCTGGATACCATGACCGACTAATTCTTTAACGTCACCATAATGATGCTCATCTTCTACAAAATGTTGTATTGCGGCTCCGATGTCCCCAATACGATTGCCTAAAACAGCCTGATCAATACCTAAGTACATGGCTTTTTTAGTTGTATCCATCAAATCCTGATCAGCTTGAGAAATTTCACCTACTGGGTAAGTAGTACAAGAATCTGTTTCAAAGCCATTGAGATTGCAAGTCACATCAACTTTAACCAAATCGCCTTCCTTTAAAACTGTATCCTTGCGCGGCGTAGCATGAGCAATCTGATCATTAACAGAAATACATGTCCCATATTTATAACCCTCAAAGCCTTGTTCTGACAATCGACCACCACGACTTTTGACAAAATCTTGACAAAATTCTTCAATAGTCCAAGTAGTAATTCCAGGCTTAATCACGTCTTGCAGGCCTTCAAACATTGATGCTAATAATCGTCCTGAAGCCTGCATACCCTTTAGTTCTCTAATGGATTTAATTGTAATCAAATTTAAATTCTCCTCTATTAAATGATGTTTGATTACATTATAGCGTTTTTTAAAAGTTTACTAAAGAATTTCATTAATTACGCAAAATTAGGTATAATGTTTTGATGAATTAGTTTTTGTGAAAGGTATGAATTTAATGAAAGCTAAAATAGTCTATGCAAGTATGACTGGCAACGATGCAGATATGGCAGATATTCTGGAAGAAGATTTACAGGATTTAGGCTTTGACGTTGAAACGAGCGAAGCTGAATTTACTGACGCCAGTGATTACTTATCAAGTGATTTGTGCATCTTTATTACTTATACCTATGGCGAAGGCACTATGACCGACGACATTGCCGACTTTTATGATCAACTAAAAGACTTAGACTTAAGTGGGAAATATTTTGCTGTATTAGGTAGCGGCGACATGATGTATGCCGATCATTTTTGTGAAAATGTCTTTGATTTTGAAAAAATGTTTAAGCAAGTTGGAGCAAAAGAAGTGACTAAACCAGTTACAATTGAAAATGCACCAAACGATAACGATATAGATGCGATTGATAATGCAGCTAAGGAAATGGCTGATCAGTTAAATGGTTAAGAAAAAGAAAATAGATTCACAAAAATTTGACTCAATGTCTGATCCTAAAATCCACCACTTAGCGCAAAAAGTAGTCAAAAGACATCGCAATTTATTTGTCTACATGATCTTTGGCTTTATAGCAGCCCTAATCAACACAGTGGTTTTTATGGTTTTACATAAATGGTGGCATAGCGTTGTTTTAGTATCGAATACAATTGCATTTATTGTTTCTAACCTCGCCTCCTTTGTATTTAATCAAAAGGCTGTTTTTATCAATAATGTTGATGAGGAACATTCAACTTGGCAAAAGCTGATTGTCTTTTTTACCTATAGGATCATTAGTCTTATCCCTGACAGTCTAATTATGCTGGTTGGGCTGTCTTGGCTTCATTTAGATGCCTTGTTAGTAAAAATTGTTGATCAAATTTTAGTTGGTATTTTTAATTACCTCACTACGAGATCAGTTTTTCAAGCTCAAGAAACTACCATGATTGCTCGAGCAAAAGAAAAAATTAAGTCACGTAAAGAAAAAAAGCGATAAATAAAAGCCAAGAAAATTTTTCTTGGCTTTTTGTATGACAAAATTTAGACTATTCATTTAAAATCAGCTGGTTTTTCACCCTTATTTTGAGCAAAATAGTAAGCAATATCATCCATTATTCTTTCTGATGCATGACCATCACCATAAGGATTCTTGGCGTTGGCCATTTGGTCATACACTTTCTTATTATCAAGTAATTCCAGCATCGCATTTCTAACGTTATCAACTTGCGTTCCCACTAATTTGAGTGTCCCAGCTTTAACACCTTCCGGCCTTTCCGTAGTATCTCTTAAAACTAGGACTGGCTTGTTTAAAGCAGGGGCTTCTTCTTGAACTCCTCCAGAATCTGTCATAATGAAGTAGCTTAATTTGGCTAAGTTATGAAAATCAACCACATCTAAAGGGGCAATCAAATGAATTCGCGAGTCATTACCTAAAATTTCGTGAGCAACTTTTTGGACACTTGGTGATAAATGCACAGGATAAATAATTTCAACATCATCATGGTTGTCTACGACCTGCTTCATCACCTTAAAAACCCGTCTCATAGGTTCTCCCTGATTTTCCCGCCTGTGCATGGTCACAAGTATTATCTTGCTTCCGGGTTTAATCAGATCTAAAACCTCATGGTGGTAATCACTTTGAACAGTTTCTTCCAAGGCATCAATAGCTGTATTACCAGTGATAAAAATATTATCAGAATTGTGGTTTTCTTTAATCAAGTTTTGCTTGCTAACCACAGTTGGTGCAAAATAAAGATCAGTTAAATCATCAGTCATTTGCCTGTTCATTTCTTCAGGAAAAGGTGAATACTTATTCCAGGTTCTAAGGCCTGCTTCAACGTGACCTAAAGGACATTTATTATAAAAGCTAGCTAAACCAGCAGCAAAACTGGTAGTTGTATCTCCATGGACCAAAACAATATCTGGTTTAACTTCTTTTAAGACTTTTGTCATGTCGATTAATACTTTAGCCGTGACACCCTCCAAAGTTTGGTTTTTCTTCATGATATTAAAGTCGTATTCCGGGTTGATTTTAAATATATTAAGAACTTGATCAAGCATCTCTCGATGTTGCGCTGTAACCACCGTAACTTCTTCAAATCGATTATCTTTTTTTAATCTCTGTACCAAAGGAGACATCTTTATCGCTTCCGGTCTGGTACCAAAAACAGTCATTACCCTAATTTTGCTCATAATTTCCTCCATTTTATTAATATATTAGTAAATTAGCTGCAAAAAAACAAGTTAATTATGGTTTAATAACTATGTGAATAACAAAAGTTGGTGAAGAAATGTATCATGGATTTAAATTATTACTAATTACAGGCCTGTTAATAGTTTTAGCAGCTTTTTGTTTTGTCTTTAGTTTTGATAGAAGAAAGACAGTCAAATGCAGAAAAATTTTACTGGGAATAGCAGTAATTTTATTCATATTAATTATCTTCTTAGTTATTCGTATTTTAGAATCGCCTTTATATTAAAAATATAGTCAGCAAATGCACTAGATCAGTAACTGCACAAATAATTACTTTATAAAAGTGTTTATTCTTTCACTTTATATATTTATTCGCTGTATAATGATTTTGAAAAGAGGTGAATAAATTATGGGTAAAGCAGAAGTAACTAAAAACGTTTGGGTCACTACTCACGGCGATAAATGGGCTGTTAAAATTGCTGGTAGCGACAAAATCTCTAAATCTTTTGACCGTAAGCCTGATGCTTTAGAATACGCAAAGAGGTTGGCACAAAAGGAAAAGACCGAACTAATTAGTCAAAAAAGAAATGGACGTATAAATCTTAAAAATTCGTATGGTCATGACAGTCCCAAAGCCTCAGGTTAATATATATCGATACATTGTTGTTAATAATATTTTCATATCTTTTATTTATTCTGACATTTTAATTAATCTATATTTCTCAAACTAAAATATAAACTTTATTTTATTCATATTTACATAAATAACAAATCTTTCAAATTCTGGTCTGATTATCTTCTTGATAGTCAGACTTTTATTTGTCCACAATTATTTTTACCCCTAAAATATCTGAACTATCAATACTATCTTCTTTTTTGTTACCAACAAATGTGTAGTTTGGCTTTGCTGCATTTTTGATTAAAACATTCGTTACCACAAAAGTTTTAATTGCACCATCTTTAAGTTTAAATGCAGCTTTTTTACCTTTTAAGACAAATTTTAATTCAAAGTATGTCATTTGATGTATAGCCAAAGAAAAATTGGCACTGCCTGGAACTGCATCAACCACTTGAGAGATAAAAACATCATCTTTTGGATCATCAGCCATAAAAATCATTTCAGGTTGGTCATCATCTTTGTCCTCAATTTCATTAACAAAAATTGTTCTTTTAGTACCATCTTTTAATTCAAAAGTTACATTACGAGCCCGAAAATTAGCTAAAACTTCGGGTAAAGACATTTTGTGTGGATTCATTTTTAAAAATTCTAATTAAACTAAAAAAGCCAATCTCGTTTAAAATAGGTTAGTTAAGACAAAATTGTCCTGCTACAAAAGATTAGCAACTATTTCTAATAAATTTAAATGCTACCAAATTTGCATTTAAATTAAACATTATATGACCCCGGTGAGATTCGAACTCACCTCTACGGTTTAGGAGACCATTGTTCTATCCAGATAAACTACAGGGTCGCAATAGATTAACTTTACCAAATTTGAGTGATAAAAGCCAATTTTTTTAGTAACTAATATTGACGAGTAAAATATGGTTGTGGCGCGTTAGAATCAGCAATTTTATCTGCCGCAAAAACAAAGGGTGTCCAGATGGCTAAAGCAATGAGCATGTTGACAATTGACAATACGATAGCACGCCAATCATAATTGCAAGCTAGAAATGGTCCGATGATTGGTGGCACAACGGCAGGAACTGCTACTTGGACAGGATTAACTAAATTCATCATGCTGACGCCGTATGAAAAGGCCACATTGACTAAAGGAGCAACAACAAATGGAATAAAATAAACCGGATTGAGAACTACAGGCAAGCCAAAAATAATCGGTTCATTGATATTAAAAATTCCGGGTGCAAGTGCAACTTTAGCAATTGTTCGGTAGTCACTCCGTTTGGAAAACAGCAGTATGGCCACAATCAGCATCAACGTGCCACCTGCTCCTCCGAACCAGGCAAATGCGTCAAATGATCCGCGAACCCAGATAAAAGGTGCTTCTCTTCCTGCACGGGCAGCTGTGACATTAACATTCTGGGCAGTTAGCCAAATTGAATCTAAAATTGGAGCCCAGACACTTAAACCGTTAAAACCAAAAAAGCTGAAAATTTGGACTAATATGGTCACAAGCATTACCATGCCGAAGCCTTGACCTAATTTTACTAAAGGAGTTTGAATCGAATTGAGCAGCCAGTTGCCAAAAAAAGTGCCCGTGATTGTCTGAAAGACAAAATTAATCATACCAATACAAAATATCGCGATAATTGCAGGAATGAGTGAATCAAATGCCATTTGCTCCGCGTATGGTAAATTAGCAGAAAGATGGAGCTTGATTCTCGCCCTAAAACAAAGCGCAAAGATAGTAACACCGATTGAGCCGAATAAAATCGCAGTAAAAATGCCAGTGGTTGAAAATTGTGAAATATTAAAAGCTTTGTGAATAGAGATGATTTTGCCGTTAACTTTAAGCTTAGTTAAATTGGCGATGCTCATGGCTAAAGATGATAAAGAAACAATTGCTCCAGCAACAGGATCAACTTCCATGCTTTTAGCCAAATGATAGCCTAGAGACATTGACAAAAAGAGGGCAAATAAAGCAAAAGTACCACGCCAAACTACATTACATACTAATGAGAGCGGCTGCATTGCCCAAGCAAAAGTGTGCCAGCCCAATTCGGTCTTGGCTGCAGCAATCAGGCTTTTGACCAATACAGCGAGGGAACCGGCAATAGTAATCGGCATCACGGAAACAAATGCATCCCTTAGAGCCACAAGCCAGTGAGTTTGCCCTATCTTGTTAGCTAAAGGCAAAATATAGTCTTCAAGCCAAGTAACTAATCGACTCATTTTTGCTCCTTTCTCTTCAAGTAATGGGGATGATAGCCCTTGTTTTTATTCTTATGCTTTTTATGTTTTTTGCTTGACCCACTAACCTTCTTTTCTTCAGCTGCGTCCTGTTTCTTACTTTCCTTTTTGCGCGGCATTTTAGTAGTCAAATGAAATCCTGCAAAAAATACACGTTCAATTTTAACACTCTGTTCAAGCAGCTTTTTAAGATCGCGCAGATCATGATCATCCCCTAAAGTTACCACAAATCCCTTGGCACCCATTCTACCAGTTCTTCCAGCACGATGCATGTAGGTGTTAACTTCACTAGGGATGTCGTAGTTTACCACATATGTTACACCAGCAATGTCTAAACCACGGGCAGCCAAGTCGGTTGCTAGGAGCAATTTGATTCTACCAACTTTAAAATTATTGAGAGCTGCCTCTCTTTTCTGCTTGCCGAAGTCATTAGCTAAAATACCAAATTTAGTCTTAGTATGTGCCAAAATACCGGCAAAGCGCATCATTGTTTGATTTGAATCAAAAAACAGAATGCCTTTAAAACCATCAAGGCGCATCAAGCGCTGAATAAAATCAATTTTATGGGCATTATCTATTTGTAAAAAATAATTTTTAACAGTTGATTTCTGTTCTGGTCGGACATCAATCGTGATAAATTTGCGGGCAAAAATATCTTCTGCCTGTTTGGTTATCTCAGATTCAGTAGCACCAAAAAGCAAGATCTGCGCATCAGCTGTCATATTTTGTCCTAAAGAACTTAATAATTCCATTTTATTAAATTCTAAAACGTCATCCGCCTCATCTATTACCAGAGTTCTTATTTGATTAACTTTGATGCGATTAGCTGAAAAGAAATCAAAAAATCTTCCGGGAGTGGCAACGACAATTTCAGGATGTTTCTTTTTTAAATTATCTTCTTGACGTTTGCGATTACCAGCTCCAACAAGTGTAATTCCCGTTAAAGCAAGAGCATGAATAAAAGGGTTAATGGCATGGCGAATCTGCACCGCTAATTCTGTTGTTGGTGCAATAATAACTAAACTATTGGGTTTGCCTTTTTCTACTTTTTCCAATGAAGGTAGCGCATAAGCCAAGGTTTTCCCCGTTCCTGTTTTGGCAAGTGCAATACAACTTGCACTATTTAAAATTGGAGTGCGCGTTTCCTGCTGAATTAAAGTTGGTTCAGCCATTTTTAATTTTGTTAAAACTGCTTGAATTTCTTGTTTCATTATTGTGTTAATTGTCCGTATTTCTCCTTGTACTGGGTAACTGTACCATTGTATGTCAGCATAACTACCCCACTTTCTAGATTTCTCACGGACTTTACCCGTCCGTCATTGTTATAGCGCCAGAATGAATATTGCATTTTGTTCGGGGCTTTTTTGCCACCAGTAATGAACTGCACACCATGGGGAAAATATTTTTTATATTTAACAGCAACATCTACCATGACTCGCTTATTTAATCCTTGAAGCATGCCAGCAAATTGAGCCATTTGTTTAATATATGTTAAATCATAGCTATCAATAGCTGGTTCTATCCAAATTGGTAAACTACCGGTGTCAGTGCCCACCTTTTTCAAAAAATACTGATAGTGCTGCAATGGTGTTGATTCATTGCTGTAGGCAACAATAGTACCAAAAGCCAATTTAGTTCCTAATATTTGATCACGATATGACAGATAATCATCGTCAAAGTATGAGCGTCCCTGTGTACTTCTCAAATAGACAAATGAAATACCATTAGCCTGTAGTTCATGTAAATCAACATAACCATAATCCTGATTTAATTCGACGCCAATTGCACTTGAATTACCGTTTGGTGGCAATGTCGTCTGGTTATGCATATTGGCTATACCAGTAATAAGAAGGCCAATTGCAACAGCTAGTAAGATTAGAATTGCAGGTAGAGTAAACTTATGATGAAACCTTTTCATCTTTTTCTCCGTTTATTTTTTCTACACCTGTTCATTATAGCAATTTTTCCACTACAGTTGCTAACTACAATCTTAGCAATAAAAAAAGTGATCGACCATAAAGTCGATCACTTAATAAGCAGTAACTATTCTTCAACTAAATATATTGGTTTTTGACCGTTTAATACTCGTTTAACATCAGTCATACTGTGTTCAATCATATTTTTAACAGAGGTCTTGGTGTAATATGCGGAGTGCGGCGTAAAGACCACATTAGGCATTTTGGCTAATTCCTGATACTCAACTGGTAATTCGGAAATATCCTTAAATTTTTTCATAACAATTGCCTCTTCACCTGTCATCACATCCAGAGAAGCACCAGCAATTTCTTTGTTCTTCAATGCATCAATCAAGTCTTGAGTGTTAACCAATGGGCCTCTAGCTGCATTAATCAGATATGCGGTGTTCTTCATTTCTTTAAATTGCTTGGCACTAATCATGTTTTCCATTGAAGGCTCAAGAGGTGTATGCAACGTCAAGATGTCTGCATTTTTAACTACGGTATCAAAATCGGTATATTCCAAAAATGCCTCGTTGGCAGGATTTTCAACCAAGTCATAACCGAGTACCTTGGCTCCTAACGCATGAAACATTTCTGCAACGCAAGAACCAATACGACCAACACCAATAATACCAACTGTTTGGTTATAGATTTCATCACTCATCAAATCTTCAGACCGAACAAAATTGAGGTGCTCTCTTTCATTATCTAAAATAGGACCCCACTTTCTCAACAAGTACATTGCAGAAGTCAAAGTGTTCTCCGCCACTGCACGTGGAGAATATGCCGGTGTGTTCGTTACAATCATATGATACTTGTGCACAAAATCAAAATTAACAATGTTATACCCAACAGACCTTAAAGCTATTTGCTTAATTCCATATGAGCTCAGTTTACGATAGACCTCTTCCTCATCTATGTCAAAGACCTGCAAAACGCTGACAACATCATAGCCTTGCGCCATCTCAACAGTCTTAGCATCAAGCTTGTCTTCAGTTGAAACCAAATCATCTTCAGGATGATCTTTATTCCACTTGTCAGCATAAACCTGTTGCTCCGGGGTCATATTGTAAAGTAAAGCTTTCATTATTAATCCTCCTTTTTTGGATAAAAAATTTATATCTCTTATTGTATCTAAAATTAGAATAAAATTAAAGATAAATTTTAAAAAATAATAATTAATAATTTAAGCCTAATCATATGAAAGCTAATAAGACTCTCAGATTTGCACATTATTTTAAAGTGCTAAATTAAATTTTTTGTTCAATTTGGTTGATATTAACCTGTAAAACCTCTCTTAACCAGGGAAAACGTGCCTGCATTTCAGAGAATTCTGGTCCTTCTGCCAAAAATTTTCCAGTTCCTTTAACATGAAAGCCAGCTCCTGGACCAGCTGTACCCTCTACTTTTTTAGAACCCATAGTCAAAAGAACATGATTATCTTGGGCAAAATCATTCTCAATACTGTGCATTCCCGCTGCAGGGATATAAAGGCAATTATTTGCCTCGTCGACTTTTACATACGACATCCACGTATTTACCACACTGGCTGGGTTGGCATTAATAGTAACAATGGTGACTGGTCCTTCATCATTCATGACATCTAAAAACTTCTGATTCATTTTTGTCCTCCTAAAAAATAAAAGAAGCTGCTTTTCTAGTAGCTTCTTTTATTATGGAACACTTGTTCGAATTTGCAAAATCATTTGCTTTTATTTAGTAAGCTCTCTTACCCTTTTTATAAACTGCCTTATCTTTTTGCACAACCGCACTAATTTTCTCTAGCGGATTTTCATTAAGTACCAAAAAGTCTGCGTACTTACCCTCTTCTAGCGAACCATATTCGTCAGCAATTTTAAGTAGTTTGGCGGAATTATAGCTGGTTTCCAAAGCTTCAAAATTAGTAAAGCCTTGTTCTACTAGTAAAGGCAATTCTTCAGGAGTCATCGTGAAGTCATTAAATGGTGTGCCGGCATCAGTGCCCAAAGTAATTTTGACACCAGCATTTTTAGCTTTAGTAATGTTGCCGCGCAAATCTTTCCAAGCAGCCGCAATTTTATTCATTTCCCAGTCTGGAATTTTACCCGGTGCATATTCGATAAATGCCCAAGCTCCAACTATCGTTGGCGTCAAATATGTTCCTTTTTCAATCATCAGCTTAATTTCTTCATCATTAACGTAGAAGCCGTGCTCAATGCTATCAACGCCGGCCTTAATCGCATTCAAAATTCCTGGGTTGCCTTCAGCGTGCGCTGCCACAGTCAAACCTTTATGGTGAGCTTCTTCAACAGCAACATGCATCTCAGCTTCGCTTAATTGAGGGTCATCAAGAGAATCATTCTCAGTCATAACTCCACCTGTTGCCATAACCTTAATTGCCTTGGCACCAGCTTTAATTCCTTGACGAACAGCCTTACGCATCTCATCAGGTGAATCAACCAGTACACCAAAGTTAGGCAAATCACCGTGTCCACCAGTCATAGAAAACGGGTGTCCTGCGGGCACAATTTCTGGTACCTTAGTCAATTTGTTTTTCTTAATTAAATTATTAAGAGCAATATCTATATTATATGTACTCCCACATTCGCGAATATAGGTAACACCTGATTTCAATAAATCATGCAAATGTTTTACTGCACGAACCGTAGAAGATACCACATCAGATTCACTACCACCATCGGGGGTTAAGGGATCCATAATAATATGTGTATGGCAATTGATTAGACCAGGAATCACATATTTATTGTATAAATCGACTGTTTTATCAGCTTGTGGCGCAGTACCTGCAACAATTTCCGTAATCTTACCACACTCGTCATCAACCACCAACGTGGTATTAGATTGAATTTTATCATCAATTCCGTTAAATAAATTAACGTTAGTATAAGCAGTTTTAGTCATCTAAAAAACCTCCAAATTTTTGTATAAAAAAAGCACTCATCCTTTTCTTCTTAAGGACGAGTGCTCGCGTTACCACCTTTTATTCATTTATTACTCACGTAATAAACCTCATTAACTATCAAACAATAGCTTGCAAAAATAACGGATGCAACTCCGCCACTGGCTAATTATCACCAATGGACATCAATTAGAAGCCCATGTTCACTACTTACTGCTAACTGATTTTCACCAAATATCAGCTCTCTTTATCAGCAACAAAATAGTTACTCTGCTTTGCAAGATGTTGTTTATTTAATTGACTTTTAATCTATCATTATTTATTAATTATGTCAACACCATGAAGTAAAAATGAAGAATCGGCAGTTCACTTGGGGGTATAGCATTAACTACTGGGCTAAGAATGGTAAAAAGATTTTTATCATCTTAGTCCTACTTTTCTGATGCTTATAAAATAGTAATTTTGTTTAACCTGACGATATTGCTTTTTTAAGTTTATGCTAGGTAAAATTTTAGTAACAGGTAATCGATAACCTTTTTGATGCCACACCTCCAATTACGACTTAAAATTAGTTGTGATTACCACTGCTTTTAGTCGTTTAGTCAGAATGCTAATAATTAATCTATCCCTACTCATATGCGTTTTTTCTACTAGTTTGTAACTAGTATTAGCTTAAGTGATCAACTAACAATCCTTTTTCCTGAAAGATGTAAAAGGCAAGAGCCTCAACTTTTTGCTTTAATCATCCGCTATTTTATTTCAACGTTGATGAGATATTAGCAAATTCACATAAAAAATAATCAGATAAAATTTATCGTAATTTAATGATTAAATGAATATTAATTATTCTAACTAAAACAATAGTTGATTGAGAAATTAGATTTATACACAAGAAAGAAAGATACTTATTTAACAATGATGTAATTGTTTAATTAAAGTCACGGTTAAACTAATAACTATATTTTTAACATCAGATTCGTTACCATTATAGGCTGCGTTCAGGTCTTAATTTCTTGATGCTTTTAAAAGCAATATCCTAATCCTGACCAGAGATTAACGGCAACGAAAAAGATTCTACAATGAAAGCTAATATAATTTAACCAATTATATTTATAAATAAAAATATTTACCTTTTGTTAATAATTTAGTGGTATTTATTTAGTTAATATATACAAACAAATAGCTGTATGGTTTATCAACAAAATAGCTTTTAATTTACATTATTTTTAAATACTCCAACTTGAGAAATATATCTTTTTAATTCTGGCTAAAATAAAATCACAATCAACAAACGACCAAACTTTTGCTAACCAATATCATCTTATCTACCAATTTTATTTATTTGATTAAAGCATGATAAACATCATCTTGAGCGTGAATCTCATCGCCTGTTTTAGCATCATCACCTGCTTGTATAACATGATCTACTGCATTTGTAATTACTGTAATAATTGTTGGCTTTTTACCACTTGCTTTAATTTGCTCAAGATCCACTTCAGCCAACTCAGTTTTTGGAGAAACTTTCTCTCCTTCTTCGACTTTAATAGTAAATGGTTTGCCTGCCAGATCAACAGTATCGATTCCCATATGTAATAATACTTCCAGTCCCTCTTTCGTTTTAAGTCCAATTGCATGCTTGGTCTTAAAAATTGAAACAACTTCACCTTCTACTGGACTAAAAACATGTTGATCACTTGGTTCAATTGCAAAACCTTCACCCATCATTTTTTTAGAAAAGACTTCATCATCAACATCAACTAAAGATTTAAATTTACCGTTAACGGGTGCATTAAACTCAATTGTCATTTTATTATTTTCAGCATCTTGGCTAGTTGTGGTCTCATTTATTTTTTCAGGATGAGCTAGCAAATCATTTATTTCTTGACTATAAAGATCGGCTTTCCCACCAAAAATAATTTGTAGTCCACCAGCGACTTTTAAAACACCCGGAGAACCTAATTTTTTAAATACAGATTCAATAACTTGACTGTTATCGTTAAGTGAAATTCTTAATCTGGTAGCGCAAGCAGAAATAGTATTTATATTTTCAGCCCCACCTAAAGCAGCAATAATTTGCTCGGACTCTGTATGCAGACTGGTGGCATTTCCTTTTTGATCATTTTTTTCAACGTCATCATCTACTTCAGTTTGCATTCCTGGAATATTGACGTGGAATTTTTTAATACAAAAAGTGAAAACAAAGAAGTAGAGGAAAAACCAAATAACCCCAATAATTAATACATTAGGCCAGTTTGTTTTATCTTTTCCTTGCAAAACTCCAAACAACAGATAATCTATTAATCCACCAGAAAATGAATTACCAATTCTGATGTTCATAATATCTGCAAGATAGAATGAGCAACCATCAAGAAATGAATGAATTAAATATAACCAAGGAGCTACAAATAGAAATGAATATTCTAAAGGCTCGGTAATACCTGTAAGAAAAGAAGTAAGACCACCTGAAAGATACAATCCACCATCTTTTTTCCTGTTAACTTTTGGCAGACAAAGGTACATTGCTAAAGCAGCTCCAGGCAAGCCAAACATCATGGTTGCAAAACGTCCAGCAAAAAAACGAGTACCATAAGTGAATAAACCATGGAAATTTGGATCAGCTAATTGGGCAAAGAAAATGTTTTGCGCTCCGACAACGGTTTTTCCTGCTACTTCTGCTGTGCCACCGAGTGCCGTATACCAGAACATCGGATAAATAGTATGATGTAAACCGACGGCTCCAGTTAGCCGTAATAAAAATCCGTACAGGAAACTACCAAAACTGCCCATTGCAGCAATTGCATGTCCAGCAGTAGTCAGCCAACCTTGAATTGGGGGCCAGATTAAGTAAAATATTGCACCGATAACTATAGCAGCAATTGCAGAAATAATTGGTACGAATCTTGATCCGCCAAAAAAGCCTAAAAATTGTGGCAATTGAATTTTACGGTAATGATTATGCAAGTATGCAACAACGGAACCTATTACGATCGCACCTAAAACACCGGTGTCAATTGTATTTTTAGGGTTAAACAATTGTAGCAAACCAGAAATTGTCGCAGTATATACAAGATAAGCTACACCACCTGCTAAACCGGCAGTACCCTTATCACCTTTAGCTAAGCCTACTGCCAATCCAATTGAAAAGATTAAAGCCAAGTTACTAAAAACTGCATTACCAGCAAAATTCATTATTTTTAATGTATTTTGTAACCAAACTTGATTTAAAACTGGAAAAGCTGAAACAGCCGCATCATTTGTTAGAGCTCCGCCAAGTCCTAACAATAAACCGGCAACCGGCAAAATAGCAATTGGCAACATGAAAGCTCGTCCTAATTGGGAAAACCACTGACCAATTGCAGTGAATCTCTTATTTTTAGTCATTTTATTCTCTCCCTTTTTTAAATACTGAAGTGAACGTCCTAGCAATTTGCAGAGGTCTGGTAATAGCACCACCAACTACGATTCCAAGCGGATTAAGGTCTATTACCTTTTTTAATTCAGCTGGAGTATGAATTTTACCCTCTGCAATTAGTGGCAGATCAGCATCCACAATTTTTTTAATTAATTGAAAATCTGGTCCAGACTTGTTTTCACTTTCAGCTGTATAACCAGCCAAGGTAGTACCAACAAAATCTACGCCACATTCATAAGCATTCTGTGCTTCTTCAAAATTTGATATATCAGCCATCATTAACTGATGCGGATATTTCAATTTAACTTCTTTGATAAATTGATTAATGGTTTGTCCATCATGCCGAGGACGTAAAGTGCAGTCAAAAGCTATAACATCAACCTTGGTTTCAACTAATTCATCTACTTCTTTCATCGTTGGTGTAATGTACGGCTCTTCAGGGGGATAGTCCTTTTTAATGATTCCGATTATAGGTAAACTAACCGTAGCTTGAATTTCTTTAATATCACGGACTGAATTTGCACGTATACCTACCGCACCTGCTTCTTCAGCAGCCTTCGCCATAAGAGGCATTATCCCTCCTTTTTCAGTATACAAAGGTTCTCCGGGTAAAGCCTGGCAAGAAACAATCAATCCCTTATGGATCTTATTAATGAACTTTTCTTTTTCCATGTGTATTTTTACTCCATTAATATTATTTTTTGAAGTTTTACTTCATAAAGTATGATATTATTTTTTGACGGGAAATGCAATCGTTTTCTTGAAAAAGGATGATATAATTTACTCATTAGCGAAAGAGGCTTTTTAAGAAATGAATTTTATCCAATTATTTAATGAGAACAAAAAAGAGTTGACCAAATCTGAAGTAAAATTAGCTAATTACATTGCTAGTCACGCAGAACAAGTAATTTACGATACGATAAAATCATTGGCTATAGCTTCTGACACAAGCGACGCTACCATTATTCGCCTTTGCAAGAAACTTGGCTTTTCAGGCTTTTCTAAACTAAAAATTTATTTAGCACAAGAATCAATTTCGCAGAATAAATTGGCTGCCACTAGTGGGGATAGTAACTTTTATATTGAAAGTGCAAACTTATTAATCGATTCAATCAACAAAACTAAAAGTTTGTTATTTCCCCAAAATTTACTTAAAGCGGTTAAGATACTGGCTAAAGCCAAGCGGGTCTATTTATTTGGCCTAGGGCATTCCGGAGAGTCAGCAAAAGATTTTGCTAAAACATGGTTAAGGATAGGTCTAATAGCGCATGCCGAAGTTGATCCACACATTCAAGTACAAATTAGTTCATTACTAACAAAAAAAGATGTTGTTATTGGCCTATCTCTTTCGGGTCATACCAAAGATACATATGACTCTTTAAAACTAGCTAAAAAGAACGGTGCAAAAATCATTACCATTTCTAATGAATTGAGCTCACCCATAGCAAATTTAGGCGATGTTCAATTACAAACAGCAGTGGGAGAATTTATAAATATTGGTTCTGTAGCTGGCCAAGTTTCTCAACTTTATCTGTGCGATGTGTTAGCACGCGGGTACGAAATTTATACTAAAATTGATAGCAATTCCATCAAGGAAAAAGTCCTACCAGAAATATTAAAAAAAGAAATTTAATAGTTGATATAAAAAAAGATGGTAAACCTATTTTTAGATTTACCATCTTTTATAATATTCAGAATAAAAGTTACATCTTTACTACCCTAACAGGATTACCCAAACCTTTTATGACTTTAAGCAAGTCTTGCGGATCTAGCCAAATAGTAGCTGTATTGTCGTTGGGATGAACGGCAATTCTCGGCTGTTGACTAAAGTATGAGTCAAGGTAAAACGATATTTGATGCTCAGAATCATTTAACAGTCCTAAAGGTGTGACGGAGCCAGGTTCTAGGCCTAATTTTTCTTTTAAATCTTTTGGCGAAGCAAAGCTAAGCCTGCGTGTGCCATTTTCTTCACGAAATTGTTGTAAGTTGACTCTTTTATCGCCCTTAATCGTCAAAAGATAGTAGTTTCGTTTTTTATCATCCCTCACAAACAGGTTTTTAGCATCAGCTTCAGGATGTGGCAGTTCAATCTGCTCCATTTCTGCCATATTATAAACAGCTGGATGCTCCACTATTTCATATTTAATTCCAAGTTGATCTAAGTAATGTAATGTCTCGTCTTTGTTCATTTGGCGTTATTTTCTTAAAAGATGCTATTTTTAATCTTACTTCATAACTTACCAGTAGAAAGTTCCTTATGATTGGTGATAGTTACCATACTTAAACGTTTTTTGGCATCCACCTGATAATAAATTACTAGTAAATCATTAAGAACATGAAATTCGTGGTATTCACTCTAGAGTTTTTTCAAAACTTTATGAACAGTATATTTTTTCAATAGCTAGGAGTTCAAAAACATACCTAGTTATCATCCTTGCATCTATTGTATCAACAGTAGATTGATTAAAAATACTTTGTAAATTATCCATTCTTTTTACAAAAGATTTTTCAAAACGCACTTCGTATTTTAATTTTCTGTCCACCGCTTTTTCCAATCATCTAGATTATCTACTTTAATACTACTATCCTTAATCAATCCTAACTCTTCAGCTTTAGCTATTACCATAGCCCTTTCAACTTCGAAAGGTAAATTTGTATCTGATGTATTATCCTCTTTACGATTTACAGGATAACTAAATCCTTTATCATGGTTAAACTGAGAGATAAGCATTTTAACTGCCGTAGCAACCGTCAAGCCGATTTGCTTGGCATTGTCATCTAATTCTTGCTTTTCTTTCTTATCTAATCTAATTCCAAATTGTATAGTCGACATAGTATCACCTTATCTGTAAAGCAATAACAATAAATTAGTTAACGTAAAGGTTGTTTAATCTTTTTCTGTATAAAATGGCTTTAACTTATATGTGGTCACAGGTTCTACGTAATAATTGTACTTTGCCACCAGGTCACAGATTTCGTCACCATTAATCAAAGTGATAATTCTTGTCCCTTCACGTGCTGTCTTAATTGCACCGCGAGTAAAATCAGAATTAGTAATAAAAATGCCAAACTCTGCGTTATATTTATCCATTGCTCCGCGAAACTTGTCTATTTCTGGCGCAGAAACATTGGTTTGCCAGCGTTTTGCCTGCAATGCCACTCTGGTAGTACGATAATCGTTTGAGCGAACATAGCCAAAACCATCAAGGCCACCATCGGCAACATAGTTAACGCCAATCGTCTTATCAACGTCAATCCCCATTTTGGTAAGCAAACCGCGACAAAAAAATTCAAATTTTTTCGGACTCATTTTCATCAGGGCATCTAGCAAATCTTGTCTCCACTGGTCTTCCTCTGTGACTTCATCCGTAGTATCTTTAGCAGAATCAATTTCAGCCAAGCTCTTTTTCTTCAATTCCTGAGAATTATTATCTTCCAAAAAGGGACGAACATCCTTTTCAGGATTAAAAATATCGAGATCAACTTTACGACCTTTTTCAGATAATTCTACTTGATGATCATCTTCAGTTAAAAAACCAGTTCTTACTAAATACATAACTGCATAATTAAACGTATAGTCAAAAGGTTTATATTTATTACCAGTTTTTTTAGACACCTTAATTTCATTCACTTCTTTTTCAGAAATTGCAGTGGAATTGTCACGAATATCTGAACAAATTTCACGCCTTGTTACCTGACCACCCAAACGACGC
Organism: Lactobacillus laiwuensis; assembly: GCF_019972835.1. Classification (GTDB taxonomy): domain Bacteria; phylum Bacillota; class Bacilli; order Lactobacillales; family Lactobacillaceae; genus Lactobacillus; species Lactobacillus laiwuensis. The sequence continues at coordinate 96,311 of NZ_BPPB01000006.1, read as the reverse complement.
ATTGCAATCAGAATTTCTTTCATAGTTAGATTCTCAATATTAATTTGTCGATTAGCCATTCACTTTATCTCCATTTTTTAAATATAAATTTTTATATGAAATTATTTTCTCTTACTTATATTTTTTGCCGATACTGACAAAATAAAATCTGCCATAGTTAAAGCAGCGTTTAAAGCAAGACGCGCATGGTGTTCTTCAACTTTTATTCTTTTTCTTCCCAAACCATGAGCATCGCTTTCTTTGTTTCTCATTTCTGCTATCGCATCAACGATATTTTCTAGACCGGAAAGTAATTCATTTATTCTCTTATCAACATCTTTGCCTGTACTCATTGAATAAGCTAATTTAACTTGTCCATACAGTTTCTTAATATTTCCCTTTCTTGAAGGTTGAATCCCATCTACTTCAAGAACATACATAAATACCTCTTCAAGAAGAGTTCTTGCTTGAGTTAAAACACTATCAAAGTTGCCTTGCCTTAAATTTTCATTTGCTTTACTTTGAACCTCTTTAATGTATGTTCTGTCAATCTTTTGGATATATTTGCTCTTTATTTCAAACAGGTCAGATTTTAAAAACACATTATTATTTTTAATAATTAATTTATCCCCAGTATAATCAATGAAGTTATTAATTTTTTTAATAGCTAGAGTTGTTGCTTTTTGATAATACTCTTCGAACATTTCAACGGACAAGTCAGAAATATTTTTACACATGCTAAAATTAGTTTTACTAAACAAATAGCTCAAAATTTCCTGTGTCTTATTTTTATATTTTGCCTTTTCAAACATCTCTTACATGTATGACCAGCGAGAGAATATATCATATTCAATTGGACTTCCAAACTTTTCGGATAAGCTACAAATATCTGGACCAGATAAATATGGCATATGAATCTCTACTTTCTTAAGTTGTCCATTATGTATTTTATCCTCACTAATTAAATTATCTAAGCAAGCATCTCCATCCAAAATTTCAATAATTGGCTTTTTCATTAAAAAATCATATTTACTTTTTTGCAACATGTCTCACGACTTTCGGGATATCACATTTACAAATAATAACTATCAATTTTTACTCTTCAGATTCTAAAGGTTTAATCTTTGTATTGTAAACTACCTTAACCTTTTCGCGTACCTCAGTCTTCCAGCTAAGCCAATTCTTTAATTTACTATCAGGATGAGTCTCTTTGAACCTATCAAAATATCTTTTACTTACCAAATCTCCCATACCTTTATGATTAATTTCATCAGGCTGGTAATTATTAACAACATAATTCAAATTGCCATAATCAAGACCAAAATCGTCCGCAAGTTGACTTAAAATCTTTTTATTTTCCTGTTTGATAGAGTTTTCTAATACATCTTCAACTTTTTGATCAGAATATTTTTGAGGATTAAGTTGAACATCTTGCCAAATCGAACGAATATGGTTCGCACGTGGCTCATTAGTTTTAGCATACTGATCAATGTAGTTACCAACTTGTGAAGTCTCACTTTGATCTTTAGACTTTTGTGCAACATTTACTTGTTGGCTTTGCTGATTCGCTGTTGAAATATAATCTTGAATGAGTGACATAATATAGCGTTCATCCACTTCTTTAATATGAATAGATTCAAGCTCATAATCTTCATCAAGATCAAGGTCTACTGGGTCGTCATCATTTTTATTTTCTGCTTTTAAATTATCGATAATATTTTTGTATGTACCTTCTAAAGTGTTTTCTATTTCAGATGGGATATCATCAACATTAACTTGTGCAGAAGCTGGAAGTTTGTCCTGCTTATCTAACTCATCATAAGTTTTAATAGCAGCAAGCGCCTGATCATATTTTTGAAAAGCTTCAGCAAACTGTTTCTGTTCTTTTTTAGGGGCATCAATAAGTGTAGTCAATATCTGCGGATTAGCGACATATTTGTCCAGTTTCTTACGTGCTTGTACATAACGCTTCCGTGACGTATTCCAGTCCGGAGCAAGAACGCCATTAGTGCCACCATTCGCATAAAGTGTCAACGCTTTATCTATTTCATCACTATACTGATTAGGATATTGGAAAGTTACTATTTGACCCCATTTTTTGCCATCATCATAAATACGGTTTGTTCTTGAAAAGGCTTGTATGAGGTTTTGGGCATTCATTGGTGGTCTGTCCAAATATAACGTGGATAATCTTGGTGCATCAAATCCAGTCAATAACCGATCAACTACGATCACTATGTCTAGTTGTTGGTCTCGTGTTTGATATGCTTTATTTTTGCATGCTAAACGATCATTGACATTGCGATTATAACTAGGAATATCAGTCATAGAAAGCTGGGTACTAAACATTTTATTGTAGTCATCCAATGACTGTTTCATTTCTGCTTGGTTAACCATTGATTCATCTTCGTTTTGAGAGATTGAATACGTAATAGCTATGCGGGGAAAATCCGGTGCCACTTTTTGAATACGATTAGGCACTTCACCGTTGGCAATTGCCTCTTTAAACAAGTGATAGTATTTCTGCGCTTGTTTAATAGAAGATGTTGAAAAAAGTGCAGAATACCTGTGGCCATTGCTAAGACCTTGCTTACGATAAGCTAAAGCTAAAATTTGCTTGACCACTGCCTTCATGTGAGCATCTGTGAGATAAATATCATCATTATCTGTTTGATTTGAATTTCCTTCGTTATCGATTTTAAAGCCAAGTACTTTTTTATCATGAATTGCATCTTCAATCGTATATTTGTGTAAAATTGGACCATAAAGTTGCTCAGTGGTACGAGCATCTTGTCCGTTTTCAGACCGTGCGTTTTCCGCAAAAATTGGGGTACCGGTAAAGCCATACCATAATGGTTGACGATTAAAAAATCGATCTAGTTCTCTCTTTTGAGTTGGCGTAACTGCTCTATGACATTCATCAACAATAAAAGCTAAGCGTAAATCTTTCAACTTTTCATACTTTTTAGCAATTTCAGGTGAATTTTCCATTCGTTTGAATATCGTTTGCAGTTTCTGTCTGGTAGTCACAACCACATTGCGGTTACCATCACCCAATTTCTTAGCCAATTCAAAACTATTCGCGGTTTCCTTCACATCAATCGTGTCATTATTTGCATAAGTTTGAAATGCTGAAACAGTTTGCATATCCAAATCTTTGCGATCTATTAGAAAAATTGTCTTATCAATAGCTGGAATTTGTAATAAGTTACGAGCGACTTTATATGAAGTCAGGGTTTTACCTGAACCAGTAGCGTGCCAAATAAAGCCAGACTTTCCTTCACGTGATGCTTCGAAAATTGCTTGTATTGCTTGAATTTGATATGGACGCAGCAGAATGATTCTCTGAGCATTGTCATCTAAAACAGTATAGTCAGCAATCATGTGATGTGCCATCGGAATGGACAGGACTTCATGCGCAAAATCTAAGTAATCATTAACTTGTTGCTTGTCTTGATTAATCCAAGAAATCAAAAAATTAGCACGTAGAGTTTGCCCAGCAGGAATGTACTGAGTATTAGTACCATTGGTAACAACAAACATTTCCACAAAATTATAGATATCACTAAATTTTTCTTCGTCTATATACTTTTGAATTTGACGAAATGCATCCTTAAAGGGAAAGTTAGGTGTCTTCAATTCAATATGAATTAGGGGTAAGCCGTTAATCAAGAGAGTAACATCAAAGCGCCTATCTTGATCAAGCGGTGACAAGCTCGACTTATTGACTTCTACTTGGTGTACCACTTCATAAACGGAAGTTCCACCAGCAATATTGGTGTTATCTAAAATCAACAAATCGGCATCTGGTAAAGAAGAATCATCACGTTTTAAGTGATACCTAACTTGTCTGTTAGCACCAGCCAAGAATTTGGCAGCTTGGTAAAAATTAGGCTGAGTTATTTGCGTACGAATGGTTTCCTTTTCATTTTGTGTTAGTGGAACATCATGAAGCTGATCGCGGTTATTGTCTTCAAGAATCTGAAAAAAGTTAGCCCATAATTGCGGAATTGTTTTTAAATCTTCACGTAAACGCCATTGATTAATACCTTGAGTTAATTGCTCAATTAAAGTTTTTTCCATTTGGGCTTCTTTAACTTTGGTTACTGCCATCCTTATCTCCTTTCCCTGTTATTCAACAAACATATTTTGTAAAAGACACTTTTTAACTTGTTGAAAATTTTGTAATTTCTTATTTTCTAATTCGATTAATTGATCAACTTTAGATAGCAGGTTGCCAATTTTTTGTTGCTCTTCATACATACTTGGAATAGAAAAAGTAAACGAATCAATTTCTTTAGAGGAGATATTAGGCTGTGCCCCCTGAACAAGTACTCTATCCATTTGTCTTAAAAATAAATTGGATTTTATTAATTGAGTAACAAATTTATAAGAGAAGTTATTTTTATGTTGAAACATACCTACCCGCTGATTCTGGTAGTATTTTTCACATGTTCCCTTAACTAAGGCACTTTTCCCTGTAGTGGCACCAGACATTGCTATGATACAGTCTCCATTTTTTAATGTATATTCTATATCGTTTTTCATCTCATCATAATACACATACTCTCCCCCTGTTTTACCTTCGGTTAGAATATTACTTATTCTTATAATCGGAACTCCTTTTTCCTTAAATTTAAAGCCTTGAAAAGCAAATCCACTTCTTAAAGGTGCTATTTCCATAATGTTATTTTTTAGCCAATTTTTATTGAACCCTTGAAATCTTAGTTCAGGTATTTTGGCATCATGCTTAGGAAATAGCGTTTGTAACAAAGCCTTTTTTAGCAGCTCCAACTTGTCAATCTTTTGCTGCTGCAAATCAAGTAGCTTGTCTAACTTAGTGAAAAAATCACCTATTTTTTGTTGTTCAAAACTATTTTTTGGTAATACAACCTCTGTTGTTAAAAAATAATTTTTTGTGATTCCTTTTATAGAAGTCCCTTGTTTTGTACCTAATCGTCTAGAATAATTTAAAACGTAATATAATAAATAGAGAACAAACTTCTTATTATATATAATTTCAGAAATTGAAATAAAATCCTGGCTAGTTGTATATTTATATGGTATAAGTACAAGCTTTCCAACTCCTACCCTCGTAACGATAGCTATGGAGTCTTTTGACACCAGTTTTGTCGAAGATTCATCTATAGCTTTATAAGTGATCCTTTTTTTTATACTTATTTTTAAGACATTATTCAATATTAGATCAGAGCTTTGAAACCAAGGAATCGAACCTGACCAGTAACTTTTATTTTTTTTTGAAGGTGTTCCGCCACCTGTAAACTTATTTCCTAAATTGCTAACCTTAATTTTTACCCAATAATTTTCAAATGATTTAAATCTAATATTTGGTACAGCTTTATTTTCATTCATTTTTCAACAAACCTTACTATAGAATATCTTTTAACTGATTCAGCGTTTTTTGTCCTTCTGGGTTTGTTCCAACCAATTCATCCAATGTTTGCTTGATTTCATCAGTTGTTTCTTTTTCTTCTTTTGTAATGCTAGCCATATCTGCAACTAGTTTTTGCACATCAACTGGTGGTTCTTCTTCAAAAGTATCAACATAACGCGGAATATTTAGATTAAAATCATTTTCTTTAATCTCATCAAATTTTGCTAAATGAGCATATTTTTCAACATCTTGACGTGCAGAATAAGTAGTTAAAATCCGGTTTATATCTTCTTCACGTAATTTGTTTTGCGTTTTAACCTTTTCAAAGCCCTTAGAAGCATCAATAAACATGACATCACGGTCTTGCTTATCTTTTTTAAGTACAACAATCACTGTTGGAATACTGGTACTATAAAAAAGATTTGCTGGTAGACCGATAATTGCATCAATCGCACCATTTTCAAGCAGCTTTTGTCTGATTTTACCTTCAGCACCGCCACGGAAAAGAACGCCATGAGGCAAAACTATAGACATCACACCACTGTGCTTTAAATGGTAATAACCGTGAAGCAAGAAGGCATAATCAGCCTTGGACTTAGGTGGCAAAACACCATAAGGAGAGAAACGAGGATCATCTAAAAAGCCCTTGTTTGCTGACCATTTTAATGAATACGGTGGATTCATAACTACCGCGTCAAAGTTATTGGCTTCCTCTGCTGGCCAATCTTCGTCCAAAGTATCGCCATTACGCAAATGCCTGTTTGCTTGGTCAATGTTGTGCAAAATCAAGTTCATTTTGGCCAAGTTATATGTAGAAGTATTGATTTCTTGCCCATAATAAGTAACTCGATCGTGAGCTGAACCATATTTTTTAAAGTTTAAGAGCAGAGACCCAGATCCCATAGCAGGATCATAAACTGTCATTCCTGCTGAATAATCTTTGCCTACCAAAGTTAAACGGGTTAATAGCTCAGAAACTTGTTGAGGTGTATAAAATTCACCCGCTTTTTTGCCAGATTCTGAAGCAAACTGACTAATTAAGTATTCATAAGCATCTCCCAGACTATCTCCTGAAGTTTTAACCAATTCTATTTTGCCAATTGCTTGAATAACTCCAGCTATAGTATCTGTTCTTTTTTGCGCCGTACTTCCTAAACTTTTGGAATATAAATCATAATCATCAAATAACCCTTCAAAGTCTTGGTCCGAGCTTTCTAGTTTATTGAAAGCATCACCTAATTGCTTGACCTGAAAAGTATGATTATTGACTGCATTTAAAATACTATTATATGTGTATTCAGGTTCAATTACATAACCTAATGATACTCGTAACTCATTAACTAGTTCTGCATCTTCAGCATTATCTTCATATATTTTTTGAGCTTCATCTAGCGTTCCCTCTGGTTCGTCAGCTAATAATTCCAAAACGTTGTAAAGCATATGATCAGATAAATATTTATAAAAGACTGTGCCCAATAAATAGTTTTTATATTGACTCGCATCCATTTTCGATCGTAATGAGTCTGCTGCACTGAACAGCCCTTGTTGTAAACTTGTAGTTGTATTTGACAATGTTATCTCCTTTAATTTTAAAATTTATATTCAAAGTTATTTTCTAATTTAATTAATTGATTGAAATTAGCTCAATCAATGTCTATTTAATTGTACCATTATATATTTATCAATCAGATAAATTTTAATATGCTTATTTCTTAGTAGCTTTATCATCTTTATCTTCATAATTAGAAAAATTGGAAACTAAACTCAAAACCTCGCTAATGTGTTTTTTATAACCATTATCTTCGACAAATATACTTTCATATAATTTTTTTGCTTCATTTTTTAATTCATTAATAACTTTTATTCTTTTTATATTTGAAAAAGTTTTATTTATAGACAAGAAGTCGATAAAATCTGTGCCATCTTCATTAGAAATAAAGTCCTCATATTTATGCCTATCAATCATTTTCAGAGCAATTAAATATGGAATCACAAATAAATCTACCATTTCAAAACTATCATTAAATGGGAAAAAGCTACTGTTCCGTTTAGAGCGAGTTTTATAAATAGCAGTATTGACACGATTTTCAAAATGGCTGCGTTCCCTTGCACTAAAGTCAAATTTTGTTTCTAATTCTTTATAATACACTGGAAAGTTAGTATTAATATTCATTGAATCAGCCATGTTTTGATAATATAACTCAAGATCCGGTTCTGGGATTGACATAACAAAATCAAAAAATCTGTCCAAATAGCGATCACCGTTGAAATTTGAGCCATAAAGTTTTTGTATCGTGTTTTTCAATTCGTAAAGATTTACAGCAAACACAAAAGTTATTTTTTCATTATCAAAAAAATGTTGTACTCTTTCTAACAGCTTAACAGCATATACTGGGCGACATCTATCCAATTCATCAATAAAAATAACAAGACGACCATCTTTAGGTATTAAAGAAGCCAATTCTTTCTTAAATTCAGCTTCAGTATTTTCTTCTGTTTGAAATATATCCAAGATACTACCAATATCAATTTTAGCAATTTTTTCAACTGCTATTCTGACAAGTTGCTCTCCTGCTTTAAAAGCTACGCTCTTGGCTTTTGTTTTAATGTTAAAAGTCGTTGTAGCTATGCTTTTAGACAAAGAAACAATTGGATCAATGTTACTATCATTCTTCCAAGCATCAAAATATACTGATTTATAACTAATTTTGGAAAGTTTTTCCGTCTTTCCTTGTGTAACTGCTTCTAAGATTTTTCTTTTTTCACTGCTATCATTTTCATCATTTAGGCAATCTAAAAGCAGTTTACATTGCTTAATAAAGAAGGTTTTTCCGGATCCCCATTTGCCATCAACAGCAATCGAAATAGATCCATATTGTGAATTAAGCATTTTCACAAAATTATAAACACCATCATTTCTGCCCATACTATTAGTAAGAACGGTATTAATTATATTTTCGTCAGTTGGTTTTAAATCTATACTTCTCAAACTTTTACCTTTCTAAAAAACTTTAAAACTTAAATTTCCTATTTTCCCAAACTAAAGCAATGGAAAAAATAATTTCAATTCCGATCATTGTCAAAACCAAAATTGCTGGCTCAAAGTTTAGTCCAATGATTAAGGCTAAAAAGGGTATTAAAATCGCCAAAGTAAAATAAATCCTTGACTTATAAAACTAACTATATGGCAGTAAATGTGCGCCAAAAATAACTGCTAATATCATAAGCATTTTCTCTGGTATAGTTGGATAAATCCACATCGCAATTAGTAAATACAATGCTTGATTAACAGAAAACAGGATTCCTAGCTCTGTTAGTGGATTACCTTTGTTTTGAAAATCAACATTAATTAGCTTTGAAACAAAATAAGATAAAGGCAATAAAACTGAAGCGTAAACAAAAGTAAGAAGGTTTTTCGTTAGTATTGGAATAGATGAAATGTGAATAATTGCAATGGTTAGCCAAATAATAATTGAAGCCAGTATTATATGCAGTCCTCTTTTTTGTTTAAGTGCACAATCTAACCTTAATTCATTAATTTCTTGCATCCTCTTCATCCTTTGTTGGGTAATTTAAGTAAAACAACTTTTCTTTAAATTATACTTTAGTATATTCATGCACTCAAACCCTCTTTTAATTATAAAAGCTAAATTTGAACCAGAAACACAAATTTTATAACCATTAATGACATTTATTCCACCATTTGCAGTAATCTGGGATAAAAGTGAAATTCATCTACTATACTTATTAGCAGAAAGGAGCGCCAGGCATGAAAATTAATTGTCACATCGATCCTAATATTAGCGAAGAACATGGTGAATTACGGATCAAAAAAATGACACCAGCAATTAATGAACTTTTGCAAAAATTAGCACAGTCAGAAAATTCATTATGGTGCCATTATCAATCTCAAATTTATCCGATTAATTTTGAAGACATTTATTCACTTGAAGTTGCTAATAGAGATATTAATGTTTATACAGAAAAGCAGCAACTTACATATAATGATCGTTTATCAAATTTGAAAGCAGATCTACCGAACTATTTTATTGAAGCTTCACGCAGCGCTATATTTAATTATCAACATATCGATCACCTTGAATTACTTAATAATGGGTTAATCGATGTGGTTCTGACTAATAAGCATCGCGTACAAATATCAAGAAGAAATATTAAGACCCTGAAAGAGAGGTTAGGAATATGAAAAACACAAAGAGATTTATCAATTATTTGTTTAATTTTGCCGTTAGGGGAATCTTCATTGGTTTAATGATTTCTATCTTTTGCAGTTATGCATCACATAGCTCAGTTTATGTTCCATCCAGTCCATCTTTTACGACAAAATTTAGTAATTTGCTCAATGCTTTTAGCGTCTCAATTATTCTCTGGGCGGTTACTGGAATTTTTTTCGGTTTTGGCAGTTTTATCTTCACTATTAACCAATGGTCATTATTAAAGAAGACGGTTATAAATTTCTTTACCTACTATTTTGGATTTATTTTCTTGGCCCTTTTAGCTGGTTGGGTTTCGTTAAACTTGGTTAACTTTATAAAATTTACTGTGATTTTTGTCATTATCTACTTAATTTGCTGGTATTATAATTACCATAAAATTGCAAAGGAAATTGCAAATATTAATCATAAAATCAAAAAAAAGTAATCTAATTACCATGGCAAAAAAGTTGAGCATTCATGTCAAAGTGCTCAACTTTTTTACTTGCGTTTCTTAAAAAAATCTAGGAAATTGTCATCATCCAGTGTCAATCTTGCAATTTTTAGCAAACTAAACTTATTACAAATCTATTCCTTTTTGATGTAAATTATCTAAGCAACTTTGCAAATATTCATCATTGTGCTCTGGATAAATTGGATCAGTCCAGGGAATAGCCGGTAAACTCTCGTACTTAGGACAATATTGTCCTCTATAATAAGGATCAAACCATTTAACATCTGGATGATAATGGCGCCGTTGCATTTCAGCTAATACTAACAAATGAAATTGATACAATTTATATGGTGAATACTGAAAAACATAATTAACAGTAGAATGTGGTTTGTCCCAGCCACGTCCGCGCAAAGCCGCAATTTCTCGATGTTGCCCTAATAACTGTTGCTTAGGCAATCGCCAAATTAAGTCTTGATGCCATAATCTCATGATTTTTCTTTGCACTCCTGAATTAAACGTGAGTTTAATAAATAAGAAACTTGATATTTTTCAGCTAAACGACTTAAAAATGGACCCAATTCATCTTCTGTTGGTGACAATTCTTGCAATAAATGTAAGTAAGTTTGTTTTTCCTCTTCCGTACAAATTTTTTTAAAATAACCCCAGACATGTTGATAGGCATTGGTTAAGGTTTTAACTGTTGGGGTTTGCCTCGCTGCTTTTTCTAATAAGTCCTTGAATTCAATATTCTTTTGTTCTGACCAGTCGTTGTCTTTAGCTAGCAGCCTAATCTGTTCATAGCACTGTTGCGAATGAGCCATCACCCAATATTTATTATAGGCCCACTCTTCTTGCCATTTATCCATTTTCAATTGTCCTATTTTTTCATGCATTTACATGCGTGGCTTTATTAATATTAAATTCTTCCTAACTAAATTTTATTACTAAATACTATTTCGCAACAAACGAATGAAACTAAATTTATTAAAACAGCTTATCCAAAGTTAATAACTGTTCCATGTATCGTTTTTGAACATTTTTATTCTTAGATTTACTCTGAAGTTGCTGTAAATCGCCAGTAACAGTTTTTCTTTGTCTAAATTCAATATCTAAAACTTCAAAATTTTCATTAACAAAGTTTTCGAAGTGCATTGCCTGAACGAATTTTGGAAAATCATTGTTAAAAGCATCAAGCCAAATGATAGTATTATTATTTTGATAGGCTTTTTGCATCGGCGTTTCTTTACCCATAAAGTAATGTTTCAAATCATATAACAAGTAATCAATGCGATCGTGGTAAATTTGATAGCGATAAGTATTTATTGTTGGAACTTTATGCTGGGGCCATATGAAATGTAACTTTACACTTGATCTTATTTTGGCATAATTTGACAAAAATTCTGGCGTACTTGAACCTAAATCTTTTAAACTTTTAACACCACAAACAATATCTGCTGACATTTTTATCTTTTGCTTATTGTCGCTAACAAATAAATTACATTTCTTGCGCTCTAAATTATATTTAAGAGCTAGATCTTTGTATAATTCGTCATCACAATTATCTGGATCTTCATATAGAGCATCTTCAACATTTTTGACCCTTTTAGGATCATTGGTTTCCAACCAGCGGTAATAATCACTTTGATAGAAATTTTTCAAACGTTCAATGTTTTTTAAGTATACTTGCAAAAATCATTCATTCTCCTGACTCTATTAGCCATTAACCTTCCAGTCATGGAAATCCGGCGATTTTTTAGGGTCAAAATAACCATTTTCATCGATTTTAACATCTTCAACTGGAATTTGCTTAACCAAATTAGCCCAATCTAATGCCGTTGGTAATTTTTTGATAGTAATTTCACCATTATTTAGTTCGAATGACACTTTGCTTCCCTTATTCAAACCTAAAGCTTTCCTGATTTGTATGGGAATAACTACTTGTCCTTTTTTTGAAACTTTACCAGTAAAAACGCTGTCCATAACAATTCCTCCTTGTAAAGAGTCTCTTAATTCAAACTCAATATCATAAAGTTAGTTTAGGTTCAAGATTCTTATTTCAGATATTTTAATATAATTCATTTAATTAAGTATTGGCCGTAGACCACTGCATATGGGAATTGAATATTTGTTCAAGCATTAGTAAGTGCTGAGATCATAGTTAGTTGGTATAAAGTTGGTATAACTTAAAGCCCATATTTGCTTGGTGAAATTCATCGAGATTCCAATAGAGTAATTTTAGAGGTGTTTTACCTGAGGTAAAATGTAAGTGATTAAAGAGCTTTTGATAGCTTAATAGATATAGATTCTTGTTAACAGTTTCTTCATTTTTCTGCAAATTTAGTACATGACATTCTTTATTTGCAAAGTTTTTTAGCACCCTGAATCTGATCATTGCTTCGTCTTTATCTGTCATTGCCAATTTTTCAAGCCTAGAAGCTTCATTCACCATATAGTCTATCCGTTCTTGTAATTCTTCTTTGGTTGTATTATCGGATGGAATAATAGTTTCCATATTATGTCTCCCTACTTATATTTTCCAATTACTATGTCCTTTACTTCTTGAAGATAGTCGTCTGTATACTCAGGAACTAATAACTGACCGTCAATGGCATCAAGCATAATTTTTTCTTTATCCTTCAATTTTTTATAGACTGTATTATCAATGAAGCCTGTATGAGCAACATCACCTTTAGTCATTAAATAATAATATCGTGTATATTGATCAGCTGGTAGCCCTAAACGATTAATACGATCTCTTGATTGCAGCATGAAGGTTAAATTGAAGTTATATTCAAAATAAACTGCATCATGAACTGTTTGATGCAAAGAAATAGACTCACCTAAAGTATTAGGATTGGAAACTAGTACTTGTACATCACCACTTCGGAAATTTTCAATCATTCCTTCACGATCCTGCTTAGGAGTTGCACCGTAGACCAAAATTGTTTTGATACCTATACCATTGAGTGTATCAGTGATCTTCTGCATAGTGCCAATAAACATTCCCCAAACAAGTACCTTTTTCCCTTGACTGACTAGTTTTTTGATCAAATTAATTCCTATCTCGAATTTAGGCGATTTCACTTTAGCTAGATCATACTTTTTATAAGTTTCTCCACTGCTAATATTTTCTTTTTCAATTTTTAATTCTTGTTTATTCCAGACACCAGAATCTATATCAATCAGTCCCAATTCTTTATAGTTAATTTTTGTTTTTAACAATTCGGGATTAGTCGATGCCTGTAACAACCTAATGAAAGTAGCTAAAGTCCCATTTTCATTTTCATAGATAGCATGAGCCAAAATTAGTTGATTCTTTGAGGGTGCAACTTGTTCAATAATATCTGGATCTGGCTTGGGCACATGCAAATCTTTTTTATTAGTTCGCCAAAAGAAAGGCGATAATTTATGATTAACCTCTTTAGAATCGAGACCATTTAGTTTTGTCAAATCCCAGGAAAAAAATGAGGAGTACTCATTGGCGTACATGAGATGCAAGAAATTGTAAATATCTCTAAAGCCATTGGGAATTGGTGTCCCAGTTAATACGTAACGATAGTACGGTACGTTACTTAAACTCAAAGCCGCCCTTGCGCGTTGACCTCCAATAGCTTTTATCCGATGGACCTCATCAAACACCAACATCGTTTTCAAATCTACCAAATCATTGATAATATCGAGCTTGCTTTGTAATGATTCATAATTGATATTGATTACATTTGCTTGAACCCAATCATGCGTAATAGCACCATAATTATTATTGTACTTTTTATCTCGCAAATTTAAGTAGTGTAATCGACGCTTCGGACCAAATACAGCTTTAAATTCAGTCCGCCAAGCCGCAAAAGCATTCAGAGGTGAGACAACTAATAATTTATCTATTTTATCTACTTTTGGACTAGATAAAAAAGCAAAGGTTCCGTACATCATTGCTGTTTTCCCAGCACCAGGAACTGAGAAGTTTGCTGCACGTTTCATGATAGTCATAAAGAAACTAGCTTTTTCTTGTTCTACTTTTAGTGGCCGAGTAATTTCTTGACTAACAATTGTTTTGAATATTTCAAATTCTTCATGCCAACGAGGATCCCCATCTTTAATTGTTAAACCAGCATGACTTTGTTTTTTAATATAATACTTCTGCTGTTGCACAAAATGATCAAAATTTTTGCTAGTCTTTATTTGAGGTAGCCCTTTTCTTTTCAAACGTTGATTAAGCTTGTTAACTAACTCCAACAACTGTACATATGTTAAATCTCTTTTAAAAGTTCTTTTTTCAAAATTTTCAAAATATGGAGAAAAGATAGCCAACCCACGCTTAGCAGTTTTTGTTTCCAAAGTACGGACTTTATCATCTAAAAGTTGAAATAACCCGTTTTCATTCTTAATGATTATTGGACTGTTTGATTTCATTTCCATACTTATTGAACAACTCCTTACTTAGCTGATTCAAATCACGCATATATTTCTGTAAAGTTTTCAGTTGACCTTCACTTACTTCGCTATAGCGTAAATTTCCGAATAAGCCATTATTTTCATTCAAATCATGGTAGGACTTTACATTTTGCTTTATGTTTCGAATAAACTTATCTACAGACTCACTATTAAGAGCATTCTGCTTGTATGCCTCAAAAGTATCACCTATGGCTTCAACTGTTTTATCTTCATCCGTCAAGCTTTGCATTAAATCGGAAGTTGTATTGATGTCATTATTTTGTAGTGCATCAGACAAATCATCAACCATATTTGTTATACTATTATTAAATTTTCTATTATTATCACTGTTGTTAACCACATTTCTACCATATTGTCGAATATGTGTTCGAGCTGTATTTCCAATAACACCAACATGAATTTGATAAAGTATCACACCAAAATATGAATTCATAGTTTCATTTTTATGAACTTGAGAATCCGGACTGTTTCCAAAATTCTTAGAAAGTGATTTCCCCATTTCGTAAAATAAAGACCAAACCTTGCTTTCTTTCACTATATTATAGGCATTTTCTGGTGCTCCAATAAACTGAAGAAATTTTCGCATATAAACAGCACCATCATAGTACTTTTTAACCTCATTTAAACGCATATGGGAATCGGCAGCGTAATCAGCTTGAGTCATTATAGGACAATTACCACTAGTAGTTTGGTAAATATCCACAGCTAAATCAACTGGATCATAATCTTTCCGTTCCTCAACCCCCATCTGAAGAGCTAGTTCTAGTTTCTTAATTTTGACTCGTTCGGCTTTTTTGTTATATGAAAAAGGTAAAACAACGGCTTCAAAATAGACTGTTTTGCCTGTTGATTGCTTAATATCACGCAAAGCAGTAAAGCGGCGGTTACCATCTACAATACGACCATCATCTAATACATAGCCGTATACTTGTTGTCCAGATGCAGCTATAGATTTCTCAGTTCTTTTAAGTGCAGTTAAATTATCTTGTTTAATCAATTTAGCTACAAAATTATTATATTGAGGATCATCTTGATCATTAGCAGGATTTAATTCATCTTGATATTGCGATATTCCTGTCGCTATCCGTCCATTTTTATCATTATAATACAGATATTCGAGTGGGATTTTATAAACATTTAAGGTTTCAGAACTAACACCATCAACCTTGATTGGCAATTTTGGTTTGGCACCAGTTTTTTCAAATTTCCTTCATTCGCTAGTTTAATTAATGATATTATCTTAGTTTAGCTCCCCATTTTCCAGCTTACTAATCAAATCATGTACTTCTTGCTCACTAGTTGCCATCTGATAATAAACCCCTGTTTCTTTTAATTGATCAAAATACTTCTGCTGAATAATATGAATTTGTTCATCACCAAGTCGCTTGTTTTCAGCTTTAGTTTCAATCACCAAATAGGTTGGCTTTTTATTGCTATGTTCAATTTTAAAAATAAAGTCAGGTGTTGTTGTTCCGTTATCAAAACGCGGAATTTTAATAGCTTGCTTGGGTAATTTGCCAAAGACACTAATTTTTGGTCCATATGAACGTTGCAAAATTTTTAGCTCTGGATCTGCACTGTCATAACGTAAAGGTGGTCTATCATATAAATAAGAGGGATCTGAAGTAGAATTTGATTGATAAACTCCAATAGCATTTGCTGGAATTGAGTCAACGAATTCATGTTTCTTTGCATTATAGATTGATGTCGAAGCAGAGAAATCAAGAGGTTCATAACTATAAGACGTTTTAATACGATCATTAAATTGATTTTTAAAAGTCTTAATCAGATTGCATAAAGTTTTCCCATTAATATAATTAGTATTACCCTTTAAACGCTTAATAGCACTAATCATAAGATTATTAAGTAAATTAACTGGTAAATCCGTTTCCTTTGCTAAGATTTTGAGGAACTTGCCATAATTCATTGTTAGGTATTCTCTTTTAAAATCTGACTTTGATTCACTAACTGAGGCATTATTTTTATCATTTGATATTTCTTGATGAATCTCTTGATGAATCATTTGTGGTCGTTCCAAGACAAAAATCTTATTATCACTATCGTTAAAAACATTTCGTGCAACAATTTCCGCATTTTGATTAACTGAAGGATCAAACTTAATCATTTGCCGCCTAGACAGCTGTAGCCAAAGATCACTAAGTTGCTGCCAGTTTTGCTTACGTAATTTAATTGCAGTGCTTTCTTGAGAATTTTTATCTCGAACTTTACCTTTTGTAACCTGCGTTCTCTGTTCTAACTCTGGGTAGAAATAGCATAAAGCTTCATAACCTGACATTTTTTGATTTTCAATTTGTACCTGCTGGTTAAACTCGTTTGATCGGTCAATCACGTCATGTGCCTCTAAATCAATAAGCAATTGATTACTATTAAATTTGGGATCAGTTTTTTTTCTTTCTTCCACAATTAGATTTATCATTTCTTTCGTAAGCTCTTTATGATTTAATCTGACTGGCGAATCATCATTAATTTCACCCACTAATTTTTCAGCAAAATCTTTTTCATCATAACCAACCAAGAATGAAAGCCTGCTCTGCCATTCATCTTGAGTTAAACGATGACCAGTTTCATCTACTGGTAGTCGTAAACCACGACCAACTTCTTGAATCTTACTAGTTTCCGATCCAGAAGTTCTCAGCTTTGCGATAGTAAATACATTTGGGTTATCCCAACCTTCACGTAAAGTCCATTTAGAGAATAAAAAACGCCTAGTGATCCACTTTCCATTTTTGTCCTTAAAACTCAACAATTTCTCTTTATTACTTAATATATCTTTAACTTCTGCCTGAATGTCTACATTTGAACTACCTATATCTTCGCTAAAATAGCCAGCATAAACATCTTGATGTCCAGATTGCAAACTTCTTAAAGTTGCTTGTAAGAAAGAGTAATAATCTTTTTTGCGTTCGTCAATCGCCATTTCATAACGATCCATCATTTTTTTTAATTTTTGCGTTAAAAGTTTCTCAAAATGTTTGGCTAACCAGCCTTTTTTATTATTTTCGCCACGAAAACTAGAAATGCTATCAATGAAAAATAACGATAAAGTCTTAATTTTTGGCGGATTATTACCTGAATTTGGTCTTAAAAAATTTTCCTCTTCTGCTTTAAAATGACACTCTAAAGCTTGTGAGATGATTTCATCTTGGTAATTTTCGGCAAAAGTTCCTGGAATTAGCTTCATGTCTTTAGATAGAGCCAATCCATTTGATAATTCACAGTCAGTCCCGCCATCATAAGTAATATTACCCTCAAATCCAGAGTCAACATCTGCTAACTTTTCACCAACTTTAAGAGAATATTCGTTATTACCTTTAGAAAGAACTAATTCCCTTGCCTTAGCTTGCTTTACTCTATATAGGTTATTTGCCTGTTCTTTAGGCAAGTCAGGAAAATAAATGTCAATTCCCTTAACTAGACCCTGATTAAAACTGTCGATGGCATCAAGGTTAAATTGGGGTTTACCACGGTAATAATCCACTTTGATTATCTTATTTTTACCACGACCCGTAGTACTTTCTGGAAAAGTAGCTCCAAAACGAATAATTAGCTGTGGCTCCATTTCTTTAATGTCATCATAGAACTTTTTGCCACGTGGAAAGCGTTGAGGTTCATCTATAATCAGTACAGGTCTAGTAGCGGCTATGGCCTTAATTGGTGAAGTTTCACCGCCCAGTAAAGTTTGATCATAATCATCATGATGCATTGACCTGGAATGAAGCATTCCTTGATTTACCAAAAGAACTTCAATTTGATTAGCATTTTGCCTAGTAGCTTCAACAAATTCAGATAATTGAGCCGGAAAATTGCGCCTACCTGAGCGTGAACTAAAATCACCAGCATTAATTACATTCAATTGTATCCGAGTGTTTTCATAAAACTCACTGAAGTGCTGTTTAGCATAATCACTATTAATAAAGTTTCGTGTTCCTTCTTTAATGCTCGGACTTGGCACGGCAATGACGAACTTAAACAATCCATACTTTTGATGAAATTCGTACATCATTCTTGTATAAACATAGGTCTTCCCTGTTCCGGTTTCCATTTTAATGTCGATATTAGCTTCATCCCTAAAGCGATGTTTAATTAATGGATTAGCATAAATATAATTAGCATTTGAATCATTGCTCATGGCATCCATACCAGGAAATGCATTGTTAATTGCACAAAGAGCGTCAGTTTGGTGTTGCAAAGTTTCAAGTCTAATCTTCATAAATTAATACCTCTTTAATAAAGTAACTTTACTATCTAACTGCTTCAAGCCATTTTCTAACTCTCTCAATTCCGCAATATTAAATGAATAGCCAAAAATAACCACACTTTGAACATTCAATTTGTGAGTACCAAGTTGGTTCAATAGTTTCTTTGTCTCATTACTAGTCCAGCCTTCGTTAATTAAGTAAAGACGATCATCTTCAACCTTATGAGCTATGTAGTCATCAAACTTAACTTCGTCAACTTTTGCATCAAAAGGATAGCCATCCTTAGCTAACCAAGTCGTAAGAATTGTTTGCTCACCTGACGTATTCCCAGGAATATTCAAGCTATTACTAGAGAACCCTTCAACCATGTTGGTAAACAAATTAATGTTATTTGGATCAAAATTATCAATATTTTCAAGGGTTAGCTTAGACGGCTTAACTACTCGGTAATGTTTAAAACTGCCATCAAAATCTTTAGGAAAAGTTAATTCGTTATCTTCTTTAATCTTTTTGGCAGCAAGGCGAATCCGTTTACGTGAGATTGCATCAATAGATTTAAAGCCAGCATCATAAGCTCCTTTTCCGCCTTTAGTTGGAATATAATTCCCCTTTTTATCTAATTTAGGAGTTCCATCCTCGTTAGTTTCATATGTTTTTTCAGGAAGCTGAACCATTATGAATCTGCGGTGTCCACCATCTTCTGCATTAAGTTGCATTACAGCATCGGCAGTGGTAGAGGAGCCGGCAAAGAAATCAAGTACTAATCCATCTTTACTTATATTACTAATTGAAACTAAAATTTTGATTAATTCAATCGGTTTAGGATTGGTAAATACTTGATTTTTAAATAACTTTTTCAAATAAAGTGATGCTTTTTTATTACCTGGCACAATTTTAAAATCATCTAACAAGTTAGAAGCTTGCTTAGTCCTTCCTTCAGCATAGTATTTCACATATGGTACCCACCTACTAGACTTATATCCACCAGACTTAAAGTTTTTGTTTTTATTTTTCTTCCAAACGATCATACCCTCATTTAATAGTTGAATATACGTTTTTTTTGCTACTCTCCATCGACTTAAATAACCTGATGGTCCAAATGGATAAACCTCACTGTTATCTGGAGCAATTAAAGGATAAAACATTTTAGGCCTATCTTCTTTTCTATCAGCATTACCAGTCTTTCGAAGCTGCAATACTGAATACTTTCCTTTACTATCAGTTTCAGAAAATCTTTTTAAATCTTCATCAGTTAAAGGTAAACCTCCAAGTTTAAATTTGTTTGACTTAGAAAAACATAAAACATAGTCTAAACTACTTCCTAATTTATTAGCGTCTTGTCCTGTCGTTGTACCAGTTGCCCTGGTAATACACCCAATATAATTGCTTTCACTAAAAATATTATTACATATCTCTACAAGATTAGCTTGTTCATTATCATCTATAGAAATGAAAATAATCCCTTTATTTGACAATAATCTTTTTGCCAATACTAAACGAGGATACATAAAAGTTAACCAAGCGGAGTGACTGGCTTTTAGTTGAATACTCTTAAGCCTTTCAACTTCATCATCATTCAAACCGAACATTTTCTTTAACTTATCATCACTATATTCAAAAGAATCTTGATAGGCAAAGCCATCACTACCAGTGTTATATGGGGGATCAATATAAATTACATCAACTTTATTAGTATAAGCTGTTTGCAAATGGCGTAAAACTTCCAAATTATCACCGGTAAAGAACAAGTTCTTACTGTTCTTGCCTTCACCTTGATTTTGTTTTTCATCAGGCACAATAACAGTACTTGGCATTTCACCAGCCTGGCGACGAGCGTAATCCTTACCAATGAAATTTAGTTGATAACCTTCACTAAGTTCATTGACGTTCTTGTTTTTTAATTGTCTTTTAAATTTATCAAGGTCAAATGACCCATCTTTTGTAAAAAACTCAGGCAGTTTTTCCTTCAGTTCATTTAGAAAAGCAGTATTTGGCTGCACAGCCTCATTGTATTTTTCATTGTCTGTTTTCATTGATTACTCTCCTACTTTAAGTTTATACTCGTCTCGCAAATATCTTAATGCTTATATTTTATTATAATTATAATATGCTTTTTTAGGCTTTTAATAATTCTTATATTATTTTATAACACATTTTAATTTACTTTTATAGTACTAAAGTACCTTGGATACTTAATTATAAATTTAAATAGCTCCAATATTAATTTAAAATGCCACTATACAAGCATTTAGTACTTATTTCCTAGTCCGTTCCAGTACCGTAACCGCCTCTACATGCGGTGTTTGCGGAAACATGTCAACAGGATCAATTCGACTAAAGGTGTAGCCTTCATTCATAAATTCTTGCAAATCACGAATCATGGTTGCAGGATTACATGAAATATAAACAATCTTCTTTGGACTAGTTTTTACTGCTGCTTCAATAAATTCTGGTGTTAATCCTTTTCGTGGTGGGTCGACAAAGATAACATCAGCTTTCATTCCCTTAGCAGCCCATCTTGGCAGCACTTCTTCTGCCTTACCAGTCACATATTTTGCATTATTGATACCGTTTAGTTTGGCATTATTATTAGCATCTTTCACCGCGTCAGACACGCTTTCAATTCCACGAACAGATTTAACGTGTTTGGCAACGCTTAAACCAATAGTTCCAATACCAGAATAAGCATCAATCACGATATCGTCCGCCTTTAAATCAGCCTTTTTAATGGCTAAATCATATAAGCGAGGTGTTTGCAGTGAATTGATTTGAAAGAAACTTTCAGGAGAAATCTTAAACTTCACATCACCTATTTGATCCGTAATTTGTGGTTTACCAAAGATTAAGTAATCAACTTTACCTAAGATAACGTTGGTCTTCTTCGGGTTATAGTTCAAGACAAGGCTAGTTACGCCATCGATTTGTTTAATTGCCTCTGCTACTTTAGGTAGTTGCGGAAAATCCTTGTGCAAACAAACCAAGATGACCATAATTTCACCAGTCGCTTTACTGCGGCGAGCGTCCAAGTACCTGACTTCACCCTGATTATGAATTTCATCGTAAGCTGGAACACGGTATTGTCTTAAAATGTCACGCACAGCAACTAAAACGCGGTCAATTTCAGGATCAGTAGTAAAGAAATTGGTCAGAGGCACCAAATCGTGCGAGTGTTTTCTAAAAAAGCCAATTTCAAGCTGGCCTTTAACTTCACGCACTGGCACCTGTGCCTTATTACGGTAGCCAGTTTGTTCTGGACTAGGCAAAGTCTCGCCTACTTTTACATCATCTAAATGTGCTTTCTGCAGTAAATTTACTACTTGATTACGTTTAAACTCCAGCTGCTTATTGTATTTGATGTGTGCTAAAGAAGCTAAGCCAGTTTGAACCCACTGGTTGAGCTTAATATTAACCCGGTCAGGGCTTTCCTTGATAATTTGCTCAATTTTAGCAAAAGCAAAGTGCTTTTTTACTTTTAAGATCTTGGCTTCTACCGTTTCTCCCGGTAAGGCATTGTTAACAAATACCGTCATCCCTTCATAATGGGCTACTCCCATAGCTTCATATGATAAGTCGGTAATTTCAAGTTTAATTATTTGATTCTTTTCCATATTTTGTCCTTTTTTACAAACACTAATTAATATCTTTATTTTACTAAAAATCTCAGCAAAAGTAATGCAGATACCGGTTTCTTAATATTGGATTAATTTCAGCTTTATCCCTTCACACTTACTTTAGTCTGTGTTACTTTTAATACTAATAAATTAAAGAAAGGACGTTTTTCATGAATAATTACGATACTAATTCAGATAGGCGCCAAATCCACACCATCTCCGAAACTAATACTTTTTTAACTAAAATGTATGCTCTCATGGGTGGTGCCGTGCTGATTTCTGCATTAGCAGCTTACTTAACAATGACCGTATTCAGAAGCGCTGTGATGAACATGCCAGTAGCTATGATGTGGCTCATTTTATTTGTACCTTTTGGCTTATCAATGGGAATTAGCTTTAAGGCAGATCGTAGTCCAGTGGCCAGTTTAGTAATGTTAACAATATTATCAGCAATTTACGGCTTTGAGTTTGCCTTAATTGCCGGCTTTTATACCGGCACCCAAATCACCACTGCTTTTGTTTCAGCAGCTGCCGTGTTTATTGCCATGGCCTTGTTTGGTACTTTTACTAAAAGGGATCTTAGCAATTGGAATTCATACTTGAGTGCTGCTTTACTTGGTTTCGTTGTTGCCTGGGTAGTTAATATGTTTTTACGTAGCCCTGCCGTTACCTATGTCTTCTCATTTATCGGTGTCATTCTTTTCACGGGCTTAGTTGCCAGTGATGCTAACAGAATGAAAGCAATTTACAGTAATTACGGTGATCAAGTTTCAACTAATGGTTTAGCAGTTCTCGGTGCATTACAACTTTACCTTGACTTCATTAATATTTTTATGTTCTTGCTAGAAATCTTTGGTGGCAGTGGCAATAGCCGCAACTAATAGATTTTATTAACAAGCAAAAAGAGCAACTACTATTAACAGTAGTTGCTCTTTCTTTGTGTTTTAATTATTCACCAACAAAAAATTCAATTCGTTGTTGTAAATTTTTAAAGGTAACAGGACAATAATCACCAATTTCACCATCAAGGTTAACCGGCAATTTTTCGCCTTTGCTTTTACCCATTAATTCAATCTTTAAACTACGCGTCTTAGTGTAAATAATGTCAGGATCATCAACGTGTTTGCCATTTAAAGCTAAAGCCATTAATTTTAACAACTTTACTGGTTCAGACGGCTTGACAATTATTAATTGAAACAAGCCATCACTTAGTTCAGCGTCAGGCATTATTTGTTCAAAACCACCAATAGAATTAGTCATTCCGAGCAATAGCATTGAAAGCTTGCCCTCATACACGCCTTCATCATATGTCAGACGCAATTCATTTTCAGTTAAATGAGGCAACATTTCAGCACCTTTAATTAAATAGGCGGTATAACCCAGAGCAGACTTTACTTCTGAAGGAACTCCATAAGTTAATTCGGTTAGTGAGCCACAAGCTGCAATATTGACGAAATACTGAATATCTTTGGCAAAAGTTGCTTGACCTATGTCCATTTTACGAGTTTTATTTTTGAGAATAACTTTTGTCGCTTCGGCAATATCATTTCGTGGAATATGTAGAGCACGAGCATAATCATTAGTTGTACCGGCAGGAATAATTGCCATCTTAGGTCTTTTCTCTAAATAAGCAATGCCGTTTACTACTTCATTGATGGTGCCGTCACCGCCAGCAGCAACAATCAAATCAAAGCCTTCATTAGCTACACGGGTTGCTTCTTTTTGCGCACTTTGCTTTTCCGGCTTAGTTCTAAATGCACTTGCCTCATATCCAGCTTGTTCCAAAACGTCCAATATATCCGCGACATTTTTAGGCATCTGTTCGTGACCAGATACAGGATTATAGATCAATCTTGCTTTTTCAGTCATAATTTCTACCCTTATTATTTCAAAACTTACTTAACGCTTCTGCAATTCTTCATTCAGTAACTTATTAATTACCTTTGGATTTGCCTTGCCCTTGGTCTGTTTCATCAACTGGCCGACAAGATAGCCAATTGCACGGTCTTTACCGTTCTTAAAGTCTTCTACTGATTGTGGGTTGTTATCAACAACTTCTTTCACCATAGGTGCTAAGACGCTGGTATCAGATAACTGCACCATACCCTTGTCTTCAACATATTTCTTAGGATCGGTACCATTAGCAATTGTCTCTGCAAAAACCTTTTTAGCAATCTTAGAAGAAATCGTGCCATCTTTAATTAACTTAATCATGGCAGCCAAATGCTCAGGTGTCAACTTAATATCAGCAAGTTCAACGCGATTATCATTCAAATAACCATTAACTTGGGTATTCATCCAATTGGCAGCAAGCTGCGGATCAGCTCCTGCAGCAACAGTTTGATCAAAGAAGTCTGAACTTTCTTTAGTTTGCAGAAGAACATTAGCATCGTATTCTTTTAAACCAAATTCATTCACGTATTGGTTGTATCGTTCTTCAGCTGAGCGTGGCAAAGTTGATTTGATTTCGTCAATCCACTCTTGGCTGATATGATCAGGAGCAATATCAGGTTCAGGGAAGTAACGGTAATCTGCATCGCCTTCTTTGACACGCTCCAAAACTGTTTTACCAGTTGCTTCATCAAAACGCCGAGTTGAAAGTTGAACGCGACCACCAGAAAGGAGAACTTGTGCTTGCCGCTTTTCTTCATATGCCAAAGATTTACGCACATGTTCAAAAGAGTTCAAGTTCTTCATTTCAACTTTAGTGCCCAACTCTTTTTGGCCGGCGGGTCTAATGGAAATGTTGGTATCAACACGCATTGATCCCTCTTCCATCTTAACGTCGGAAGCACCGGTAAACTGCACTATCTTACGTAATTTTTCAAGGTAGGCGTATCCTTCATCAGGATCAGCAATTTCTGGTTCAGAAACAACTTCAAGTAAAGGAACACCCTGACGGTTTAAGTCAACATAGGAATAACCGTTTGTACCATGAGTATTTTTACCGGCATCTTCCTCGATGTGCATTTCATGAATGCCGATACGCTTTTTCTTACCGTGAGATTCAATTTCAACATAGCCATCACGAGCTAGTGGTTGGAAAAATTGGGTGATTTGGTAAGCCTTAGGGCTATCTGGGTAATAATAATTTTTCCGATCAAAATGAGTAGTTGGTAAAATATGAGCATGCGTTGCCAAAGCAACCATAATTCCTAAGCGATAAACGTCTTTGTTAACGTAAGGTAAAACACCTGGCATCGCCCAATCAATTACATTTGTTTCCGTGTTGGGCTTTGCACCATAACTTACTGGTGAAGGTGAAAAAATCTTACTTTTAGTTTTTAATTCAAAGTGAACTTCGAACCCAATCGTTGATTTAAAATTCATCAGTTAATCCTCCATTCCAGTTGGTGTTTTTTCATAAAACTTATTAGTTCTTTCAATAAAGTCAGCTACTTGGAAAATGCTGCCTTCATCGAATCTTTTGGCCATAATCTGCAGACCTACAGGCATCCCATCAACTAAACCAGCAGGAACACTGGCAGCAGGAATTCCTACTAAGTTGGCTGAAATTGTCAAGATATCATTATTGTACATTTTGATTGGATCAGAAATTTCACTACCGATGCCAAAAGCAGGAGTTGTCGTCGTTGGTCCCACAATAACATCATTTTCAGCGAAAATCTTATCGAATTCATCACAAATTAACGTTCTCACTTTAGATGCTTGTCTAAAGAAACGATCATAAGAACCAGCTGAAAGTGCAAAGGATCCCAGCATAATCCGGCGTTTAACTTCTTCACCAAAGCCCTCTGAACGAGATTTAACGTATACATCTAGGAGGTTCTTAGTATCTTGAGCACGGTAGCCGTAACGAATCCCATCAAATCTTTGCAAGTTTGATGAAGCTTCACTTGAGGCAATGATATAGTAGTCTGGAACCACATATTTTGTTAAAGGTAAGGATACTTCAGTGATAATAGCACCTGCTTTTTCCAGAGCATCAATTTGTTCTTGCAGAACAGCACGCATATCGCCATCAACTGCAGCCATATATTCTTTAACAACTGCTACATGCATCCCTTTTACATCTTGACCAATATACTTGGTAAAATCAGGCACTGCTCTAGTCGAAAGAGTGGAATCATGGTCGTCACTACCCGCAATAACGTTCAAAACTTCAGCTGATGTTTTTGCCCGCTTACTCATCACACCGATTTCATCTAATGAAGAAGCAAATGCAATTAAACCCCAACGTGAAACTCGACCATATGTTGGCTTAATACCAAAAATACCGTTAAATGCAGAAGGCTGTCTGATTGAACCACCAGTGTCTGAACCTAACGCTGCTACAACTTGTCCAGAAGCAACAGCAACAGCTGAACCGCCCGATGAACCACCCGGTACCTTATCCAGATTCCACGGATTATGAGTAATGCCAAAGTATGAATGTTCAGTAGAAGAACCCATCGCAAATTCATCCATATTGGTTTTGCCCACTAAAGTCACTTGTGCTTTTTTCAGCCTTTCAATAACCGTTGCATCATATACTGGAATATAGTTGTCCAAAATATGACTGGCAGCTGTTGTCTTAACACCATCAGTTATAATGTTATCTTTAATAGCAATCGGAATACCAGCAAGTTTATTGTGAGCAAAATCCAAATCATTTTGAGGTTTGGCATCTTCTTGAACAGTAATCCAGGCATTCAACTTATCATCTGTTTTTTTAATATTATCGATTGTATCTTGCGCTAATTTGTCAGCAGACAAAGTTCCTTGGGCAAGCTTTTCATTTAAAGAGTCAATATCTTCATTTAAATAATTCATTACTCGTCCTCATCCTTGTTAATAATTACTGGAACCTTAATGAAGCCATTGGCTTGGTCAGGAACATTTTTCATTAATTCATCTCTGTCTTGCCAGTGTTCAGGCTTATCTTCTCTAAAAACAGTATCACGATCAACAACCTGAACTGTCTCCTTAACGCCATCGGTATTAACTTCTGACAATTGATCCGCCATATTAATAATTGAACTCATTTGTTCAGTTACTTTGCCGATATCTTTTTCATCAATTTCAAGTCGCGACAAAGTCGCAACGTGTTTAATTGTATCTTCTGTAATTTCCACGCAAATATACCTCCTTATTCGCCACCATAAATATGGACTTGATAACTACTATCCCCTGTTTCCTTGGCAACTAAAGCCTGGATGTCATTAACAGAGCCAATTTTAATTTCAATTGGCACGTTATTAGCCAAATACTTCTTTGCAGTTGATAAAACAAGTCTCGTGAAACTTTGAATTTGCTCATACCCATAAAACTGGGTAGTAATTGAAATATTTTCCTGAGCTAATTTACCATTTTCATATCGTAAAGTTGCCGTTACACCACTGATATTAGGGAAATAATTTTGAATAGATTCTTTAAAACTATTGAAACTGGAAGCATCACTGCTGTTGATTGCTTTTTTACCACCAACAGTAGGCAAAACTTCAGATTGAGTATTAATAGTTTTCCATTTAGTTATTTTACTACTATTAGCAGCCGCTGTCCCACTCAAAAAGTAAGTTCCAGCAACTAATGAATCCTTGCTTTCTTTAGCAAAAAGACCAACGGTGATTGGAATTTTCTTTAACGATTTTTTCTTACGCAAGCGAGCTACGACTTGCTCAGCTGCTTTTTGGCCATATTGCTTTTGCTTTGCACGCGATATTTGAGCTTGATATTCAGGACCATCTTTTTTCTTTTGGTAGTAATCAATAGAATTAAGAGCAAGACCAACGCTAATACCGCCAATATGATAATTCGAACCGGATCCTGTCAAAAAATCTTGTTCAAGTATTTCTTCTAAATAATATGGCTGATAATTTTTTTTAGTTCCAGCTTCAGGATTCAGACCATTGGGATTTGACTTTGACTTGCGCCCTAACCATTCATTAGCCATGTTGGCAG
This sequence comes from Lactobacillus laiwuensis, assembly GCF_019972835.1. Taxonomy (GTDB): domain Bacteria; phylum Bacillota; class Bacilli; order Lactobacillales; family Lactobacillaceae; genus Lactobacillus; species Lactobacillus laiwuensis. The sequence continues at coordinate 68,088 of NZ_BPPB01000006.1, read as the reverse complement.
AAATATACTGACCTTCTTGAAAAACATAAGAATTAGTTGAATAAACACCCTTAGAAATCTGAACCAATCCTCGTTCTAATTCTCTGGTATCCACCGAATTATCATTATTAGTTGCCGTTAAACCAGATATTGGACTAGTTACATAGTGCCCGTTTTTAAGTAAAACAGTATATCCATTGTTACCAGTATCAGTAGTCTGATAAGTTTTAGAATTGGAATTAGAAGATGTTTTGGCATTATTCGCCAAGTCAGAATTTTTCAAGTTTCCACAAGCCGTCAAACTTAATGATATTCCTAAAAGCGCTAATATATGCAAGTATTTTTTCACTTTAAATGGTCCTTTATTTAACTTGAGCAATTGCTTCTTCCTCAGTCAATAATGGTACGCCCAGTTTCTGAGCCTTTGAGTACTTGGAACCAGCATCCTGACCGTAAATGACATAGTCTGTTTTACCAGAAACAGAACTAGTTACTTTTGCACCTAAAGATTGCAATTTTTTAGTAAATTCACTTCTAGTATAGTGAGCCAAAGTCCCTGTTAAAACAACAGTCTTATCTTTAAAGTAATTATCTGGGATGGACTCAGTTTCTTCTGGACCTGCACCAAGATAATCCATATTAAGGCCGCTGTTTTTAAGTTCATTGACTAACTCTACGACTTCATCCTGAGCAAAATAGGTTGTTAAAGATTCTGCAATTGTCATGCCTATTGTATCGATTGCAGCCACATCTTGCACGTCCGCAGCCATAATCTTTGCCATATTTTTAAACTTTTGTGCAATTAAACGAGCAGCTTTGGCACCAACATGATCAATACCCAGTCCCGTTAACAATAATTCGACTGAATTTCTTTTCGAATTATTAATTGCATTTAATAAATTGCTGATGGACTTATCCTTGAAATGATCTAGTTTTGCCAAATCAGATGCATTTAAATGGTATAAATCAGCCACATTATGTACCAGATCGTTCTTAATTAGCTGTCGCACAATTTTTGGTCCCAAACCATCAATATTCATCGCAGGTCTTGAAGCAAAGTGAGTAATTCCTTCTTCAATTTGAGCAGGACAAGAAGGATTAACGCAGCGCAGTGCCACTTCATCTTTTAGATGGATCAGTTTTTCACCACACGATGGGCACGTCGTCGGGATTGGATACGGCTGGGCATCCTTAGGCCGTTTTGCCAGCACCACTTCTGAAATTTCAGGAATAATGTCACCCGCTTTATGCAGCATAACGGTATCACCAATACGAACATCCTTTTGTTGCAACAAATCGGCGTTATGCAAAACAGCATGAGAAACTGTAGTACCAGCAAGTTGCACAGGATCCATGATAGCGGTAGGCGTTACGACACCAGTACGACCAACAGTCCATTTAATTTCATGAACCACAGTTTCCTGCTCTTCTGGTGGAAACTTATAAGCTATTTCCCACCGAGGCACTTTGACTGTGTTTCCCAGTTCTTGCTGTAAATCTAGGTCATCAACTTTTAAGACGATGCCATCAATGCCATAATCGAGTGAATTTCTTTTTGCAGTATATTCATCAATAAAAGCAAAAATGTCAGCCATTTTAGCAATTCTGCGGCCTGTTTGGTTGGTGTGAAAACCAAGCTGAGTCATTTTCTCAATAGCCTGGTGTTGACTGGTAATTTCTGCTGGTGGATTAACCCAAGTATAAATAAACGTACTTAAATGACGGTGCTTGGTAATACTGGCATCCAGTTGCCTCAAAGACCCAGCTGCAGCGTTACGCGGATTGGCAAAAGTTGTTTCGCCGTTTTCATCACGTTCCGCATTGAGTTTAGCAAATGGTTCTTTACCCATGTAACATTCACCACGGACTTCTGTGGTCAATTTTTCAGGTAAAGTCTGGGGAATATCTGCAATATAGCGAGCATTGGGTGTAACATCTTCACCTACTTGACCGTTACCTCTAGTTGAAGCTCTGGTTAATTTACCGTTAGTATACTCAAGTGCAATTGATAAACCGTCAATTTTTAATTCGACGTTATAAGCAACTTCATGACCAATCTGTTTTTGCACCCTGTCATCAAATTGCTGCAGTTCTTCTTTTGAAAAGACATCACCCATTGATAACATCGGAATTTCGTGATTAACCTTGGTAAACTGATTGTCAATCTGGCCCCCAACCTTTTGGGTAATGGAATCTTGGGACACCAGTTGCGGAAATTCCTGTTCAAGCTCAACTAAACGATTATAGTTTTTATCATACACATTATCTTCAACCTCAGGTGTGTCATTTGTATAATATGCATTTGCCCAATCATCTAGTTTATCTCTCAGCGCAGCAACTTCTTTTCTGGCCTCATCAAGAGTTAAATCTGCCATTTTCTTCCTCCTGATTAAAAAATACTATTTTTTTACTTCTACTTTAATTATACCTTTTTAATTGGTGCAAATGCTGCTAGAAGCCGCTTGATTCCTTTGCCACTAAATGCAATATCAAGCTCCATGTCTTCGCCTTTACCGTTAACCTTAGTTACAACGCCTTTGCCCCAAGATTTATGTTCTACTTGATCGCCGACATTCCAACCCTTTTTCTCAGCACCAACTGCACCAGCAGGTTTAATTTTAGGAGTGTAAACCTGTGCACGAGCTCGTTCATCTGCGTTAGCGAACGGGGCAGTTTGTGTCTGGTAGTTGTCATTTGAGAAAGTAATTGGAACTGAATTTTCAATATCCAGATCATCTTGATCAATTTCTGCCAAAAATCTGGATGGCGGATTATTCTGCATTCGACCATACATCATACGTGAATATGCATTTGTTAAGAATAGTTCGCGCTTTGCCCTAGTAATACCCACATAAGCCAGTCTACGTTCTTCTTCCAGCTGATCATCTTCCATTAAAGCACGTGATAAAGGAAAAAGTCCATCTTCCATCCCCACTAAAAAGACTACCGGAAATTCCAGTCCTTTGGCAGCGTGTAACGTCATTAATGCCACCTGATCATCATTATTAGCTAAATCATCCTGGTCGCTTAAAAGAGATACTTCTGCTAAAAAGTCACTAAGAGCATTTTCGGTCTCATCGCTGTCTTCATTTTCTTCGTATTCGTCATCAAAACGTTTCGTAACAGACAAAAATTCATCCAGGTTTTCTAGTCTGGTTTCAGCTTCAATTGTGTGTTCTGCCTTAAGAGCAGCTGTATAGCCAAAATCCTGCAGTATTTTTTCTGTTAGACCGGTGACGCTATGATCTTTAGCAAAATTAATTGCATCACGTAATTTAGCACCAAAATCACTCAGTTTGGCCGCTGCCCGTGCAGTAACGCCCGACATATTAAGGTGATCAAAGGCTCCTAGAATTGATAAATTATTATCACGGGCAAAATCCATAAAGCGCCTAACACTCACCGGACCAATACCACGTTTAGGAGTATTAATAATGCGGTTAAAACTCATTGAATCGCTGGGATTAGCCACTAACTTCAGATAAGCCATAATGTCCATGATTTCTTTTCTGTCATAGAACTTATGACCACCGACAATTTGGTAAGGCACGTTCGACTTTACGAATGACTCTTCGACCGTTCTAGACTGGGCATTAGTACGATATAATACCGCAAAATCATGGTAGGAACGTTTTTTCTCTTTGACCTCTTCTTGAATTTTAGCAATGATAAAGTGTGCTTCATCGTCGCCACTTTGAGCTCGATAATAAGTTACTTTTGCTCCTTCACCTTGGTCTGTCCATAATTTTTTAGCCTTACGGTTGCTATTATTCTTAATGACTGCGTTAGCGGCAGCCAAAATATGTCCAGTTGAACGGTAATTTTGTTCCAACTTGACGGTTTGTACGCCTGCATCATGATAATCTTTTTCAAAATTCATGATATTTTCCATGTTAGCACCGCGCCAACCATAGATAGACTGATCCGCATCTCCCACAACGCAAATATTTTTATATTGTGCAGCTAATGCATGACACAATTCATATTGAGCCTGGTTGGTATCCTGGTATTCATCAACCAGTAAATAGCGAAACTTATTTTGGTAAAAATGCAAAACAGTAGGATCAGTTTTAAACAGAACTAAGGTCTGCATGATCAAATCATCAAAATCCATAATTTGATCATTCTTTAAACGTTTTTGATATTCCTGATAAACTTGGGCAGTTACTTTTTCAAAAGGTGAAGCAGCACTGGCAGAATATGCATCTGGAGTGAGTAAATCGTTTTTGCCATTAGAAATAGCAGACAAAATTCTGCGTGGCTCGTACATTTTAGGATTAATATTTTGCTCTTTTTGAATATGTTTGATTAAAGTGAGCTGTTCGGCCGAATCAGCAATCGAAAAATTACTGGTATAACCAATTTTTTCTGCGTCTCGCCGTAATATTCGCACACAAAGAGCGTGAAAAGTAGACATCCAAATACTGTCAGCCTGTTGTCCCAATAATTTATGCTCACGCTCTCTCATTTCAGTGGCAGCCTTATTGGTAAAAGTAATAGCCAAAATATTCCATGGCGCAATCCCTTTTTCAGCAACAAGGTATGCAATTCTTCTGGTTAAAACAGAAGTTTTCCCTGAACCTGCTCCTGCAACAACTAATAATGGTCCTTCAGTAATCTGCACTGCCTTTTTTTGCTGTGGATTTAAACCTGCTAAAATTGATTCTGCGCTCATTTTGAATTCTTTCACCCCAAAAATTTTTTAACTATTCTATTGTACCAAAAATCATGACCATATTTTGAGTTGATTGCATTCTATTTATCAAAACGTGCAAGATCGTATTCTTCGATTAGCTTAATTAATTTGTCGGCATAATTCGGGTCAGTTGCATAGCCGTCTTTAACTAGAGCTCGAGCCTGCGTTTGATAGTTCTTAGCAGCTAGAACGTGACGATATTGTTTTGCGTCCCAAGTTGTCCCCTTTTGGAACAAGCGCGCATGAGCCCTTATAGAAGCTTCATAGGAATCATAGATTTGAAAGCGAGCTTTAACAACTACCCATTTACCTTTTTCAAACTCTTTGGTTTTTAGTACTGCCGAAGTATTAGGGTTATTTCCTTTGACGCCAAATAGGTTATTGTATTTTTGTGAAAGGTCGCTTTTGCCATAATCACTTTCAAGGCAGGCCTGAGCAATAGTAATACTTGGCAAGAGATCGAAGGATTTATCCACTTCTTTAGCTATCGGACCTATTTCTCTGATAAAAGCTTTGTGTTGCCTGATGATCTTCTGCCTGGCCTGTTCTCGAGCAAGCTGCTCCTGTCTAATCTGCTCTGATTGAATTGCCTGTCTGCGATAATAACGAAAAGTTGCAAAAGCAATAATCAATAAAAATAGAATGATAAATGTTCGAATGATGATCGCTGTATTAGATAATTTTTTGCTTTTTCGTTTTCTCGCCATTTGTTTTCCCTTGCTTTAAAAATCTCCTCTTAAGTATAACCTCTCTTGAGTATAAATTATGCAATGTAATTAATTTTTAAAATAAAAGTAGTAAGCTAACATGACAATTTTGCTCATATATAATTAAGTATACAAAAAAAATGGAGCCAAAGCTCCATTAAAAAATGCGGGCAAGAAGACTCGAACTTCCACGATCTAAAAGCGATCACAAGATCCTTAGTCTTGCGCGTCTGCCATTCCGCCATGCCCGCAACACATTCAATACTATAACCCAAAATTAAATTTAACACAAGACTTTTCTTACTCATTTTAGCTAAAAAGCTTTAATCGACCATTTGCTCATTTACATACTTGGCATACAAACTGTGATTTTGCATTAATTCGTGGTGAGTACCATGACCTGTAATTTTACCGTTCTCTACAAAATAAATTTGATCAGCATTAACTATCGTAGCCAGGCGGTGTGCGATAACCAATGTGGTTCTATTGACCATTAGTTTATCAAGAGCCTGTTGCACTTTTCCCTCGGATTCCGAGTCCAGACTTGCCGTTGCTTCGTCCAGCATCAAAATTTTAGGATTACGCAAAAAAGCTCGGGCAATAGCTAAACGTTGTTTCTGACCACCAGATAGTTTAATTCCCCGTTCACCAATTTCAGTCTCCATTTGATCAGGAAATTCCCGCACAAATTGATCGGCATAAGCCAAAGCCAATCCGTGCCAAAGTTCATCGTCCGTCATGTCCTTAGTCAAACCATAAACCAAATTTTCCCGAATTGTTCCGGAAAAAATAGCACTGTTCTGAGAAACATAGCCTATTTGGGAGCGCCAATTTGCCAGGTCAATATCTTGAATATTTTCATCCCCAATAGTGAATTTGCCACTTTCAGGCTGATAAAAGCGTTCTAATAAGGCAAAAATGGTAGATTTGCCGCCACCACTAGGTCCCACAAAGGCAATTACAGAGTTGGGTTTTGAAACAAATGAAATAGATTGTAAAACGGGTTCATTTTTAACATAGTTAAAGCTAACGTTTTGTGCTGTCAACGTTTTATTACTCAAATCAAAAGTATGATGACTTAAATTCTTTTCAGGTTCAATTTGTAAAATTGCTTGTATGCGTTCAGTTGAACCCAAGGCTTTTTGTATCTGTGAAAAGAAAGTTGCAAAATTAGCAACTGGTGCAATCACGTTAAACAGATATAGTAAGAATGCTACAAGAGAACCACTGGTCAAAGAACCCTGACCTACGCGAATAATACCAAATGCCAGAATGCCTGCAAAAGCCGCCATCATCAAAGTCATGATAATCGGCTGCAAAATAGCTTCAACCCGAGCGTCCAATACGCCAATAGTAAAAATCTTCTTGATCCTGTGGTTACCCGATTCTTGTTCATACTGTTCGCCATTACTGGATTTAATTAAACGTACCTCAGACAATTTTTCACTGACATCACCGTTAAATTTAGCTGTTTCTGACTGCAATTTGCGACCAAGTCTCACCATAATGCGACCAATTGGCAATAAAATTACTACCACAATAGGGATTACGGTAAACATTAAGGTGGCCATTTGCCAATCCATCACAAATAAGATGATTAATGAGAAAAATAGTTGTATTGCCCCAGTAATAAAGTTAGGAAATTGAGAAGCCAGCAAATCTTTAATAATTCCCGTATCATTAACCAAACGAGAACTGCTTTCACCTACTTTAGTAACATCAAAATAACTTACAGGCAGCTTTAAAAGATGACCCCACAGGCGTTCGCGCAGACTTTTAACAACGCTTTCACCAAAATAGCGCAAAACAAATCCGCCCACTGTTCCTAAAATTAATTGAAGGACAAAAACAATGATAATAATAATTAAGCTCGAATAATTAAAATCATCCCACTTGCTAGTATCTACTAATTCTCTGGTTAACAATGGTAAAGCCAAATTTGCTACACTTGTGATCAGACTGAGAAACAGCCCTAATGCAAATAACGATTTTTTAACATTCAAACTTTTTAACAAGTTTAAAAAATCACTGAATTTAACACTTTGTGTTTTATCTTTAAGTGACTTGAATGCCATAAAAGATACCGGCTTTCCTTAGTTAGACTAAATAAAAGAGTTTTTCAATAATTGAAAAGCTCTTTATTTATCTTGCTAATTATAATTCTTCATTTTCATTATGCCAGAATTTGCGCCAAAAGTCCCGATCATATTTATGCATCTTATCATAATTATAACAATTTTTGGTAAAGTCACGTGGTTCAAAGTCATGATGGCAGTGATGCTTCCTATACATGTGGCGGCACATGTCTCGCATATCAGACCTGGAGAAGTCATGGTCTGCAGCATATTTGCGCCATTTTTTAATTCTTTCCATGCGGTAGGCGGGATCAACAAAATCGGTGGCTTTTTCCTTAAAATCTTCATCCCAGCCAGCAGCAATTTTTTGCAGATATTGACCAAATTGCTCCTGCTCTTTCGCAGTCAAACCGGCAAAGAAAGGCTCGGTATCTTGCTTGTCTTTTAATTCAGCCAGCTTGGCAGCCTTTTCTTTCCCAGCTGCTGTTAAATAAACACGTTTAACTCGTTTGTCCTGCTCATCAACTTCACGTGAGATATCACCTTTTAGTTCCATTTTTTTCAATAATTCTGCTAAAGAACCAGGTTTCAAAGCCAAAATTTCAGCTAAATAATTTTGGGTTAAACCGTCTTCAAGTTTTAAAACTGCCAATACCCGTTTTTGTCCAGATATCGGTTCTTTGTTTTGAAACATATAATAACGACTAGCCCGCAAAATAAAATGCAGTTGTTTCATTAATTGATCACTTGCTTGACTCATAACTAAGCTCCTTTTATGTAATAAAAAGTTAGGTACCTAATATAATTTACAATTAAATTATAGTTTGGTGCCTAACAATTTGTCAAACAAAATATGTTAATTAGCTTTTATTTAACTTCTTTATAACTGACTAATTTTAACCTGCCGCCGCATTTGCCACAGCCATAACGACGTACATTAACGCGCCGAACCCGCACAAACTGTTGACCGCATATAGTGCAAATATACAAATATTTTGCTTTTCTTTTGCGTCTGAGACCAATATCCGGTGCATACCTTGAACCACCAACTTTATTAAGTAAAACTTTAAAATCATGGTCTTGATGACGATATCCTCTGTGATTTAAATGTAAGTGGTAATGCGTCAATTCGTGCTTAATTATGCCAATCAATTCTTGATAATATTGCGGCACTAAAAAATGCGCATTAATTTCAATGTGGTGATCATCTAAATGATACCGACCACCAGTTGTTGTCATGCGCTTATTAATTTTTACTTGGTGCTTAAACTGTCTGCCAAAATACTTAAGAGAAACTTCTGCCACCAGGTTCTGTAATTCTTCTTCAGTCAGATTATCTGAAAACTTTGGCATAAAGAGCTGCCTCTTTTTTTGTCTTAATCCTGACTTTAAGAGCTGTGACTAACTTTCTTTTTAACGGTTTGGCACCTTCCATCCACGTACCAGTAAACACATGAATAGTTTTTGATTGTGCTGACGGATTACAAAGTATGCCATCCGGATAAACGTGTATACCGGTCTGCAATTGCTGCTCCTTGTTATTAGGCTGAGCACCGTACTTGTTTTTTAAAATGTCAGACACCGATACAGTATTGACTCCCGCCAATTGGTCCTGCTTATCAAATGTAAAATCTCGGTCATCATAATAAGAAAGCATGTCTTTAATTAATGGATGACCTTTTTCAGCGCCAAAGACTGCCGTAAACGGATTCTCTTTATTTTCAAAACCAACAAAAGCTCTATTATTTAATAAATCATGCAAATTGTCCAAGACTAAAACGTCAGTATCCATATAAATGCCGCCCATTTCATAAACGGCTTTAGCCCGGATATAGTCGGAAACAAACGCCCATTTTTTAGCTTGATAAGCCTGCTCAACATATTTATTTTCGTGAATATCGAAATTGTCCTCGTTCCATTCGATTATTTGGTAGTCTTGCAGATGCTTGGTCCAAGTTTTCATGCAACGCTGAATATTTTTAGGCTTAGGGTTGCCCCCCACCCAGACATAGTGAATTATTTTGGGAATCATAAGTTAACCTCTAGTAAAAAATTTCTTTAATAGCAAAATTATGTCTTGATTAAAGTCTAGTTTCAACAAGAACATTAAAGCGATATACAAAACAAGCATAATGATTGATTTGACTAGCATGTTAAGAAATGCTGATGCAAACAATTGTGGCAGAAGCATCCCCGCTGCCAAAACAATAATTGCAATTAGGAAATATTTAGGAATTTCACGAAAAGAATATTTAAAATCATAACCATCCCGAACAATCCATAGTCGTAAAAGCAAAACTATAAACTCGGTAATTAAAATTGCAATCATTGCTCCCGTTGCACCATAAAACCGATCCAAAAAATAGCTCAATACTATTTCTAACACTGCGCCGACTATCACGGGAATAGCATAATCTCGGTCTCGGTGATTAGCAAGGGCAAATTGGTTAGCAAAAACTCCACCTGTTGGAATCATTATGATGGTCAAAGTGAAGAAGAACATCAAAGGCGTCATTGGGATAAATTTATGCCCAAAAAAGAAAGGCACAAATTCTTTAGTATTCGCCATAATAATAACTGCAAATAATGTCCCTAGCATCACTGTCGCTTCCAAAGATTTTTTTAAAACTATTCGTTGTTCTTTTTTACCTTCACCCGCCATTTTAGGCATAATCACTAAGGAAATACTGGTCACAATTCCCAAAACCATATTGGAAATTCTTTGGGAATTGTCGTAAAAGGCAACCTGAGTGGAATTTTGAAAAAGTCCTAAAATAGGCTTGTCAAGCGAGGTATAAATTTGCGTGGCAATTTGCGGAATTAAAAGGGTAAAGATTGCTTTAACAGTCGCGCGATATTGGTAAAAGTGTTTGACCGGTCCACCTACATAACGGTGTATATCAAACCAAAAGACAAATGACCCTAACATAGTTGAAACCGACATAATCAACATATACTTCCAAAGATCACCGGGACTTTTAACCCATAATAAAATCAAGATAACAGATACTAGTTTAACGGCAGTATTTTTTAAAACCACTCGGCCAAAATCAGCCAGTCCCTGAAAGAACCAGGAAATATCTACTTGGGCTGAAATGAGGTAAGGCACCATTAATAACAAATATTGACCGTACTTAATATGGAAAAAACTGGTTACGGAAATTACTAACGCAATTGTCACAAAACCAGCAATAGCCTGAAAGTACCACAATCCCCAAAAAGCTTTCGTTAGATCTTGACCACTGCCAAAAGCTCTGATCTGCGAAATTGTTCTCATACCAATATATGACACAGACAGTGTACAGAATATCATTAAGAACTGAACAATATTATTCACATTACTATAAATACCATATGTTTTAGGACCCAAAATTCTGGAAAGGTAAGGCACGGTTATTAACGGTACTAATACCAAAAATATTTGGTAAACCGCATTATATAGAATGTTTAAAAATGTTCTTTTCACAATTTACCCTCTATTTTTTAACAACTTAAATACATTTTCACAATTTGAATCAGCCTGCACCTCATTAGTTAAATTAAGCCAGTAGTGCCGCTTTTGACTGAATTGATCAGGCATTACAAGTGCCTTAATCAGCTCCTGCTGCGTTTTCACACATAGTCCAGGCACAATTTCTTCATAAGGTCCCATTAAAAGCCCTCGTTTTTTTTCGTATTGCCGCAAATAATTGGTAATAAATATGATTGGTTTGTCAATGTTTAGATAATCAAAATAAATCGAAGAAAAATCAGTAATTAAAAAGTCTGTATTACCTAAAATTTCATATAAATCAATATTAAGTTGATACAAATAGTCGTTATTGAGAAAGGCAATATTTGAAAAGCTGCTCCGCAGGTGTTTAAACAGGTTCATTTCATAGGGATGCAACTTTACTATTAAAAACTGATGGTTCTTTTTTAAAGAATTATTCAGCTTCACAGCATCAAAATCAGGCAATGCAAAGAAATTACCCTGCTCAACTTGCGTCATAATTTGTCGATCATCCATTTCATAACGAAAAGTTGGCATGTATATTCCAATTTGAGCATCATTATCCTCAGCTTTGAATAAGTCAGTTAATAATTTCTTTTTACTAATAGCAGGATTTTTCAAGGCATCAAGACGAGGAAACCCAGTTTTTCGATATTTGTTAGTTTCAATCGCGCAGCAGGCACTCATTAGACTTTCGTATAAATCACTGCTTGAGCAAACAACGTCAGCATTTTTTTGCCACAAATTAGCATTATGCCGATCAGTTTTGCGACTAGTATTATTAGCCATAAATCCCATGCGCTTGAGGGGAATGCCGTGCCAGAACTGAATATTGATTTGTCTAGCATGAACTTTAAATGGCTGGTGTGTCGTTAGTACAAACTTTGCTGCACCAATTTGGCGCCAAGTTTTTAAGGATAAATGTGAAGATGGCCATGGTTCTACAAGGGTAACCTCGTATTCGGGATGATTCTTTTGCAAATATTTACCAAACAAATAACCATTTGACCCTGATCTACCTGCGCCATTAAGAATCACCACTTCATTATCTTGCACTGGTGTAAAGCGAGCAATTAATTTCATTGCCGCTAAATATAAACGAAACAAAAAACTCTTCATTATTCAACTTCCCAATCTCTTACCTAGTATAAGAGTACAGAAAAAGCCTGAGAGAACTCAAGCTTTTTTACTTTATTTTTTAGTTTTTTAATGATTATAGCTTATAAATAATTTATTAGCTGCTATTTTTCAACAATTTGCCATTGCTCACATAATCAATCACAATAAAAACAGAATTTACTATAGACTTTAAAAAAGGCAAAAATGAATAGCAAAAACACTGTACCAAATAAAGTTTTAATAATATATCTGGCTATTTTTTATCTCTGGTGGACTATCGAAGAACTCGCATATTGGGGCTATACCAGCAATACTTTGCCTCAAGTTTTATTGAGTTCGCTAGTTAAATTTATTACCTGGAGCATTCCCGCATTTATTTTAATTAAAAAGTATTCGTCTCAACTAAAAATTGAGTACCCGCAAATGTTCAAAAATCATTGCCGTTTATGGCCATATTTTGCGGGTATCGTGATAATGCTTATCTATTTAGCTATTATACTTTACTTAGAAAACGGTGGCTTTAAAATTAACCCGCAATTCAAGCCCAGTGATTTCATTGATAAATTCCTGATAGTTGGCATTACGGAAGAATTGGTGTTCCGCGGTTGGATTTTAAATGCTCTGCTAAAGAAAATGTCAACTTGGTTAGCGCTAATCGTCAATAACTTGCTCTTTTTATGTATTCATTTCCCAATTTGGTATCAGACTCATACTTTAATAGAAAATTTCACTTCTGGCAGTTTTGTTACTGTTTTTATTTTAGGAATAATTTTTGGCTGGCTATTTATTAAAAGTAAAAACATCTGGATACCAGTCACATATCACATGCTCTGGGATATAATCGTAACCATTTTAGATAAATAAAAAGCAGTACCAAGCACTATTTTTTAATATATTGCCAGGGGTTCTTTATGATCAGGTTTCGGATAAGCTTGTTCCAAAATTTGTAAGTCTTCCGAAGTTAACTCAATATCTAAGGCTTTCAGATTAGACAATAAATGCTTTGAACTACTACTTTTTGGTATCGCTAAAACGTTTGGCTGTTGCATTACCCAAGCCAATAAAATCTGATAAGGACTTGCCTCGTGTTTTTCGGCTACCTGTAAGACCGCCCCATTTTTCATCATTGTGCTGCCCATTTTTGGTCCACGTCCTAAAGGACTATAAGCAATTAGTGGAACGTGATGTTCTCTTTGCCAAGGTAAAAGACTATATTCAATTCCCCTGGTTTCTAAATTATACAAATCCTCATTAGCAACGCAGTTTTGACCGTTCGGCACCCGCCAGAGTTCCTGCATATCATCAATGTCAAAGTTCGATACGCCCCAAGAACGAATAAGACCTTCATCTTGTAAGGATTGCAGTTCTAAAACAGTCTCTGCCAGTGGCACCATTCCGCGCCAATGATATAGATACAAATCTAAATAATCAGTTTGTAACCTTTTAAGACTAGCTTCTAAGCTTTGGCGCATTTTATGGCTAGAAGCATTTTGTGGCAAAACCTTGGAAATTAGAAATATTTTTGCTCTTTGATAAGGTTTTATAGCCTCAGCCACCAATTCTTCCGAACGACCATTGCCATACATTTCGGCTGTGTCAATCACCTTTAAGCCGGCATCAAGTCCTGCTCGAATAGCTTTGATTTCTTCTTCTCTAACTTTGGGGCTATCCCCCATTTCCCAAGTTCCAATACCTAAAGCTGGCAAGACCTGATCATTGATAGTAACCTTTTTCATAAGTAGCCTCCTTAAAATTCCATTTGATATTATTGTGCATATACAGCGATTATATCTTAGCGAATAAAATAAATTGTTTATAATTTTCACAATAAAATTTCAATCTTAATATAATTAATTGTAACACATGTACCACTAGTCTCTGTTTGTGCAAATTAATCTTTAAGTTGAAATATCAAAATTTAAGCAAAGAACTAGATAAAATCATCTTGTTTTATTTTTCACAAGCTTTGCAATTGTATTTTTTAAAGTGGCAATATAGAATCAAAAATAAAAAGGGGAATTTCAATGACAAATAATTTAACAAATTCATTTCACTTATCTGGTAAAAAATGGTTATTAATATTATTTTCTAACATAATTGCATACTGTTGTTTAGTCATGCCTGGTATACAAGTGCCAGATTACTTGATCTTTGATGAAAATCATCCCTCGTTAGCAGCTGCTTGTTTTCAATTGTTAATTGTAACCATTTTTTTAATAATTCAAATAATCGGTGTACAAATTGCTACTGACAAAAGATGGCACCAATTATTTCATGTACCACATGCTAAAGAATGGCTTTGGATTCTTGTCTTCTTTATCTTTGCCTATATCGTATCCGTTTTATCAGGCACAATTTCGCAAAAATTATTTGGCTCTGTTTCGGGTAATGCAGCTGCAGGATTGACTATGAAGACGCCACATGTTTGGCTAATTTTCCTTTATCAACGCCTTAGCAGCGCGATCCAAATACTAGGTGAAGAGTTCTTAGCAATCATGCCTTTATTAGCTGTGACCCAGTTAGCTGACTCTATTAATTTAGTTTATCCACTATTATGGGGTAATGTTGCTTCTGCCCTAATTTTTGCCCTACTCCATCTTTCAACTTATGACTACAATCTGGGCTATGTCATATTGGGTTTAGCATTTACTCGTTTAGTTTTAAACTGGGCTTTCATCAAAACCCATAATATCTGGGTCAGCTTTTTAGTCCACTTCCTGTTTGATACATTAGCTTTCCTAATTTTATTGTTAGCGACAAAGTAGAAAAGTATTTTGAATAAATTTAAAATCATAACTGAAATTTTTTTGGTTATGATTTTTATTTTCGCGCTAAATTAGGTCTTCTTAGGAAAAAGAAACGATACTCAGTTAGAGGCTTAGATGCCTACTTTACGGCAGCTCAATATTTCTCACAAGTCTACTAAAGAACACAAAATGATTTTAACTTATAGTAGTAGATTTTTTAACACAATAACAAATTCGATTATGTGTTTTATATTTGGTGCCTTGTTAGTTAATGTGATAATTGTTACAATTAGACACAAGCAGTCAATATTGAAAATTCAAGAGTTGAGTTAAGGTGGGTAGTCAAAATGAGCGGTGATGTTGAACAAAGAATATTAACAGCTTTTTCACAATTATTAATTCATAATGGCTATCAAAGAACCACTACTAAAAAAATTGCCCAAGTGGCTCGAGTTAATGAAAGTACCCTGTTTAGGCATTTTAAAGATAAACACGGCATTTTACAGCAGCTTATATCTGAATATCAAAATGATATTAAACTGATCGGCAAAAACTATCAATTAGTTGGCGATTTAGATAAGGATATTATGAATTTTTCCATTATCTACCAAAATTTTATAAAGCAGCATTTAGCACTGTTTTTAACTGGTATTCGTGAATCTCAAAATTTGCCAGAATTGCAAACAGTGATTAAAAATTTCCTCGATTTAATCAGAAAAATTTTAGCTGAAAAGTTTGAACAAATGCAAAAAACAGGGGAAATTGCTCAAGATATTGATAAAAATGTTGAAATTGATAACTTAGTTTTACTCAATTTAGGCCAAGCTATTATGCAGCATTCCTTTCCTAATTGTGTTTTTCAAACTCAGCCACATACTTTTATACAAAATAATATTTGTACCTACTCTCAACATTTAAAGCCTAAAAAATAACAAAACGCACAGCTGAATTTATTATTCAGCTGTGCATTTTTAAGCATAATGGAAAGTTTTTTAAATACAATTACTTTTTGTGGTTAAAATAAATATTGCTGTCATTTTTGGAGTCGATAGTATAAACCATTTTATCTCCTCTTACAACATAATGAGAAAATTCCAGCGGCTGATCAAACTGATTGTAAACAGTCTTGTTTACATCAAAAAGTGGTACTACATTAGTTAATGCCAGTAATCTAGCTTGTTCACTACTGGGTAGGATAGTGCTGATTTCGCGATATGAACTTGCTAAAGTTTCATGGTACTTATCTGCTAGGTATTGGTATAGTGAGGTATCTTCATGAATATTTGTAAGTAATTCCGGAAAGCGTTCAGCTGATAGCCAGGCTTCATCAATTGCCATGGGTACATTTCCTGTTTGAGATATTCTTTTAATGTAGACTAAGTCTGTTTGCTCAGGCAATTGTAAAATCTTAGCAATTTTAGCATTTTGTAATATTTCTCTTTTTAAAATGATCTTTTTATTTGTCTTAGACCGCGACTCAGCAAATTCAGAAAATCCTTCAATTTGTTCCAGCCTCCCCGTCAATTTTTTAACATTGACATAGGATCCTTTACCCTGGATAGTAACTACTAGTCCTTCATCAGTCAATAACTTCAGAGCTTTCCGCACTGTTATTCTGCTAACCTGATATTTTTGACACAAATATTGTTCACTTGGTAATTTTTCGTCAGTTTTTAAAATATTTTGCTGAATCTTTTGTTTAATATCTAAGTAAATTTTTTTGTAAAGTGGTACACCAGCAATTGTTTTGACAGAATTCATTATCACACTTCCTTAATCATTCAATATTACTAAATTAAAATGGAAATAACAAACTCAAAGATTAGTATAACAGTCATTTTAAATTATAACTGTATGAAAAGTTTGGGAGATTATGCTAATTAAAGGACTCTAAAAATATTTTAAGTCCTATAATATCGCCTAAAGCCTTAGCTGTATATGTTTTCTCACTAATATTTTATATAAATAACTTGACCAAACTCTAATTCATTTATAAGTAGCCCATTCAAAATAAAAACCGTCAGCTTTTACGCTAACGGTTTTCATGAACCCTTATTTCAAGGATCTTTGATATTTTCGTAACTTTTTTAAAGCCCAATCATAATGACTGCTAGTATTTGCAATGAAGTAAGTACCCAATGCATTATTACCAGTCCAAGGAAAAACATTTTTTTGAAAGAGTTGTTCTTCTGTAAAGGTAGCAAGCAAAGCCATTGTTTGTTTATGACTAGTTGCCAGTAGCTTTTCTGCTTCCGCAAGTGAGGTAGATTGGTGTTTTTGCCAAAATTCTTGATTCATTTCACCATAATTGCGCCAATTGTACCCTTCAGGCAAAAATTCTTTGCTTTCTTCAGATTGATTGCTTTTAACCCATTCTAGCAACAATTCTTGCCATTCATATAAATGAATCAAAACATCGCGTACATTATGATCTCTTTTCCAATGGGCTTCTTTTAACTTACTCGTATCAAAATTAAAACTGCCAGTTCGAGCTTCTTCCGGTAACTTAGCAATTAAATCAACTATTCTTTGGTATGACGAATTACTTGCATCAACTAATTCTTGCTTGGTTTTAGGACGTGGCATCTGTTTTTCCTTTTCTTGATAATATTAAAAATTATTTATCAATATTTTATCATAAAGGGTTTTACTTAGTCCACGAACCATCGTCTATTACATAGTGACCATTGCCTAAATCTGCCATTTCTTTATTTTCATATTGTTGCCTAAAAGCGTGATAATTTGATAATTTTTTATTTTGTTCTGCTACTGGATTAGTAGTGGGAATAGCAGTTAGCAAACTTTTAGTATAAGGGTGTACAGGATCATCAAAAATTGCTTCTGTGGGCCCAATTTCGACAATATGCCCCAAGTGAATTACACCTATATGACTTGAAATATGTTTGACCATTGCCAAGTCATGGGCAATAAAGAGCATGGCGCTGCCACTTTCTCGTTGTATTCTTTGGAGAAGGTTAACAACTTGAGCTTGTACTGAAACATCCAAAGCAGAAATAGCTTCATCCGCAATAATAAGTCTAGGATGCATAATAACCACTCTGGCAATGCCAACCCTTTGTCTTTGACCACCTGAAAGTTCTTGTGGGTAACGATTAACAAAGGATGAATCAAGTCCGACTACTTTGAGCATTTCTATAACCTTTTGCAGTTTTTCATCCTTAGATAATTCTGGATAATGAATATCTAAGCCTAGTTTAACTATATCACCGACTTTTTTGCGAGGATTTAGTGAAGACATAGGATCTTGAAAAATCATTTGCATGTCTTTGCGCAATTTGGCAGTCTGCTTTTTACTTAACTGACCTGCTATTTGTTCACCTTCAAAAATGACCTCACCTGCTGTAGGCCAATAAAGGCGAATAATGGAGCGTCCAATAGTGGTCTTGCCACTTCCTGACTCACCTACCAGGCCAAAAGTCTCTCCATTAGCAATATTAAAGGAAACATCATCAACTGCCTTAACTATTTTTTTATTTGCAACGGGAAAATATTGCTTCAAATGATGAACTTCTAAGATATTTTTAGTCATTGCTTATGATGCCCCCCTTCATTTTTGAAATTCTTTCCTGCAAAACTGCTGGAATTGGTACTTTAGGAGCCCTCTTATCTAAGAGCCAAGTTGCAGCGTAATGGTGGTCGTTAATTTTAAACATTGGTGGTTGCTTTTTAAAATCAATGTTTAGGGCGTACTTATTTCTTGGAGCAAAAGCATCACCAACAATTGGTTGTGTTAAATCTGGAATCGTGCCTGCAATTGTTGGCAGTTCGTCAACTTTTTCATTGATATCAGGTACTGATTCAAGCAAACCCCAGGTATATGGGTGGCGAGGTTCAAAAAAGATATCTTGGCTTGTTCCTGTCTCAACTATTTTTCCAGCGTACATGACGTTCACATAGGTTGCAATATTAGCAACTACTCCCAGATTATGAGTGATAAAAATGACAGATAATTTCCTACTCTTCTGGATATCTTTAATCAGGTTCAAAATTTTAGCTTGGATAGTAACATCCAAACCCGTAGTTGGCTCGTCACAGATCAGTAAACTAGGATTTCCGGCCAAGGCTATGGCAATAACAATTCTCTGTCTCATGCCTCCAGAAAGCTGATGTGGATATTGGTTTTGCACAACCTTCATGTTTTGAATGCCAACGGTTTCGATTAAGCTAAGCACTCGTTCATTGATTTGATCCTTATTCATCTCAGGATGAGAAGACTTAACTGCCTCAGCAATTTGTTTATTAATTTTCATGGTTGGGTCAAGAGAGGTCATCGGGTCTTGAAAAACCATTGCTATTTCTTTGCCTTTAATGCGATTTTGCATAATCTTGGGACTAATTTTTAATAAATCAACAGTTTGAGGACCATTTTCAGTCTGATAAGTGAAATTGATCTCACCGGCTTTAATTATTTGATTGGCCTCTTTTTCGCCCATGATTGGTTTAACACTTGCTGACTTACCACAACCGGATTCACCGACTAAAGCAACTGTTTCACCCTTTTTTACCTGATAACTTATCCCCCTGACAGCTTGCACTTCTCCATGCTCGGTATGGTAGGCCACTTGTAAATTTTTTATTTCTAAAACTGTTTCAGTCATGATCTTACCTAACTTCCTTCAATAGCATCCCGTAAACCATCTGCAATAATATTAAAACTTAGCATAATTAATGCTAAAAACAAAACGGGGAAAATAACCATGTACGGGTAAACGATAGCCTGGGTATAACCATCATTGATCATCGTTCCTAGTGATGCTAACGGTGCCGGAACACCTAAACCGATAAAGGCCAAGAATGCTTCTAAAAAAATGGCATTCGGAATAGATAACATGAATGTGGTAATTATTTGTCCTAATGTATTGGGTAAAATTTGAGAGAAAATAATTTTAATATCAGATTCGCCCATTGTCTTTGCAGACAAAACATACTCGCTGGTTTTCAGTTCCAACACCTGTGCGCGAACTATTCTACTCATATTAATCCAACCGACAATCATCATTGCCGTAATTATGCTTACTAGACCAGGTTTCATGACCAAAACCAGCAAAGTAACAATAATGATCATAGGAATAGTACTGAGAATTTCTGTTATTCTTTGCATGAATAAATCAATTTTGCCACCAAAATATCCTGAAATCAGGCCATAACTAGTACCAATAACCAGATCAATTGCCATAGCCACCAGAGCCACTCGTAGTGAAACTGAAGTGCCAGCAGCAACTCTTACAAAAATATCTCTGCCTAAATTATCTGTTCCAAACCAATGACCATTAACACCAGGAGCTAAATTAGACTGGTTAGGATACGGTGTAGTGGGTGAGTATTGACTAAGATGAGGTGCCAGAACAGCTATTAAAGCAATAATAATTAAAACAACTGCGCTAATCACCGCACCCTTATTTCTTAAAAAGCGATGCCAAACCAACTGCCCATATGAATAAGATTTACCAGAATAATGGTCAACCGTTTCAGATTTATGGGCAAATTCAAAATCATCATTTTCTATATTAGTCATAATTATTTGCCCTCATCTAATCTAATACGTGGATCTATTAATCCATAGAGAATGTCAACAATTAGCATAATGCTGATAAAAAGCACTGCATAAAAGAAAGTTATACCTAAGACTACATTATAGTCATTAGCTTGTATAGCACTAATATACAAAGTACCTAGGCCTGGGATAGCAAAAGCTTTTTCAATTACCATACTTCCTGCAAGTAGATCAATCATCAGCGGTGCTAATACTGTAATAACTGAAATTAGAGTGTTTCTGATAACATGATGTCCGATTAATTGGAACTTTTTTATTCCCTTTGAATCCGCCAAACGATAATAATCGGAATTCATAATATCAATCATGTCATTTCTAACATATCGTTCAATGCTTGCCATAGTAAAAGTACTCAATGCTATTGTTGGCAGAATACTGGAAACAAATGGCTGACTGGGTTGATATGTTCCCGGAAAGACCATCAACTTGTAAGAAAATATGATTGAAACAATCAAAGCTACCACAAAGTTAGGGAGACTTATTCCTAAAACAGAAATGCCAGTCATTAAGTTATCCCAAATTGTACCTCTTTTGATCGCTGCCAAAATTCCCATCAGAAAGCCTAAAACTGAGCCTAGTACAGTAGCCTGTAAACCTATCTGGAGTGAAATAATAAAATGTTGCATAATCATTGTAGTAACCGGCGTATTAACCTGAACTGTGTACGAAACACCAAAATCGCCAGACAACATATTTTTTAAGTAATTAAAAAACTGTAATGGCACCGGACCATCCAAACCATATTTATGATAAAGTGCTGCTACTTGAGCATGTGACATTTTCTCATCATTAAATGGCGAACCGGGCATAGCCTTTTCCATAATAAAAAGAATCAAAGTAATCAAAAATAAAGTAATCACTGCAATTAAGATTCTTTTCAAGACATACTTTTTCAAGTTTTTCCCTCCTATCTTCTTAAATAAGCAAACAGAGCTGAGATTGTATCCCAGCCCCGTTAATACTTATAGTGAAATTATTTAATTGAAGCATATTTGAAGAAGAATGGTACACCGGCAATATGCATCGGTAAGTCTTTAATATTTGCTCTTTGCAAAACCGGTGCGCCAATTTGATATAGCGGTGGGCAAGAGGCACTGTCAATTAGGATATTATTTGCTTTAAGAAGCAATTTATATCTCTTAGCTTGATCAGTTGTTTGATCAGATTGAGCCATTAACTTATCAAATTCTGAATTTGCCCAGCGGCCGTAATTACTGTCGTTCTTAGATTGATACATACTCAAGATCGCTGTTGGATCGGCATAATCTGGTCCCCAACGAGTTAAAGTAGCATCATAAGTAGCTTTCGACATCTTATCAGTTCTGGTCTTCTTTGCTACTTGCTGCAACGTCACTTTCATGCCAGGAAGATGCTTTTCAACTTGTGCTTTGATATAAGCTGCTACATTAGCATATGAGGGATCACTGTCATCATAAAGCAGGGTAAACGACCTGAGATTGGTTGCTTTCTTGGCCTTATTCCAATACTTCTTAGCTTGAGCTGGTGAGTACTCGTAAAGATTAGTAGTTGATTCATCCGCAAAGTCTTTACCAGTGGCCGGATTCTTAACCAAATCTTTCATAACCATTGAATGAGAAGGAATTGAGCCATCTTTTAGAATATGAGTCGTTATTTCTTTCCTGTTAATACTGCAAGAAATTGCCTTACGCAGATCAGCGTTATCTAATCCTGGCTTTTTCAAATTAAACATAATGTACTGGGTAAAATTACCAACATCATTGACAAAGTTCTTATCTTTACGATATTTAGAAACAAGCTGACCGCTTAAGTGAACATAGTCTGCACTACCGTTTTCGAAAGCGATAGCTGCTTTTTCGGGATCGGTAATAATATCAAGCTTAACATTCTTAATTTTGACATTTTTGGCATCCCAATACTTAGGATTTTTAACTAACTGGATAGTGTTATCACCTAATTTCCAATCCTTGATTTGATATGGACCGGAGTAAATTAAGTGATTGGAATCTTGTGCAAATTTTTTACCAGTTTTTTGGAAGTATTTCTGATTGACAGGGGCAAAATCACTGAATGCCAACAATTTGTTCATGTAAGGTACAACATGATCCAATTGCACTACTAGAGTTTTAGGACCTGCTGCCTTAACGCCCAATGACTTAACCGGCTTCTTACCAGCTACAATGTCATTAGCGTTTTTAATGCCAGCAGCACCTGGTTGGAAGTTAAAGGCTGAGGCAATCTTAGGATCAGACAACCGCCGCCAGGCAAAAACAAAATCATTAGCCGTTACAGGATCACCATTTGACCAATTGGCGTTTTTACGAATAGTAAAAGTCTTAGTGAGTCCATGATTACTCGTTTTAACTTTAGAGGCCAATGCCAATTGGGGCTTATCGTGGGCATCAATAGTATAAAGCCCTTCTATTGTGTTAGCTACAACAGTTGAAGAGGTGTTTTGATACGCTAAAATTGGGTCAAGAGAGTCAACTGTTGCATTTTGCACAACGGTAATTTTATCTTGATTTTTAGTACCAGAACTAGAATTTTTCTGGCATCCTGTGATTAGCAAACCTACACATGCAATCGCAGTGGCAAGCAAAGCACTTTTTTTCATAAATATCACTCTTTTCTAAAAAGATTTCTGATGACCAAAGCCACCAGATAGTTGGCAAGTAGCTGCAGCATTTTTACTAGCAGCTAAAGCAGCTTCTTGCAAATTTTTTTGATTCAAATAGGAAACTAGAAAGCCACCAATAAAGCTGTCACCTGCTCCCATCGTGTCGACAATCTTCCCAGTTTGTGGTTCTTGATAAAGGGACTCTTGCGATGTCAACAAGAAAGCTGGCTTGGCACCCCGGGTTATAACAATGACTTCTGGTCCTAAAGTTAAATATTTTTTAGCAAATCCTTCCACTTGTTCATCAGACATCTCTGAACCAGAAAAGAAAGCATAATCTACAAACGGCAAAACACGTTTAAAATAACTTTCATTACGAGAATCTGAAAAATCAAATGATACTTTAGTAATATGATGCAGTTCATCAAGATAATTTTCAATTCCCGAATCAATTCCAACATGAACCACATCAAATTTTTTTATTTCAGCAAAATCTGTCGGGGTAAGTCTTAAGGACAACAAATGCATTACTGAATTTTTAGGACCAGGGGCAAAAGTTCTATCACCATCATCTGTGAGAATAACTCGAGGTTGTGCTGTAGGCGCATAGACCTCTCGACAATTAATGAGTTCCACATTTTCTTCTGCTAAAGATTGTTTAATATGCTGTGCCCGATCGTCATCTCCAAACATTCCCAGGTAAGCTGATACGTCAGCTCCTGCCTTTTTGGCATCAACTGCTACATTGACACAATTTCCGCCTGGGAAAAATACCTTTTGCTTGATGTATGTGTCAGCCACATTGTCACCAACTGCAATTATTTTCATGATTTGCAGCCTTTTTAATAATTGAGGTGTCCCATATAACGACGAACATCTAATGAGTGTCCTCTTTCATAAGCAAATCCTTCGGCTAATTGACGGAAAGCTACTCCTGAAAGAATCTGAGAATAGTATTCTTTAAAGTCGTCATCTACTTCATGCATATCAAAGTCAGCGTCGTCAATCACATAAACTTTTTGACTATGCTTTTTGGCAAAATCGATTACACGTTGATCCATCTTTCTAGTAACGCCTAATCCCTTACAAATGATAAAAGGCACATCAAAATCTGTTACTTCAAATGGACCATGGAAATACTCGGCAGAATTGATGTAACCACTATGAATCCATTGCATTTCTTGAAGCCAGCATGCTGAAAATGAATATGTTTCTCCAGTATTAATACCTGAACCTACAGCATAAATTAATTTTTCACGTTTTAATTCACTGGTCCACTTCTTAGCAGTTTCGCCAAATTGCTTCCTTACCCTATCAGCCATAGTTTCTAAACTATCCAGAGCCTTCAGGCCTTTTTCATATTTATTATCACCAGTTACAGACTTCAATAAGCTAAACAAGAAACCATATAAAACTCCATTATTTAAATCAGAAGCATCCGTTCCTTTGCCCCAGCTATAATGCAAAGTGAAATCTGAATTCTTGTCTAAGTCAGAACCTGCCGTGTAGGTAATGCCAACTGTTAAAGCCCCTTTACCTTTGGCAAAATTGACTGCTTCATTTGTTTCTGGTGTAGTACCAGAATGTGAACAAGAAACAACTAAACTGTGCTTGCCTAAATCGTGAGGATTACGGGTTGTGAATTCTCGTGCAGGTAAAATCGTAGCTGGAATATCGCATTCACGATTGAAAATATATTCAGCTGGCTGCATAAAAGCCATAGATCCTCCACAAGCTACAAAATAAACATGATTAATGCCATCAAGCTTCTCTGTAGCGGCAAGGGCGTTCTTAATTTCTTGTTGATATTCTTTTTTCATTTTTAACCTCTCAATCATTCTTGTTATATGATGTTATATTATAAGATAATCGCTAGTTTTTAATATGTCAAGAGTTTTCTTAAAATTATTTAATAAAAATGATCACTTAGTAAAAAATTAATAAAAAGTTTGTGAACTGGTATAAACCAATTGCCTATACATCAAAGTATGCAAAAAAAGCATTTCACAAATTAGTGAAATGCTTTTTAATAATTGCTAATTAAATTCTTATTTAAGATAAATGTTTGCCAATCATACTACCAACAATTGAAAGTGTAAAGCAAACCGCAAAGTACAATACAGCTAAGGCAGCAAACATAGGCAAAATATAATTTGCATTCTGACCATAAATGACTTGTGCATGTTGCATCATTTCAGGCACA
Source organism: Lactobacillus laiwuensis (assembly GCF_019972835.1). Lineage (GTDB taxonomy): Bacteria > Bacillota > Bacilli > Lactobacillales > Lactobacillaceae > Lactobacillus > Lactobacillus laiwuensis. Next base: position 42,898 of record NZ_BPPB01000006.1, on the reverse strand, counting down.
ACAATGATTGTTGCCAGAGATGTATCCTTAATCAGAGAAACAAACTGACTGATAATTGTTGGAATCATGTTTTTATAAGCCTGAGGCAATACAACATGCCATAATGCCTGAACAAAAGACATGCCAGTTGATCTTGCGCCTTCCATCTGACCGATAGAAACAGACTGAATACCTGAACGCACAATTTCTGCAATCATGCAGGATTCAAATACTGTCATTGCAATAATCGCCGCTGGTATTGTTTCCGGCCTTAAGCCAAAGTTTGGTAGTCCAAAATAAGTAAAAAAGATAATTAGCAGCAAAGGAATGTTACGAATAATATCAATAACGAAACCTACAATTGCTGAAACATATTTAATTTTAGAATATCTAATTATTCCTAAAATGGAACCAATAATAAAGCTTAGAATGACTGAAATTACGGAGATGTAAATAGTTACCCAGAGGCCCATCAACAAAAAGCGCACATTAAGCCACGAAAAGGCGTTCACCCAATTTTGCATTTTCTAGTACCTCCTTTTAACCTAATTTCTTTTCCAAATGCCGCATATAATAGCTAATAGGCAGTGTAACAATCAGATATAGAACACCTACAACTAAATAACTGTTAATAGTGTCAAAAGTTGTTGATGCAATTGAATTTGCTTGGTACATTAAATCAAATCCTGCTACAAAGGCTAGAACTGAAGAATTTTTGACCAAGTTAACAAACTGATTTCCTAAAGGTGGTATTACTATCTTGAATGCTTGAGGCAAAATTATATAACGCATTGCCTGCCAGTAGGTCATACCAGTTGATCTCGCACCTTCCATTTGACCGCCGGAAACTGATTGAATTCCTGAACGAATTGTCTCGGCAATAAAAGCAGAAGTATACAGAGTTAACCCAATTGTACCAGCTGTAAAACCGTTGATTTTGACAACATACATCGGAATTACCAAGTAGAAAAACATAGTGATTACAAGCAAAGGAATGTTACGCATTATTTCCACATAAGCATGTCCAATTACACGCATTACTTTACTTGGAACAACTTCCATAATTGCAAATATTGTGCCAATTATTAAACTGAAAAATAAAGCAATTACACTAGATAGTATTGTCCAGCCCAAGCCAACAAACAGCTGGCTGCTGAATTTTGAAAAAATATTAATCATCGGCGATACAGCTCCTTATACTTAAATCCTGGAACATCGCCAAACCACTTTTTAATTAAGCGATTATATTCACCATCATGCTGCATCTCAAGAACTGCCTTGTCTACAGCTTCAGTAAATGAGGTTTGTCCCTTATTAACCGCAACACCGTAAGGTTCAACAGTAAAAGTGCCACCACGAACTTCGTAGCCTGGATTTTGAACTGCTAACCCAAATAAAATTCCGTTATCAGTAGTTAATGCATCCCCCTGATGTGATTTTAAAGCGTTCATTGCCTGAGCATAGTCTTGCAATTCAATCACTTTTGCTCTTGGAGCCACCTTTTTAATGTTTTCAACCGAGTTGGCACCGACAACACCGATAACTGTCTTGCCATTAAGGTCCTTTGTACTCTTAATTGAAGAATCTTTAGGAACTAAAAGTGACTGACCCGCATCAAAGTATGACTTTGAAAAAGAAATAATCTTTTTACGCTCGGGCGTGATTGACATTGTGGCTATAACGGCATCCACATTTCCGTTCTTTAAAAGTGGAATTCTGGATTGAGAGGTTGTTGTTACAAACTCAGCTTTTCCTTGAGGTCCTAATATATGCTTTGTGATATGTTTTGCCATATCAACATCAAAACCCTTTTGCTGACCATCCTTAACATCAATTAAGCCAAAAAGTTTAACATCACCTTTAACACCCCAAACAATAGTATTTGCTTGTTTGGCATTATTTAAAACAGATTGATCACTAAGACTTTTACCACAACCGGTTAACATCAAAATACATGCTAATAAAGGAAACAGCCAAAATTTCTTTTTCATAATTGGCCTCCTTAGTGAGAAATAATTTTACTCAAAAATTGTTGTGCCCGCTCCGTCTTAGGCTGCTTAAAGAAGCTTTCGCTATCATCATCCTCAACAATTCGACCTTGATCCATAAAGATAACTCTATTTGCCACCTCTTTAGCAAAGCCCATTTCGTGAGTAACAATTAATGAAGTCATACCACTTTCAGTGGTAACTTTCTTCATAACTTGTAAAACATCATCAATCATTTCCGGATCAAGAGCAGAAGTTGGTTCATCATATAAAATTAGTTTTGGTCTCATTGCCAATGTTCTGGCAATAGCAACACGCTGCTTTTGACCACCAGAAATTTGTGAAGGCATATTATGTGCCCATTTGCGTAGCCCAACCATATCAAGTAAATCTAACGCCTGTTTTTTATTTTCTTCTTCAGGCATGTGGCTTACTATTCTGGGAGCCAGCATGATATTTTCCAGTACATCTTTATTTTTGTATAAATTAAAGTGCTGGAAAACCATCCCAACATCACTCCGTAAGATGTTGAGGTTGGTCTTTGGATCTGAAAGATCGTGACCGTTAACTACTAACTTACCTTTCTGGATTGATTCAAGCCCGTTTACGGTCCGTACTAAAGTACTCTTACCTGAACCAGATGGTCCAATCAGAACCACCGTTTCGCCTTCATCAATCTCTAAATTAATGTCGTGCAGTGCATGAAAATGGCCATAAAATTTTTGCACGTCATGGAACTCTATCATCGACATTGTCATCGCCCCTTTCATAATCAATGCATGAAATAATAAGTTGTAGAATCTATTTTACTATAACCGTTAAGAATTTTAAAAGTAATACAGTGTTTTTAATAAAAATTTATAGAAAGATCTGCTTAATTCACATTGACTTGAAAGTCACATAGTTAGCGTTACGACGGGAAAGTACAGTAATAAAAAGGGCTTTTGTATGTTCATTAATAATAAATTAATGTCAAAAAATGCCATTTATAATTAAAATTATCTGTGAAAAATATACTCTTATTTGCATTTTTTTCTTCCAAAAATAGTTTGACTAGCATACACTCTAATTAAGGAGAAAACTTATGGATAAAGAAAAAACTTATAAATTACTTTTAAAACAGGCTGGCAACCTTCTTCAAGGTGAACACGACTTAATTGCCAACATGAGTAACATCAGTGCACTACTTTTTAATAGTTTAGCTGAAGTAAGTTATGCCGGATTTTATCGTTTTCTGGATCAAGAGCTCATTTTAGGACCTTTTCAAGGGCCAGTCGCTTGCATGCATATTCAATTAGGAAAAGGGGTCTGCGGTGTCGCTGCAAAGACTCAGCAAATTCAAATTGTGCCTAATGTTCACGGGTTTAGTGGTCATATTGCCTGTGACGCTAATACCAATTCAGAAATCGTTGTTCCTATTATTCACAATAAGAAGCTTCTTGCCGTTCTTGACCTTGACAGCAATATTTTCAATAGATTTGATCAAATTGATGCTGAATATTTAGCAAAAATAGCTGATCTTGTTTCAAAATAAACAAAAAAAGTTCCGCAATCTAAATTAAGATTGCGGAACTCTTTATTATATATAGCTTTCTACTTTTTGCCTGCTAGACGTTGAAATGCTTTGACAATTTCGACTATTACAATCATACAAAATCCAGCACCTAAAACTATCAACCATTGTGTGGAATTCAATTCTGTGACATCAAAAAATTTTGTCATAAACGGCAATTCTACTGCAGCCATTACCACAGCTGAAATTAATATTGCCCAATTAAACCATTTATTAGCAAATGTTTGCTTAGAAAAAATAGACTGGTGTATGTACTTAGAATTGAAAGCATGAAACAGTTGAATGAGTCCTAATGTAAGAAAGGCCATTGTCAGAGCATCAGCATGTTGCAGGTTGGCGTTACCCATGTGAGGGCCAAAATTTAGGCCTAGTTGATAAGTGGCTAAAACAATGACACCTTCTAGTATTCCTTGATAAACAATTGAACTGGCAACGCCACCACTGAAGAAGTTTGATTTTTTACCCCGTGGTGTCCGTTTCATAATGCCTTTTTCAACAGGTTCAAGTCCCAGAGCAATAGCTGGTAAGGTATCTGTCACCAAGTTAATCCACAGCAATTGCACTGGAGCTAAAATATCCCAACCCAGCATGGTCATCATAAATACTGTTAAAACTTCCCCGACATTACAACTCATGAGGTAAAGAATGGCTTTTTGAATATTGCTAAAGACCTTACGTCCTTGTTTAACAGCTTCAACGATAGTAGCAAAGTTGTCATCTGCTAAAACCATATCACTGGCACCTTTTGATACTTCTGTACCAGTGATGCCCATACCGATACCAATGTCAGCTTGTTTTAAACTAGGTGCGTCATTAACTCCGTCTCCTGTCATAGCTACAATTTTGCCTTGAGCTTGCCAAGCCTTAACAATACGAACTTTGTGTTCCGGAGAAACCCTGGCATATACATCAAAATCAGTTACATGTTTTTCTAAGTACTCATCACTAAATTCATCAAGCTGTGCACCGGTAACTACCCGTTCATCTTGACCAGGCTTTAAAATCCCCAGCCTTTCTGCAATAGCTTGGGCAGTGACTTGAAAGTCGCCTGTAATCATAACTGTTCTAATGCCGGCACTGTGAGCTTCTTTAATAGCTTCTTTAGCTTCAGGACGTTCTGGGTCAATCATCCCCACCAAGCCAGCAAAAATCAAGTCCTGCTCAACATTATCAGTTGTAGGATCATCGTATAATTGTTCAACTGGTTTATAAGCTAGCCCCAAAACCCGCAAGGCGTTTTTAGCCATATTTTGATTTGAAAGCATAATTTCATCTTTTTGCTTCTCAGTAATCTCACTGACTTTACCATCAAGTTCAATCCGTGTTACCCGTTTGAGCAGTTGATCCGGTGCCCCTTTAACCGCTACAAAATATTGACCGCTGTCTTCATTAATAGTACTCATTAATTTACGACCAGAATCAAACGGTACTTCCTGGAGCCTCTTATGCTTTGCAAGTAAATTATGCACATCAATTTCTTGGTCAAGTGCATACTGAATCAAAGCTGTTTCAGTTGGGTCGCCCAACAATTGATTGTTATCATCAAGTTTTGAATCATTAGCTAAAACCATTGCCATCAAAGCATGATTATCATGATTAATGCTATTTGAAGAATTATGAACCTGGTTATCATAATAAACCTGTTCAACCGTCATTTTATTTTGAGTTAAGGTACCTGTTTTATCAGAGCAAATAATATCCGTTGCTCCCAACGTTTCCACTGCTGGCAACTTACGCACAATTGAGTTGTGCTTGGCCATTACCTGAGTACCTAGAGCCAAAATAATAGTTACGATTGCAGGTAATCCTTCCGGAATTGCTGCAACAGCTAGTGAGACAGCTACTAAGAACATATCGATTGCTAATTTATTTGTTGGTTCTGTTCCTTTTTTGGTAAAAAAGCCTACAACAAAGACCACAGCACAGATTAGCAGAATCATGATAGTTAGCGTTTTGCCTAACTGGTTTAGATTACGCTTTAATGGTGTATCCGTTTCATCAGTATTGTTAAGCATTGTGGCAATTTTGCCGACCTCAGTGGTCATTCCTGTTGCGGTAACAATACCTTCACCACGCCCATATGTGACATTAGTATTAGCAAATGCCATATTATCCTGGTCGGCTAGTGCTACCTTTTCTTCATTAACAGCTTCACTAGTTTTATCAACTGGAACGGACTCACCAGTCAAAGCTGATTCTTCGATTTTGAGACTTTTAGTAAGAGTCAACCGCAAATCAGCTGGTACAACATCACCTGCTTCAAGCAAGACCACATCCCCAGGTACTAGTTCCGTACTTGGTATTTCCACAATTTGACCATCACGCCGAACATGGGCGTTAGGAGTAGCCATTTTCTTTAAAGCATTAATTGCTTCTTCAGAACGTGTTTCTTGAAAAACGCCTAATACTGCGTTCAAAATGACCACAATCATAATAATAGCTGCGTCTGTCCATTCTTGAGCCACAAAGCCGGAAAGCAATGCTGCGACTATCAAAACAATGATCATGAAATCTTTAAATTGGGCTAAAAAGCGTTGCCAAATGCTAACTTTCTTTTTACTGGTCAAACTATTAGAGCCATATTTTGCTAGTAACCCGTCTATTTGACTTGCTTTTAAACCACTAGCTACAGATGTCGCAAAGTCCTTTGCAACATCCTCAATTTTTTGATTGTAAAAATTCCGGGGCATCTTTACCTCCTAATAACAAAAAAGAGACTTATATGTACAACACACACAAGTCTCACTATTTAAGATAAGTCCAGAAGTATTTCTTCGGGTGTTGGGCTTATCGCAAGTAATTGCTGTTACTCCCTTATGATGCTTCTTATTATAAATAAATTTATTACTTTTAACAAGAATAAGGCTATTAAATTAATTAAATAAAAAACATGACTTCATATTTCGAGAGGTCATGTTTTTAATAAATACTAATATTTACTTAAGACCGGTCCACTTCCATTCAGTAACTTCAGGCATATCTTTACCATTGTCACGAATGTATTGGTGGTGTTTTGCAAGTAATCTATCCATTTCCGCTACAAAGCCTGCACTCTTTTCACCGTAACGAGGAACACTTAAAATGGCATCTTTTGCCAAATGGAAACGATCAAGTTTATTAACTACACGCATGTCAAATGGCGTTGTGATGTCTCCTTCTTCCTCATAGCAGTGAATATGAACATTGCTACGCTTACGACCAAACCAAATGGATTGCATCATTGCCTTATAGCCATGCCATGCAAAAATCACTGGCACATCACTTGGGAATAATTGCTCAAATTCTTCATCAGAAATTGCTTCTGGATTATCCTCAGTATTCATCAATTTCATAACGTCAATTACGTTAATATAACGAATCTTAAGATCAGGAAAGTTCTTATGCAAAATATCAATTGCCGCAAGGGATTCCATTGTCGGTTCCGTTTCAGTTGAGGCAAATACAACATCAGGCTTAGCATTTTGGTCAGTTGATGCCCAATCAATGTACGATAAGCCGTGGTTGGCAATACGAGTTGCTTCATCAATTGAGAACCATTGTGGTCTTTCCTGCTTGGAAGTAACCAAAATGTTGATGCACTCACGATCGGTGAAAGCTTTTTGTGAAACTGCCAACAGTGAATTGGTATCAGCTGGTAAATACTCATGAACTAAATCTGGACGATTCTTTTCATACATGTGAGTCAAGACACCAGGGTCTTGGTGAGTATAACCATTATGGTCTTGTTGAAAGACAGTTGAAGTCGCAACAAAGTTTAATGACGGATAGTCCTTACGCCAATATTGTTCCTTAGCCTTTCTTAACCATTTCATATGTTGAGTCAGCATTGAATCTACAACACGACCAAATGATTCATAAGTAGCAAAGAAACCGTGACGACCAGACAAAACATAGCCCTCCAGCCAGCCTTCGTCTTGGTGCTCAGACAATTGTGAATCGATCAAACGACCACTTGGTGCCAGGTTTTCATCATTAGGTGTATGAACGGAACTTTCCCATTGGCGTTTTTGCTCATCAATAAACTTGAATAAACGGTTTGACTTAGTTTCATCAGGACCAAAGCCACGGAAGGTATTAGGATTGAGCTCAGCAATTTCGTTTAGATATTTAGCCCATTCCGTCATGTCTTCAGCTTCAATAGAACCTGGTTGATCAAATTTCAAGGCATATTTACGGTAATCCGGCAAACTAAGACGCTTAGCTTTTTCTCCACCCGCATTAGTGATTGGATTCATGGCCATCCTGCTGTCACCAGTAACATTATCAGCTGTCACGATTTCAGTTGGAACACCATTTTCATCGAATAACTCTTCCGGTTTATAGCTCTTAAGCCAATCAACTAGCATATCTTTATGTTCCATGTCATCTTGAGCAACAGGAATTGGAATTTGATGGGCTCTAAACGAGTTTTCAATAGGATTGCCATCAAGATCCTTCTTTGGACCGGTCCAGCCCTTTGGCACCCGGAAAATGATCATTGGCCAGTGGGGCAATGTTTCATCATTATTTTCACGAGCATTCTTTTGAATAGACTTAATTTCTTCAATGACAGTATCCATCAATTTAGCCATTTCTTCATGAACCTGCATGTGCTCTTTATAGCCATCAAATTCACCGCCATTATATGCAGAAATAATATAAGGATGCCAGCCCATGCCTTCAAAGTACTTGGTCAATTCTTCGTCCGACATTCTGGAAACAATCGTTGGATTTGAAATCTTGAAACCATTAATTTGCAAGATTGGTAAAACTGCCCCGTCCTTAATAGGGTTGATAAATTTATCGCTAAACCAGCTAGCTGCAAGTGGTCCTGTTTCTGCCTCACCATCACCAATTTCAACCGCTGCAATTACGTCAGGATTGTCTAAGATTGCACCTGTACCATGGGAAAGTGAGTAACCTAGTTCTCCACCTTCGTGCATTGAACCAGGAGTTTCAGGTGCAGCGTGTGAAGCAGAACCACCTGGGAAACTGAAACGCTTAAAGAGCTTAGCCATTCCTTTTTCATCTTGTTGAATTTCAGGGTAAAGCTCACTATATGAACCATCAAGGTATGAATTAGATACCATAACCTGACCACCATGACCTGAGCCTTCAATATAGAACATGTTCAAACCATACTTTTTGATAACTCTGTTTAAATGAGCATAAATAAAGTTTTGCGGTGAAATAGTGCCCCAGTGACCAATTGGCTTAGGTTTAACTTCACTTGCTTTGAGATCATGTTTTAATAACGGATTACTCATTAAGAAAAGTTGACCTACAGATAGATAATTTGCTGCACGCCAGTGAGCATCAACACTTTTGAGAAATTCTTTTGAATCGTAATCAGCTGCCATTTTTATTCTCCCTTTTTAATATTTGCTAAAATTCATTTTATAAACATATTATAGCAAGTTTTGGGTAAAGTTCAACCATTTTGAAAATTGGTTCGTCCCAATTTATAAAAAATAAGTGTTTAATTATTGCCAAGTAGATAAGTAATACTATTATTATGCCATTTTCTATTTACAGATCAGCATATTTATGTTCAAATACTGATAAACACTTATTTTTCAAGTTAAATACTGAAAAAGTGATTAAACAATATTTATTCTAGTGCTAAATTAGGCACAGGAGAGGTAATATGACACAAGAAGAACGGTTGCGGCAGATTAAGCAAATGCTTAATCAAGAAAATCATTTGAGTACTCGCAAGTTAGCAAATTTTTTCAACATTTCTTTTGACACGGCCCGTCGTGATGTAGTGCGGTTAACAGCAACTGGTCAAGCTATCAGAGTTCATGGTGGATTAGTCGCAATAGATCGAAGTGATGTGCCTAACTTTCTCATGAGAAGTCAAATCGATTCACCAGTTAAAACTAAGATGGCAAAAATGGCTCAGAGATTTATCCATCCTAACCAGTGTGACTTTATCGGTCCATCAACTACTTTAAAGAAATTGTGTGACTTAATTTGCGGCACTGATTTGCAAATCGTTACTAATTCAATTGATAATTCGTTAGCTCTGATGCAATCTAAATTACCTAATGTGAGACTTCTCGGGGGCAAAATAGATAAGGAACATAGATTTAATTACTCTATTACCTCACTTGAGCTTTTGCAGAAAATAAGTTTTAACACTGCTTTTGTTGGTACTTCAAATGTTAAAAGTGACGGTATCTATTCAACAAAAATGAGTGATTCAGAATTAATCAAGATTGCAAGTTCAAGAGCTAAGCAAGTGATCGTCGTTGCCGAAAAATACAAATTTGATAGCCAAAATACTTCTCCTTATATGTCAATTCCACTTAATAATATTGACGTTTTAATCACAGATTTGCCTTTATCTGAAAATTTCCAAAAGAATTTTTCGCCAAAAACGCAAATCATTTCAGTACTAAGGAAGTGAGATTATGTGGAGCTTTTTTGGTAGTTTGTTTTCAACAAAACGGCAACAGCTAATCGAAGAAGTTTATCAAGATTTAAACCAATTTTATAATAGTTTTTTTAGTAATATATACAATGAATTGAATATCAAAAAGTATAAGCAAATTCGTGATGCCGTTGGTATGGTAATGCGCAAGTTTGACAGTCAAGATCACCCATTAGACTATACCGGCAAATTAGTATTGTATATTGAGGCATGTGTCGCATTGCAGCATTTGCATTTAACGACTCTGCAGCAAAAACTTTTGCGTGACTTAAGTAATAAAACCAGAAAAGTCAACTTAAACTTTGTTTATACTGGACGGATTATGGATATGCAACAATTCAAGAATATTTGATTTTCTTTTTTAAATAGAATGTATCCCAAAAAAGCAGGCCAAGGCCTGCTTTTTCATTTATTCAAATTCACAAAAGTATTGAATCTCATATATTGGTAATGAATGCGCATAGTTGATACTTCAAATGGCGTACCATCATCTAAAAAGAAAATACCTTCCATTACTCCGACTGGTTCGCTCTCTTTCAAATTAAGTCTAGTTTGATCTTCATCATTTGATGGCTCAACCGTAATATTCAGAAACGCTTTGGTAACCACTTTATTTTGCGAATCTTCGAGGTAATTAAAAAGTGATTTTTTCAAGTGTTCTGGTTTTAGCTCAGGAACAATTTTAATTGGTACATACCCAGTTTCAATTAAAAATGGTTGCTTATCTAAAAAGCGCAACCTTTTAAACTCATAAACAAAGTCATTTTCTTTAAGGAATAAGTCTTGTGCTATCCCTTTCGGAGTCTTGATTACGCTAAAAGACAGCAATTTAATTCCTTGCTTTTTGCCAGGAACTTTCAAACTATCAGTTAAACCTAAGTTAGACCCCTCATAACGAAACAAGGACTGATTTTTTAAATACAAAGGGTTAATAAATGTTCCACTACCCCTTTTTTTAAAGACAATGCCTTGTTGAGAAAGCAGCTCCATCGCTCTTTTCATTGAGGAACGACTTACTTGATAGTGTTCAGCTAGACTACGCTCGTCTGGAAGGCGCATCCCCTCATATTTGTTATCTAAAATATTCTGTTTAATATCACGCATCACAGTACGATAAACGAAATCTGCCATTATCTACCTCAATTATTTATATTCCTGACGGCGGCAATTAACCATTCTGAAAATTGCACCCGGTCAACTTTCACTCCAACTTGAACATTTGCTGGTTTGTTAAAGAAGTTATTAAAATCAATTAAAGAAGCACCGTAAGCACTTGGACTTTTGGTATCTACTATGACATAAGCTGGCTTAAAAGCAAACATTTCGGGTTTTACCAGCATACCCGCTGCCAATGCATCGTATACTTCACGACCATTGGTTTCAGTATGATCATGTAAATTGCTCATAATATGATAGAGCATATCTCCAGTTCTGCCTAATTGCTTAATTTGGGCCAAAACATCTGGAGTCACATATGCTTGATGTCCTAATTCAAGAGGTGCTAACAAAATTTTTACGCCACATGAAAAAACAATCTGTGCTGCTTCAGGATCACCTGCAACATTATATTCTGCATAAGGTCCCCAATTGCCGCGACCAATTGCACCGCCCATAATTACCAATTGCTCAATTTTAGGCAAGTCTTCTGGAAATTGCCTAAAGTAAAGTGCAAAATCTGTTGCTGGCCCAATTTGCATTAATGTTACTTTTTCAGCACTGCCAGCAACAACTTCATGAATTGCTTCTGCAGCGATACCTGGTTTTAATAAGTTGTGATTAGGTGCCGGAAAGTCAAATCCAGCTAGTCCGCTCTTACCGTGAACATCTGAAGCATCGATTTGATTCCGCAGTAAAGGTCTGTCAGCACCACTTACAACGGGGACATTGGTTTTTAAAAATGTTTCCAATTTTAAAGTATTGTCCAAAGTATTTTTCAATGGTACATTGCCCCAAGTCGCTGCTATCAATTTAACATCAAATTCTGGAGCAAAAAGAGCAACGGTGATTGCTACAACATCGTCAATTCCGGGATCAGTACTAATTATCAATGGTTTTTTTAACATAAGTATCCTCTTTTTAAAAATGGTTATAAAACAATAATACCAAATTTAGCTGCTCGTTGCTGTAAAAATAAAAAGAGTTAACCGCATAGACAAACTTGGGTCAACTCATAAATTTACTTTTTACGATCTTCTATCTCACCATTTGAATGAGCGATAATGGCTTCATCACACATCCCTAAAAAAAGCCCATGTTCGACCACTCCTACGGTATGATCCAAATAATCAGCTAAACCACCAGGAACAGGAATAGGATCAATATTCAAGTCGATAATAAAATTGCCATAATGAGTTACAAAGCGTTCATTACCTGCCATGCGCCACTGTGGGTGCAACCCTTCAGCTTGAAAAAGTCTAAAATTTTGTTCACACGAAACAGGTAAAACCTCAACAGGCAAAGCGAAGCCACTCAGTCGGTCAACCACTTTAGATTCGTCTACAATCCAAATTATTTTGCGAGAATTAACTGCAACGTTTTTTTCCATGGTTAAAGCGCCACCACCACCTTTAATACCATCAAAATTAGCTGCTAATCTATCTGCACCATCGATAGTCAAATCCAGTTGGTCTACTGCATTCAAGTCATCAACATGAAAACCGTAGCTTTCCATTTGCTTCTTACTTCTGCTTGAAGTTGTTACCACAGCATCAAGGTCAAGGCCTTCTTCTTTTTTTCTTCTGCCTAACTCAGCAATTAAAAATGCTACTGTCGAACCAGTGCCTACTCCCAGTTTCATTCCTGATTTGACTAATTCAGCAGCTTTTACAGCAGCTTGCTTTTTTAACTTATCCTGCTCTTCTTTATCCATAATTCATGCTTTCTAAAATACGTAATTGATCTGTGACTAAAATTATTATAGCAAAGATATTAGCAAAAGAAGACACAAAAAAAGCAGTCATAAACTGCTTTTTAAACTTGACTTTATTATTCTGGATCAATTTCAGGAGCCTTATTAATTTCGCCTGACATCATCCAAATTCTCTTTTCTACATCAGTGTGAAAACCGGTCAACAAATCATTGGTTGAGTAATCTCCTTCTTCATCACTGACTTTAATGCCTTCTTCATAGAGCTGATCAAGGTAATGGTAATCAGCAATAATTTTTGCATAGCGCTCATCAATTGTTTCATCCCAATTGCCCTTTTCATCAGGAATCTTAGTTTTAGCTGCTATTTCACTTAAGGTTGAAACTGGAGAACCATCAAGGGTAATTAAACGTTCAGACACTTCATCCAGTTGGTCAGCTAGTTCATCCATTACCTTGTCTAAGTATGGGTGTAATTTCAAAAAGCGATTACCACGCATGTACCAGTGATGTTGGTGAACTACCATATGTAATTGTGTCAAATCAGCGACCAATTGATTTAAAACTTCTTTAGTCTTTGGATATTTCATATAAAAGTGCCTCCAAAATTAAATAATATTGTTACACTTTTATTATAGCGAGTAAGCGCTATTAATACTAAAATATTGTTTAGCATTTTTTAGTCCTACTATAATAAAAAATCTGCCTTTACCAGACAGATTTTGTTAAAGCAATTATCTTTTATGCAGTTTCTGATTTTTGATGCTTCTTTTCTTGTTTTAAAAGTTTGTTGTCATAGTGCTTAATAAACGGATACCAAACTAGAAAAGCTACTATTGCACAAGTTATTGAAAGTACTGCTCCCTGCCAGCTTACAGTGGCAATAAAACCACTCAATCCAACCGGTGTGGGCCAAGGTTGCTGAAATCTGATCACAGGGACCAAACGAGATTCTATTCCTACATACGCTACAATACCAGCTGCAAGCGGTGCACAAACAAAAGGAATAAAAAGATCAATGTTATAAACAATAGGCAAACCAAATATTAAGGGCTCGTTGATATTAAAAAAGGCTGGTACGATTTCAACTTTCCCCAACTCCTTGAGCTGAGCAGAGCGAGCACGTAAAACCAGCCAAATAGCTACACCAAGCATTGCACCAGAACCACCAACATTTATGAATGCATCAGTTGAATCACCGGCAAAGAACCGATGAGCACCATTCACGTTAGCAGCCATATTAGCTAAAACGATTGGATAATAAAATGAACTCAAGATTGTTGCTCCGTGAATGCCAAACCACCAAAGAAGGTGCAGTAAAAACATTATTACCAAAAAGCCCCACCAAGTATCAGCAATTTTACTAATAAACGAGAAAGGAACATATAACAAATTGAACATGTCGGTTCCCGCTAAAACCAAAGCACCATTAATAGCTGCTACAACCAGAGCGACACAAAAAGCAGGTATCAAAGCACTAAAAGAATTGGCAACTCCAGTTTGAGCTAGTGCAGACATTAATTGTTTGGTAGAATTATCCATGAGGGAATCTCTCTTTCGTTGATTTTATGTTTTACAAGATAATCATACGGCGAAGAGATTTCTTTTTTTAATAGACATTTACACAAAATTATCTAAACACCCCTTTCTATCTCAAAAATATACTATATAATACTGACAATTATATATTAGCTATTATTTATTAAAAATAATAATAGCTTTTTAGAGAAGCTTGCTGGTAAAGTAACAATAAGTATAAAATATATTTGTTAATGCAATCATCAGAGAAAAAAGGAGATAAAAATGTTTTCAGCCAAAATGCCAGATGGATTTTTATGGGGCGGAGCCGTTGCTGCTCATCAGTTAGAAGGTGCTTGGAACGAAGATGGCAAAGGAATGTCAGTTGCTGACGTCATGACAGTAGGTTCTGCTACTAAACCACGTGAAATTACTGACGGAATTGTTGCAGGCAAAAATTACCCTAACCATAGTGCAATAGACTTTTATCATCACTATCAAGAAGATATTAAATTAATGGCAGAAATGGGTTTTAAAGCCTTCAGAACTTCCATTGCCTGGACTAGGATTTTTCCCAATGGCGACGACGAGCAGCCCAACGAAGCAGGTCTAAAATTTTATGATGACTTGTTCGATACTTGCCATCACTACGGCATTGAGCCGGTAATTACTTTATCTCACTTTGAGATACCATTTAATTTAGTTAAGAAATACCACGGTTTCACTAACCGCAAAGTAATTGATTTCTTTGTTCGCTTTGCCACAGTTTGTTTTAAACGTTATCAAAGTAAAGTAAAATATTGGATGACATTTAATGAAATCGATAATCAATCTGCATACAATGATGACTTTTTAATGGCAACCAATTCCGGGATTATTCTCAAGGGTATGACTGACAAAGAAAAAGAAGCTGCAATGTATCAAGCAGCTCATTATGAATTAGTTGCTTCAGCTTTGGCTGTTAAAGTTGGACATCAGATTAACCCAGATTTTCAAATTGGCTGTATGATTAACTATTCTCCAGTAAGGCCTTTGACTCCTTCATCTGCTGATATGCTTTTAGCGGACAAGTTTGAGCAACGGCGCGACTGGTTTTCAGACGTTCATGTCTTTGGTGAATATCCCAAAGAAGTTGAAGCATATATTGAACGAAACAGCTATCGACCTGATATTACTGATGAAGACAGAATTGTACTGGAAGAAGGTACAGTTGACTACGTTGGCTTCAGTTACTATCAAACAACAACCGTCTCAGCCCAAAACGTAAAAGCTGATGAATTAAATGACTTATCTAAGGCAAAAGCTACTAATCCAACTTTGGAAAAAAGTGATTGGGGCTGGGAGATCGATCCCGCTGGCTTAAGAATTGCTTTAAACCACTTAACTGATCGTTATCATAAACCTTTATTCATCGTTGAAAATGGCCTGGGTGCTTACGACAAAGTTGAAAAAGATGGTTCTATTCATGATGATTACAGAGTAGATTACTTAAGAAAACATATTTCAGAAATGGAAAAAGCAGTTGCAATTGACGGGGTTGACCTAATGGGCTACCTACCTTGGGGTCCAATTGACCTGGTATCTGCTGGAACAGGGCAAATGGATAAACGTTATGGCTTTATCTATGTAGACAAAAATGATGCTGGCGAAGGTACTTTGAAGCGCTCACGCAAAGATTCATTTGATTGGTATAAAAAAGTTATTAGTTCAAATGGTCTCGATTTAGATTAACCTAGTAACTTTAAAAAATTGGCACTTCTAAACAAAGCAAATTGAATACACGACACTTATATAAGTGTCGTGTTTTTGTTATTCAAATATTGAAAACACGCTTAAAAAGCCGATACACTTTTCTAAATTCATGTGGCAAAAAGCTATTCCAATATTTAATACAAAAAGGGCTCTAAGCTCTTGTTTAATTAGCTTAAAGCCTTTTTTGCTTTTTAGAAGTTACTAAATAATTGATCTATTTGCTGATATTCATCTGTTGTCAAATTAACATGCAAAGCAGCTGCATTGCTTTTAACTTGATCAGCGTTACGAGCACCAGGAATTACAACACTAATTGCTGGATTTGCCATATACCAAGCTAATACGGTTTGTGTAACCGTCGCTTGATGATCAGCAGCAATTTTTCGTATTCCATCAATCCCTTTCATAGCATCTTCATACTGCTCTTCACTGAAATCTCCCAATAATTGTCCACCATCACTATTTTTAAACTTTTCCCAGTCTTTTAGATAGTATTTTCCTGTTAAAAGTCCTGATGCTAATGGGAAGAAAGGTACAAAGGAAATATTATTTTCCTGTAAGTACTTTAATTCCTCTTTAACTGGAGCTTGGTGAACTAGGCTGAACTGGTCTTCAACAATATCAACTTTGCCATTTTTATTTGCTTCTTTAATCTGATCTAAAGAAAAATTGGAAACGCCGATTGCTTTTATTTTGCCTGCTTTTCGTATTTCATCTAAAGTTTCAATTACTTCATCTTTTGGCGTATCATTGTCTGGAAAATGAATATAAAAAATATCAATATAATCAGTTTTCAACCTTAACAAGGCTTCATCGACTGCTTTTTTAATAAACTCAGGACTATTATTGATAGCCATATCATGAGACTTATCTTGGGCAGCCTTAGTAGCAATTATTACTTTTGAACGATCATAGTCTTGCAGCACATCACCAATAATTTCTTCAGATCTTCCAAGACCATATACATAAGCTGTATCGAAAAAATTAATTCCTTGTTTTAAAGCTTCTCTTAAAAGATCATAGCCATCTTGTTCATCTAAATTCTGAAATAAGTTATGTCCACCAACTTTGTTAGTTCCTAAACCTAACGGAGTAGTATAAACGTCACTTTTACCAATTTTTATTTGTTTCATGTTGATTCTCTCCTAAATAAATGACTTGAGAGGCTCAAGGCAATAGTTTTGTAATTTATACATGTAAGAAAAAAGCAGACCATATTTCAAGTAAAGCTAAATCAATTATGTTAATTCAGTGTTTTTACCTATGGAATTTATAAAAAATCCCCAATATTAAACTGATTGAGATACCACAGTCATTAGTTTTTAATTACTTATTCTCAGTTTCTTTCTTTAACGCACCTGCTTTGAAAAGTTTTTCATATAGATCTACCATTTCTCCAGCCAAATCCCTAAAGGTTATTGCATTCATCAAATGATCTTGTGAATGAACTACCAGAAGGGTAACCTTCGTGTGATCTCCTTGAGCCTCTTTTGTCAGCATCCCTGTTTGAGAATTATGTGCTTCGTTCAAAGATTGATCCGATTCTTTCAATTTGGCACGTGCACCTGCAATGTCACCCTTTTTCGCAAGGCGAATAGCTTCAAATGCAAGACTTTTAGCGTTACCACCATTGGCAATAAGTCCCATGGCTGCTTCTAAAGTTTCTTGTTCTTTTTGTTCAGGTGTTTCTTTTTCAGACATCATAATCCCCTTATCCGTTAATCAAGTCTTCAGCTTGTTGTAAAACCTTTTTACCATCCATCATGCCATAAGCACGCATATCAATAACTCCAAGAGGAATATCCTTACCTTCTTTTCCTTGACCTTGGACTTTATTCTTGAAGTCATCTTCCATATAACGAATTTGAGGTCCAAGCAATACACAGTCGGGATGATCTTGTTCAATGTGTTGTGAAGCTTCTGAAGCTGGACATGCAAAAATATGTGCGTCAATACCCTGATCCTTCGCAGCTTGCTGCATCTTAGTAACTAACAAAGATGTACTCATTCCAGCACTGCAGTTAAGCATAATAGTTTGTTCTGCCATAATAATACTTTCCTCCTAAAAATGTATCCTAATATTAATATTCTCTATTATAGCACGTTTAAAATAGCGCTTACTAATATATCTATTAATTTTTATATTATATAAAAAAGCTCTTATTATACCTTATGTTTATGATTAAAAGAAAAATATTCGTGGCTTTGTCAAAACTTTTACTACCACGAATATTAATATAATATAGTTCAAATGTTTCTTTTGAAAATCTGTCAAAGTAATAATTCCTATGAACTTTTAGAAAATTAGTTAAAATCCCCTAAAAGCCATCACACTTCCAGCTATACCAATAATTAACAATGCCAAACCAATAATTAGAGAAGTCCACATTGCCACTGGCATAAAACCGTTATTAGTGCCCTTATGTAAAATGCCACGGATATAAACGACACTATTAACTATTTGATAAGACCCTAAAGCCATCATAATCACAGCAATGATCATTAAAAATGCTGCACTTGTTAAAAAGTTTGTCATTTTAACACCCTCTTTTAAATTACATTACTATATTATAAAGTAATTTTACCACCTTTCGAAATTAAAGTGGCTAAAATTTTATCATGTTTTTTAACTTTAAATTTAAAATGATCAAAGAGACAAATGAAGCCACCAATTTGTATAAATAAGTAAAAAAAAGAATGAACCGGCAATTGTTAGAATTGAATAGCCATTATTGGTGCCCTTGCGTAAAATATTTCTAGTATATTTATAGCTACTCACTAACTCAAAAATTGCTCGCAAAATTAATATGATCCCCTGATCGTTTTTTAAAGATTATATTAGCCAAAAAGTTAGTCATTTTTTCGCCCTCTTTAATATTGAAAAAGTCTTTTCATCCTTATATTTTATTCATTATAAAGCTTTTAATAAAAAAGTATAGCATTGACCGCTATACTCTCTTATTTAAAATTCTTCGTCATCAGCAGATGGTTCGACATTTTGATAGCGATAAACTCCAGTTTTACCTGCTTCTATTATTGCTGATAGCAGCTCTTCTTTCTCTAAGTGACTGCGATTGATGAATAGTTCCAGCAACATGGGAATATTAACACCTGTAATAATTTCCATTTCCGGATTGCTCTTTAGCAAACTGACTAGCGTGTTAAAAGGAGTCCCTCCCTTTAAATCTGTTAAACAAAAAACTGACCCTTTTAGCTTACTGATTTTTTCACTTATTTCAGACTTTAATTGTTCTAAAGATTCACCCTCTGTGAAACTCACTGTTTGGCAGTTTTCTTGTTTACCACAAATCATTTCTGCTGACTTTAATAATTCAGGGGCTGAATTACCATGTGTACAAATAATTACTCCAACCATATGATCGCACCAAATTTAATAATCCAAGCAGCGGTAATAACGGCGGATATCCATCGGGTGCCGGTTAATATGCTCAATATGAACATCAATTCTGTTATTAATAGCATGGAAGACAAACGGCGACAAGCTGCCACGATATTTTTCAGAAAAGCCTGGCAGATCATAGTCTTTAGAATCAATAATAGTATAATTACCGCAGATTTCTGGTAAAAATTTAGCAACACGTTCGCTTAATGGCCGTTGACTATCTTCACCGACATAGACGGTAACTGGTGTATCACGGTCAACAATTTCAAACATCCCATGGAAAAATTCTGCTGCTTCTACTGCGCGCGTTCTAATCCAGTGTTGTTCTTCCCAATAGCACATTGCATATGAATAAGTTGCACCCCATTGATTGCCGGCACCGACAAAATAGTGAATTTCATCGTCGTGGTGTTTCTCGGCAAATTTTTGGGCAAAATCATCTGCATTTTCTTCGATGTCAGCAATGTCTTTTGCAAAATGTTGGTCCATTTCTTGATAAAATTCATCATAATCTGGAAATTCGCCATTCAAATACATTAAGCGGTCTCCGACCATGAAGAATTTTAACTGTTCATTTTCAGGATAAGAAATACAATACGTTAGCATTGAGGCTAATTTAGCTTTCGGGTCATCCATAAATCCTAAGATGATTGCACCAACTTGGTTCAAGTTTTTAACTGCATCAACCATTTCTTTAGTATTTCCAGTAACTGAGGAAATCACCACCAAGGTCTTGTCCGTAATACGTTTATTACCAGTTACATTATATTCAGCGGCATTTTGATAAAAAGTTTCTAAACCACTTTTTTCTTTCATGTGGATATTAGCCTGCATCCCCGAAGCATAGGTGCCACCGATTCCCAGCCAGCAAATATTGGTTATGCCTTTTTTAAATAGTGGATCAATCACATCATTAATTTGGCTCCGCAGTTTTAGGGCACCAGTCATACTATCAATTAATTTTTGCTTGTTAAATTTACGCATTTTTTCTTCCTCTTTTTTAAAATTATTATATTTTTGAAGCTGTTATCTGATCAAAATCCGGGTACGCAGAATGTTGCAAATCTATCTTCTTCACTTGTGATAACTTATAGGCTAGCAAGTGAACCGGTACTGTCATAAATAAAGAAGCCAAAAGTTCACTTGTTGTAATACCTAGACTGAGGTCGTCAGCTGTTGCACTTTCATCTTTACCTGCATATATTGTGTAGACATTTTTAACATGCTTATTTAAGAACCGCTTTAAAAGTTCCATTCTGTCGTGCAATTTTCCCATCGGGTCTAAACAAATGATAAAGTCATCCGGGTTCAACCCCAAATAAGGACCGTGCATGTATTCTTCCAGTTCTTTTCCCCAAGCACTAATACGAACTGCTTCAGTCGTCTTGGTTTCACCTTCGCGGCTGACACCATAAGCTGCACCGTAACCGATAAAAACTAATCTCTTCGCGGTGGCAAATTTACTAATGTTATTTTCAACCCAACTACTTGCACGCTTAATTACTTCAGGCATCTTCTGAACTATATTTTTTATTTCAGCTAAAATTGGTGTAAATTCTACAGACGAAAGCTTGCCTGTTTTTTGTGCAATTAACATTGCTAATAACATTAAATCTAAAATTTCTACGCTATAGCCAGCACTGACATAAGGCATTTCTTCAACTGGCATTCCCATATCCAAAACGTGATGGCTAACTTGGCCAACTGGACTATCAAGTTCACTGGTTAAAGCAAAGACTGTATTACCGGCATCTTGTAATCGCTGAATAATTTTTACTACAGAATAGCTGTGACCTCCTTGAGATATTGCAATACATAAAGAATTTTGCTCAACATGAAGCAAATAGTTTTCCGCTATAGACGGCTCTTCAATTTTTACAGGCATTTTTAAAATATTACTCATAAACGGCAATGCACCATATGCGGCATTAGAGCTTGAACCAGTGGCATAAATAACAACATTAGTAATATCGTTATTTATTTGTGCTATCTGCTTAGCAAACAAATCGTCATAATTTTGCAAAACTGCTTCATAGTATTTTGGTTCTAAGTGGACATAATCTTCTATACTTTTCACAAGAATCTCCTTTAGTTACTGACCCAGCAGTCCTGACCAGGCACCAAATATTCCGATTGCTGCTATTAGCAACAATATATATTGTGATTTCCAACCTTTTTTATCAAGCCAGAAAATAAAGAATGTAAACAATAGTGGCAAAATACCGGGAACAATGCCATCACAAATTTTTTGAACGGTAGTCGCTTCAGCACCACTACCAATTTTCAAAGGCATTTTCAAAGTTACCATGGTCGCAACCATAGCCCCGACAACAGCAAGTCCTAAAACAGAAGCACCATAGGTTAACTTATCCATTAATCCAGTCTTTTGCACTTTATCAATAAATGATGAACCGATATTGTAGCCAATAAACAAACCATAATATCTAGTGATAATGGCCGGAATATTAAAGATCAATAAGAACAAAATTGGTCCTAAAATATTTCCTTGCATTGCTAGAGAAGTACCTATTCCCGTGGCAATAACCCTTAACGTACCCCAAAAGAATGAATCACCGATACCACTCAAAGGTCCCATTAAAGCAACTTTAATGTTATTGATTGAAGCTGCATCAAAATCAGGATCAAGTTCGTTTTGCTCCTCCATCGCAATTGAAATACCCAAAGGAAAAGTACTAAGCCAAGGCGTAACATTATAAAACTCAAGGTGCCGCTTATAAGCGTCCTTTAATTTTTCCTTGTTTTTACCATAGATCTTTCGTAAAGCCGGAACCATGGAGTAGGCATAACCAAGATTCATTTGGCGTTCATAATTCCAAGCCCATTCCATTGTGAACGACCGCCAGAAAGTTTTCATTAAATCTTTTCTGGTGAGTAACTTAGAATTCTTCATCTTCATAATCTATGCCTCCATCATCTGAATCTTTTTCGCTTGTATTATTAGAATTAGCAGCAGTATTTACTAACGGTTGGCCTTTGAAAGCGGAATAGCCAGTTAGAATAAGGGCCAAACATGCGCCGAAAATAGCTACCCCAGTTACTGATACTTTGAGATAAACCGCCAAGGCAAAACCAATAATAAAGAAAGTGACATTATTCTTGTTGACCATCATCTTAAGCAGCAGAGCAAAACCATATGCTGGTAGAAGCCCTGTGGCAATTCCCAAGCCATTAATAATAAATTGGGGAATGACTGCTAAAATTGCTTTAATTACCGGGCTTCCTAGGACATAGGAAATACCAACTACTAAACCTATTGGCAAGTTAACCGAGAAAAAGCCGCCCAGTACGTTCATCCGACTTACACCACTGCCATCAGCTTCTTCGGCATATTTATCTGCGCGGTGAACGAAGAACGGTAATATGAAAATAAAGCACAAATTTTTGATTACCAAAACCAGGGATGCAATTGGAATCCCCAAGGTTAAAGCAACCGCAGTACTCTTGCCCGCTCCGATGGCGAAAGCAGTTCCCAAAACACTACCGGAAATTATTTCTGGGGGAATTGCCGCACCAATAGAAAATGAACCAACAAAGGCTAACTCCAAAGTTGCCCCCATAATAATTCCTTGATGCAGATTACCCAACACTAAGCCAGTTAGCGTACAGGTTACAAGTGGCCTTGACAGCATGGATGAACCAACAAAGTATTCACCATTACCCATCATCGCAATTAAAGCCAAAATAATTGCGGTTAAATATACATTCATTATTTACCTCCAATCATTTTTTATGAAATTCTTGTTTCTCATCATTTGGCACCTGCTGAATCCAGACATCTACTCCCTTTTGCTGCAACTGAGCTAATTCATTAGCCTCCTCCGCAGTTAAATTAATAGTTTTGGAATAGTTCGTTGTTCCTTCTCTGGGCTTAGTGCCACCAAGATTAAGGCTCGTTATTTTATCTCCAGTTCCTTTAATTAATTCAACGGCGTCAGCAACCGATTCCACTACGACTAACATTTTATATTTATCGGTTATCCCAGAATTAATTGCTTTAATACTGTCTGCTACAGACTTCATTACCAGTTTAGACTTTTCCGGTTTTGCCAATCTGATGGCCGATTTGCGAAAATCATCATGGGCAACATCATCATTTACTACAAATATCGTATTAACGTCTAAACTATTAAACCAGGAAACAGCTACCTGCCCATGGACCAAGCGATGGTCAACTCGCACTAGTTTAATCATTTTTCTTTCCTCCATTAACTAAAATCTATTGAGTACCTTGTTTTTACAGCATCCTGCAGTCTGTACTCTAGGGCTACAATTTTACCTTGTCTAGTTGAAAACAGGTTCGTAATTTTAAACACAGGATCTTTTTCCTGGATATGAAATTGCTTACTAATTTCTTCTGTTGCTTTAATTAACTGAAAGTCTTGGTAAACATCATCTGGCTTCTGTGTACCGGTATTGACCGCTTCAATAATTGACATTACTTTTAAGCAATTTGAATCAAATCCCGGAAAGTTATCTAAAAGTAAAAGTAAATGTTCGCAGGTAATTTCACCCTTAATTTCTGCTGTAAAAGAAATATCATATAACAATTCGTGTGAGCTCACATTAAAAACTGCAGCATAATATGAACCAACTAGCCTTAAGTAAGTATCCTTAAATTTTATTTTGTCCGATGACTCCAAATATAACGGCCTAATAATGCCTGTCATTTCCAAAATATTTTGCTTTGAAATTATTGGAGCAACAAATAAACCACTTCCTTTTTTTCGCACAACCTTATTTTCAGCTACCAATTTATTAACAGCCTTTCTAATTGTGGTTCTACTAACATCATATTTTTTTTGCAATTCAGCTTCATTTGGCAACGTGCTGCCAGGAGGATATCCACCATTATTAATTTTTTGATCCAAATCAGCATATATTTCTTTAAAAAGCAAAACTAATCCTCTTGATAATCATAAATATTATTGGCATTAAAATGATATTTAAATTTATTTCCTAATAAATATTGGGTAGTACTCTCAATTGGAAAATCGTCGTCTTGATAATTAAAGCTGTTTACTTGATAGAGAGGAGTCCCCTTTTTGACCTGCAACAGGGTGCTTATTTTCTCATCAGCCAAAAAGCAACCGATACTCTCTCTACCATAGGTTGGCCTGATTTGATATTCTTTTTCCAGTACCTCATAAAGTGACTTATTAGTAAAATCAATATTTGCCAGTCTGGTAAAATCTGTTTGATTAAAATATGTTATTTCATAGGTTAAAGGAATATCTTTGACAAACCTAATTCGTGCAATCTTGATAGCCAGTCCTTCAGGTGCATTAAAAAAATCCTTTAATCTCCCAGGCATTTTTTCAATGGTGGTTGCCAAGTGCTCGATTTTGACAGTTTTATTCTTAAGTTCAGTTGTCATTGAGTCCATGCCCAGCATATTAATGTCAATTTTCTTGTTAGAAATTATTCCCGTTCGTTCTTTGGCTTGTATTTGGCCTTCATCTTTAAGCCTGTCTAGAGCATGCTTAACTGCATTACGACTAACTTGTAATTTTTCTGATATTTCCCGTTGCGAAGGTAATTCACTCACTTTTTTAAAGTGGATTAAAAATTCTAAGTATTCTTGTACTTGTACTGCAGCAGTTCTTTCTTTAAATTCCATGATATCGTCTTCATTCTGGTATCATTATCTTATTTTTTTGCTTCTTTTTTTAAAAAACTCCCTTTTTAAAGGGCTAAATTCAAGGCTATTAATGTTTTAAAATATACCTTTATTATTTTTGGTACCAGATTTATAGTAATCGCTTCCACTTATCTTGTCAATGTTTTTTTATTTAATTCGCATTCTTTATCTGTCTGAAGGCGCTTTAATAGTCGAATTTGCCTTAACTGTTGGTAATTACCGGCAAAGTAAAGTAAAATATTTAAGGGTTAAAAAGGAGTGGCATAATGTCGAGACTAGAAAGGCCTGTCGTGATCGGAATTACTGGTGGCTCAGGCAGTGGAAAAACCACAATTGCTCAAAAAATTGTTGCACAAATGCAGGAAAACGAACATGTCCTGATTATGACGCAGGACTCTTACTATAAAGATAATACCGGTATCCCCATGGCTAAAAGAATGAAGATCAATTATGATCATCCCGATGCCTTTGACGTACCATTACTAGAAAAGCAACTACGTGATTTGCTGGCATACAAGCCAATTGAGATGCCCGTTTATGACTTTAAAGAACATAATCGCAGCCAAAAAACGATTCACAAGGAACCTGCCGATATTATTATCCTTGAAGGAATTCTGGTTTTAGCTAACAAAGAGATTCGCGATTTAATGGATATTAAAGTGTACGTTGACACAGACGACGATATTCGTTTTATTAGGCGCTTAGAACGGGACTTAAATGAAAGGGGCCGCTCTATTGAATCTGTAATTGACCAGTATTTGAGTACCGTTAAGCCAATGTATCATCAATTTATTGAACCTACTAAGCGTTATGCTGACATCATTGTCCCAGAAGGTGGCAAAAATGATGTGGCTATTGATATGCTGACTACTAAAGTTCATTCTATTTTAAGTAAAAAAGAGCAATAAAAAAGGAGTAAACGTACTTGAGCCCCAAAAGTTGTCCAACTTTTGGGGCTCAAGTACAAAATGCATTACTGGCATTACTCCTTTTTGCGTATTTAATCAACTTTAGGTTTTAAAGCATTGTCAAATAAATTCGTAATTAATTTCACTAAAACGCCATCGAAAACTAACGCAGAAATGATGTTAGTAATGAACATCACTATTTGAACCTGCATACTGAATTTACTCCAACCATATAAAATATATGATGGAACGAAACAGCCAAATGAAGCAAAGAATGCACCAGTTAATACGCTTTTCCAGGTGAATTTTTGGTAACGCTCTTTTTTAGGAAAAAAGCCAATTTCATTAGTCGCACCCTGAATGACTCCTGAAAGAATGGTAGTAGCTCCCCACTGCCCACCAATTGCCATTTCAACAATTGATGCCAGCAGTTCACCGATTGTCCCAGAACCAGCTGTGGGAACAAAGTACATTGCCAGTGGCCCAGCCATAAGCCATAAACCAGAAAACACAGTATCCGTCACCGGTGCAAAACCTGTCGGTACCAAGAGCATCTTAACTAGATTAAAAGCCCAGTTAAAACCATAAGTATAAATTACGCCCATAATGATACCAATCAGCGCGATTAAAATAATTGACTTCACATTCCATTTTGAAGACCTTGTAAACATAAAAATACTCCTAACTTTATAAGTCATTAGGAGCATCTTTAGTAACTAAATTTAACACTTCCCTAACGCAGGTATTGTCCCGTTCAGGTTCAGAGGGTATTTCTCAGCTATTTGGCACCCCTAGTGACTGATATTCATTTTTACTAGTATAGCACATTTTAACTATTGAAGTGACCCTAAATTTAAGGTCACTTCAGTAGTTTTTTCTGCTCTATGCAAAAGAACAAGTGTTTTTAAAACTGACTAAAACTCGCTAGTTTTTCTTTAGTAAGATCACGAATGATAGCAAGGGCCAGATCTACAGACGCTTTAAAGTCAGAATAAGCACTAAAGCAATAAGGCGAATGTTCATAGCGCACTGGGATGCCAATCACAATGGTAGGTGCTCCGTTTTCATAATAAATGGCAGCACCATCCTGGCCACCACCAGTACGAACTGAACGAGTGTACGGAATTTTATTCTTATCAGCCAATTCGCAAGCATACTGTTGAAATTTAGGATTAGGTAAAAACGATGTATCCATGTCACGAAGCATTGGACCTCGCTTTAATCCAGTTTGGGATAGCCATTCTGGGGTAAAAGTATCATCAGCAGGACATGATTCCAAAACGATAGCTAAATCAGGTCTTACAGCTCTGGCTGTGACATATGCACCCCGCAAGCCCACTTCTTCCTGGCTTGAAAGTGCAGCTACAACGTTAAAATCACATTGTTCGCCCTTTAAATTGTCCAGGACATCTGCCATAGCTGCTGCGCCAAAACGATCATCAAAATCTTTGCCAAAGAATAGACCACTTTTTTCATTGTATTCACATTTGACATCAACAAAAATTGGACAGCCAGTGTCAATTTGATAGTCGTTTATAGTTTCAGCTCGAGAACTGGAACCAACATCAATAGACATATCGGCTACATCTGGTACATTATTTTTTTCAGCAGCAGTCATAAAGTGTGGTGGCTTAGTAGCAACTACTCCGGGCACATACTCACCCGCACGATTTTTTATTTTAACGCGTAAAGCAGGAATATTGTATTTGACCCAGCCACCCAATGGTACGAATTTAATCATTCCATTAGGACGAACAGCCTGTGTAATAAAGCCAACTGAGTCTGAATGAGCATCTAATTGAATTACCGGCTGATCTTTTTTATTTTCTTTCTTAGTTGCATATACATTGAGCATGCCATCAACTTTAACATTAGCAAAATCACGAACTGTTTCAGTAAACAATTTAACAAATTCTTCTTCAAAGCCCGAAGTAGAATTGGCATCGGAAAAGTCTTTGATCATTTTTATTTCTTGTTGTTTATCCATTTTTTACCTTTCACTTAAATATCTTATTCTTTAATTTTACCAAAAACTGGCATTACAAGTTTAAAAAATAAATAAGTCCATAAATAATCTTACTGCTTTTAGTAATATATATACTTTTTGTACGTAATTTACACCTTAATTACTTAAAACAGTCCAAAATAATCTGTTTTTTTGCTCAAAAAATGATATAATCGAAAATATTAGGAATTATAATTGTTTTAAATGAAGGGTAGATAAATGCCAAAAAACGACAATATTAATAATATTATTGATCATAAATTGTTTAGTGAAGATGACATTCACCAGATGTGTGTCAAATTAGGAAAGCAACTTACCACCGATTATGCTGGTAAAAAGCCACTAATCGTCGGGGCTCTTAAAGGTGCCATCTTCTTCTTAACCGATTTAGTCAGAGAAATGGATGTTAAAGCAGAAATTGATTTTCTGGATGTTTCCAGTTATGGTAACGAAATGGAGTCTTCCGGGAAAGTTAAGTTAGTTTCTGATTTAGCAACCGATGTTAAAGATCGTGATGTTTTAATCGTTGAAGACATTGTTGACACTGGTCTGACTTTAGATTTTATGAAAAAGTTGCTTGAAAAACGTGGCGCCAAAAGCGTTAAATGCTGCGTTTTACTAAACAAAGAAGCAAATCGTAAAGTAGATGTTAATATTGAGTACTTTGGTTCAAAAGTCGGAAATGAATTCGTAGTGGGCTACGGACTTGATTTTATGAATTTTTACCGCAACTTAAAATATATTGGTGTGTTAAAACCTGAAATTATTAAATTAGTTAATAATAAATAAAAAGGAGTTGTCCAAGAGACAACTCCTTTTCAAATGTCTATTCTTCTTTAGACGCCTTTTTTTCTTTAGCTACAGCTTTAACTATAAACCAGCGCATAAATCCCTGCTCTATATCGTCAAGTTTGAATTCAAATCCTTCTAACTCAACTTTTTCACCTTTTTTCAAATCTGGATAGTGTTCCATCATGTAGCCACCAATTGTAATAATGTCACTATCTTGGAAGCTTTTTAAATCCTTTTTAAAGTAACGGGCAAAATCATATAAAGTGGTTTTGCCGGATACATGAATATTACCTTGCTCGTCTTTAATTATGTAATCATCAGAAACATCATCAATTTCATCTTTGACAGTACCAAATAATTCTTCGTAAATATCCTTATCTGTAACTATTCCGCTGGTACCACCGTATTCATCCACAACAAGGACAATTGGCGTGTGCTTCTTAATCATTAATTGCAGAATATCCTGAATTGGCATCGATTCAGGTACAGTGATCATCGTTCTAATGATGCGCGTCACTGGCACTTTATCATCAATTTGACTCTGCTGAATAACATCAAAAGCATAAATATAACCAACAATATCATCCTTATTGTTATCACGCACAACCGGTATTCGGCTTGAACCTTCATCTAAATACATTTTAAGAGCTTGCTTAATTGTTTCAGTTGAATTAATAACTACTAGCCGTGTTCTATCAGTCATAATGTCTTTAGCTATTTTGTCATTCAGTTCAAAAGCACGTTTCATATAGGTCAGATCGTTTTTATCAAGTGAGCCCCCATGAACAGCTTTACGTGATAATTTAATGATTTCTGATTGAGAATAAACCTGATTTTCCTCATCAGCCGGCTCAAAACCTAACATTTTTAGTAAACCATTTGAACTAGCATTAAGTAACCAAACAAAAGGGTAAACCAAAGTATGAAATAACTGTAAAGGTGTTACAATTTTTAGCAAAATCTTCACAGGCATGTCAATTGCAATATTTTTGGGCACGATTTCTGTAACTACAACTTCTAAATAAGTTAAAAGAATAACGCCTAAGATTGCACTGATAGAGCGAATGACAGAATGGTTAAGCTCAACTAAATTAAACATTCTTTCAAATATTGCAGCTAAAGTATCAGCAGAAAACCAACCTAAGACTACTCCAACAAGGGTAGTTCCTACCTGTGTTGTGGAGAGATACTCATTTAAATTATGAGTCATATGCAAAGCGCGTTTAACTTTGCGATGGTTGCCAATTTTATTAGACAGCATATCTTCAAGTTGGCTTGGCCTAGTTTGAACCAAAGCGAATTCTGCAGCCACAAAGAAAGCTGCAAAAACAAAAATAACTAAAGTTGCTATTAAATTAGTAACTATTTGGGCTGTACTCAAAATTTATATCACCTTTATTAGTTTATCGTTTAAATTAAATTACCTCATTAAACATTTTATCATTAATAGCGCTTTATTTTAATTAAATTACTTGCCTATTTAACTAATTTATAAATTTTTTTAAACGGTAAACGATCAGGATAAAATTTGGGATCATTAACTTCTGCCGCATTATCCTGGTACCCTAAACCAATTGCCATACCCACAAGTTCATCTTCTGGGATTTTACAATACTTACGTACCAGCTCAGGATAAGATACCATTGAGTGCGCTGGCATAATTGATAATCCCTCATTGAGCGCAAGCAGCATAATACTTTGTGAAAAAATCCCTAAGTCGTAAACTGACCAAGCTGGAGAGGTTCTGGGAATCGTCAAGAACGCGACATCCTGAGCGTTAAACATATTGTTATTTGATTCCGAGAAAAGTTCCATTTTGTTCTTAAAAAAATACGGTTGGGAAGCCCCAACAGCAGCCATATTTTGACTAGGATATGAATCCCAATTAAGTGACAACATTTGGACAAAATCTTCGTGAGGCTCAACATTATTATCTATTTGAGTTTTCACTTCTTTTTTTAGACCAGCAAGCGCATCACCAGTTAACATATAAACCTTCCAAGGCTGTGAGTTAAGTAACGATGGGGATAACTGTGCCCTTTGAATAATCTTAGCAAGTAATTTTTCGTTAACTTTTCTACTAGTAAACTTGCGAGTTACTCGTTCATGGTTATAAACTTTATTAAATTCCATTCCGATTCAAATCCTTACATATAAAGAGAGCATAATGAAACACCCTACTTTTTAAAAACAAATTTCTCTAGAATTTCAAATACAGGCAGAAATAATCAAAAATATTCTATTCTTTCAATACTCACTTGTTTACACTTCTATTAAAGTTACAAATTTAAGCATTACTATCTAATAAAATCAGTCATATACACATTAATAATATTAATAAATTCTACGCAATATTGCAAAGGTATTTGGCAAAGATAACAAAAAAATTCAATAAAAAAGATTATTTTATTTGCAACTTTGTGATTTATACACAAGGGTATTTCAAATAATTTCACCGTTAAATCAAGATTATTAACTTATATACTGAGGCTTTTAAAATAGATATTTATAATTTGTTCAATTTTAAACAAATGTAAAATTAAAAAACAGTTTAACTATAAAACTAATTAAACCGTCCTTTTATATTTTATATTGTCTGCGGATTTCTCGTTCTTGATCCCGTTTTTTAATTGCCTCACGCTTATCATATTTTTTCTTTCCCTGGCCAACACCAATAAGAACTTTGGCAAAACCATGTTTAAGATAGACCTTCAAAGGAATAATTGCAATCCCGCGTGCAGATTGGTCCTTAGCAAGTCTTGCCAGTTCCTTTTTATGTAAAAGCAATCTTCTTGAGCGAAGTGGTTCATGGTTATAGCGATTGCCTTGCTTATATTCGCTGATGTGGACATTCTCAAGAAAAGCAGAACCGTTAATAATTTGGACATAGCCATCGCGTAAATTAACACGCCGTGCCCTCACTGATTTTATTTCTGTGCCCGTTAAAGCAATGCCTGCTTCATATGTTTCTTTAATGAAATAATCATGATGTGCTTTTTTATTTTGAGCAATTAAATTTTCATTTTTTTCTTTTTTCAATTTTCTAACCTAATGCTTGTATCTACTTAAGTGTGGATGATTACCATTTTTTTGAAAATTGTTACGATAGTGACCCTTATGTGCGTGATCGTTGCGAAAGCCGCGATTGCCGCGTCTTTCGTTTTTAGTACCACGATTATTATGTGGCCTCTTAGGTACATTAGGATCATAAATTTCAAAATCAAGCTGATGCTGTTCAACGTTGGCATTGGTAAGGGTTACTTTAAGAGGCATCCCAACATGATATTGTTTATGAGTGTCGCGCCCAGTTAGAGTCATGCTTTTTTCATTGTAACTGTAAAAATCATCAGTCAAATTTGAAATGTGAATTAAGCCCTCAACGGTATTAGGTAATTGGATAAACATGCCAAAACTAGTCACCGATGAAACAACAGCATCAAAGTGTTCACCCACTTTATCAGCCATAAATTCAGTCATTTTGAGATCATTTACTTCTCTTTCGGTATCAACAGATACACGTTCCTGAGTTGAAGTCTGATCAGCAACTTCAGGCAAATAGCTGGCAAAATGATCCTTAACTTTTTGAGTTGTGCCACTTTCACTATAGGCATGAATCATCCTGTGAACCATTAAATCTGAATAACGCCTAATTGGTGAAGTAAAATGAGTATAAAACTTAGCCGCTAAACCAAAGTGTCCCAGTGGTTCTTCAGAATAATGTGCTTGCTTTAAACTACGGAGCATCATCATTTGGACTACTGCTTCTTCAGGCGTATCAGTTGTTTTAGCCACAACTTTTTGCAAGTCAATTGGCTTTACGTGATTAGGGTCAGCAGTAATGTGCAACCCAAAAGCACTGCAAAATTCAAAGAAGCCTTTAATGCGTTCAACATCTGGAGTTTCGTGTACACGATACAGAAACGGAACGTGCTTGCGATAAAAGTCTTCCGCCACAGTTTCATTTGCCATCAACATAAATGATTCAATCATTTTTTCAGCTATTCCACGATCGTGTAACACAATATCTGTGGGTTTACCTTGGTCGTCGACAATAATTTTTGCTTCTGGTTCCTCAAAATCTATAGCACCACGGCGATGCCTTTGCTGATATAAAACGTTATGCAGTTCAGCCATATCTTGCAACATGGGTGCCAGTTTAACGTATTTGTCTTCAAGCTCTTCATGATTATCTGGATCCAAAACCTTATTGACATTGTTATAAGTCATACGACCATGTGATCGCATAACAGAAGGATGAATGCGGTAATTAATTCTTTCACCTTCAGGTGAAATTTCCATTTCACAAGACAAAACAAGACGATCTTGTCCTTCGTTTAATGAGCAGATGCCGTTAGATAATCTCAAGGGCAACATAGGAATAACACGGTCAACAAGATATGTACTATTACCCCTGGTAAAAGCTTCTTTGTCCAAAGGAGAATTTTCCGTCACATAATGCGCTACATCAGCAATATGAACCCCCAAATGGTAGTTACCGTTAGGAAGTTTCCATAAAACCACGGCATCATCGAAATCTTTGGAATCATCACCGTCAATGGTAACTGCAGGCTGCTCCCTAATGTCCTCTCGATCTGCCATTTCAGCCTCAGTCACGTGATCAGGAATAGCATTAGACTGCTCAAGAGCATCTTCAGACCATTCTGTCCGAACATCATGTTCGGACACAATAGCCATAATATCGACGCCTGGTAAATTTTTGTTACCAATAATATTGGTAACAACACCTGTCATCGAATCTGGATTATCTTTGTCAGGATAGTTAGCGAGCGATACTTTGACAATATCTTGTTTTTGTGGACGCAAACTGTCCTGACTAATATAAACACGATAGTTCGCCAGTTTTTTATTTGAGCTGAGAACATAACCAATAAAATGACTGGTTTTTATTTGAGCATCAGTCATTGAATGAAATTCACCGACAAGTGTTTTTGTGCCACGTTCGAGAATTTCTTCTACTTGTCCTTCAGGTCCCTTACCATTCCATGGATTACCACCAGCAGTTATTTTGACCTTAACACGATCACCGTCTACGGCATATGCTGTGTAATCGCGAGCAATAAAAATATCATCAGCATCTTCGTCTTCGAGTTTGACGAAGCCGAAGCCCTTGCTGTTTGCCTTAAAAGTGCCTTCAACTTCGATATTTTCCTCAGCTAATTGATATCGGCCATTGCCATCGGTAATTATTTTCTTTTCCTGTTCCAAATAGGATAATGCTTTGACCATATCTGAAAAACTGCCAAGTCTGTCTCGGCGCAACATACGGTCAATTTGTTCAACTTGATATTGTTTTTTAGGATTGTGACGAAAAATCTCTAAAACATTGGCTAAGATATTCTCGTTTTGTGCCATGCACTTAACTCCATTTCGTTAGTAAAAAGATAAAAAAAGTCCTCCCATCACTTGATCGGGAGGAACCATTAGTTATTTTGAAGACAAATAAGCTAATACAATAGCAAAAGCGAAAAAGAGCACCAGTAAAACAGATGTTACCTTTTCCATAAATGCTTCAAAACCACGTTTCTTCGTTTGACCACTAAAAACTGCACCGCCAGAGAGTGCATTCAATGCATCTTGCTGCTTTTGCGGCTGCATCATTGTCGCAATAACGATTAAGATTGAAACAATAATTAGTAGCGTCATAAATAAATTGTACAATGCGCTGCCTCCAATATACAGATACGTTACTGGTAAATTTTAGCACAAAATAGATTTAATTTCGAGTTTTATTTTTCAAGTTCAGGTGCATCGGTTTTAAATTTATTTTGCGTTGATTTTTGGTGATTTTTATACCATAAAGAAGTTTTATTTTTTGCATATAAATTCTTTAAGGCTTTTTGCTCATTATAATCATAATCTTGTGGTTTAACCTTTTTAAACCACTTTGGATGATAAAAACGTAAGAGATTACCCGCTATAACGCGATCAGATAATGAAAGCTGTGTGGTTACCTTGTTCGAAATTGCTACTAACTCAGTCTTTAATTTTTTGTCTGGCTGAATTATTTCCTCACCAGTTTTAGTATCATAATACGTACTGCCTACTTTTGCATATAGCGGTGTTATAAAGTCGCCATTACGCTGGGCAACAATTTGTGGTGCCTTGTTACTTAACAAATCATGACCAAATTGTATAGTGCCCTTGTTCCTAATTCCAAGCAAATTTAATAATGTTGGCAACACGTCAATTTCTCCACCATAAGTTCTTTTAATGCCACCTTTTAACCCCTTCATATGAAACATTAAGGGAACACGCTGAAATTTCAGGTTATCAAAATTAGTAAATTCATCCTGATTAAGAAGTTCTGCACTGGCCTTATGGTGGTTGCCGGAAATACCATAATGATCACCATAAAAAACAAGTAGTGTATTTTTATCTAAGCCAGTTTTTTTCAGCCACCGCATTAATTGCCCTACGGCTTGATCTAAATAATGAGCCGTTTGGACATAACCATCGACCGTTTCATCACCAGTTTCGGTTTTAGCAATTGACTGGTTCTTCTTATCCAAATCATAGGGATAATGATTAGTTACAGTAATTAATTTAAGATAAAAAGGTTGCGGCAAACGTTCGATATATTTAATAGATTGAGAGAAGAAAATTTTGTCTTTTAAGCCATAACCGATGTAATATTTGGGCTTATTTTGATAATAAGAAAGCGGCATAAAGTACTCATAGCCAAATTGCTTGTAGGCATTATTACGATTCCAAAAAGAACCAGCACCGCCATGCATAACAGCAGTAGTATATCCCCCCTGCTGTTTTAGTATTGCCGGGGCGCTCTCAAACGTATTTGAAGTACCATAACTAGACATGGCTGAACCTGATTGTAAACCGAAAAGAGAATTTTCCAGCATCATCTCGGCATCCGAAGTTTTGCCTTGACCTACTTGGTTATAAAAATTAGCAAAACTAAGAGTATTTTTAGAATGATAAAGTTTATTTAGATTAGGAGTAACTTCTTTGCCCTGCCATTTATATCCTATTAGAAATTGCTGAAAGCTTTCAAGATGTATAACCATAACATTTTTGCCTTTGGCAACGCCTGCATAGGTACTATTCGGTTTAACGTAATTAATCTTTAAGTACTTCTTAACGGATTGCAAGTCAGAAACATTAGCCTTTGCCATTTGCTCACTTGTTTGAGCCGTTTTAAAGGCATCATATACCGCATATTCATTCATACCTAAATATTTAACGATATAGCTGTTGTCAAAAGTTCTAGTTAGCAAACCTGAGCGGTCTTTTTGAGCCATTAACAAGTTAACGCCTATGAGAAGAACTGCAATACCTTCAAGCAAAAGATTAAATCTTAACTTTAATGGACGTAAGTCATATTCAACAACTTTGGCAACCATTAAAAAAATGATAAGAGCAATGTCAATAAAGGCTAAAAAATCAGTTATTCGGGTTATTCCTACAATGCTTTTACCCAAGTTATCAGCAGTTGAGCCGGAAGTTTTAATAATAGACAAAGACAAAAAATTTGAAAACTCGCGATAATAAAGGATATTGGCAAATAACCACAAACTGAGAACAAAATCAATTGCAATCACAATCCAATAGGACTTTCTACCCTTAAAGAAAAGACCAATTCCCAGCAAAAGTAGTCCTGAAGGCAAAGGATTTAAAAATAGCAGAAAATTCTGCATTGCACCCTCAGCACCCAAATTAAATTTTGTTAGATAAATTACGTATGTCTTCAACCAGAAAGTCACTAAAACAATAGTAAAAAAGCCTAGTTTGGTTTGGGTTAGCCATTGTAGAAAAGACTTGATACGTGTCATCCTATTCTCCTCTCACTAAGCCTATATCTTACCCTTAACTGCAGTTAAACACAGGGATTTTAATAAAAATTAATCATTTTGTGGGCTTAGCAATTTTTGCGGTTTAAAAATCCAGCCAAAGATTCCTAAAATCATGCCGAAAAAATACGTGACAAAACGCCACAAGAACATCCCTACGATTAAGGTACCATTAGATGAAATAAAGGTGGAAAATAAAGTTTGAAAGCTATATTCTGCCCCACCTGAAGCTCCAGGAATTGGTATGATTGCCATGAACATGATAATCATAATGTTCATTTGAGTTACGCTTGCCCAATCAGCAGAAACATTTAATGTGACCAGAGTCATGTAAGGAATTGAATAAAAACATAATAGTTGTAAAACAGTCAGTACTACACACACTAGCAATTTCTTTTTTTCTCTTTTTAGCTTTTGGCTTTCTTCATAAAATGTTTCAATTTTGTCAAGCGTGTTTTTACGCCATATAGCGACTCGCTTTTGATTAATAAATTTCGCTAGTAAGTTCATTATCCAGTTGGCAGCATTTTTAGTCCAATTATAGGCAAACAAAATTGCCAGCAAAAAAGCAATAGAGCTAACATGAATTAAAAAGCCGATTGCAATGAAAACAGCTAAACCCGCAAACTTGGTTGCAACCATATGAAAGCCGGTAATAATTGTAGTGACGTAAGCTAAAAAAACTACAATTTGATAAATAATAAACTTCATTAGTAGTAAGGATGTTGCCCGACCGCCTTCTATTCCCATTTGAACCATAGCAGCCAATTGCGAAGGCTGACCACCAGTTGACATAGGAGTGATGGCATTGAAAAGCGCTTGAATCAAAGGAATTCTAAAAAAAGACCATTTTGAACGTTTAGGTTCATTTTTGCGTTTGGTAAGAACTGCCAAAATGCTAGCTTCAAAAACATAAGAAAGAAGCATCAAACCAAAAACAGCAACTAATCCAATCAAATTAATATTGCGAGCTGCTTGCTCCAATTGGGCAATTGGAGTTGATCTTAAGTCAACATATAAGATTATGCCACTTATTACAAGAACTATGGCAACGCCCCACAAGTGTTTTTTATTCATTAGCGAATTTGTCCCAGCTCACGACCAATTTCATACTGTTCGTGATAAAAATCATCCCATATGTGGGCTAAATTATCTTCAGAATATTTTTCACTGGCTTCATCGGATAACTTGCTATATTTATTTAAAATTGCAGTATCGTGAGCAGCTGCTTGTAATTGCTGATTCATTTCAGTAAAATTGCTGCCCTTCAGGTAGTAACCATTAATTATTGCCTGATATAAATCGAGATCACGCAACAAAACTGGCGTACCACAGCTAAAGGCCTCTAAAACAGACATAGGAAAAAGCTCATCATAAGATGGCAAAACAAATAGATCCGCAATGTTGAGATAATCAACTAATTTCCGCCGATCAATTATTCCCGTAAATCTAAGATTCTGTGGTGGATTTTCGACCAATTTCTTAAAATGATCGTAACCATCAGTTATTTTGCCAAAAGAAAAACCTCCGGCCCAGATAAATTGCATCTCAGGGTTTGCCTCAGCCAGTTTGGCAAAGTCATCAACGCCTTTACGAGCCTGTACTTGACCATCACCAAAAACTACGAATTTATTAAGTGGAATGCCTAATTGATGCCTAAATGAATTCTTTTTTTCCTGACTTTCCGAATAAAACTCATTTTTCGACACAAAGTTCGGAATATACTTAACATTTTCACGCTTGATGCCATATTTAACTAATTTATCGATGAAAATGGGATTAACGACTACGATCTCATCCATTCGTTTATAAAAATCAATTACGTACTTATAAAAGATATTTTTTGCCACTGATGGCAATTTAACTGATCCTTCAAGCGTTTCCGGTAAAAAGTGAACATAACCAATTTTGCGTCCACGTGCAGGTGAAAAACTATTAGCAAAATAAGTTGGGTTCACTGTATGATAATGTGTGAGATCACTTTTACCATATCTGTTATTAGTAACATAAAACTTGTCAACCAAGTGTGTTCTAAGTAATCTTATCAGCTCTGTATATGCAGATCCGACCCCCTGCCCTTTTACCGAGGCAGCTTGTGAAAACATATTAATTCTAATCATTTGTCTCCTCTTTGAGATCCTTTTGAGAATTTGAAATTGTATCTTGATAAAATTGGTAAACTGAACTAGCAAATTTTTGAGCAGAGATTTGTTCCAATTTTGCAGCCAATTTATCAGGCTGAATTCTTTTTCTCCCTTTTCTTAAATAGAATAATATTTCATTTAGCATTTCGCCAGGACCGCTAAAGACTTTGCCAAATTCTTCATCATCAAAAACATGTTCAGTATAGTCCGTATCATAAACGACACATTTCGTACCTGAAGCTAAAGCTTCAATATATGTCAGACCTTGAGTTTCCGTATCACTGGCTGAAACAAACAGGTCTGCCATTTTATAGTATGAACCAACATCATCATGAGGTATATCGCCAGTAAATATTACACTGTCCTCCAATGTTAAGCGCTCCACCTGTTCTTGCAAAACTTCCATATCTGGTCCGTCTCCAGCAATCACTAGACGTGTTTGCGGAAACTCATCAAGAATTTCCGGCATTGCATTTAGGATGCGATCTATTTTCTTTTCTTCTGCAACTCTACTCAAAGTCAATAATACCGGGACATTGTCTGGAATATCTAACTCTTTGCGAACGTCAACTGTTTCAGGCCTATTTAAACTATTTATGTCCACACCAGTTGGAATAACCCTCATAGGTATATTTACCTTATAACGCTTCAAAAGAGCCTCTACGCGCTTACTAGGTGCAATAACACCATCCATATTTTTTAAGTAAGCATTAGTAAATTGCTTAACATGATATGGCCTAAGCAAATGACCATTTAAAACATAGTGCAGGTAATCTTCATACATAGTATGATAAGTATGAATTGCCGGAATTTTCAATTGGTGGGCAACATACTTCCCTATCATACCCAAAGCAAATTCAGTTTGGGTGTGAACAATATCCAATTTAACCTCACGAGCAACCTTTGTAGCTTCAAAAAAGCCTCTAAACGCCACACGCCTATCGGTAAATGAAATAAAAGGAACGCTGCTGAAACGGAATATATTAGCCTCAACTGTTCCCTTTTTAATATGAGGATCAGTAGTAGTAAAAATAAAAACATTATGACCTTGCTTTTCAAGAGCATCTTTTAAGGTTTTAATTGATGTTGCTACACCACTTAATTGTGGGAAATATGAATCGGTAAAAATACCTATATTCATCTTGAATACCTCCATAAAAGGTATTATAAAGATTATACATGACTTGTGCAATTTTTATAGAAAAACTAACAATACAAAAGCAGCCCTCGTATGAGGACTGCTTAGTAATAGCGGTGATCGGGGTCGAACCGATACGTCCTAAACGGACACCAGATTTTGAGTCTGGCGCGTCTGCCAATTCCGCCACACCGCCATGATGTGTTTTAATTTACAGTTCAATGAGTGAACCGATAAAGGCGGGGATCGGATTTGAACCGACGATTAAGGTTTTGCAGACC
This sequence comes from Lactobacillus laiwuensis, assembly GCF_019972835.1. Taxonomy (GTDB): domain Bacteria; phylum Bacillota; class Bacilli; order Lactobacillales; family Lactobacillaceae; genus Lactobacillus; species Lactobacillus laiwuensis. The sequence goes on along the minus strand of NZ_BPPB01000006.1, from coordinate 2,651 downwards.
TCTGCCTTACCACTTGGCTACACCGCCATCGAATTTTATTAATAAATAGATTGGGATAGCTGGATTCGAACCAGCGCATAATAGAGTCAAAGTCTAGTGCCTTACCGCTTGGCTATATCCCAATACTAGGGCGGAATATGGGATTCGAACCCATGTATGCCGGATCCACAAACCGGTGTGTTAACCCCTTCACCAATTCCGCCATGAAGGTAAACAGGGATAGTAGGAATTGAACCCACACTAGCGGTTTTGGAGACCGATGTACTACCTTTATACGATATCCCTATTATGGAGGAGGGTGGATTCGAACCGCCGAACTCAGAGAGAGCGGTTTTACAGACCGCCGCGTTTAGCCACTTCGCTACTCCTCCAGGCTGATGGCGCGGGACGGAATCGAACCGCCGACACAAGGAGCTTCAATCCTTTGCTCTACCGACTGAGCTACCGAGCCATCCTACGGTCCATATCAGATTTGAACTGATGATCTTCTCCGTGACAGGGAGACGAGATAAACCACTGCTCCAATGGACCATATTGCGGGAGGTGGATTTGGACCACCGACCTTCGGGTTATGAGCCCGACGAGCTACCAGACTGCTCCATCCCGCGATTATTATTAAAGGAGGATGTGGGATTTGAACCCACGCACGGCAAGACCGTCTAACGGTTTTCAAAACCGTCCCCTTAAGCCACTTGGGTAATCCTCCAAATGTAAATGTAAATATACCAAGAATGGTAATGACCCGTACGGGATTTGAACCCATGTTACCGCCGTGAAAGGGCGATGTCTTAACCGCTTGACCAACGGGTCATATTTATCGTTCCTACGCCATAAGACGCTTAATTATAATACCTAACTTATTGTCAAAAGTCAACTGTTTTTTATTTAGTTAACCCAACAAATCCTGTTAAGTTGCTGAATCACAACGTTATTAATAATACAGGATTATGGTTCATCATGCAAGACTTTTGTGCAAAAAGTTGAACTTTTTTTCAAAAGATTCCCAGCTAAACATACTTTTTCCAGCAATCACAGTATTAAAACATAATATCATAGAAAAGGTTGTATCAGCTTCCTTTGAAAAGTATTAGCAGCTCAATTAAAGCTAACTTTACCAATTAAAAAGACCGTAGATATAATTCTAACGGTCTTTTTAATGTATAAGCGGAGACTGAGAGATTCGAACTCTCGCACCAGAATAACCCGATCTACACCCTTAGCAAGGGCGCCTCTTCAGCCACTTGAGTAAGTCTCCACAATGGGCCTAAATGGACTTGAACCATCGACCTCACGCTTATCAGGCGTGCGCTCTAACCAGCTGAGCTATAGGCCCCAAAAAGCGGGTAACGAGAATCGGACTCGCGACTAAAGCTTGGAAGGCTTTCGTTTTACCACTAAACCATACCCGCACTAATAACAAATGGCGCGGGACGGAATCGAACCGCCGACACAAGGAGCTTCAATCCTTTGCTCTACCGACTGAGCTACCGAGCCATCCTACGGTCCATATCAGATTTGAACTGATGATCTTCTCCGTGACAGGGAGACGAGATAAACCACTGCTCCAATGGACCATATTGCGGGAGGTGGATTTGGACCACCGACCTTCGGGTTATGAGCCCGACGAGCTACCAGACTGCTCCATCCCGCGATTTTAAAATATAAAAGTACAAACAAACTCCATACTTTATGGACCTTGTAGGACTCGAACCTACGACAGGACGGTTATGAGCCGTCTGCTCTAACCAACTGAGCTAAAGGTCCAAGCTCTGGAAAATAGCGGCGGGGGGGATCGAACCCTCGACCTCCCGGGTATGAACCGGACGCTCTAGCCAGCTGAGCTACACCGCCAACAATGTAACCATTTTACAAAGATTACAATCGGGAAGACAGGATTCGAACCTGCGACCCCCTGGTCCCAAACCAGGTGCTCTACCAAACTGAGCCACTTCCCGTTATCATGCGCCCTGAAGGATTTGAACCTTCAACCTTCTGATTCGTAGTCAGACACTCTATCCAGTTGCGCTAAGGGCGCATCACTAAATGCCGAGGACCGGAGTCGAACCGGTACGGTTGAAACCAACCGCGGGATTTTAAGTCCCGTGCGTCTGCCAATTCCGCCACCCCGGCAAGTAATGAAAGCGGAAGACGGGATTCGAACCCGCGACCCCCACCATGGCAAGGTGATGTTCTACCACTGAACTACTTCCGCATAATATGTAATGCCGATTATACGATTTGAACGTACGACCCCCTGTTTACAAGACAGATGCTCTACCAACTGAGCTAAATCGGCAAAATGTAAATATGGTATATATTATTGGCGAATACGGGTGGTGGGACTTGAACCCACACGTCCGAAAACACTAGAACCTAAATCTAGCGCGTCTGCCAATTCCGCCACACCCGCAAAATGGGGCCATGAGTCGTGACGGGCTTGAACCGTCGACCCTCTGATTAAAAGTCAGATGCTCTACCAACTGAGCTAACGACTCGGAATGGAGGATACAGGGCTCGAACCTGTGACCTCCTGCTTGTAAGGCAGATGCTCTCCCAGCTGAGCTAATCCTCCATAAGCACGGCAGCGTCCTACCCTCGCAGGCAGTCTCCCACCAACTACTCTCGGCGTGAAGAAGCTTAACTGCTGTGTT
>NZ_BPPB01000005.1 GCF_019972835.1 Lactobacillus laiwuensis | reverse complement strand
GAGTATGGCGAGCAAGGCAAGAAGTTCACTGCCCCTCAGATTGCCGGCTACAAGCTGAGCTACATCCTTGTCAACGGCGAGAAGGTGACCGGCACTGATACTGCCACCCTGGACTATAACAGCAAGGATCAGACGGTTGTCTTTGTCTACGAAAAAGACAGCATGCCTGAACCAGATAACCTCAAAGATACTGTTACTCCAAACTATCGCCAAAAAGCTGCACCAGTTACTGTAAAATATCAAGACGAATTCGGTAATACTTTAGCTGAAAACATAGTTTTAAATGGTTACGTTGGCGATGGCTACACAACTGGTTCCGAGCCTGTTGCGGGCTATACTCTAGAAACTAGACCAGATAATGCCACAGGCTTCTTTAGTGCTTATCCACAAAGCGTAATTTACATATATGCCAAAGACAATCAGGATAATCCTCAGATTAATGACGGTGATACGAGAAAGGATAAAACTGATAAAACCGGAAAGTCCAACAAGGTAACAGAAACCGGAAACCATAAGCGTAATAATAGTATTAAAAATAATGATAGTACCGGTAATTTAATTAACACTGACAACCATAATGGTCAAACTGCTACCAAGCTAGCAAGCAATAATAATGCAAAAAAAGATGAAAAAATACCACAAACTGGATCTGATGAACATTCACAATTGGCTGCTTTGCTACTTGGTTTTATGGCAACTATTAGCAGCACAGCAGGTGCTTGGTTTAATCGGAAAAAGAAAGAATAACTAAAATCAATACTAATTGCAAAAATGCTTCGTGAAGTATACATCGCTTTTCGAAGTATTTTTTATGTAAACATCGACTTATTTATATATTAAAAATGTTTATTTGGCCTGTAATTTATATCCTAATATACTATTTATGAACACTTTTTATATTAGTAGTATAGGAAAAATTATGAATAAACAAAAAACATTATATAGCAGTGTAGCAGTCGCAACATTGGGATTGTTTTGCATCAATTCGCAAGTTGTTCAAGCGGATAAATTACCGGAAAACCAGGTAACTAACAGCACTTTGACTAAGAAAGTTGTTAATCCTAAATCTAATTCCACTTTAGCTTCTACCAAAACAAACAATGACGCAGTTTCTGCCGATTATCTGAATAATAAACCTAATCGAAAATTGCCAATATGCAGGCAATGTTTGCGTATTGCTCAAAACTAACTAATTTGAATTTGTCAAGCTTTGATACGAGCAGAGTTTATAATATGCAAAAAATGTTTACTGGTGACAAAAATCTCAAAAACCTTGATATTAGCAAATTTACTATATCTAATGGTGTTAATACAGGTGATATGTTATCTGATTTAGCCAGTCTCAACACTTTAAAACTCGGTTCTAATACAGTTATTAAAATTACAGGATTAAATACACCAGTCACATGGTCATATAATGGCGAAAAGTTCTCATCAGCTGAGCTAATTGCACAATACGATGGTTCAAAACCTGGTACTTATACTGCTGTTTCAATCACGGATCCCGATCCTAAGCCTGTTGATCCGACACCTGTTATGCCCGATCCTAAACCAAAGCCAACTCCGGTTAAACCCAACTTGTCCTCTTCATCTGTCACTGTTCATTATCAAGACGAAAATGGCAACGAAATTGCTCCAAACAAAATTATCACTGGATATATAGGTGACGGATATGTCACTCCTGCTATAACTGCTGCTGGCTACCTTTTGAAGCTTCGACCAAACAATGCTGTTGGTTTCTTCACCAAAAATCCGCAAGATGTTGTTTACGTTTATACCAAGGCATCAGAAAATGAAATTAATCAAGCAGATACCCCACCTAATACAACACCTACTGATAAAAACGGGCAAAGCTTTACTCCTGAATCTAACCCTAATTCTGAAGTAACAGGTGATAATTCCCCCGCTAAAATTACACCATCATTAAAGTCAACCAAGCTTTCTAATAATGAAAATGGTGTTAAAACTGTAGCTGCTGCTCATAAGTAAAATACTAAAGCTTTACCGCAGACTGGTTTATATGAAAAAAGTCGACTAGTTACCTTACTTTTCGGTAACTTAGCCATATTTATCAGTTCAATTGGAACTTGGATTAACCGTAAAAATATTAGTTTAGATTTAGTTACATCTATTTTTCCGTGAGTAAGCAAATTTTATGAATGTGAGTCAAGTTTTATTTACTCGTATGATGTAAAAATTTTTTATATATACGAAATTACTTATAAAAGTATTGATTTATAAGAGATATGTGTGTATACTTAACTGTGAGATTATGAAATTAAGATGAAAAAAGGGAGGACAAATAATGAGTAAGCACAATAATTTTTATCATAAAGGTAAAAAAATATTATTTACTAGTATGGCAGTTGCTGCCTTAAGTGTCATAGCTACCAATCCAGTTGCAGCTAAGGCTGCCGAATCACAGGAAGAGCAACCTGTTAAGCCAGCTGATACAAAGCCGACAATACCAGCTAATTCTGGTGATAACGCTGGCGAAGATGATTCAAATATGCTGTTGCCTTCAAAATGGACTAAAGACAATTGCAGTTATGATGAAAAGACTAAGACTTTAACTATTAAAGCCGGTACAATTGACAATGATTACAAAGTTAGTGAAGATAACCCTATCAATCCTGCCCAAATAGCTTGGAATATTGATGGTGTTGATACCGATCAAATTCAAACCATTAAAATTGATGGTGCGGTTACTTTCAAAGGTGATGCCAGTTCCTTATTTGCCGGTTTACCAAACTTGGAGAAAATTGGGGGATTAAAGAACCTCAATACAAAAGAAGTCACTAACATGAAACAAATGTTTGCTAGTGATCCTAAATTAACTTCATTAGACCTGTCAAACTTTGACACTAGTAGTGTAACTGACATGATGGGTATGTTCTTTGATGATGAAGCATTAAGTACTTTAGATGTATCCAACTTTAAGACAGATTTAGTAGAAGACATGTCTTATATGTTTAGTAATGATTCAAGTTTAACTAAAATTGATGGCTTGAAAAATTTCAACACCGAAAAAGTTACTAAGATGTGGGAAATGTTTAAGGGTGATAAGGCTTTGACATCCCTAGACATTAGTAATTTTAAGATGGCTAAACATGATGAAAACATTCAAGATAATGTTTCTGACACTAACAATACCGACGATAATAAAGGTACTGCAAAGCCATCTCATCAAACAAATACCATTGATCAAGATATGTTGTCAGGTATGGATAGCTTAAGTGATATTAAACTTGGTGCAGGCAATATCATTAACAATTCAGGACTCCCTGGTTCAGTAGAAGAGAGTCTAACTAGTGGAAAGACTAAGACTACTTGGTTCTTAAAGGATAGTAAGGACAATAAGGACAAAGGATTAAGTTCAGTAGAACTTATGCAGAAGTTTGACGGTAAAAATGATGCTACTGATTATGTAGGTGAATACACTACCACCAAACCTGCTCCAACTACACCAAACACACCTTCAACTCCAAGCACACCTTCAACTCCAAGTAATACTACTAACAACTCAGGTAACAACACATCTAATACGACTGACAAACAAAACACTAATAAGACGGATACTAACAAGCAAGATACAACTAAGCCTACTGCTGACAACAAGAAGCCAGTTAAGAATACCAAAAAAGGTGTTAAGAGAGTTGTTACCCACAACGCTTATATCTTTAACCAAAAAGGCAAGCGTGTAAAAGGTGAATACTTCGTTGGCAAAACTATTACCACTTATGGTACTAAGACCATTAACGGCAAGAAGTTCTATGCTTTAGGCAAGAACCGTTTTGTTAAGGCTAATAATGTTACTGGCATCAACCGTAAATTAAAGCATAATGCCTTTATTTACACTAAGAAAGCTAATAACAAAGTTAAACGTTATGGTCACAAAGTCCTTAAGAAGAATAAGAAAGTTAGAACTTACGGTGGTGCTATTAAGATGCACAATAAGTTATACTACATCGTAGGCAAGAACCAATTTGTCAAGAAAGCAAACTTTTAAAAATTAAGAGATTTACTTTATAAATAGAAAGAACTCAACTAGTAGTTAAAACTGCTAATTGAGTTCTTTTTCTATGCTCAAAAATTAATAAATTTATCTAAGAGTATTGACTCTTTTTCAATATTTCTATCTATCATCAAATTATTTATACATGCAGAAGCCATAAAATCACAAACTATGGCCTCAGAATGTATAAATGATGTTATTAAGTTTAATGAATTGTATAATAAGGGCAATTAAGTATAAGAAAAATATTAATCATATATATGTTTATTTTATAATCAAGGAATGACTAGCAAAATGAGCCAGAAAAAGAAACCTATGCGAACCAAAACAGCAACAATGTTTTTCAGTATTGCTACAGCAATTTTAAGTTCACTAACTGTTAACTCTATAACAGTTAAAGCAGATCCATCCCTGTCCTCTTCAGCACAAATCAAGAATAAACAAACTAATAATACCAATTATGCTAATTCTAAGTTAAGGAGTAAGAAGCAACCAAACTCTCAAAGACAACTTCAGCCAAAAATTGCAGAGTCGACTGCTCCAAGTGCTACTAAATTTAAATGGGGCAATCTTGATGTCAGTTATAGCAACCATGTAATTACCGTCCCCAGTGGCTGTGTAGGTCAACCGGACTCTTTAGCTCACATTAACGGTATTAATAGTGATGATATCCAAGAAGTTAAATTTACCGGTCAACTAAAGATTGGCTCAGCTTCGGAAATGTTTAAGGACTTAACTAATTTAACTAAAATCACTGGCTTAGAAAATCTTGATACATCTGCTACCAGTGATATGCGGTACATGTTTGCGAATTGCCAAAATTTAACCAGCATAGATGGCATTGCTAATTTGCAGACCAGCAAAGTTAATAATATGTCTTTTATGTTTGCGGGCTGCAGTAAATTAGCTAGTCTGGACCTATCAAGTTTTAATACTGCTAATACTATCCACGCAGAGAGCATGTTTCAAGATTGTGAAAACTTACAGAGCATTAAGTTTTCACCTGATTTCACAATAGCCAAGGTGGATGATATAAGTCGCATGTTCAGTGGATGTTCAAGCTTAACTGCTTTAGATCTTAGTAAGTTTAATACTAGCCAAGTTAAAAAAATGATTTGGACTTTTAAGGATTGCTCCAGCTTAACCAAGTTGGATTTATCATCATTCGACACGTCTAACGTAATTGATATGAATGGAATGTTTAATAATTGTAGTAGCTTAAAAGAACTTGATCTCAGAAGTTTTGTCATAGATCCTAATATTGATAAGGGTTATATGTTAGATGGACTTGATAAATTAAACACCCTTAAACTAGGTAAAAGTACATATATTAATGATACACATCTTAACACTCCAGGAACTTGGGTCAATATCGGCAAGGGCAACGAAGATGCACCACAAGGAAATAATAAATATTCGTCCAAAGTCTTAATTGCCCATGCTCACGACATTCTTGGTGACACTTATATTCGACCAGGTAATCCTATTACTGTTTCTTACTTGGATACTAGTAAAAGAGCATTTGCACCTGAAATTAGTTTGAAGGGCAAAATGGGCGCTGATTATAAAGTGACTGCGAAGACAATTCCGGGATATATCGTAAAGAAAGTCCCAGATAATGCCACTGGGGTTTTCACTGATCAGCCGCAGAACATCGAATTTATTTATTCTGCTGACCCAGAATCCAACTCTACCATCACACCAATTAAAGCTGCAGATGTTACCGTCTATTATCAAGATGAAAACGGCAATCAAATTGCACCTGAAATGATATTACAAGGAAATATGGGTGACGGCTATACTACTGGTGTTGTCGAAGTCCCGGGTTATACTTTAAAAGTAAGGCCTGAGAATGCCACCGGTTTTTTCAGCACTGCACCGCAAAGCGTAACTTATATTTATGCTCAAAATAATGCCATACCTGAAAAAAATGATCAAAACGGTCCCACAAATTCATCCAGTAATAACCCTAGCCAAAAAGGGACTTCACAAACTAATGAGTCCCAAAATAAGCACAGGCTCAACAAGAATGGTGTTACTGAGAACTATACTATTTTCAAATCCTCTGACCGTGATTCTGACTCCACTAATCCAATACTTATCACCAACAATGGCCAAGAAGAAGAGTTGCCACAAACTGGCACTAATGAACGTTCACAAATAATTGTGCTGTTGTTAGGCCTGCTGTTGCTCATTAGAAGCCTGCTTCCCCACTACTTTAGTAAAAAGAAAAAAGGATAATTGCAAATTCAAAAAACCCGTCATAAGTGACGGAATTTTTTGTCTTGCATAAAAATAAACGAACCGTTTTAATAAAAGAAGAAAATTTTTAAACACAAAAGGAGTAAAAATGGGACTTAACAAACCGCTTTTATTTGCGCTTAGCGATACTAAGCCTGGACCAAAAAATTTAATCACTGATGTTGCGGGCATTACCGTTGGCCACAAGACGATTGTCACTGACAGACTCAGAACTGGTGTCACTGTAATCAATCCTTGCCCGGACAATATCTTTCGCGAAAAGATGCCGGCTGCTGCACATGTAATTAACGGCTTTGGCAAAAGCACAGGACTCATTCAAGTTAACGAGCTGGGTACAATTGAAACACCCCTGGTTTTGACCAATACACTCAGTGTCGGTACCGCCTCAATGGCTTTAGTCAAAAGGATGCTGGCTGAAAATCCTGAAATTGGCCTTTCAACTGGTAGTGTCAATCCGATCATCATGGAGTGCAATGACAGTTCGATTAACCATATTCGGGATTTAGGCGTCACCGAAGAGGATGTCAACGATGCTTTTACCGCTGCTAGTGCAGATTTCGCTGAAGGTGGCGTTGGTGGCGGTACAGGTATGCGCTGCTATGAACTTAAAGGCGGCATTGGTTCTGCTTCAAGACAAGTAGAAATTGACGGCAAAACCTTCACAATGGGTGCGCTAGTCATGTCCAATTTTGGCCTCAGTGCTGATTTGAACATTTATGGTCATGCCATTGGTAAAAAGTTTATGGATAACAAAGACAGTAAGGAAAAAGGCAGTATTATTACAATAATTGCTACCGATATTCCGTTCAACTCAAGACAATTAAAACGCATTGCCAAACGTTCCGGTATCGGCATCACACGCAGCGGCTCATTTAGCGGCAACGGCAGTGGCGAGATTACTCTGGCTTTTTCTACTGCTAACCGTGTAAGTCATTTCCCTGACCATGAATTAAGCACGATTCAGGCAATTACTGATGACAAAATTGACCGCTACTTTAGGATTACGGTAGATATTGTGCACGAAGCCATTCTCAGTTCTTTGGCTCATGCCCAAACAACACCCGACCGTGACGGCAAGCCAATGTTATGCTTAAAAGATGCCCTATTGCAGCTTGGTGATGATAAAGAGGCAGTGCAATTAATTGCAGATTTAGGACTTTAATCAGATACCGGTAACAATAATTTTTCCTATCTTGCAGTGTTATAATTAACTGAAAATGTGAGCGATTGCAAAGGAGAATTAAGATGACACCATGGTGGAAAAATGCAGTAATTTATCAGATCTATCCCAAATCTTTCCAAGACAGTAACGGTGACGGTATTGGAGACCTACCCGGCATTATAAGTCACTTGGACTATTTGCAAAAATTGGGAATAGATGCAATTTGGCTTTCGCCAATTTACAAATCTCCCGGCATCGATAATGGTTATGATATTGCTGATTATGAAGCGATTGATCCGCAATATGGCACTATGCAAGACATGGATAAGTTGATTAGTGAGGCTAAAAAACGCGGCATTCGGATCATCATGGATTTAGTTGTTAATCATACTTCTGATCAACATCAATGGTTTATTGAGGCACGCAAAAGTAAAGATAATCCTTACCGTGATTTTTACATCTGGCGTGATCCTGTTGCCGGTCATGAACCTAACGATTTAAAATCTGACTTTTCAGGTTCTGCTTGGCAATTTGATGCTCAAACGGGCCAGTATTACCTCCACTTTTTTGCCCCGCAACAACCAGATTTGAATTGGCAAAATCCAAAATTACGGCACAAAATATACGACATGATGAACTTCTGGCTTGATAAAGGCATTGGCGGCTTCCGAATGGACGTAATCGAACTGATTGGCAAAGAGCCTGATCGCAAAATTCGCGAAAATGGTCCACAGCTTCATCATTATATTCAGGAAATGAACCAAGCTGTTTTAGCTAACCGCGATGTAGTAACTGTTGGTGAGACCTGGAGTGCTGGTCTCGATAGTGCCCGGAAATATTCTGATCCTGATCGGCATGAGCTCTCTATGATTTTTCAGTTTGAAGATCAAAACATTGATAAACAGCCGGGAAAGACAAAATGGGATCTTAAACCCTTTAAGGCCAGCGATCTTAAAGAGGTCTTGATTAAATGGCAAACACAAATTGATTATAATCATGGCTGGAATAGTTTGTTTTGGGAAAATCATGATCTTCCCCGTGTCATTTCTCGTTGGGGCAATGATAATAAATACAGGGTACAATCTGCCAAAATGTTTGCCATTGCCTTACATTTAATGCGAGGTACTCCTTATATTTATAATGGTGAAGAAATTGGCATGACAAACTGTCCAGTCAAGGATATCTCTGAAGTTGAAGACCTCGAAAGTATCAATATGTATAATGAGCGACTCAAGCAAGGGTATACTAAAGAAGATCTGATCCAGTCAATCAATACTAAAGGGCGCGACAATGCGCGCAGGCCGATGCAATGGTCAGCGGCTGCTGCTGCTGGCTTTACTACCGGGACGCCTTGGCTAGCACTTAATCCCAATTATCAGGATATTAACGTTCAAGCCGCTTTAGCAGACCCACAATCAATTTTTTATACCTACCAAAAATTGATTAAGTTACGTCATGAGAACGAAATTATCACTAATGGCAGCTTCACTCCTGTTTCCGCCAGCCCTAGCGTCTTGGCTTATTACCGTGAACTCGCAGGCATGCACTGGTTAGTTGTTGCCAATTTGACAGGCAGCATTGAACAGTTTTCTGCACCAGATAAAATTGACCAGGTTTTAATTAGTAACTATAATGTACCGCAATCACTTAATAACATTAACTTAAGGCCATATGAAGCCTTCGCTGTGGTCGTAAAATAAGAACCAACCGTATTTACGTGAAAAATACCCCCAAATTTGTTCTAAATTTAGGGGTATTATTGTGGCTGAATCATCAAAATAAGATTTAGTAATTAAAGGGGTGGTTCGATGTCAGGAAGATTAATTTTCGAAAAGCAATTGAAAGTAACCTTTTTAATTTTTACTCAAGCATATTTTTTAACTTCTGTTCGGTATAACTCTGCCGTTTGGGCATCAAAGGCACACATAATAACTTTCATTTGATAGTCAGAATGCTCCGTAAGCCAATTTTGCACGGCAGTAAAAGCAATATGGGCAGCTGGTGCAGCCGGAAAACCGTAAGCTCCTGTAGAAATTGCCGGAAAAGCAATACTATGCAGATTATGATCTCTAGCTAAAGCTAACGAGTTTACATAACAGTCTTTTAATAACTCATTATCTTGTTTAGAACCAGAATAAATTGGCCCCACGGTATGAATGACAAACTTAGCAGGTAACTTGTATCCTTTGGTAATTTTAGCCTGGCCCGTTTTACAGCCATGAAGCTGTCTGCACTCGGCCAGCAGCTGCGGTCCAGCTGCCCGGTGTATTGCCCCATCAACACCCAGGCCACCTAACAATGTCTTATTGGCAGCATTAACAATTGCATCTAACGTTAATTTAGTTATGTCCCCTTGAATAATTTTGATATTTTCCATAAACTTGGCCTCTTTTTTATTTCATTTTAAGCCCAAATTATTTTTTTGCCAAAACAAAAAAATGCGACTCATGTGAGCCGCATTTTCGAGAAGTTAGCATACATAATTATTTATTTTTCAGTGCATTCTCTACAGCTTCTTCAATTGCTTTACTTGTCCTAGTTGCTCCAGTAACGGCATCGACATCTATTGAATTTGCATTAACTATTTCTTGTGGTACAACCTTTAACGCTCTTTTACCAACATCCTCACTTTCGTTTTCAGAAACAATTTCTACGTTGGTGATTCGACTATCTTGATAAGTAACCCGAACTTTAATTTCGTCACCCATACCTGAATGAGAAACACCCAGGTATTGGTTACTGTCTAATGTAATTTTATCTTCATGATTAATTAGATCATTCTGCCCATTCATTTCTGTAGAAGCAGCAACTTTCTTACTTTCTTCTTTTGTAACATTCTCACCAGCTATTTTCCCAAATATTAAACATTCAGCGATATTGCATGCTGTTTGATAGTTATTTACACAAACTCCTCCAAGTTCACCGGCACCGTATAAATGTTTAATAGGCTGATCCGTTTGATCGACAATTTGAGCCTTACTATTACGTTTAGGTCCGCCTTGAGTATTTAGAACACTGTTTACCATCTTAATAGCATAAAATGGTCCATCGTCGAATTTGCTCATAGTTTTAACATCTCTATTAAATTGATAGTCTTTTTCTTGATCAACAAAGAAATTAAAATCACTAATTGATTGCTTTAAATTAGCAACAGGGACATTAATCTTTTCAGCTAGTTCTTCAACAGTGGCAGCTTTAACTAAAGTTTTATCAAAGCCTTCAAATGGATCAGGTTTTGATTTTATTTTTTTAAGTTGTTTTTGATCAAAAACAAGATGGATATTTGTGTGATAACGTGGTATATCCCATCTGCCATGATTATAAACATGGCCATGGCGATTTGCCCCACTCTCATTCATATATCTTGTACCATCTTCAGTTACAGCTATAATGCTTCCATTTTTAAACTGTGAATTATCAAATACAAGTCGTGCACGCTTTCCTTCTTCCGTATAGAAAGCTAGTCCTGGCAATACACCTGCACTTTCATAATTCCACATGTGCCATAATTGTGCGCCAGCTTCAATAGATAATCTAATGCCATCTCCCTTATTGTACAAAGTGCCAAATGGTGCCAGATATTTGCTATTTAAATATGTCTGAGCCATTTCACGACTATTTTCATAACCACCTAACGTTAAAACTACCCCTTTAGTCGCAGCAACCCTAATATTTTTACCGTTACGTTCAATAATTGCACCTACTACAGTTTTATCATCTGGATCAATAATCAAATGTTTAGCTCTTGAATTAAGCCAAACATCAATATTCGTACTTCTATCAATTACCTTTTGTCGCAATATTTTCCATAATGCACTGTCAGCTATCCCTTCATGAACTAATGAAAAATCAAATGTATTTGCTCCTTCATATTCTGGAAATTCTTCCAGCATCTCTTGTAAAGGAAAAGCATATTTAGAGGTATCTAAATTATCATGTCTTACACTAACTGGATTAACATTTAGATATTTTTCCAAATACTCTCTCATATTGGTCATACCTTTTGCATAAACTTCTTGTACTTTTTCATCTTCATCCATCGGTGCAGACAACTTCTTATAATATGCTAACAGCTTCTCATAGTTATCCCCTGTTCCAATCAGCTGAATACAATACCTGGTATTTCCACCTTCATGACCGTATGGAGCAGAGTCAACCAGCAAGACTTTTGCTCCATTATCTGCTGCAAAACGTGCAGCGGTAGCACCCGCTCCACCAAACCCTAGAACAACAACATCATATTTCGCTTTATATTCTGGTTTCATTATTATGTTCTCCTACTATTTGACTTCATATAACCGTTTACATCCTTATTATCAATGATATAATGTGACTTGTTAAATAGTTATTTTATAAGTTGAATATAAGTGAATATCAATAATGAAACTTGATGAAGAATTAGTCTTTAAAATTTTAGAGAGTACTAAATACTGTAAAAGCATTAGCGAAATTGCAACTCAGTTATATTTAAGTCAGCCATATATTAGTCAAGTTCTTAAAAATGCAGAGGCATATTACAAGGTTAAACTGATTAATCGTAAAACAATACCAATTAGTATAACCCCTGCAGGAGAACAAGTTCGGAATGGGTTGCTTAAAATTATTAGCGATAGAAACGAAATCAATGCCAATTTAAGACCATTTATTGCGTCAAAAGAAGATACAATTAAGATTGCATATACTCCTATATGGACAAAACAACAAGGTAAAATAATTAAACAGTTACAAAACGAATTTCCACATACTAAATTTTTCCTGCAAAAAGTATTCACCAGCAATACATCTTATAATCTAATTGCTAATCATATTTATGATATATTTTGGGGACGTTATCTTAAAGGCAATGAAATTAGTTCTAAGTTTTTATACAGACAAATAGCCTATTTAATTATTCCTAAAAATTCTGCTATTTATCAAAGAGGAGTAAGAGAAATTTCTTTTAGTAAAGCTAAATTTAATCAACTTAATGGTTCAAATTTAGTAGCGTTAGAAAATGGTTCTTGGTTTCAAGAAGCGGTTAACCATCTTTTTATAGATAATGGGATTAAGGTTAATCAATCTATCACAGTCAATGACTTTATAGGAGCTGTAGAGTTAGCAATTCAAGGCTTTGGTATAACTATTACTCTCGCTAATACGTTAAACTATATTGACAGTTCATTAGAATTCAACTACATGAAATTACCATTATCCAGTTTAAACTTAGATACAGGCTTAAGTATCAGCAGAGATGCTCCTATTCAATTACAAAACATTGCTAGAAGTTTTGCAGATTTAATAATCAAAACAGGTTGGCAAAATTAGGACAAAACAAAAAATGCGACTCACAAAAGCCGCATTTTTCTTCTATATAAATAGCAAAAACCTTAAATATGTTATAGCACTATCAAGAAATATCTACACCGCCTGTTATTCTGTTAAGAAAGCTAGTTCCATTCTGTGGCATTTCTACTCCAAAGAATTCAGCCCCAGTTGCACCAACATCAGAAAGAGATTCTCTTTCACCAACATATTTATAATGAACATTCTCTTTATATATTAATAAAGGAACCTTTTCCCTAGTATGTTGTGCATGACCGATAGTAGGATCATCACCATGATCTGCCATGACAATTAAAATATCATCTCCGGTAAAATACTGCTCCGCTTCTGGCAATCTTCTATTTACAATTTCCAAAATATTTGCATAATGATCTGTATCTTCAGAGTGACCAGCTAAGTCAGTTTCCTGAATATTCATGAAAATTAATCCATTACTTATTTCTTTTGCCTGATCCATAAATCTATCAAATAAGTAGTTACTATCTACACCAGGAAATCTTCTATCAGTGTCACCTCTTACTATATCAGAAGCTTTACCAATTAAGGCTACATCAATTCCATGGCGAATTAAAATACTAGCTAGCTGGACCTTGGGATTAATACCGTAACCTAAATGAACAACATGGTAATTTTTCTTATATACACCTGATTCCGGTGCAGAAATACCAACATACTTTTCTTTTTTAATGTGCCGAGCATCAAGAATATTATCAATGGTCACATCACTACCACCAAAAGCAATTACTCTGGATACTTTGACTACTTTTCTAACAGATTCTCCTAATTTTGTAATTTCTGCAAATGACATTTTATCTAAAGTAGCCGTAACATTATATACTTGTCCTGGATCTGCTTCTAAATTATCAGCAACAGTTGCACAGTTATTAACAACTAAAATTTCTAATCCTGGATCTCCGTATCTTTTTACAGCAAAACCGTCTTCTTTTACCTGCTTTTCAACCTGATCAATTACTTCATTAAAGGGTTGAAGTAAAGGCATTGGTGGATTAGTTCCCATTATTTCTTGGTGTCCTAAATAAGAATCAGCTCCGTGATGTTTAAGAAGAGCTGTACCCCAGTTCGCGTCTGGCGAAAAAATATGTCTGCCACGTTCAACACCAATTGCATTAATTAAACCTAATCTTTCAAGATTGGGAATGTCAATATTCGGCTCAGCTTTAATGATATTTAAAGCTGTATTTGAACCAACATCATTAGGCCGGACTTGAGGTACATCGTCCATTGCACCAACACCAAAGCCGTCTAAAACTATTACACCAAATTTACTCATTACATTATCTCCTTAGGCATATGCTTGCCCTGACTATCATATAAACCTAATAATTTTGGCTTGCCTGATTGCAAACCATCTACAATCGCTACAACACTTCTTGTAACAAAAATTTGCGTCCTAAAATCAGTAATAACTGTTGCACCCTCTGTATAAGAATCTTCAAGCTCCAAGTAATAGTCAATGCTTTCACTATCAAAAGGCAAAACTTTACTTTCATATTCCTGATTATCAGCAAATACTAATGCATTATGTGCATGTCCTCTTCTGTAATATCCTCCGCCATAAAAATAGCTGTGGCCCTTAAAACTATGCGAAATCTCACTAACATAGCAGTATGCCGGAATTTCCGGTTGCCTTGAATTTGCATGAAGTGGCGTAGTACCTGATAAACCATGACCGGGCTCCCCTTCGTTTCCTCCCAATTTTTTAATTAATGGAATTGAATTGCAACATGTAGCAGAAGGTAAACTCACAACCTGTAAAGGATAATTATTTTCCCGAAATATTTTTCTGACTTTTTCTACAGTTTTAATATTAGTAGTAGGTTCAATTTTATTAGTAGTGTCATTAAATAAAAGGGCGGGAAAACAGGTTATACCAACCAACTCAACATTTGAAAAGTTTACGATTTTAGTGAAATTAGACTCAAACTCGCTGATAGTTAACCCTCCCACTTGTCCCGGATAGAGTTCATCACTATTTCCTATAACTTTAAGGATGATTTTTTGAGTTATTTTTAATTCTTTAGCTATCTGATTGATATATACTAAACTGTTCATCGAATAAACCGTTACGTATTTGGTTCCATAAGCTAAGACTTTTTTTACTAAGCTTCTCGGCATTTGCACCAAATTTCCCACATTACCGAGATGCAGTCCATAATGCATAAAGGTTTCCGCTTCCCTAAAATCAACAACTACTGCTAGTGGTATTCCGGCTTCTTCAATCGTTTTGGCTATAACTGGATTACGACCAAATTGCTTTGTCATATAAAGCAATTCAACCTTATTTTCTTGAGCTACCTTAACCATTTTTTTGGTATTATTCTTAATTGCTTCCAAATCAACGACATAAGTGTCTGGTAAAATCCGACCACTTTGATGAAGTTGAACTGCATAATCAATTAGACAAGGGTTATATTTTTTTAGTGAAGGTAAAAACATTATTTCACCTCCCTTATACATTTTTGTAAAATGTTAATAATAGTATCTGCACCTGCTCTATATGGATTTATTCGAATAGTATTGTCCAATAATTCAGGATCATATGCTTTAAATGTTCCTGAAACTCTGTATATCATAGGAACAATTTCATATTTAGATTCTGCACCAACTGGATTAGGTGCCCCACCAAATTTAGCTACATTTTTTAAAATTTCTTTTGCTATCGGATGAGCAAATTCCACCAGTAAAACTTTTGATTGTGCATTTGCAACGTAAGCTTTTTTGATCCCTGGAACCTCGTTGTTATTAAGTCTCTCTTTTAACTCATTAATAACTCGAGCCTGATTAGCTAATGCAACAGGTGCATATACCATGCCCCTTAAAACATCCAAAGCTTCATGCCCCTGAACTTGCGAACCACCCGAATAATTTTCTTCTCGTAGTTTATCCAAATATATTTTTTTACCGACTATACATCCTATCCCTTCAGGACCCAATAGCTTAAATGTGGAAAAACAACTTAAATCTGCACCTAGTTCAGTTCCAATTTTATGCACTTTCATAACAGCGTAATTATCATCTGTAATGATAGGAATATTGCGGTTATAGTGTGTCCTTAAGACTTTTAAAACGTGACCCATATCATAAGAATCATCAGGCTTTTGTCTAGTATATTGAACTAATATGCCCGCAATATTTTCCGGTAATTTAACAGTATCAATTTCATTGAAATCAACTTCTTTTGTTTTTACACCCATCATAGTTAGAGAAACTTGGGTAGTGGGATAAATTGGAGCTTCATGAACTAACAAAGTTTGTCCCGCATTTAAAGCAGAATGTAGTGCGTTTCTAATAGCGCCAGTACCTGAACCTCTTACCAGCATGGCGGCTTCAGTATTAAAAAACTTAGCGATTACTTCCTCTGCCTTTTTTGTAAACTTGGGTTCATTTAATCCTGGAATAACTCCCAAGTCTCCTCTGGTAATAATCTCATTACCCGCAAAAACATTAGTAATTGCATCTACTAATTGCCACTGCTTTTTTAAAGCTTCATCCGGTGTAATACTTTCTAGCGGATATGTTGTAAAATCAGTCATTCCAATCACCACCAAAAATTCTTTGAGGGTTTTCTACCAGCATTTTATTAATAAACTCCTCAGTTACACCGCCAGCTTTTAGCTCAGGAATGAAACTATCCAATAAATAAGCATAACCAATGCCACCATTTGCTTTTAAATGAGATTTTCTGGTTATGTCCATCGACATAACAATTTGATCTGTAAAGCCTGCATCTTGGGCTGCTTTAATTATTTCGACCCTTTTAGCATCAGACATATAATTATTTTTGCCTATAGTATCTATTTCTACGTTGATTCCTGTCTTTAACATTTCTAAAACATAATTAGGATTACCGGTTAAATCAACATGTCCGATAATGATTTTGCTTAAATTAGCATGTTTTTTTTGAAAAAATTCAACTTGCTCGTGTCCTAAAGTACCTATTGAGGTATGTGTCATAATTGGAGTATGAGTTTCTTTACTAGCAATAACTGCTGCATTAAATACTTTTTCTTCTTGTTCAGTCCACCTATTTTTAGTTGTGGCAATTTCTCCTATAACTCCAGCTTTAATATCTGTATTTTTAATTCCTATTGTAATGTCTTTGATCATCATTTCAGCTAATTGTGTGACTGATAACTGATATACTTCTATTGGTAAAAAGGCAGATTGATACCAGCCTGTAGCTTGGACAATATTAATTCCTGTTTCTGCAGCTACTTTTTGTGCATAAGCTACATTCCTTCCAATACCTCGACAGGTTGCTTCAACAATGTTTCTTACTCCTTTTTTATAAAGCCCTTTTAATTCCTGTATTACAAGCTGTTGGGAATCAAGTAATGCATCTTCATCCTCAATTACTTCAGAACGATCTATAGGAATATGTTCATGGGCATATGTAATACCTGGTTTTAAAACTGTCATATAATCTCCTTAGAATAAATGCACTATTCTTAAAATATTTAATAAAAGTCCTAAAGCTATAGTAGCTATTGGTCCCACGGCCATATCAACTAGAGGCTTTTTCATTTTTTTATTTAAGAGCCAGGTACCAATGACCCAGAAGAATCCTAGATTTGGTGCCATCTTATTACATGCAATGGCCGCCCCAATTAATAACGAAGTTGAAATGGTTTCCATCAGAGAAGTACGAATATGGTCACCCATGTCACGTAAACCTGGGAACTTATCCATTCCTTTAGCGGTAGCACCTAAGGCTTGGACTTCAATCCACATCCAGACAGCACCTGCGATAAAGGCAACTAACGGTTGACCTTTTAATAACAAGCCGATTGCAAAAATTAAGGTTGTTCCAGCCATACCATAAACACCAGTTACAATAGCGGTTGAAAATACTAAGGGAATGAATCCGATGGCTCTGGCAAAAGTTGCCATTGCTGCTTCTTGAATTTGCCCTTTAATCAATAATTGCTGAGGAAGAACATCAACTGCAAGAATTAATTCACTTGAAGCAGCAGTGATCAAGCCCCCCATTAATGAAAGCCAAATCCAATTTTTCTTAATTCTTCCAATACGTGCAGAAAAGACATTAACCAAATTTTCGTTTGAGTTATTGGTTCCCTTTACTTTGGCTGCGTAATAAACCATACAAATCATGGCCACTAATAGTGCCATACCGGTTGCGTTCAAAGTGATGGTAATACCATTACCCAAGTTAAAGATTCCAAACTTACTAATTAGAATGTAAGTTACAAAGGTCCAAACAAAGGTAATAAGACCTTTTTTTACATTATGTTGCTCTGCAACTGCAATTGCAGGAAATGCACAAAAGGCAAGCAATATTGGACTACCTAAAAGAGAAAGTGCTCCGAAAAAATTAAATGGCAACATTTTGAATAATCTAACTATCCAAGATAAGCCAAGTAACAATCCTGCGCCATAAACTGAACCAATAGCAAAAGCAATGGCAGCGCCCCATTTATTATCAGGTGTCCAAGTGCCAAAAATATCACAAGCCAGCAAAATACTATGAGCAAGTAAAATTGTTGAACCAATTGATACTGGAATACCAAATCCAATAATTAAACCAAAACTAACCCCAAAAGATGTTAGAGCTAATTCACGTCTATTAATTTTGTGGTCAAAATACTCTGGATAAATTGGTCTTAATCCATCATTGAAAACAGCAATGCCTTTATTCGCCAAAACTGAACCAACGCCCCCAACCAGGGCTATTAGAACATAATTTATAATTGTAGTCATTGACATTTTATCTCCTCCTTATATTCAATATTCTAAAAATTGAATATTGATATTAAAAACACTATAAAGGTAATGCCTTAACAATTTCTGGCAATACAGTATCTTTAGCATTAAATGTAAAGCCAAAAGCAACTTTGCCACTTTCTACCCCTTTTTTAATTTCATCTGCTTTTAATACCTTAGTTGGTGTAGCAACAGTGAGGGTTTTTCCTGAACCAAGTAAGGCGGTAGCCATCGCTAATGCACCTCCAGCACCAGTTTGACAGGCACCGATGTAAAAATCAGCTTGATGATTTTGAACTGCCATTGCAGCATCCAGGTCACTCTGCACAGTAATTTCGACATTTTTATCGCTTGTTAATTTTTCTAAGTCTTGTCTGATTTCTTCTTTGCCCATTTGACCACCAATTACTATTTTAGTCATATTATTGACCACCCTTCGATAAAACATTTACTAAATGCATAATAATATATTGATCTTCATCTTTACTAAGGACAACAGTTACTTTTGCTTTCTTTTCTAGCCAATATTGCTTTGCTCGTTGATATGCAGGCTTATTTTCTATTTGTTGCCAAAGAGCTTCCGGCATGGCATCAATCTTCTCGTTATTTCTTTGTCTTGAAATGGTCATTGCTACATGAATTAACAACATCTCTTCTTTGTTTCCATCATCATATTTACTCAAATCATTATCAATTTCGTTAAGAAATTTTAGGTCTAAATCATTAATTTTACCTGCCTGCAATAGTATATTCAGCTTATTTTGTGTCTGTTTTTGCATTAAAAATGACCACATCCTTAATATTCTGGAAGAAGTTCTCCAGAAATCACTTTTTTCTGTGTGCTTAGCAATTTATCTACATCTATCGTTTTCTCTAAAATACTTTTTGTAAAAATATCCGTTTTTTTACCAACAAATGCAGCTTGAGAAGAGCGAACAGTTAAGTTATTATCTATTTCACTATAAGCAAGTGGATAGTTATGTTCGACAACTTCATCCTCATTCCAAATAGCATAGTCGATTAGTCCTTCTTCTATACTTTTACTTACTTGGTTATAAGGCATTTGAACTAATTGCACATCTTTTCCTTTGGTTACATATTTTGTCAGTAAAGTATAATCAATGGACTGTGTATCTACCCCAATTTTGGCACCACTTTTTATTTGTGCATCTTCACCTTTTCTGAAAACTAAAACGTGCTTTGTAACATAAGTTTGTTCAGGCAGTACTAAAAATTCAGCCAAGTTGGCATTCCTTTTAATTAAATAATCAGCAGTTAATCCTGAAGTGATAATGAAATTGCTACGATCTTCTTGTAATCCCGAAAGTCTCTTTTCACTACCATTCATATACGAAAGGCTAACCTGAATCTCATTGTTGAAAAATGCCTTGTAAATTCCAGTTGCGAGTCCTTCATATTTTTTAGTATATGGTAGTGGTAATGAACCAACCAATGTATGATTTCCTATATAAGAAAGTAGTTTATGATGATTAACGTTTTCAACAAATGTACCTAAATGACCTCTTGATCTTGTACTAATTGCACCATCCTCCTTTAAGATACTAATTGCTGCCTGCATTGTACCCTGAGATATATTTGATTCTTTGCAAAATTCCTCTACTGTTGGTACGCGATCGTCAGGTTCCAAAAGTAAATACTTTTTTGCTAAAAATGTTAGCGCTAATCCTCTCATTTTATACTGTGCAGTTTGCAATTTAAAATCCCCTTTTTATAGAATATTCAAAATACCGTATATTGAATACGATTTCAGTATTACTCAAATTACGCCTTTTGTCAATAAAATATTTATAAAAAAATACATTGAGCAATAAACTCAATGTATTTTTGTTAGCTAGGATAATTATTTTTTATAAACTAATTTTCAAATACTATCATGGCTTGCTGATGACTTCAATTCATAAAATAGTATTATTACCGCCATGAGTACAAATGAAATTGAACAAATTATAAAGGATTTAGTTGCACTTGTATTTCCAATCAGTTTCCCCAAAGCTGCCATCACATATGGTGCTATAAAGCAGCCTAAGTTGCAGCCTACCATGGCTACTGATACGCTCATATTTTCTGATCCTACTGGTGCTTTAGCCATTGCTTGCCCGAAACTATAGGGTAAAAACAAAGACCATGCTAATCCTACAACTACCATTAATATTGATAATTCTGTCATATTAGTCACTTTAGAAATTAAAAAATAACAAACAGCCAGAATCGAAAAAGCTATTTCCTCAAGTCAACCATGAAATTCATACTGATGGGGGAATGATTCACAATCAATATCTAATGCAGTATTTAAGTAACATTGCTCAAAGAAACGTTAAAACTGCCGCAATTTCAGAACTCAGTGCTTTTGGCAGTGCAAATAATGCAGTTCATTATTCTAAAGAAATAAATTATTCAACTTTCTATATTCCAAAAATGGATCCGTGTGACTCTAATTTTTATATTCAAGAATGGCATAATTGGATTAACAAACTTTCATAATCTTTTTTTACAAATTGAATGTTAACGACCACTTAATGATTTCAAAAAATATTACCCAAACAAAAAATGCGACTCATGTGAGCCGCATTTTTCTTACTAAGTCCTATCCCTTTTCTGCACCAGCAGTAATACCGTTGACGTAAAACTTCTGCATGAAGACGAATAAGATCGTGATTGGAATAGCGATAATCACACAACCAGCAACAAACTCCGCAAAGTACGCGGTAGCATTGCCCTTAGTGTTGTGCACCATGTTATAAAGTCCGTACGCAATTGTGTATGTTTTAGGATTGCCTGAGGTTGACAAAATAATTCCCGAGAAAATAAAGTCAGTCCACGGACCAATAAAGGCTGTTAAAGCAGTGTAAACTATCATAGGCTTAGCTAATGGCAAATCAACGTGCATGAAGATTTGCCATTTAGTGGCCCCATCAATTTCAGCAGCTTCATCTATTGAAAATGGGACCGTGTCAAAGAAGCCTTTGGCAACGTAGAATCCCAGTCCAGCACCACCGACATATACCAGTAGCAGGCCGCCCAGGTTTAACATGTTTAAGCCCTTTAAAATGTAATAAAGAGCGATCATTGACATAAATCCAGGAAACATGCCCAAGACCAGTGCAATCTGCATGAACGGCTTTCTAAACGAAAAGCGTAACCGTGACAAAACATAAGCAACTGAAATCGTTAAAAAAGTAGAAATGATCATTGATAGTATAGAAACAATCAATGTGTTAATAATCCAGCTGACCAGTGGGTACTGCGAATTAGTAAAAATACCAATGTAGTTGTCAAAAGTAAATTTGTCAGGCCAAAAAGTTGAAACAAATCCCGTATCATTATAGGAAAAACTGGCTAATATTATCCAGATAATTGGTAAAATCCAAACTACAGCCAGGATAATCAATAATAGGTAACGAAAAATGAGTGAAAGGCGTTTTTGATTTTGATATGATATCATTTTTAGCCCTCCTTAAAAGCATTGGTATGGCGGTATGCAATTAATGAAAATACCGCACTGATAATAAAGATGAGGATACCTAAGACCGCTGAGGCATTGTAGCGCTGCTCCTGACCAAAGGTTAAGTTGTACAGCCACGTTACCAACAGGTCGGTAGAACCAGCACCATTATACTTGTTATTCATTGGTGCTCCTCCAGTTAACAGGAAGATCACGTTAAAGTTATTAATATTACCAATAAACTGTTGAATAAGAGAAGGTGCCATCACAAATAATATTTGTGGAAAAGTAATTGACTTGAATACCTGTAGTGCATTAGCACCATCGATTTTTGCAGCTTCAATTTGATCGGTTGGCAAATTTTGAATAATCGCAGTCGAAACCAGCATTGAAACTGGGATACCGATCCACATATTAACAATAATAACCGTTATTCGTGCTACCAAAGGTGATGCTTGACTGTCAATAAAATGTAGCGGATGAGAAATCCAGCCGATATTCATTAAGATATTGTTGAGTGCGCCCTGATAATCTAAGAACTGAGCCATCATTAACAAAGAAACAAACTGAGGTACAGCCCAGACAATCACAAAGATTGTCCGCCAGAAGCCTTTATGTTTTATTCCCTTAGATTCAATCAGCAAGGCAAGCAAAACTCCAAAAAAGAATGTTGTTGCCGTAGCAGCTACTGCCCAGATAAGTGTCCAACCCAAAACCGGGAAGAACGTACCTGAAAGGTCACCACTAAGTACATTGCCAAAAGCTTGAAATCCTGTCCAAGAAAAGGCAATTGGGTGTTGCCGGTCATAGTTTGTAAAAGCCATTGAAATCATAAAGATTGTCGGCAAAATGGTAAAACAGAGAATGCCAATGATTGGGAAAGTCATCAGAGTGTCATGCAAACGAGAATCAAACAAGTTTGCCAGTTCTTCTTTATTGGTTAAAATATGTTTGCCATCCCGCTTGAGCACATAATTTTTTCTGGTAGAACGCAGGTTGACAATGTATAAGTAAACCATTGCAATGCAAACAATAATTGCCAGTAAGCCAAACAAAAGAATCAAAACTGAATTTGAAGGTTGCTTAGTAATATAAACGCCTTGTGCGCTATCATAAACAACCTTTTTACTTTTAATTGGTCCCAAGCTTGACATCATACTAATTGCGGATATGCCACTAAAAACAAACCAAACAATAAAGGCTGCTTCTGTCAGCAATAATGCTATGCCTTTTACCCACTGCTTATTTGCCAGAGCATTGGAACCCATAATAAAGAATGACAATTTGGTAGCAATATTGCCTTTAGACCATACTTCCTTAAAGGTTGCTTCAGGTGCCGCATGTTTTTTCTTCCTAAACATAATTCTTCCTCTTCTTGAACAAAAAGGCTGGGCACTACTTGTCCAACCTTTAAGTAATTTAATTAACTATTTCTTTGATGAGTGCTTAGCTAATTTATCAAGTTGTGCTTTATATTGATCAGGTTTAACTTTACCATCATATGCACCATTGATTAGAGGAGGAACATCGTTCCAGAAAACAGACATTTGTGGTAATTTCGGCATTAAGACTGAATTGCCAGGTTTAGACATTTCAGTTACCGCATCAGCAACTGGATCATTCTTAATTGCTGAGTCATTAACTGCTTCCTTAAGAACAGGGATTTGACCAGCTTCTTTGTGAGCAATTAATTGTGACTTTTTGTCTGTAATAAATGCTGCTAATTGTGATGCAGCCTTAGGATTCTTGGTATGAGCATTAACAGCGAACCCTTCGATTCCCAAAAAGGCTTGCATTTGCACATTCTTGCCACCAACATTAATCATTGGGTACTTAGCAACAGCAAAGTTCTTACCTAAAATCTTCTTAATGTTAGCCGCGTTCCAAGGACCATCCAAGATGGCTTGAGCGTTGCCCTTCTTCAATTGGTTCAAAGCATTAGAGGTCTGCATTACTCCCTTGTTATTCTTTTGCTCTGCAAACCACTTCAATGCGTTAACACCTTTAGCAGAATTAAAGGTTGAGCCCTTCAAATCTTCACCACTGTCACCATAAAGCTTTGTACCAGCAGAGAAGAATACCGGCCACATAACATAAGCGTTAGTAAAGTCTGTTGCCACAACTCCATTTGAAGTTAAAGTCTTCCAGTCTTTTACATCGCTTGCTGATAATTTAGACTTGTTGTAATAAATTGTTTGTGCCTGTTGTGCATATGGATAAGCATAGATCTTGCCCTTCCAAGTTACGCCTTTAGCTGCAACGTCAATGTAATTAGATTTAATGTTATTACTATCTTTTGGTGACAGCGGGTTAATATAACCAGAATCTGCCAGTTGACCTAATTGATCATTTGGTGCTTCAAAAACATCGGCTGCTTTTGAAGGGTCCTTGCCTACATCAGTTTTAGCATTGGCTGATCCGGTTGGATTTTGCGTAACACGCACTGAAATATTCTTATGTGACTTAGTAAAATCACTGGCAATTTTCTTGTAGTATGATACCTGGTTAGTATCAACCCATAAAGTCAGCTTGGTATTTTGATTACTACTGCTGCTTGATGAAGAGTCTGACTTACCATTAGAACACGCTGCAAGTGACATTGCAGCTAAAACTGCTGTACTTCCTAAAGCTACTTTCTTCCAAATATTCATGTTATTTACCTCCTAATATAAAACAACATGTTTTTATATCAATGACAACTAAAGTCACTGATTTTATTCCCTAATTAACTACCGCCAAGGTTGTATCCTTGTCGAAAAAGTGTGCTTTGTTCAAATCAAAGCCCATCTTGACCTTTTGCCCTGGTTGATAAATATCCCGGGCATTGATGTTAGCTACAAACTCAGTTTCATCCACTCTTTGGTAAAGCTGAATAGTAGCTCCCAAGAGTTCAGAAACAACGACTTCAGATTCGACCACCGCGTCAGGCCAAGTTTCTAAAAAGGCTTCTTCTGCGTGGATATCTTCTGGCCGAATACCCAGTATCAAGTCGCGGTCATTATAGCCGTGCTCATTAAGCAGTTTTGACTTGCCTTCAGGTATTCCCAGATTAAGACCCTTACCATCAGAGACTTGACCATCATGATAGTGGACATTAAAGAAATTCATTTGCGGTGAACCGATAAAGCCGGCGACAAATTGATTAACTGGGTGGTTATATACCTCCTGCGGTGTCCCAATCTGTTCAATTTTACCAACTGACATTACCACTACCCGGTCAGCCAAGGTCATAGCTTCAGTCTGATCATGAGTAACGTAAATTGTAGTTGTACCTAAGTTCTGGTGTAGCTTGGCAATCTCTGCCCGCATGGAAACACGCAGTTTCGCATCCAAGTTTGACAGCGGCTCATCCATCAAGAAGATGGGAGCATCCCGCACTATTGCCCGTCCTAGTGCAACTCTTTGCCTTTGACCACCAGAAAGTTCTGCCGGCTTTTTATCTAAATATTCACGCAAATTAAGAATCTTAGCAGCATTTTGTACCCTTTTATCAATCTCATCTTTATGATAATGGCGCAGTTTCAAGCCGAATGCCATGTTATCGTAGATTGACATGTGCGGATAAAGCGCGTAGTTCTGGAAAACCATGGCAATGTGACGGTCTTTGGGTGCCACATCATTCATTACCTTATGATCAATTTCAAGAGTACCTTTGCTAATATCTTCTAATCCCGCAATCATTCTTAAAGTAGTTGATTTACCACAGCCTGAGGGGCCGACAAAAACAATGAATTCTTTATCTTTAATGTGTAAATCAAAGTCTTTCACTGAATAGTGATCATTGCCTTCATACTTTTTACACATATGGTTTAAGTCAACTTCAACCATATCTTTAACCTACCTTCTTATTATTTCTCTTAAATACAGCCACAATTTTATCCAGCTTTAATTCTTCTGTAGATTTAACGATATAATCAGCTCCTTTAAGTATTTGTTTATCTCCAATTCCCACTGCAAACTGGTGCGCAGCCTTAATTGCCGCAACACCGGCAGCTGCATCTTCAAAGCTAATTACTTCATCATTATGCAACTGCAATAATTGCTGTGCTCTTTGATAAATTTCCGGATCCGGCTTACCGCGTTCCAGTAAAGCAGGATTAACAATTTGATCAAATTTAGCGGCAATACCCAGCTTACTCAAGATTTTGGGGGCATTTTTAGAAGCAGAAGCAATGCACATTTTCAGACCTGCCTTTTTGGCATCTGCCAGTAATTCTGTGATTCCGGGCAAAATATCGGCTGGCGTCATGGTTTCGACCTGCTCTAAAAACTTTTCATTTTTTTCTGCCGCAAATTCTTCTTTTTGGGTCTCAGTGTACTTACTTTCCTGCTTGCCATACTTCAGAATTAAATTAAGAGAATCCATCCGTGATATTCCCCGCAGAGAATCTAACTGCGCGCTGGTTAATTTAATACCCAGTTCTTGAGCTAAATTATTCCACGCTGCCAGGTGAAATTTGGCTGAATCTGTCAGCACACCATCTAAATCAAAAATCAGGCCTTTAAGCAATTTTGTTCACCCTCTTTTAAAGTAACCTTTTGTTCTTTAACCAAAATTGTCAGTTCCTGTCCGCTAATTAACGTAATGCGTGTCTCCTGATGCGTTACTTCTACCTGAATTAAGCGGCCGCGATAATTAATTTTAAAACTATACCCGGTCCAATTATCTGGCACAAAAGGATTAAATCTCAATTGATTGTGACCATAACGCATGCCGGCAAATCCCTGGACTATTGCCAGCCAAGAACCGCTCATTGAAGTAATGTGCAGGCCGTCATCTGTATCATTATTGTAGTTATCGAGATCTAGGCGGGCCGTGCGTTCATAAAATTCTACTGACTGCTTTTTACGCCCTAATTCTGCTGCCAAAATTGAATGGATACAGGCGGAAAGTGAACTTTCATGTACCGTCAACGGCTCATAAAATGCAAAGTTACGCTCTTTTTGTTCCTTGGTAAACCTGTCATCCAAGTAATAAATACCCTGCAATACATCGGCCTGCTTGATGAAAGGTGACCGTAAGATTT
The DNA here is from genome assembly GCF_019972835.1 of Lactobacillus laiwuensis. Lineage (GTDB taxonomy): Bacteria > Bacillota > Bacilli > Lactobacillales > Lactobacillaceae > Lactobacillus > Lactobacillus laiwuensis. The sequence goes on along the minus strand of NZ_BPPB01000005.1, from coordinate 242,738 downwards.
TATCCCAAGACCAATGCTGATTTATTGGTCTTTGGTCAAGCGGAATTTCTGTGGCTGGTCTAATATCTTTATCTAAAAAATCATCTTGCTGCAAGAAAATGCCGCGTTCTTTATCTTCAGGCAAATAAATATTTTCAATAATGTCCTGCCATTTTGCCTGTTCTTCTTTAGTTACATTTAAACGCTCTTGAGCAGCCTTATCCGCAAGTGGCAGTCGCTCTAAAGTATATTGCAGTACCCATTGCGCCATAAGGTTGGTAAACCAATTATTATTAACATTATTGTCGTATTCATCAGGTCCTGTTACTCCGTGGATAACATATTTATGCCGCCATTTAGAATAATGGACTCGATCAGCCCAAAATCTGGCAGTGCCTACCAGGACATCCATGCCTTCGTTCTTAACGTATGATTCGTCTCCCGTATAACTTGTATATCGTTTAATTGCAAAGGGAATATCTTCATTACGGTGTATTTCTTCAAAAGTAATTTCCCACTCGTTATGACATTCAATCCCGTTAAAGGTTACCATCGGGAAAAGCGCTCCGGCTAAGCCTTGCTGCTGGGCGTTATAATAGGCACCGTCAAGTTGATCATGCCTGTATTGTAATAGCGCCCGCGTGACATTTGGCTTAGTAATACAAAGGTACATCGGAAAGATAAAAGCCTCTGTGTCCCAATATGTGGCTCCCCCATATTTTTCACCAGTAAAACCTTTAGGACCGATATTAAGCCTCTTGTCTTCACCGTAATACGTCATGAATAACTGTAAAATGTTAAAACGAATACCCTGTTGCGCTTCATCATTACCAGTAATAACTACATCACTTTTAGTCCAGCGATCCTGCCAAACCGCAGTATGATCGGCCAAATTTTCTGCAAAACTTTTTGACTGCAATTGTTGCATTAACTCATCTGCACGATCGCTTTGCTTCTCAGGTGCTACATCACGACTGGTAATTACGATTACATCTTTTTCTAGAGTGTAACTTTCTCCAGCATTTAGAGTAACTGCCAGTTTCTCGCTTAACTTTGCTGTTGCAGTTTTAACAGTACCATTAACAACATGATTATTATTTCTTAGGCCTGCTTTTAACAAAACCGTAAATTGAGGCACATCGTAAGGATTAGGCTTGGTTATAACTTGAATTGAACGCTTTGCAGCATTCTCATTGCAGCTAAGCCAAAAATGTTCATTATAGTTACTGTCTTCATTAGTAACTGTGCCGTCAAGCGTTGAATTAAACTCAATTTCTGCCTGACCTGCAAGTACAGTAGCTTTAACAGTAATTAAAGCCGCTTCCTTTAGCCTGATATGTAAAAAACGTTGAAATTCAAACTTAACTTTAGTATCCACACCTTCATAAATAAAACTGCGGCTAAGCAAGCCTTGGTGCATATCTAATTCAAAATAAAAATCTGTAAATTTAATCTTGGCTAAGTCAATTTTTTCATTATTAACTGTGATGCCAATTCCAATAAAGCTGGGGGCATTAATGCTTTTGCCAAAATATTTCGGATAGCCGTTTTTCCACCAGCCTACTCGCGTTTTATCTGGAAACCAGACACCTGCTAAGTATGTACCTTGCAGTTGATCTCCAGAATAGCCTTCTTCAAAATTACCGCGCATCCCCATATAGTCATTGCCAATCGCAGTAATGCTTTCCTGTAGCCTTTTATCCACCGGGGAAAACTTGTGCGTGGCAACTTTCCATGGGTCAACCTCAAAAATTCGTTTCATTTACTTTCGCTCCCTCTTTGTGAGGTTTTTGTTTACGCTTTCATTATTCGCAAAAACGGGATATTTGGCAATAGCAAAATCGCTGTTAACGGTATCAGAATCATGTTTAAAAAAACAACTAGCATCAACTAGTTGTTGTTAAAATTAATTTGCAAGTTCAATGACAAATCCGTGCTCGGCAAGTTGTCCAGCTGCAAAATTCTGACTTAATGCTACCTGGCCGTTTGTCGAAACGGCAATCTTATCAGGACTTGTATTAAAAAGAGCAGTGATCTTTTCTGTACCAATTCGCTTAACTTTGATTAAGCCGCTAGACGTAACGCTTAGACTGATTGTGCCATTACCTAAAGTAGCAGCATGATTATTTCTAAAAGCAATCAGCTTTTGCACTTTATACCAAAAAGGCGTGCCCTTTTTTTGCCAATCCATTGGCTTGCGGCAATCGGGATCTTCTCCTCCTGTCATTCCCATTTCAGTACCGTAATAAATGCACGGGCTGCCAGTCTGCACGAACATAAAAGTCAGGGTTTGCAAAGCCAGCGCTTTATTTTCACCTGCAAGCGTCAGTAAACGGGCGGTATCATGAGAATCAAGCATATTCATCATGGCCTGATTCGTGCAGTCGCGGTACATCATTAGTTGATCAGTAAGAGTCGCAACTAGTTCCTGGGCTGTTTTTGTTTGGTGCAGAAAATGTTCCTCAATCTGTAAAGTATACGGATAATTCATTACTGCAGAAAACTCGTCACCGTTGAGCCAAGGCCGTGCACTATGCCAAATTTCACCTACAATATAGAAGTCGGGCTTAATTGCAGTAAGCTCATCATGAAATTTTCGCCAAAAATGATGGTCTACTTCGTTAGCAACATCCAGCCGCCAGGCATCAATATCAAAATATTTTACCCAATAAGTTGCGATTTCCAGCAGAAAATCTTGGACTGCAGGATTGGCAGTATTTAATTTGGGCATTTGTCCCTCAAAAGCAAAGGTATCATAATTTGGACCGCCTGCCTCAGGTCCTTGATATGGTTTAACTGGAAAATGATTAATATGAAACCAGGATGCAAACCGCGATTTAGAACCATTTTTGATTACATCCTGCCACTGCATTGACTGGCCACCTAAGTGATTAAAGACAGCGTCCAGCATTACTTTCATTCCCCTTTTATGAGCTTCACTCACAAACTTGGCAAACAAATCCTTGTCACCAAAATCAGGGTCAATCTGCAGATAGTCAATCGTATCATACTTATGATTAGAACTTGCCTTAAAGACTGGGCACAGGTATAACCCACTAACTCCCAGTTCCTTTAAGTAGTCCAGATGGTCAATAATGCCTTGTAAATCGCCCCCGTAAAAGTCTTCTCGTCCGGGATGATCATGCGGATTCCAGGGTTTTGTGCCTTGAGGGTCATTATTTTTATCACCATTGGCAAAGCGCTCAGGAAAGATCTGATACCAAACAGTATTTTTAACCCAGTCAGGAGTTTTGGTTTGATCAATTTCATGCAAGTAAGGTAATTTGAAGTAGCTGCTGTCGGCTGCTAAATTTGCTGCAGTAAAGTCTTTGATCCCGCGGTCTCCAACAATTTTATGGCTGTCATCCTGGCCAACGACTTCGAAAGTATATTTAAGGCGGCGATAAGGAGCTTTCAAAGTTGCTACCCAATAATCAGTTACCTGCCCTTGCCCTGCCTTAGTCATGGCCACGGTTTTATCAGTCTTGGTATCAAGATAATTATCTGTATAGTGAACTATTACTTTTTTAACATCATTTTTGGCACTATGGAACCGAATCCGCACATGGTGCTGACTAATGACAAAACAGTCTTCGCTTTCTGTTCTATGTTTCAGGGCTGCTAATTGCATTTTTTCCTCCATTATTTACTTAAAACTACACCAGAATACGGCATCAAAATCAATTCATTTTCATTCAAATAATGCTGTCCGGCAGTTAACATGACTTTCCTATATTCACCAGGTATTTTAATTTTTAATTTTTGACTGCTTAGTGAAACAGCCACGATTGCACTATCATTTGCTAAATCCCGCTGGTAAACGTAGCTGTCATTAGCGGTTGCTAACAAGTAAAAACTACCTGCTTGAAACAAAGCTGTTTTTTTCAAACTAATCAATTTTCTGTAGAAGTTAAACATACTGGCAGGATCATTCAGTTCAGCCTGAACATTAGCGTCATTTTGACTTTGACCTTTAAGCCACGGGCTCACTTTTGAAAAACCATAATTTGGCTTTTTAGTTGTCCACGGCATCGGTCCTCGTGCTGGCATTTTGTGCGCTTGACTGACCATTTTTAGTGCTTCTGCTTTTGTTATACCCCAGTCTGCAGCTTTCGTGATAAAACCTTCCGCCTCTTGATCATTAAACTCTTCTTCAGCAGTAAAAAGCAGATTTTTTAAGCCCAATTCTTCGCCATAATAGATAATGGGGATTCCCCGTTGCAAATACATCAACATTGCTAAGCTGCGTGCCTGTGTTTCAGTTCTTGCTATTCTGCTAGCCAGTCGCGGCATGTCGTGATTGCTCCAATATAGTGTAGGCTGAGAAACCTGCGCCAGAGTTTGTTGCCAAATAACCTGCGTCTTCTTAAAAGCATCCCAGTCAAGACCTTTAGGCTGAAAATCTGCAGGCAAGTTTGGATCAATGTGCCTTTGATCATCCTTAAAGTAACGAAAAGTAACAACACTATCTAAAAGATGGTGGTCTTTTGCCGTATAGTCCGCTGCTAAGTTAACATTAGCGCTGGCAGCTTCCCCCAAAAGCAAAGCTTCCGGATAATCCTTTTTTATTTGCTCACAAAATGGTCGCAGCCACTTCTGAACTTGGGGCAAATTAGCAAAAAAGGGTTCGGCAACTATCGTTTGGTCGTTTTCGTTTGCTATTTCCTTTACCGGAAAACTTTGCCGTAAATCTGCCTTGGCAATATGAATAAAAGCGTCAAGGCGCAAGCCATCTATTCCTTGAGCCAGCCAAAATTCCGCAATTTTTAGCATTTCTTGTCTTACTTTAAGATTACGCCAGTTTAAATCGGGCATGTGCTTGTCAAACAAATGGAAATAAAATTGGCCCGTACCTGCTGGATCCGGCTCCCAAACGCTGCCGCCAAAAAAGCTGCCCCAGTTATTGGGACGCTGATTATTTGCACCTGCAAAAATATAGTAGTCGCGGTATTGACTATGCGGATCACTTTTGGCCTTTTGAAACCATTCATTTTGATCAGAAGTATGGTTTAAAACAAAATCTAAAAGCACATGAATCCCTGCTTGGTGACAAGCAGCAATTAGAGCTTTCATGTCTTTCATTGTTCCCATTCGGGGATCGATTTTAAAATAATCTGCCACATCATAGCCGTTATCAACCTGCGGTGAAACAAAGATAGGATTTAGCCAAATAGTATTAATACCCAGCTGTTGTAAATAAGGTAATCTCTGCCTGATTCCATTTAAATCACCAATACCATCATCATTACTGTCTTGAAAAGACTTGGGATAAATTTGGTAAATTATTGCATGCTCATACCAGTGCGTCATAAATTTATACCTCCACTTAAAGTTTAGCTGAGAAAGCTGGTGAGAGGCAATGGTAATAGCAATGTTACCGCTATCAGAAAAAATCCCCGCTAGTTCAATTAAATTAGCGTAGTTCGGTATATTCAGGTATGTTTTTTCCTAAAAAACTATTGTATTTTTTGTGAGTTCAATTATATCATTTCAATTCTCACAGACTAGCCTTTTTAACCATTAAAAAAGCACATAATAATCAGTCCGCTATCTGATTATTATGTGTATTTCTATTTGTACTTAAATATTTTACCTGGTTGATTCTCTTTTAACTAAGGAAGGCTTAATTAGTGCCTCTCCTTGAGGAGATCCCTTTTGATTAATTTTTCGTAAGAGCATGTTGGCTAGCAATTCTCCCATTTTAAAAATTGGCTGTTTGACAGTAGTTAACTTTAAGTTGGAAACCTGATCGAGAAAAACGCCATCGTAGCCAATCACACCAAAGTCAGCCGGAACTTTAGCCTTTTCATCCTGCAATTGCCTGACCACTCCCGTAGCAATGCGATCGCTGGCACAGATAAAACAGGTATCTTTAGGAAACTTATGGAAATTATTTTTAATTACTTCTTGCGCTGCATGACTATGATTAGCAATGCGATAGATTTGAGGCACCTTTTTATTCTTCTGTAAAGTATTGACGTAGCCTGTTTCACGTGAATACTCAAATGGCTCTCTGACATCAATGCCAATGAAAATAATATTTTGGTATAACCGCGAAAGTGCATATTTTGTCGCTAATTCTCCACCATACTGATTATTATTATCCACATAATCATAACCATGGTGATTTTCACCAAATAAAATAAAGGGCTTTTTAAGGTTGTCAAAAAAAGCATAATCGCTAGAACGGGCGCCGGTAATGAGATAACCGTCAAAGTTGCCATCCTCTATCTGACCTCTATCAGTAACAAGTTGGATAGCGTACTGCTTTTTAGATAACCCACGTGCGATGCCGAATAACAGGTTCATATAATATGGCTCTGTCGTATCTATATCCTCCAGCGTGACAAACTTAACAACATTTGTACGCTTATTTACCAAAGCCTGGGCAACATAATTAGGATGATAATCAAGTTCATCCATCGCCTGCTCAACCAATATACGTAGTTCCTCTGTTACCTGCTCGGGATGATTAATTACACGAGAAACCGTCATCTTTGAAACATTAGCTTTTTTAGCAACATCAAGCAAGGTTACCATCACGATTCGCCCCTAATCTAAGTACATTCGTTTTAGTTGAGCCAAGTCATCATCATTAAAGCCCAATACTTTTTTGAAAAAGGTGGGAAAATCGCCCCAGCCGCCACGGACTGTTTCTGTAATGCCGCGAATAGCTATACCTTCACCTTTAGTTACATTCATTTTTGAAACCATTTGCGTAATTTCATCATTACTTGGCAATTGGCGCGAAACAGCAAAATCATATAACTCGTTAGTTAATAAATAATCGCGGGCGATGGTATCATCATCTACTCCAAGTGCCATTAATATTAAAGCCGAAACCATTCCTGTTCTGTCCTTACCAGCACTGCAGTGATAGACCAGTGCTTCATCTGCGGGCAATTCCAGCAACTCCGCAAAAACACGGGCAAACATTTCCTGACTGTGCGAACTAAGCAGAGTTTGCTGGTAAATGCGACCAATAAAATTATTGTGCATATCAGGAATATGGTGCAAAAAACGGTAGATTGAACGATTGTTTTGGGCATCATTGACGTTATCAGAATATACCGGCAAGTCCACATATTCCACATCGGGCCAAGAAATATCCGGTGAAGAGGACTTCTCGTATTCAGAGCGTAAATCGCAATCAACAGTGACACGCATTTTAGCTAATTTAACTTGATCCCTGGCCGTTAAAGAACTAAGTGAATCTGAACGATAAATTTTATTCCATTTAACTGTTTTACCAGTCACACTTTGATAACCGCCAACATCACGAAAGTTCATCGGACTATCTAGTGCAACTATTCGATCATGTGCCAATTTCTTGTCCCCCTTTTTTAAATAACTTATTCACCATGTGCAAAAACCTGAGTAGCTTTTACGGCCTTCTTCCAGCCTTGATATAAATGTTCTTTTTCACTTTCAGGCATTTGAGGTTCAAAGGTCTTGCCTACAACAAAAATATCTTTTAATTCATTGACACTTTGCCAATAGCCGACTGCCAGACCGGCCAAGAAGGCTGCACCCATTGAAGTTGTTTCCAATACTTTGGCCCGCTCAATCTTAATACCCAAGATATCAGACTGGAATTGGAGCAAGTAATCATTATTGGACGCTCCACCATCAACGCGCAAGGTCGGAATTTTAATGCCGGAATCGACCTGCATCGTATCCACTACATCTCGCGTTTGATAAGCCAGCGATTGCAGCGTCGCCTTGATAAAATCCTTATCATTTGTTCCACGTGTAATTCCAAAAACGGATCCACGTGCTTCTGAATCCCAGTACGGTGCACCTAAACCTGTGAAAGCCGGAACAACGTAAACCTCATTTTCAGACTTCGATTGTCTGGCTGCTTTTTCCGAATCTGCAGCCGTCTTAATCATTTTTAACGAGTCGCGCAGCCACTGAATAGCACTGCCCGATACAAAAATAGAACCCTCTAAAGCGTAGGAAATTTTACCATTTAAGCCATAAGCAATAGTCGTCAACAAATTATTGTCCGACTCTGTCGGCTGCTCACCGGTATTCATCACGATAAAGGAGCCAGTACCATAAGTATTTTTAACCATGCCTTTTTTCAAAGCCAGTTGACCAAACAAGGCTGCCTGCTGATCTCCGGCAATACCGGCAATTGGTACTTTGCCACCAAAAAAGGTATAAGACTTGGTATAACCATAGATTTCAGAATTGGACTTAACTTCTGGCAACATTACTTTGGGAATATTGAGCAGTTTCAAAATGTCGTCATCCCATTTTAAGTCGTGAATATTAAACAGCATCGTTCTCGAAGCATTAGTGTAGTCAGTCACATGGACTTCACCATCAGTTAAGTTCCACAAAAGCCAGCTGTCAATTGTACCAAAAAGCAAGTCGCCATTTGCGGCTTTTTCTTGTGCACCAGCAACATGGTCTAAAATCCAGCGAATTTTAGTAGCACTAAAGTACGGGTCAATTATTAGTCCCGTCTTTTTATGGATCAATTCACTATAGCCATCGGTCTTTAACTTTTCAGCCAAGTCGGTCGTCTGCCGTGACTGCCAAACAATTGCATTATAAATGGGTTTGCCGGTCTTTTTATCCCAAATTACCGTTGTTTCACGCTGGTTAGTAATACCAATTGCTGCTATCTGCTCCGGACGCACGCCAGAGTTAATAATGGCATTGGCAATTGTTGTTTGGACTGCGTGCCAAATCTCTTCAGGTTTATGCTCTACCCAACCAGGTTGAGGAAAATATTGGGGAAATTCCTTTTGTGATGAAGCTATTTTTCTGCCCTGATGATCAATTATCATCGCTCTGGTTGAAGTAGTTCCCTCATCGATTGCCATAATATATTGTTTTAGCATATTGTTTCTTGTATCCTCTCCGACAGAAAGCGGTTTATACTAATTTTACTACCCGGACTTGCTTTTACAAGAAATTATTATAACATTATCCCTATTTTAAGTTATACTGGTTACATAGAGCTTACGTTAAAAAGAGGATACATGAAAATGAAAAAAGAAATTATTGCTTTAACAATAGCTGGAAATGACAGCGATGGCAGTGCGGGGATGACTGCTGATTTACATTCATTTTATGCCCGTCAAGTGTACGGTATGGGACTTTTAACAGCTGCCGTTGCTGGTAATACAACTGGTATATATGCCCAGGAAGTCATGCCAATTTCTTTTATTCAAAAACAATTTGATGTACTAAACGATGATTTTAAAATTGACGCACTTAAAACTGGTATGCTGGCTAACAAGGATGTAATTGCCTGCGTTGCTGCTAATTTGCACAAATATGATATGGGTAAGATCGTGCTCGATCCGGTTATTATGACCAAACACGGTGATACCTTGCTTGATGACGATGCTTACCAGGCTTTTCTTGAGCAATTAATGCCACTGGCTGACATTATTACGCCTAACTTTTACGAGCAGAAAAAATTAACGGGCTTAAGTTTGGATACTAAAGAAGAAATTCGCCAAGGTGCTAAAAAGTTGCAGACTATGGGAGCCAAAAACGTCTTAATGAAAGGCCGTCATGATGATTCTACGCAGTCACAAGTGACTGATATCTTATTAACTGCAGACGGAAAATTTCACGAATTTACCAAGCCGTTTATTAATACAGATAGAATTAATGGTACAGGTGACACCTTATCAGCGGTAATTGCCGCTGAATTAGCCAAGGGAAAGACCATTATTGACAGTGTGCAAATTGCCAAGGACTTCACGTACGAAGCGATTGCCCATCCTATTGCAGTTGGTTCTAAATACGGTCCAATCAATCATTTTGCAGCGCAGCAAAATCTTAAATAACTATTCTTTGCCCACTTCTAACTATTAAGATATACTTTAAACAAGAAAATAGGGGTTGGTAAACAATGGCGAACAAAATAATCAAGATTGCATATTTATACGAAGACCTGATGAACACCTATGGTGATTCTGGCGACGTTAAAATTATCAGGTTTTTGCTAAAAAAACAGGGCTATGATACACAAGTTGATAATATTTCTCTTGGCGATCAATTTAACGCTTTTGATTATGACTTTGTCTTTTTTGGCGGTGGGCAGGACTTCGAACAAACTGTTATTGCCAAAGATTTACCGCGTCATAAGGAAACTTTAACCAAGTACATTAACGCAGGCAAACCTATGGTAGGGGTCTGCGGTGGCTACCAACTCGTTGGTACTTATTACAAAACTAATGCTGGTGTGACAATCAAAGGGTTAGATATTCTACCTTTCCATACCGTTTTTAAGGCAGATAAGCGGATGATTGGCGACACCCGCTACATGAGTGAATGGGGCGAAGTCAAGGCCTTTGAAAATCATTCCGGGCAAACTTATTTTGACGATCAGGATAAGCTGCATCCCTTAGGAGAAATGATTGAAGGCTACGGCAACAACCCGCAAGACCACGTTGAAGGCCTGCGTTATCGCAATTTCATTGGTACCTATTCTCACGGACCATTGTTAAAAAACTTGAATGTCGCTAACGCCATAGTAAAGATGATTCTTGAATGGCATGATAAGCGAATAGCAGCCAAAACAAATTAATTGCCAAAAAGCTACTAGGCGTAGTAAATGATATGACCCCGAATTAAGACAATTTCGCAGGTCATATTTTTATGTCTAAATTGTCTAAGCAAGACAAAATTAAAGTCTTTCATCTTTGGCAGAACTATCAGGTTGGAGCAGTTCGCTTGTTACCATCGTAGAAAATTTGCTGGCGCATATTGTGATACATCAGGGTCAGTGCCTTATCGGTGGCAGTACGATCACTGGCTAGCAGCTGCTTTAAATATTTCTGTTCCTGGCCCTCTTCAATCATAGGCGGTTCAAACTCGCCTTGGTACGTTTCCACCCCGCCTGATCCATTACGCAAATATCCTGGAAGGGCAGCCGTATCGCGGGCAACAATCTTATTAAGCTTCTTTTCGAAGTTTAAGTCCAAGGGGCATTTTTTCGTTGATGGCAAACTGCCAACCGCGCTTAAGTTGAACGATAATATTAATATCATCGATTGGAATGCCATCAACACCCAGACCCATCAATGATTGTCTGGGTCTGCGGCATAGTGGTAGTCAGGCCTTCAAAGCGTGAGTTCGTGAAGACTAATTTGGTTAAATTAGTTTTGGCAAAGCGTCTATTTTCTTCAGGCGCTAGTCTGAACTTGTCTTCATACTTCAATTGATTTATCCTGCTTTCTAATCTAATCCAAGGCTATCGTCACGATCAAGCCCCTGCTGCTCTTTTTCCTGTTGTTCAGCGTATTTTTGGGCAAGTTCAGCTTGGCTAAGTGTCTTTCCAGCACTTTGTAGTACTTGGAACGCTCGATTGCGGCTGGGTGTGTTTTCGACTTTAATTAGTTTAGCAATTTTGTCAACATTAGCTTCATTTTGCGCTTCAATCATCTCTTTGTTTCTTCGCGGATAGTCAATTACTTGGCCATGATTAGCCGCGTATGCAGAAAGAAAAACTTTGCAACTACGGCCGTTGCCCTCTCTAAACGGGTGCATGAAATTAATTGCGTCTAGCAGCTCAGCATAGTCTTTGTTAGCCAAAGGCTTTCTCGCGGGGTGCTTGTGCAGCATGTTATTAATATCTTTTTCGGCAAAATCGAATCTGGTATGATCAAAAAACTCATACCCGTTTTTATTGAAATTGCCGGGGCGATATTTACCGGCCCAATCGTATAGTTCACCAAATAAGAATTGGTGTACCTTCTTAAGGTCTTCGATATCGTTTATTTGGGGCTTTTTTTGCAACAAGAACAAAGCATTCCGAGCGGATAGCTCATATTCCTTTTTCTCTAACTCCTTTGGGTCATGGATATGGAGCTTATTTTTTAGGACGCCATTTGAATACAAGGTTTCACTAATCCAATCACTCATTATCCTTGCCCCAAATTTCTTCAAAGCGCTCAGCTACTACTGGATCAGGCTGGATAGCTTCATCAAGCAATTCCTGGATATCTGATTCTGTAGGATTCCACCCTTCCAGGTGGTTGACTTCCACGACAGTTCTAATTTGTTGGTAAATTTCTTTATTAGCAATGAAAACGCCTTGGATAGTCTGCGTTTCATCGTTTATATCTAAAATATATGGTTGTGTTTCTAGCATATTGAGTAAATCTCCTGGCTTCTCTTTAAGTGCGATTGCAAAGGCATTAAGGACCCTAATTGACCAGGTCTCAATTGGTTTAACAATTGAGTTTCTTAAAGTACTAAGTGGGACGTTGCTGGCCTCAGCGACTTTAGCGACGCTTATATTTTTGCTTTTGAGTAGTTTAACGATTGTTGCACTCATTTTAAAACCTCCAATATCTTTACTTATATTATACCATATTTAATCACTTTTATAGTGATATATGGTAAAAAGCGATATTAGATTTTAAAGTAGTGCTATTCAAGTTCTATACCTGTGGATTGTATTACCTGCTTATTGGAAATCACAACACTATCTGTTTTGTCTTTATTTAATTGTATCTCCGCTTAGTAGAATTTTCTTGTTTTTTACTATTAACTAACACATCGTTCCAATCTTTACCAATAGTTTTGGCAGGCTGTAAATTGCTGAATTGGGGTGTAGTGGTCAAAATTGCAATTTTCGAATTTGATTATTTACAAAAGGAATGATTTTTTTGTTGTAGGCTAATTCAGGAATATCTTTATTTTCCATATATTTTAATGAGAGTTACATCGTCACCTTTGACTTCAATAACCACTGTGTTGTCAATTGTTGCTATATTTTTTATATGTTGCGACAAGCTCAAAAGGCTCTGCAGATGTATTATTCATCTCAGGCATATTATCATTTGATGCAAAAACGATATTAATTCTTAAAACCCCAAAAGTGATATAATTAAGGCTACTATTAATAAAGAAGACTGTTTATATTTTTTAAATTCTGTTTTCATAGTTTTTTCTCTCTTCCTAACATATTAAAAATGAGCAAAAATGAAAAAATAACAAAAACTATAACTGTATTTATTTTAACATTTCTCTTTATCAGCATTGGAATAAGCTTTATACATTATTATAGAATTAATTCTTTAGAAAAAGCCGTTTATTTTAGTGCTGGCAAAAGAAAATATTCATATAACTTAGACACATATAAATGCTTACATAATAAAAAAATTGCTTCTGTTAAAATAACTACTGATAATCAAGGATCTTATGATACGCTTTATTATGTCGGAAAAATTAATAATAGATATTATAGCTTTCTATTTAAAGATCGTGGCATATTAAGAAAAGCAAAATTAATTTATATTAAAAAAATTGATGAATAATAGCATACTAGCTTTTAATATAATGATTTCAACAATGCGAAATAACTGAACTAAAAAAGGCAGCTTAAGCTATATGAACCCAAAATTTAGGACAAATTTGGGGTCATATCAGTTACTGCCTTTTTGATGAATTAATGAAATTAACCGTAATGTTGATCTTGGTCTAAAGCAGTTTCATCAAAATCAACTATCATAAATTCATAGTTTGAAAAACACTCCATCCAATGGTTATAATAGTCGTTCTCCTTTTTTAGCGCCTTGCTGCTTTCTTCTCCTTCTATTATAAAAGGCTTTGAACGTATATTAAAATTGGCATGTATTGCACCCAGCAAATTCAATAAACGCAAGAAATCTTTTGCGGAATCCACACTTACATGAAAAGATTTAAACGAACTATTATTTTCGCCAAGATAACTTTTTGCCCTATTATACTCATCAACAGATTCTGCCTTAAAATTTTCAACGCTATTTACATTCTCTTCGATAATAGCTGTCGGAGCTTGTTTTTTAAAAAAATCTAGTATCTTTCTTAATTTAAAAAATTGTTCATCATTCATTTTTATTATTCTCATTTAAAAGGCGGTGCTCGGAAACATTATATCTCCTATGAAGCCATCACTTTTGCCGCTTAAAGTGGCATAGCCATGTCATCTACGAATGCAAGAATAAGAATATTGCGGCTAAGTTTGGCATCGGCCTATACCGCCAACTCTATAACTGACGGTTCTTGCTTTTTTGCTTCCGCCAGCATAGTAGTGCATTGTTAGCTTTCCAGACTAATTACAGACTAGAAATACTGGGTTAGGATCAGTTGCTTTTAGTTCATAATATATGCTGCCACCAGAAGCCCACACTTTATAAATTCTTAAATAATAATTAATATAATAATATTACGTAAATCTACATTATTACAAAATAAGTACATCTTGCTTTCCCCAAGTTGCACACTTTCCTGGGACTTTGAACAATAATTACATTGTCCAATATCAAAATTTTATTATGAAATTGACTAAAGACAAGTAAGAATAAAATAAAAACGGTTTTTACAGAAGTTACTTCCAATCTTGCTTTTCATAAGCCATCTGCCAAAACTGCAATTCATAATAGCTGCTGCGCACAAACGCAGTTTGCATTTGCTCAAGTTCTTCATTAGTGGCACTTTCAGCCAAAGAGTTGGTTAAATGCAGCATTTTTGCTACGTTGGCGCCATACCATTCGCCATCATAAGTATCAATCCATTCCTGATAATAAGAAACCGGTGAGCCCTTTTCTGCCATTTTTTGGCCAATTTCCTGATAGAGCCAGTAACATGGTAAAAGTGCTGCAACCGCTGGTTTAACACCAGATCGATTTAATGTCATATGCATATGGTTAACGTAGTTATAAGCTGTTGGAGCCACTGGAGTTGCAGAAATTTCAGTCGCAGTTATTTTTAATTCTTCAAAAAAATGGCCTCGCACTGATATTTCAACGTCTTTCAAGTCTTGTGCCCCTGCCAGTAAAAATTCCTTTACTTCCTGATTATCCGTTTTTGCCGCAATTAATTCATGCAACTTGCTAAATTCTCTTAAATAATAGCGATCCTGCAACAGATAAAATTTAAAAGTTGCAATTGGGAGTTCGCCACTTTGCAATTCCTTAATAAATGGATGCACCATACTTTCATGCCACAATGCCGTTCCTGCTTCGTGCAGCTCATCCGTGAATTTCATATTTACTTTCCTCCAAATTAAATAACTGTTAATTATTACTAACTACACTTTATTCAAAATTAACTATAATCACTATCCTTTTTTGCTTTTTAGCACATTTTTAATATTAGTTAAAATACTAACACTTATAGCTTATAATAAATAGCGTCTTTATCAATCTAACGTTGTAATAAGCAATAAAATACGCTATAATTGTAAGCGATAACACGAGGGGTGCCTTTTTGGCTGAGATGAAAATTTTTCAGACCCTTTGAACCTGTAAGTTAGTACTTGCGTAGGAACGTGTCAAAACTGCTTTAGCTTTGGCATTTCCATATGCCAAAGTTTTTTTATTAGTCAAAAATTTTAAGGATATTAAATTAGGAGTAATAAAATGCAGTTAGAATTATTAGACAAATTGCGAGCAGAAAACCCGGTTATTTTCAACATTGCTAATTTTGTAACAGTTCAAGATGTGGCCAATGCTGTTAATGCTATTGGTGCTTCACCAATTATGAGCAATGAAGTTGCTGAAGCCGAAGAAATAGTGCGGATGGCTTCCGCCGTGGCAGTTAATATTGGTTGCTTAACTAAAGAGCAAATTAACCACATTAAAAAAGTGGAAGATTTAGCGCGCCAATATAATAAACCCATAGTATTTGATCCCGTTGCCGTTGGCGCCGTGGAGTACCGTTATAAAATCACAGATAAACTTTTATGGGATTTTCATACTAGTATTATTCGGGGCAATATTGGTGAGATAGCTGCCTTAGGTGGCTTTGATTGGAGCTCAAAGGGGATTGATGCAGGCTCCGGTTCTGGCGATATTGATGAAATTACTGCAAAAACTGCTCAAAAATATCGTTGCACAGTCATTGCGAGCGGGCCTATAGACACAATAAGCGACGGTAAAAGAATAGCCCATATCCATAACGGCTCACCCCTTTTTAAAACTCATGTCGGCTCAGGAGATATGTTAACCAGTATTGTCACAGCTTTTACAGCTGTTGCTGACGATCCTTTTGAAGCAGCTCAAATAGGTGCTTTAGTTTTCAGTTGCGCTGGTCAATTAGTAGTTAAAGATCATCCCAATGTCGGGCCCGCTACTTTTGGCATGTATCTCATGGATTATCTGTATAAAGTAAAAGTTGCAGATATTGAACAAATTGCTGATTTTGATTAAGGAACTTTATGATGACAGAAAAAATTAATTCTTTTCCCCAAGTTTTAACTATTGCCGGCACTGATTCAGGAGGTGGTGCTGGAATCATGGCTGACTTAAAAACTTTTCAAATGCAAAAAGTATTTGGTACAGCTGTTGTAGTAGCAGTGACAGCACAAAACACTTTGGGCGTCCAGAAATCTTTTTTACTGCCTTTAGAAATGATCGATGCCCAATTCGCCTCTTTGGCAGAAGATTTCCACATCCGTGCTTGTAAAACAGGAATGTTGGGCGATGCAGATCACGTTCACCAAGTTGCACTTAATTTGCAAAAGTATGACTTTGGTCCTATTACCATAGATCCAGTGATGATTGCTAAGGGGGGCGCACCATTATTAAGTCAAGATGCTGTCGCTACCGTTAAAAACGAATTGCTGCCTTTAGCCGATCTAATAACACCCAACTTGCCAGAAGCGGAGACTTTAACTGGCATCAAGGTACAAGATCAAGGCCAATATCCAGAATTAGCTCATAAATTACAAGATATGGGAGTTAAAAATGTGCTAATTAAAGGCGGTCATGCAAGTAGCGCAGAAGTAAAAGATTATGCTTTATTTGCTGATGGTTCTGATCTTTGGGTCAGCAGTTCCAGGATACATACCGAGCGCACCCATGGCACCGGTGACACGTTAGCTGCAGCAATTACGGCTCAGCTGGCTTTAGGTCAAAGTTTACCTGTGGCAATTAAAATTGCTAAAAAGTACGTTACCAAAACTATTAAAGAAACTATTCAAGTTGGTCATGGTCACGGCCCTTTAAATCATTGGGCTCAGTAATTTAGGAGAAATAATGAAAGACTTTAACACTGATTTTTTACATGCTTACTTTATTTGTGGCAGTCAAGACGTTCCAGAAGGTAAAACATTACCGGGCATAGTCGCAGAAGCACTTGCTGCAGGTATTACTGCTTTTCAATTTCGAGACAAGGGACCTAATTCAACTTTAAGTGAAGCTGAGAGACTCCCCATGGCACAAAAGCTGCATCAATTGTGTCAAACGTATCACGTGCCTTTCTTCATTGACGATGATGTTCAGCTCGCACAACAAGTTCATGCCGAAGGTGTCCATGTTGGTCAAAGTGATGAAGAAATCAGACAGGTCATTAAAGAAGTTGGCGAGCAAATGATTATCGGCTATTCCTGTTCGAATTTAACGCAAGTTGAACAAGCCAATAAAATTAGCGGAATTGATTATTATGGCAGTGGTCCAATTTATGCCACCCAATCTAAAAGTGATGCCGACCCCGAAATTGGTATTGCCGGCTTAAGCCAACTAGTCAAAAGCAGCACTCGGCCAATTGTTGCTATTGGCGGGATAACTGTTAACGATTTAAAGGCAATCGCTAAAACTAAGACAGCTGGTGCTGCAGTAATCTCAATGATTGCTCAAAGTAAAGATATTAAGCAGACTGTCAGTCAAATGCTCACAGCGCCATGGATAAAAAATGACTAGCATATTTTAAAGAAATAAAAATGATTCTGCACTTGGCAGAACCATTTTTTTATTGATGATATACAGTTTTTAATTTATTAAAATAGCAGTAAAATTTTGAAATTAATCAAGTTGGGCAATCTTTTGGAGTGTTCTAATCATTTGGGCTACAAAGCCGGACTCATTATCATACCAGGCGTAGCCTTTAACTAATTGTGCACCATTGTCACCAGTTTCAACCTGAGTCAGAGTTGGATCAAATACCGAACCAAATTCAGTGCCAATAATATCTGATGAGACAATTTGGTCGTCATTATAGCCAAAAGAAGCATTGCCTTCGGTATGCTTTTTAATTCTAGCGTTAAATTCTTCAGCCGTAACTTTCTCTCCCAAAATAGCGGCTAGTTCAGTAATAGAACCAGAAATAACCGGAACTCTTTGTGCAATACCCGTAAGTTTGCCATCCAATTCGGGTATAACTAGTCCAATAGCTTTTGCTGCTCCAGTTGAATGCGGAATAACATTAGCGACAGCGGCACGAGCATTACGGACGTTGCCACCACGATCAGGGCCATCCTGTAACATCTGTGAAGCTGTGTAGGCATGCGTTGTAGACATAATTCCCACCTGAATGCCAAATTCATCGTTCATTGCCTGAGCTAGTGGTGCCAAGCAATTGGTGGTACATGAGCCTGCGGAAATAATTTGATCAGAGTCAGTTAATTGATCATCATTTACACTGTAGACAATTGTCTTCATATTGCCTGCAGGAGCAGAAATTAAAACTCTTTTAACACCGGCATCAAGGTGAGCCTGTGATTTTGCAGTTGAAGTGTAAAATCCGGTACATTCAAGTACTATTTTAACCCCGTCGTTTTTAACCCACGGAATTTGACTAGCATCTTTTTCCGCATAAACCGGAATATTTTTACCATCAATTACAATACTATTAGTTGTAGCAGTTACTTCATGATTAAATTGACCATGCGCAGTATCATATTTTAATAAATGTGCTAACATAGCTGGTGAGGTTAAGTCGTTGATTGCGACAATTTCAATGTCGTTACTGGCCACTTCATAAATTCGCCGTAAAGCGAGCCGACCAATGCGACCAAAACCATTAATACCAATTTTTGTAGTCATAATAAGTTCCCCCTTTAGATTACGAAATTAGTATATTAAAATTAATTCACCTTGCATAATCCGAGATTATAATAGGGTTATCACTTTTAATGATATGGAGTATTATGAATTTTAACGATTTATATATTTACCAAACAATTTATGAAACTAGATCACTGAATAAAGCGGCATTGAAATTGGGCTACACTCAATCCAATATTACGGCCAGGCTCAAAGCATTGGAGCGAGAACTGAAAGCACCACTTTTTGTGCGTTCTAATTTAGGGGTCAAACCAACTAAAAATGGGCAAAAAATGTATCATTTTGCGACTAAGGCACTACAAAACTATCAAAACTTAAAAGACGATTTAACCAGTAACAAACCAAAAGTTTTAATCTCTGAGTTGCTTTTTGGCTATGTTATTACCCAAAAGAAACAGTTTGCACTTGATCAATATGAAGTCATCATTAAAAGTACTAATGAAATTCAAGAATTATTGACTAAGCATCCCTATGACATGGTCTGGGCCTTTACCCCGATCACTTTACCCCAATATTCGTTAATCAAGAAAAGTCATTTACAAGCTTGTTTTTTAAAAGGCAAAAAGCAGGAAAATAAAAGAGTACCGGTTGCCATAAACGCAGACATAAATTGTCCGTTTCGTAACTTGACTCTCAAATTAACGCAGAATAAAAACAGTGTCACTGAAATTGATTCACTGGAAATGATTTTAGAGCTAGTCAAAAAAGGCCAGGCAATTGCATTATTGCCTAAATACTTAATGAATGATGATTTAGTTGCAGCTGATTCGCAAAGTTGGAATATCCCCTATTATTTTTATCGCTATCAATTATAGATAAGTAAAAAGACGCCATTATTTGAATAACGGTGTCTTTTAAATTTCTAGTTCAGTTCCTTTAAATACGTTTCATAAACTGGACACAGATTAAACGCATACTTGCTGTAAGTCCGCGTTGCTAATGGGTCTGTAGAGTCAAATTCACCACTTAAAGTTTGATATTTTGCTTGTGCCCAATTTAGCAATTGTTGTTGCAATTGGTCTAATAAATTAGGCTTAACAGCACCCATCCATCCTAAAGTCAATTCTTGAGGGGTATCCTCAAAAGAAAAGCAATAAGCCTTAATTTGTCCAGCAGCAATTAGCGCTAAGGGAGCGTGTTCAAGTTGATCAGTGAAAATGGTTTTGCTCCACTCACTAAGAGGTATCTTTGCAACCGGATTTGCTAAATGATTTTTTTGATAATCGGAGAAACTCACTTGTGCCAGCCTATTCATTATTACAGAATCTTTTTTTATTTCATGTAGAGTGACCATCTGTAAATCAGTCGCAATTAGAATATTTTTCAGTGCCCTTTTCAAGGGCATCTGGGGTTCTACAGTAGTTCTGATTAACTTAAAACCATTTTTTTGACCAATGGCATTAAAGAGTAATTGCGGTGCATAATCATAAGTAATTAAAGCGTTTTGGTGATTTTTTTGGGCTTTTGCCGTTAAATCCGTCAATATTTGCTCATAAACCTGCATTTGTTCACCGCTGGTTAATCTAGGTGCAAGATAGCCCGCAAAATTTAAGGAACAAGGGTGAAAAGCATTTTGCCAACAGGTCATTAACCCGACTGGCTTATTTTCGAGATAATAGGCTTGTGTATGTTGAGGAAATTGTTCTACAGCTTCCTTAATTTTTCTATCTGGACTTACATTGGCTAATAATGAGCCATACATAATTAATAATCTCCTTTATGGGCTATTATTTTTTCGCCCGTAAAATTTTGGCCTTGGCATCATTGTAGCCGTCAATGTAGCGTTCTATTTCAATTGCTTTATTCTGGGTAACACGATTAACTAAGTTAACACCTTTTTTAGGAAAATCCTTGAAAGAATGACTCTCTGCATAGTCCTTTTTGGCTTGTTCATAACCCATTTGATAATCACTGAGAGAACTCTTTTTCACAGCAGTTTTTGCTGCATGATAGGTATAATCATTGGTATCACGCCATTTTTTATATGCTTTTTCAGCATCTTTATAGTTTCCGGCTTCATAATTTTCTTTGACATAATCATGTAATTGTTTTAAATTAACCATTTTATTTTCCCCAAGTTAAATATAATTAACTTCCACATCACCCATGCTGAAATGCCCAGTTAGCATTAATGTAGGACCGTCACCGGTAGATTCGTCATTAATATCCAATTCTCCCAGAGCTAGGTTTAAGTTATCACTGTTGACTTTCCATGAAGTTGGAACGTAAATTTCAATCTCACCCATAGTGCCACTAATGTCAACGGTCACTACATCGCCTGCAGCTTTAGCCTGATCAAGGTAGACTTCAACTTCACCCAAAGAAGAATTAATTGTTATACTGCGTAAATTTTGTGAATGAACGTAACGCGAAACTGATGATAAGCGCTGATTGATTACTATATCTTCTCCATCAACTTTTCCAGTACCGCTACTGAATACGTTATTATCAATTCTTGAGCGATTATTGCTAAAGTTCTTCCATTTGCCGTCTTTTTTCTGGTTAAAATAGACTATCCTGGGAAACCAGCTTCTCTTAAAAATCAGCGTTAAGCCTAAATAAATTAATAACGCCGCCACTAAGACCGTCCACGGTACAATTTTGGTAATATGCAAGGGTTCAGCGTAAACAATTAATAAAAAGGCAATGGAAAAAGTTGTACCAAACAAACTTTTATTAGCCACGCTTTCGATCAGTGCTGCTCCGAATATTATCGTCCAAATAATCATGCTTACTTTTAAATGAAATGAAAGCAGATGCAGCTGATTAAGGACTAAGAATACGGCAGCTGCTACTAGAGCAATGCCCCAAAATACTTCTCTAAGTTTAAATTTTTTCATTATGATGACCTTCTCTCGTTTAACCTATCATTCAAATTGTGATAGTAGTGACGTGAAACATAGACAGTTTTATAAGAATCGCGAAAATTAATCTTACAGTTAGAAATCGAACGTGTTAACGCATAAATTTGATTTAAATTTAAAATTGTTGACTTAGATACCCGCATGAACTGATTATTTAACAAATTTTCTAGTTCATAGAGTTTGTAGTCTACGGTAAAGGCATCCTTGGCAGTATGTGCAATCACCTGTTTATCTTCTGTTTCAAAAAATAAAATCTCATTCATGCTCAAGTAATAGGACACATTATCTTTTTTGCCTTCTATTTGGTCAGGATGTTCACTGATACCTTGCAACTGTCGGTATATCTGTTCAACTTCTGGCGTCACAGATTTAGCATGAATTGTTACACTGGTATCGTCATCTTCCATATCCGGATTCAGTTCTATTTTTATTTTCACGCTTCTCACCTGCCCTTCATCACTTGATGATTTAATTAAACGCTTATTTTAATGTAAAATCTAGCACTTTTGACTAAGTGGCAATTATAAGAAACCAAGTGGCATATTTTTTTGATTCAGAAGAAAACAAAAAATTCAAGAGCACTTAAAAAGCCGTAATTCGCTTTAATATGAAATACGGCTAAAATATGGTTTTATTTAAGACAATTTTAGACTAAAATTTACAAAAAGTGCCTAAAATATGCTATTTTAGGTAATTTTATGATATTATTTATGTAATAAAATAATTTTGGGAGGCAAATTATGGCAACTAAGATTGTTACTAAAAGATATTCTGTTAATATAGACAAACAAATAGCTGATACAGCAGAGCTAGTTATTAGAAAAATTGGTCTTAAACCTAATGATGTGATTTCAATGATGCTTACACAGATTGCTGACAAAGGCAAACTACCTGTAGCATTTTCAGTTGATGACTATGACCATCTAAAAGATGAAATTATTGCAGCTAGTCGTAAAATTCCTGCACAAAAGGTCGAAACCTCTAAAGAAATAGCTGACTTTTTCGCAGATTAAGGAGACCAGTTAATGAATTTGGGCGATATTTTTATAACATACCTTGAATACGAAGATGTACCAAACGGAAAAAGTCGGCCAGTTTTATATATTGAGCAGGATGATGAATTTTATTATGTATTTAAAATTACCAGTAAATATCAGAATAAATCGAAACACATTCGCGCAAAGTATGCTAAAATTACCGATTGGCAAAAGTCTGGCCTTAACAAGGAATCATGGATAGACTGTAATAAGCGTTATCAGCTAAGAATTGATAAAACAAGACTAAAAGGTATTGGTTACTTAACGGTAACTGATTTAAATAATCTTAAGAAATTTATGTGGTAGAGAACAACAAGGACAAGTATGAAAAAGGCACTGAGTTTGATGTGAACCCTAAAATTAGGACACTTTATATTAGCTATTAACTGAGGACTAACTGACGATATTCAAGCGGAGTTAGTCCTTTTAGTTTGATTTTGATTCTTTTGCTTATCGGCTGTTACTCTGACAACTATTTCATCCCCCATTCCTTTAGTAGATTTGCCGATATATTGTTCAGACCCAGTTGAAAACTCTTCTTTCTTAATATCAGAATCTAGTGGTCGTGGCTTTCGGCTTTTCATGCTTAGGAGAAGGTCATTAACTTCTGCGATATCGTCTTTAGGATGAGCTGCATTTTGACCGGCAATTTTACCGAAAATCAAACAGTCGCCCAAATCCGAACCACAAAAGCCGTAATTCGTTTTAATACGAAATACGGCTAAAATACTATTTTTAAATGAATATTAAACAAAATATTTAAGAAGTAAATTTGTACCTAGTTGACCCAGCTTTTTAGCTTAACAATTGTACCGTCATAATCAACTTTACTAAAATCAGAAACATTAAGAAAAATTGTTTTACCTAATGTAAAAGTTGAATATCCCCTTTTTTTATTAAAACTTTCAAATTCCTGTTTTGTTTTTTGAATATCCATTTTTGTCCTGTCGGTCAAAGTATCACCTTTATGATAATGGTTCATTATGAATCCTAAAGGACGATCAGGATCCAGATCACGTTTTCTTTGCCTTTCATATAAAATGTCTGAATCACAGGTCAGCGTAATTGTAATTACTTGAAAATGATACTTGTTAGCTAATTTTTCTAAGGTATCGTGCTGACGATAGGAAAATGGGTAATCAGAAATAATTGATTGACCTTTTTGCATAAAGCTTGCGACTTTTTGGTAAAACATATTATATGCTTGATTATCTAACTCTGTTTTTTCAGACGGATTATCAAAACCTTTACTTTCATAAAGCTGTTCTTTAAACAGATCTATAGAAACCTCATTAAAATAATCAGGAATGGCCTCGCATATCAGTTTTGCCAAGTAAGATTTGCCGGTGCCAGGACAGCCGGCTAAAAGCAACATCGTTTTTTTCAACGAGATCACCCTTTATTCATGAATAATTCAATTTTATGTTTAATAATGTTATGAACGCTTTCGTTACATGGAATAATGTTATTTCTCAGAGATTCATTAACTTCTGTTTTGCCAAACATCTCTTTTGCTTTCTTCGTCCATGAAACTAATAGTTCAGTACCGACATTAAACTTGCGAATACCATTTTCGGTCAGTCTATGGTAATCTTCCTCGTTAACTCCCGTTCCACCATGAATAACCATTGGCTTATCCAGTTTACTATGCAATTCTTCAATAAGTGGGAAGTTCAATTCGGTTTTAGATTGAAATTGCCCGTGATGTGTACCAACGCCGACAGCTAAGGCATCAACGTCACATTCTTGCAAGAATTTAATAGCATCTTCAGGACGAGTATAGTTTCCTTCTTTAACGGTAAAACCCTCTTCAGTTCCACCGATCGTTCCAATTTCACCCTCAACTGAGACACCGCGTTTATGGGCATATTCTACAACTCGCTTAGTTTTGGCAATGTTTTCCTTAAATGAAAGTAATGAACCGTCAAACATAACCGAACTGTATCCGGCTGCAATTGCCCTTTCAATGTCTTTAATATCACGGGCATGATCTAAGTGGAGCACAACATCTACTGCTTCGTGTTCTGCCATGCTTTTGCAAACAGCTACAAAGTTTCTCATTCCCTCCGTATCAGCCGTACCAACAGAAGTTTGAATAATAATAGGAGCACCTTCTTCGTGCGCAGCTTCAATCATAGCCGGAACCATTTCCAAGTTATGAGCATTAAAAGCACCAACTGTGAAATCCATTTCTTCTGCTTCTTTTAGTACTTCTTTTAACGTTTTATAAGCCATTTTTTCTCCTTTAATTGTTAATCTCAACTATATAATCCAGAAATTTATTTAGAACGCATTATTTTTTTAGATAATGCCGTCAATTCGTCACCTTTGTTGAGCCATTTTTGTATTTCATCATTATTTTTAGCATAAGCAGCTTTTTGCCGTTTACTATCATAAAGTTTAAGCAAACCATCAAAAGCAGGACCAAAATCCTCGTTGAGTTTCAAGCTTTTTTCATAAGCATCAATAGCATCATCAACATTACCCAACTCTTGATAGTTCTGCCCTAACTGGGTTAAAATAGTGGCCTTTTGTTTATTACTTGCTACTGATTCTGAGTCATTGTCATTAAGTTGTTCAGTTAAGTCTTTGATTTGACTCTTGATCTGTTGCTTTTCATCATCTGTTAATTGGCTGCTTGTTTCATTAGTTTCTTTATCCGCAGCTGAATTACTTTCCGTTGCATTTGATTTAAAAATTTTCGACCAAAACGACATTATTAAACACCTCCAAAGTAATTAGCCAAAGGCATGAAAGGCCGGTGCAATAACCCACAGATATAATAAAGCAGCGGTAATAGTATCAACATCTGTAGCTGTGGCGTTGACAAAGCCAACTGATGATAAAGCGCCAACTAAAAGTGCTGGAAGCAAGGTAATAAATAAACCATGTGCAATACCACCAACGATGGCACCACGTTTGCCACCAATTGCATTACCAAAGATTCCTGCAGTACCGCCCGCAAAGAAATTGGTAGTCATACCTGGCAAGATAACTGCTAGTCCTACTAATGGGGATAAGAACATGCCAATCACTGTCCCAATAGTTGTCGTTATGAAGCCAATAATAACTGCATTTGGTGAATATGGGAATAAAACTGGACAGTCAAGAGCAGGTACTGAATTAGGAACTACCTTCATAGCAATACCACGAAAGGCAGGAACAATTTCACCTAACATCAAACGAACCCCTGAAAGCATTACATAAACACCAACTGTAAATTGAATAGCTTGTAAAAAGGCATAAATAATGTAGTTTACGCCTCCCGCAGCTCCCCCGGCAGCTTTAATAGACCAGTAAGGACCAGCAAAAGCAGCAGTAATAATGTATAAAGGAACCATTACTACCATAATAGAAAGGGAATTATCCTGTAAAAATGACATACTCTTAGGAAGCTTAACGTGTTCCCAAGAATCTGTTCTTTCCTTAATGTTAGTTACATGTTGATCAACTTTACGATCTCTGACTAGCCAGGCTACGCCAGCTTCAACTAGATATCCAATTGTACAAAAGTGACCAAGGGCAATTGCATTGCTGCCAGTAATTTTACGAACAATCGGTTGCGCTAATGCCGGCATTGCAATAGCAAAAATACCACCTATAATACTGCCCATTAAGATTAACGGAAAACCTTTTAAGCCGGCAAAGTGACCACCAATAACAGTCATAGTTGCCATCCATAATAAAGCTTGTCCGGTTAAAAAGACATATTTCCATTTAGTAAATCTGGCTATGATAATGTTTACAATGAAAATACCTAAAAGAGTTAAGGCAATACTATTACCTAAACCCAACTTATTCATTGCCTGGCCATTAATGGCTTCAATACTAGGGACAATACCTTTTGTGTGAAATCCATGCTGAAAAATTACTGCAAAATAAGCCAAACTTTGTTGAATAATTGTGGAACCAGCGGACAAAACTTCAAACCCAAGCAAAGTTTTAAGCGTACCACTGATGACCGCTCCTATTTTTTTACCTTGTAATATCAATCCCAGCATCGCAATTAATGAAATTAAAATTGCTGCCTGAGTAAGGATATTGTTAATTATCCATTGAATAACGACCATTTCTCTCACTCCTTTTTATAAACTTAACTGTCTGCAATTTGTTTCACAACTGGTAAAACTTTTGCTTTAATTTCGTCTTTATCAACGATGTTGTCTAAATAGACAAATTTGGTTTTGGGATCAATCTGCATATTGGCAAATTGAGATTCAAAATTACTTGCCGAGACAATAATATCGGCATTAAGTGAAGGTGCATCTGAAATTGAATCATGATCTGAATTAACTTCAATACCTGCTTCACTAAAAACATCATCAGCTTCCATCTGACAAGCTAAACTTGAGCCCAAGCCATTGCCGCAAATAAAGAAAACTGTAGGTACTTTTGCCATATTTTTACGCTCCTAACTCTATTAATTTTCTACGCCAAACAAGGTCTTTTTAAAGCTTGCTTTATCTTCCTTGTTAAATAGTTCTTCAATCTTATTTGGCTTATTTATTAAATCCACAATTGCTTTTAAAACGTTTAAATGTGAATAGCTGTCAATTGCAGACAAAACAAAAATGATTTTTACTGGATCGTTTGCCTTATTGCCAAATTTTATTGGTTCAGCCAGTGATGCTACACTGACATCCAATTTTGCAACCCCGTCCTCCGGTCTTGCATGGGCCAAAGCAATTCCAGGACCTATGACAATATAAGGTCCGAATTTTTTAACTGATTCTTCCATTGCGACAACATAATCATCATTAATTGATTTATTTTTTATTAGCGGTTGGCTGGTTTTTTCAATCGCTTCACACCAATTATTAGCCATTATGTGTATTTGGATTTTGTCATCAGTTAATAAATCTTGAAGCATTGGCCTCACCTCCCTCTCTTTTATTTCAATATTATGTTCAGAAAAAATTTCAATTAACTTGTCTACTAAGCGAGCTGAAACATTTTTTCTGGTTTCTGATTCAATTAGCGAAATGGTGTCTTTAAGCAAATTTTTCTTAGCTGAAGGATTTTGCTTTAAAGACAGCATATGTTTTTTAATATCTGCTTTAGCAATAAATTTCTTTAACTCTTGATAGTCTTGCTTCCTGGGAACAGGAGGCATTTTAAAACTGGGAACCATTCCCGTTGATTCATTAATTGTCTTAACAACAAAATCTATGTTTAGCTTTCTTAAAGAATTTATATCTTGTAATCCCAAAACTGCCACAACTTCGACATTCATGTTTCGGGAAATATTGGCAGCCAATAGCTGACCGGTAGCTTCGCCATAATTACAAAGAACCGCAATTCTATAAAAGTTGTTTTCTTTGACGCTTTCTTCATAATAAGTACTAAAGTAAACCGTTATGAAAGCTTTCTCTCCTGCCGAAACGTTTTTGCTGTATTTGCTTTTAAAAAAAGCTGAGATATCTTGATAAATAGTTGCATAGCTGGTTTTAAGAACATCAGTTAACGGATTAAATACTTCAATATGATTTTCTTGCCTTTGCAAAAATGCTGAAATATGTGAGTTAAGTTGTTCATAAAGTTGTTCCGAATCACGGTAATTAATTTTTTCTATATCACTCATATAATCTATTAACCGTAAAGTCAGAAGTTCCGATTCAGCCCATTTGTCAATTCTTACCTCTTTTTCACCCAAAAATGTTTTAAGAATAAAAGTCATATAGCTTTTTTCATTTTCCGGAACTGTCAGTTTTAACTTGTCCAACAAATTGTTTACAGATTTCATAATTCTAGTGTTAGCAATTTCTAAATTAGAAACCTGACTGTCATCAAGATATTGCTTTTCCTGCAAACGCCTAATCCAAATGGCCATTAAAACAGAAATTTGTGCTTCTCTGGCAGAAACTCCTTCGTAACGACCACCAAGTATTAGTTCCTTAGCAACTATATTAGTTTGCTCAAGTATCTTTGGATTTAAATAATCAATTACTATTTGGTAACTATCACTTCCTTCAAAGCTGCCTTTTTCTGCTAATTGCGAAATATCAATATTTTCAACAATTAATTGTTGAATCATAGTTCTGATATTTCTTTCAGCACCTTCAATTTTTGCTCCTTGCTGCGTATCCAAGGTCAGAGAATATTTGGCAAGAAATTCTCTAACCTGGCGCATATCCTTGTCCATCGTGCTTTTACTTATATTCAGCTGCTTTTGTTCTTCATAAATTTTTACCTGGTGAGGAGCTTTTAGAAAGCTGATAATGATATGAAGCTGCCTTTCTCTAGGATCAAGAAACGTATCCGAACTAATTTTTAAAGAGTGAGATAAGGAATGTCTGGCGTCCAAATCAAGACAAAAATAAAGTTGTCCCCGCTTATTAGAAATTCCAGTAATTGAAAGGTCACTTAAAGTTCGGTTAATATCATCCACATCATTTCTGATAGTTCTGGAAGAAACATTCAAGGCTTGACTCAATTCAGCGATTGATAAATTTTCTTTATCAAGCAATTCATTTATTATCAGTAATTGCCGGTCTTTCATATTCCTCACCTCAATTCAAATAATACGTTACCGCTTACATATAAAAAAGAGTTTATTGTTTCCACTTTTTTTGGAAAAATAAGACACATAGTCTACCTGCTTTCAATAAAATTTTGCAAAAAACTACACTAAAAAAGAAGACACCTTGCATTAACAAACACAGTGTCTTCTTTACATACTTATTTTTGTGCTAAAACTACGATTCTTTTATAATTTTTAGACTTGCACTTGCCCCTAATCTAGTAGCTCCACTAGCAATCATTTGGCAAGCGTCAGCTTTAGTATGAATACCGCCTGCTGCTTTGATGCCCATTTTAGTTCCGACAGTTGCAGCCATAATCTTAACATCTTCTGCTCTAGCTCCATATTTTGCAAAGCCAGTTGACGTTTTGACGAAATCAGCACCAGATTTTTCTGCTATTAAGCATGCCTTTTTAATTTGCTGCGAATTAAGAAAACAATTTTCAAGAATTACTTTTACCTTTTTTCCCTTTGAATGTACTGCTTCGATAACTGCTTTTTCATCTTTAAGTACCACATCATAGTCTTCTGAAAGAAACGCCCCGATGTTTTGTACCATATCGCATTCATCGGCACCATTGGCAACTGCTTGTGTTGCTTCAAAAACTTTAGTTTCAGTAGTAGTTGCTCCTAGGGGAAAGCCAATCACCGTTACAGTATTAATTTTTGTTCCTTGTAATTTTTCACTAACATATTTTACCCAAAAAGGATTTACACAGACAGACGCAAATTGATATTTTTTAGCCTCTGCAATCACCTTATTAATTTGCTCTTGAGTTGCATTTGGTTCCAATAAAGTATGATCAATATATTTATTAATTTTTTCCATTATTTTTCTCCTTTTCTGCAAATAAAGTAGTTATAAATATAGCTTATTTGGTTAAGAAATTTTTTAAAAGCACTTTCTTTTTCAAAATTTCTAGGTAAATTCATAAACAAAGTTTCAGTTTAATGATTATGAGGTTAATTTTTAATTTTACCCCAAGTTCATAATACAAAAAGCAGGTCATAAGTTTTAACCAAATTTATGACCTGCTTTAAATACTTATTAAATTCTTGATAAATGTCTATTTAATTTTGCTTAATGCATCCCTCACAGCGTCTTTTAATCCTCTAGTGGTATTAGAGGCACCAGAAATTGCATCGACATCAACTGTATTTGCGTTAACCATTTTTGCTGGTAATTCATTGATTGCCTTTTGACCATAATCATCGGATTCAGCTTGTTTCAGAACTTCGATGTTTTTGAGATTCTTTTGCTTATCGGCCGTTACCCTGACAACAATTTCATCTCCCATTCCTTTAGTAGATTTACCAATATATTGTTCAGGGCCAGTCGGATATTCTTCTTTCTTAATATCAGAAGCAAGTGGACGTGGCTTTAACGGCTTTTCATGCTTAGGAGAAGGTACATTAACTTCTGCGATATCGTCTTTAGGATGAGCTGCATTTTGACCGGCAATTTTACCGAAAATCAAGCAGTCCGCAAGATCGGACCCACCTTGATATAAGTTAGACATATTACTGCCCAGCTCACCGGCACCATACAAATGCGGAATTGGTTTGTGCTCAGGATCAAGAATTTCAGCGCGGGCATTTCTTCTAGGACCAGCTTCAGACCAGCCAATAGTCTGTACTAGCGGTATGGCATAATACGGACCAGCTTCAGAAAATGCACTTAAAGTAGCAGGATCACGATGATAAGCATAATCATGCTTCTTTTCGGCAAAGAAGTTAAATTCATCAATTGTACTTTGCAGTTTATCCCCAGCAACTCCCATCTTATCTGCTAATTCAGAAACAGAATCAGCTTTAAGAACGGAATTAAGTGCTTTATTATCAGGGAAAGTATCAATCTCACTGATCTTGTCATATTGCTTTTGATCAAAGACAAAGTAAGGGTGAATTGGATTCAATGGTTTATACCATGAACCATGATTTTCTACATAGCCTTCACGTGCTCCTTGATCTTCCTTAAAGTAGCGTGTGCCGTCATCGCCAACCGTAAAAATACTGCCTGTATAGAAGATTGGGTTACCCATATAAAATGGTGCACGCTTCATCCCAGGTTCATAAAAAGCAAAAGCTTGTTGCATTCCCCCGGCCGCATACATTGACATATGCCACATATCTGCTCCTGCTTCGTGAGCAAGGTCAATGCCTTTACCCTTATTATAAAGTGAACCCAAAGGTACCAACTTGTGTGAGCCAATATAGTCCTGGATCATTTGTGGATTATTTTCGATACCACCAGTGGCTAAGACTACTCCATTTTTGGCATAAATATTTAATAAAACATTGTCACGTTCAATTTGGGCTCCCACAACTTTCCTACCAGGTGTCTGGAGAATATGCTTAACAGGTGCAGAATACCAAACATCTATCTTATCACTGCGATCCAATACTTTTTGCCGTAGAATGTTCCACAAAGAAGCGTTAAAAATACCCTTCTCCATTGTAATCATGTCATAGCTTTTAGCACCTGGTAAATTAGGATGATCGGCTATTACAGCGTCTTCTGGCAATCCTAAAATGGTTTTATAGCTAACGGGATTAGCAACATCCAGGTACTTTTTGAAATATTCTTTCATGTGTGTAATGCCATGAACAACTGTGTCTTCTATTTCAGGGTCAATATTAAAGTGTTGTGCCAAATGTTCATAGTAGGACCGATAATCCTCTTCGCTGCTACTGTAACCTACAAGTTCAGCAGCATATCTTGTATTACCACCTTCATGACCCTCCGGTGCAGAATCAACCAGCAGCACTTTTGCACCACTATCAGCAGCAAAGCGAGCTGCGGTCGCACCGGCTCCACCGAAGCCCAAGACTACTACATCATAGCTTGCATCGTAGTATGTATGTTCATTAACTATCATAATTGACTACCTCTTTTAAAAAAGAATCTTATTTTAGCTTAAAAGACTTAAATTTTTGCCTTTCAGCCTTTAAATATTATCTAGTGTTTATGTTAATAATATCACATAATCGCTTACATTTTTTATTTATCAACAATTTAAATTCCATGACAAAAAGCAGCTCACTATTAAGTGAACCGCTTTACTAATTGTTTATTCTAAACCGACTTTTTTAAAGATTTCGTCAACATGACGCAAATGGTAATGATAATCAAATGCGTCACTTACATCATCTTTTGAAAGATAGTCCATGATTGAACTGCTTTCAACTAATTTTCTAAAGGAAATTCCTTCGTTCCAAGATCTTGTGGTTAATTTCTGAACCATATCATAAGCATCTTCACGAGAAAGACCAGCCTCATCAATCAGTTTTAATAATAAGCGCTGGGAATAAATCAGACCATAAGTTTTATCCATGTTCTTAAGCATTGTTTCTGGAAAAACATCAAGGTTAGTCAAAATGCGATTAAAACGATCAAGCATATAATCAATACCAATTGTCGTATCAGGTAGAATTACACGTTCAGCACTAGAATGGGAAATATCGCGTTCATGCCAAAGTGACACATCCTCATAAGCAGTTATAATATGACCCCGTAAAACCCGTGCCATACCACAAAGATTTTCTGAGCCAATAGGATTACGTTTGTGAGGCATTGCTGAAGAACCTTTTTGACCTGCACGGAAATGCTCTTCTACTTCGTGGATTTCAGAGCGTTGCAGACTTCTAATTTCGGTAGCCCAATTTTCAATACTTGTGGCTATTAACGCCAAAGTAGCAATATATTCGGCATGTAAGTCGCGTGGCAATACCTGGCTGGTAATTGGCTGCTGAGTTAAGCCTAGCTGCTTTAAGACACTGGTTTCAACAGCTGGTGGTACGTTAGCAAAAGTCCCAACGGCTCCGGAAATTTTTCCTGATTCTACTCCTTTTGCTGCATGTTCAAAGCGTTCAATATCACGCTTAATTTCCGCATACCAGCGAGCTAGTTTTAAGCCAAAAGTAGTGGGTTCAGCTTGCACACCATGCGTGCGTCCCATTTCCACCGTATTTTTATATTTACGTGCTTTTTCAGCAATCGTCTTTTTTAGTTCGTGCAGATCTTGACGAATAATCGCATCTGCCTGTTTTAAGATATATCCTTGTGCCGTATCAACAACATCCGTCGAAGTCAGCCCAAAGTGTACCCACTTTTTCTCAGGTCCAAGGCTTTCAGAAACTGTTCGTGTAAAAGCAACCACGTCATGATGAGTTACCTGCTCTAATTCTGCCACCCGCTCTGGCGTGAAGCTGGCATTTTGAGCAATTTTAGCAGCATCTTCTTTTGGGACTTCGCCTAATTCACTCCAGGCATTGGTAGCAGCAATTTCTACTTTTAGCCATGCTTCGTATTTATTTTCATCAGACCATATTTTACCCATTTCAGGGCGAGTATAACGTTCCAGCATAAATTACATTTCCCACGGATTTTGTAAAACAATCGTTTGTTCACGGTCAGGACCTACCGAAACAGTAACTAGAGGTATACCCACGAGTTCTGACACACGATTCAAAAACTTCTGTGCATTCTCTGGCAAATCAGACCAAGTCTTAGCACCTGTAATATCTTCCTTCCAAGCAGGTAATTCTTCGTAAACAGGTTGGCAGCGGTCTAATTCTTTTAGACTAGCTGGATAGTAGTCAATTTTTTGACCATCAAGTTCATAAGCAGTTGCAATTTTAATAGTGTCAAAGCCGCTAAAAATATCAAGCAGGTTAAGACTTAAACCGTTAATGCCAGAAACGCGCTTAGCGTGACGTAAAGCGACTGAATCAAACCAGCCCACGCGCCTAGGACGACCGGTAACTGTCCCATATTCATGAGCAGTTTCACGAATACGGTTACCAGTTTCATCTAATAACTCAGTTGGGAAAGGTCCGGCACCAACACGGGTCGTATAAGCTTTGCAGACACCAATGACAGTTTTTAACCGATTAGCACCTACCCCCATGCCACTGGCAATGCCACCGGAAATGGTATTTGATGAGGTAACAAATGGATAGGTTCCTTCATCTATATCAAGCATAATTCCCTGTGCACCTTCAAATAACACTTTTTCATCATTATCTAGGGCATCGTTAACTAACACTGATGTGTCAGTAACATATTTCTTCATTTTTTGACCATATTCATAATACTTAGTGAAAATGTCATCAAATTCAAGTGCCGGTTTGCCATAAATTTTGGTAAATACTTCATTTTTTTGCTCTAAATTAGCGCGTAATTTAGCTGCAAAAGTATCCTTCTCAAGTAAGTCACAAACGCGAATACCAATTCTGGATGCTTTATCCATATAAGCCGGTCCGATACCATTTTTAGTAGTACCGATTTTTTGATCACCTTTTGCTTCTTCTTGGTATTCATCTTGCTTGATATGATAAGGCATGATGATGTGAGCTCGGTTAGAGATTTTCAATTTACTGGTATCGATTCCCTTTTCAGCCAAATTCTCTAATTCGCCAAATAAAACTTCAGGATTAATAACTACGCCATTACCAATTACGGCCCCTTCTTTTGACGCAAAAATACCTGACGGAATTAAACGCATCTTAAAATCCTGACCATTTATTTCAATAGTATGGCCAGCATTATTACCACCATTTGAACGAACAGTATAAGCAGCTTCATTACTCAAAAAATCAGTAATTTTGCCCTTTCCTTCGTCGCCCCATTGGCTACCAACGACTGCAACTGCTGTCATATTTATTCACCTCATTAAATTTCTACAAATATCACGTAAATAGTCTAGCAATTTACCATTCTTTAGTCAAATTTAAATGCGAATTATTATAGTGGTTATATTTTTAATAGTTCGATTTTTATATTGACAAAAAAAGCATTTTTGATTATAGTTACTTCGTTTGTAAAGATATTTATTTAGGAGCCGATTTACTTATGAGCAATTATTTCAGTATGGAAGCATTTGATTATGATGATATCCAGCTTGTTCCGAATAAAGGGATCATTAAGAGCCGTCATGACGCAGATACCAGTGTTAAGTTCGGAAACCGAACATTTAAAATACCAGTCGTACCTGCCAACATGGAAAGCGTCATTAACGATGACTTGGCGGTTTGGCTGGCCCAAAACGGCTACTACTATGTCATGCACCGCTTTCAACCTGAAAAGCGTTTCGCTTTTATCAAAATGATGCATGAAAAAGGCTTATTTGCTTCTATATCTGTTGGCATTAAAAAAGGCGAATATGATTTTATTGACCAACTAGTGGAAGAAAACATTAAGCCTGAATATATCACGATTGATGTAGCTCATGGGCATTCTGTCTATGTTATTGATATGATTAAATACATCAAAGAAAAATTGCCAGATACTTTTTTAACAGCAGGCAATATTGCGACCCCGGAAGCAGTGCGTGAATTAGAAGGTGCAGGAGCAGATGCCACAAAAGTTGGTGTTGGTCCTGGCCGCGCTTGTATTACCAAGCTTAAAACCGGTTTTGGCACTGGTGGCTGGCAACTCGCTGCGCTAAGAATGTGCAGTAAAGTAGCTAGCAAACCGCTGATTGCTGATGGCGGCATCCGTTATAACGGCGATATAGCAAAGTCAGTTCGGTTTGGTGCTACAATGGTTATGATTGGTTCAATGCTTGCAGGACATGAAGAATCACCTGGTAATGTAATCAAAATTAACGGTAAAACCTATAAGCAATATTGGGGATCAGCTTCTGAAGTCCAAAAAGGTGCCTATCGCAATGTTGAAGGTAAACAAATGCTCGTTCCCTACCGTGGCCACATTGCCGATACTTTAAGAGAAATGCAGGAAGATTTGCAATCCTCAATTTCATATGCCGGGGGCAGAGATCTTAGTTCAATTAAATTAGTTGATTATGTGATTGTTAAAAACACAATCATGAATGGTGATAAATAAGCAATTTAAATTTTATCCCCAAATCATTGACAAATATGGTAATAATTTGCTTTTTCCGTTAAAATAATGTTATCCCAGTTCTGTTAGGTAGTCAGCGCTGGGATTTTTTGTGTTCAAACTATAAAAGGTTTTGTATCTTTATCAAAGGCTGTTTTGCCTTGCCTAAATCTGAAAGCAGAGCTTATATATTTTCAATTAGTTGCCTGGTATTTCTTTATTTATGCTTTTTTATCCGTTTTAAAGTGTTACACGAAGTACAGAAAGCGTATAATTTGTTTGTAGTAAAGTTGAATTTTGTATAGAGGTAATAAAAAATGAAATTTAAAAAAGTGATTATGTTGGTAGCTGCCTTAATAAGTGTTGGCACGATTGGCAGTTTTATTAATACGCCAAGTAATGTGCAAGCTAAGCAAACTCAGGCAGTTTTTCCTAAAAGCTGGCGTGGGACATGGTACTCATATAATTCCAAGACAAAGAAAATCGATAAGATGACTTTCACTAAAACAAAACAAATTTATTACGAAAATGGCCACCAGTATCCTAAATTGCTAAAAGCTAAACCTAAGGTTATGCCTAAACCTAGTAAAAAAACAAGATCTTGGGTTTATTTATCAAATAAAATGACTCAAAAAGGCTATACTTGGACAGGAGTTGGCATTTGGGGCTACCCTGACGAAGGTACGCTTGATTGGTATAACGTTGCTAAATTAGATGGAAATAAAGTTTTAGGTTATGCAGAATATCAGAATGTTTATTGGTATGTAGATAGTCACTGGTATCAGACAGCTAAACTTGCCAAAAAGTTAAAAGATCACAAATATCCAAATTACGACTTTATTATTGGCGGCGATGACCTATAAATTTATCCGTATATTCTTATTCTGTTTTTAAAGGGAAATAAATAATGAAGAAAAAATCAGTTGTTAAAATTATTGCTACTTTTTTTATGCTATTGACTGGCCTTATTCTATTTTCACCTAAAAGCGTTAGTGCATCTGCTATAACAATTAAAGCAGCTTTTGATAAAAAATATTATAACGTTAATTCTACTAAAAAGGCTTATAGTGATTGGGTAGGAAATGTTACTTTTTTCACTCGACATCTAAAAGTTAACACGGGAAAGCCAATGTTCTTTACTCCAAGCATATATGTTGTTAATAAAAAGGCGACAGGACTTTCTGCTAAAGAAGATGGTATTTACATAAATACAATCGACCACAAAAGGTTTGTACATGGTCGTGTTTATTTAATGCGATTTCGCTTTGATCTCTCTCACCTTAAGCCAGGGAAAAAATATCGTTTTAAAAATGACATGCACTTCAATAGCCCACATTATGCTAAATATCGGTGGTTTACTCAGAAGGCTTCACGCAAAGGCAATCTTTCCAATAGTACCCACCTTCCTCAAGTAGACCTGTATGTCAACTGTGGCGCCAAGAAATCCTTTTTGAAAAAGGTAATGCATAATAATAAAAAGATCGTTAATTCGAAAATTAAATTATATTAATTTAATAATTTTTTGGCTAATAAGTTTTATTATTTTATGAAGGGAGAAGCAATGAAGAAAAAAAGTCTTATTGCAATGATTGCCAGTATTTTAGTATTACTAGGTACTGGTTCATTTAGTAGTCCACAACCAGTATCTGCTGCTAAACATCAAATATTTGTGTACAGCAAAACATATGTCTATGATCATAAGGGCAAGAAAACCAAAAAAGTATATAAAAAGAGCAAGAGCCTTTATTATACTTCTGTTAAAAAGATTAAAGGTTATAAATATTATCGTATCGGTAAAAATAAATACATCCACTACTACGATGGTTTACCGCTCAATATAGTCAAAACACCAAAAAATAGGCCTGCTAAAAACGGGGCAAGTTTGATGGATTTTATGGCAAATGATACTTCACTAACCACTGCCCAAAGACAGGAAGCACAAAAAGCAGCGACTTTACTTAGAACAGGCAAAATAGATAGTCAAGCGCAAAAAGGCGCACCATCGTGGTTTAATACTTATGTCAAACTAGGTGGCAAAGATGATGCTACTAGCAACGTTAATATTAAAGCTTCCCTTCAAAGTCTTGCTAATGCAAACAAGGAAAGAACTAAAGCTGGAGTTGGTGAGCTAAAAATTTCCCCAACTTCTACAGCCATTTCCATGATTGATGCAGATTATCAAAAACAGGGTTCCTTAAACCATCCGGGCTTTTACGGCTATCATTTCAACCTGGAAAATCTTTCTGCCGGTGCTGAACCAATTAGCAACTGGATGACTGAAAAAGTAGCCTGGGAATGGGACGTAAAGAAAAACCCTAGCCTTGCGCCCTATGAATTCACTCCTAATTGGGAAGACCCTGTATATCATCAAGCTGTCTTAGGAACAAACGGTTATAGAATGGCAGGACACTATACCAACTTATTAAATAAGGGACATCGCGTAATGGGCATGGCTCATATGACGCAAACTCCATATGGTGCTGCTGATGCTTTTAACGCAACTAATGAAGGAGAAGATGGCGCAATTACTTTGGCTCAATATAAGGCTATAGTAAAAGAATGGTTAAAGAAATAAACGTCTTCACTTCTTAAGTATGAAAAAATCTGTTAGTTTATATTGTGAAATCTCACAATATCTTACTAGCAGATTTTTTGGTCATTATTTAATTAATTTCTGCACTTTCTACTTAATTTCTTCAAAAAGCGGAATCTTTTTCTGACTTTTGACCTCAAATAGACCCTTATCTGAAATTTTAATGGTTGGTGAAACCAGTAAAGACAAAGTAGAAAATGACATAATCTCGTTAGGATTTTTATATCCTAGCTCCTGCAGTGTTTTGCGCACCTTGCCTATTTCTGTGCCTAAAACAGACATTGGTTGGTCACTGGCAACGCCACCAATCGGTAATTTTGCATTGGCAACTATTTTGTCACCTTTTGCTGCAATATAGCCGCCCTGCTGTTCAACCAGCTGATGCTGAATCTTGAGCATTGCGGCAGTGTTAGTGCCCATGATCATTATGTTGTGGTGATCATGCGCCCAAGTTGCTCCTACCGCACCGTCTTTTACAATGCCGCGGTCAACAAAGCCCAGACTATAGTGTCCATCGCCGCTATAACGATCTTGCACCATAATCAATGCTAAGCCGGCTTTCTGCCATTGAACTATGTGATCTTTTACTTCCAGTTTTTCTTGGATATGGTTGGTAAAAGTACCTGCTGGATTAAGTTGAATAATATTTGCCAATACTTCTCCGTTTGCAACTAAATCTGTTTTTGCCACAAAATCATCGGGTAGTAACTTGGGTGCGTTAACGGAATGACGTAACTCTGGCAAAAATTGGTAACCTGTCTGCTCCTTGATATCTGCCGCGTTTATCCCATTTTTATAAACAGCTGCTATTGACAAATCATGCAGATCATCGAGGATAATAAAATCAGCTACTCGGCCGGGAGCAATTGCACCTCTATCCCATAATCCCATATGGCGAGCCGGTGTATAGGTAGCTATATAAATAGCTTCTTCAGGTGTCATCCCCATTTTGATTGCTTTTTTCACCAAATAGTTCAAGTGACCATGAAGCAAGGTATCAGGCATAGAATCATCAGTTACCAGGGCAATATGGTCAAAGTAATTGTTCTTAATGATCGTGTCAATTACTTCCTGCAACATCGATTTCAGTTGCACCTCGACAAACATGCCATTAGGAACTTTTTCATTAACTAAGGCAGCTGTCTGTTCCGTATGATCAGTAGTAACTCCAGCATAAATAACTTTAGCCAGATCTTCACCAGCATATGCTGGCACATGACCTTCAAGAGGCATTGTGGGTTTTTCCTCACGACAAACTTTGATAATATCTTTGATCAAGGTTTTATGCGGAGAAGTCATATCCTTAAAGTTCATCACTTCGCCTAAACAAATAAAGCTCGGATCTTTAAGCAGCTCTTGTACTTCTTTCACGCCAATTTTGCCACCTGTTGTTTCCATATCTGGATTCGTTGATGGAACCGAAGATGGAATGCCAAAGAAAATATCAATCGGTGACGGCTCTGCAATGAAATTTTTTAGTCCCTTGATGCCAGCAACATTCGTTACTTCATGGTCGTCAGCAATAATCGTTGTTGTACCGTATTTTAAAATTGTTTGTCCCATAATCGCAGGAGTAGTCATGGATGAATCAATATGCATGTGGGCATCAACAAATCCTGGGATCAGATACTTACCTTTGAGATTAATTGTCTTTTTAGCCCTAATTCCGGGTAAATCTTGGTTAACCCAATAGAATTTGCCATTTTTGACTGTAACTTGAGTATCAACAAATTTACGTAAAAAAACATTAAAAACATGGCCATTTTTTATCAAAAGATCAACTTGTGTCATTTTTCTCCCCCATAAACAACGAAAGAGTTGAAATATTCCAACCCTTCATTTTTAATTACTATTTACCGATTCATAATTTTATTCCATTGATTAACCCAAGAAGACAAATGGCTATTAACATAGAAGAAATTCATGCTCTTTGCGCGTTTAGCCACATCCCCGTAAGTCTTATTAGCGGCTTCAGCCGGTGTTAACTTAACTTGCGTGTTAACTGGGGCGTTATTAAGTGATTTTGCACTGGCACATCTCTTTTGAATAGCTTCACTTAGTCTAAAATTAATATACTTATATGCAGCATCTGTATTCTTGCTATTCTTTAAAATGGCAACAACGTTGCTGTTAGAATATGTGCCTGATGCTGGAACAATGTATTTAAGGCCTGGATTAGTAGCCTGCAACATGCTGATAGCATAGTCACCAACAACGGCCACACTGATTTCACCTGTTTTGAACATATTGGTTAAATCTGAACTTTGATCGTATGTCTTAACCACATTAGGCTTCAATTCTTTCATAGCCTTGAAAGCTGCTTTACCACCGTCGCTTGGGACATCGACTTTAGCATGGCGACCCGCAATATACAGCATTGCAGGACCAAAAGTTGTTACGATATCAGGAATTGCAATCTTGCCCTTTAACTTTTTAGACCACAGTTGATCCCATTCTGTAATATGAACTTTTTTAGGATTATAAATTATACCTACGCTGTTAACAGTATAAGGAACGGTGCCTGTGTCTTTAGCCAGCTTTTGTTCACTACTGGATAAATATTTAAAATCTTTGATTTTAGAAAAATCTACTTTTTTATACAACTTCTTTTTCGTACCCGCATAAGCATTCTTTTGTGCCACTTCAATCACGTCAACTGAAGAATTAGGATTATGCTCAATTTGGGTTAAGCTCGTAGTTGTATCTGCAGTAAATTGTGCGGAAACTTTAACGTTATTTTTCTTGGCAAAAGGATTGAGTACATCTGATCTCATTTGCTTAGTCAAGATGCCGAACGTAGAAACAACCAACTTGCCACCGTTTGCTTTAGAAGAACAAGCTGAAGTAGCAATAGCTGCTCCCGCAACAATTAAACTTGCTGCCATTAAACATACTTTTTTAATTTTCATAATAGACCTTTCCGAAAATCATACTTGCCTTATTAATGAAGGCAAGTTCTTTTTTGATAATTATTGGTTCATAATTTTATTCCATTGACTGATCCATGAAGGCATCTGCTTGTTCACGTAATAAAAGTCAATAGTTTTTGCTCTTTGTGCAATTGCACCATATGTTTTATTGGCAGCTTCAGCAGCAGTCAATTTTACTTGTGAATTAACCGGTGCATTATTAAGAGATTTTGCACTGGCAACTTTCTTTTGGTTAGCTTCACTTATACGAAAGTCAATATACTTATATGCCGCTTGAGTATTCTTACTGTTTTTCAAGATTGCAATATTATCGTAGTTAGCATATGTTCCTGAGGTTGGCACCAGATACTTCAAACTAGGATTAGTGGCCTGCAGCATGCTGATTGAAAAATCACCTACAACCGCTGCGGTAATTTCTCCCGTTTTAAACATATTGCTTAAATCTGAACTTTGAGAATATGTTTTAACAACGTTCGGCTTTAACTGCTTTAACGCTTTGAAGGCAGCCTTGCCATCATCCTTTGTTACGCTGACTTTAGCATGGTCCCCTGCCACATAGAGCATTGCAGGACCAAAAGTTGTTACAATATCCGGAATTGCAATCTTGCCCTTTAATTTCTTAGACCACAGGTCATCCCAACTTTTAATGTGGGCCTTTTTCGGATTATAAATAATGCCAAAACTGTTAACAGTGTACGGAACAGTATTTGTATCTTTTGCCAGCTTTTGCTGGTCAGCGGATAAATACTTGAAATTCTTGAGTTTGGAAAAATCCAATTTTTTAAAGAGTTTCTTTTTAGCTCCAGTAATCGCATTATTTTGAGCCAATTCAATGACATCTACCGGTGAATTAGAATTGTGCTCAATCTGCGTTAGGCGAGTTGAGCTGTCCCCAAACTGTGTAGACACCTTAACATTATTTTTCTTAGCAAACGGGTTAAGCACGTCCGAGCGCATCTGCTTAGTTGCTA
Source organism: Lactobacillus laiwuensis (assembly GCF_019972835.1). Taxonomy (GTDB): domain Bacteria; phylum Bacillota; class Bacilli; order Lactobacillales; family Lactobacillaceae; genus Lactobacillus; species Lactobacillus laiwuensis. The sequence continues at coordinate 200,197 of NZ_BPPB01000005.1, read as the reverse complement.
AGCCAAAAGTGGAAACCGTTAGCTTACCGCTACCAGCATTGGACGAACAAGCGGAAGTTGCCAAAGTTGTGCCGGCAATGATAAAACTAGCTGCTAACAAACAAGCTTTTTTAAATTTCATAACAAAACCTTTCTAAAGAATGATTATTCTGATAACGGATGAAGATGTTTAGCAGGAAGAGTTAGCGTTACTTCTTCTCCTGAGCTGCGCATCTTTTGCCGTGCTTCCTCAACTTGAAAGTCCCCTATAGCTGAATGAATGGCATACTTAAAACTTTGTCCTAAATATTCACGACTCATGATAGTACCAGTAAATGAATTTTCAGAAGCATCAGCCAAATTCAAGTGGATGTTTTCCGGACGAATAGTCAGCACTTTTGCATCTTGATTTGGTTCAACCGTATTTAAAACTGTTTCGCCTACTTTGATATGATGCTCATCCTGACGATTAGCAGCAGTGACAGTAATAAAATTGTCATAGCCAATAAAACGGGCAACATATTCTGTCCGAGGATGATGAAAAATATTTTGTGGCGTATCAAACTGATCAATGCGTCCCTGTTTCATAATTAAAACCTTGTCGGAAATTGCGAAACATTCTTGCTGATCATGTGTGACAAACAGCACTGTCATTTTAAGTTTTTGCTGCAAGTCGCGAATTTCTTCACGCATTTTCAGCCGCAATTTAGCATCAAGATTGCTCAAAGGCTCATCCATTAATAACAATTCTGGATTGGTAACCAGAGCCCTTGCTAATGAAACTCTTTGTTGCTGTCCTCCAGAAAGCTGCGCTGGAAATTGTTTAGATAGTTGACTTAAGCCGGTAGTTGCCAGCATTTCAGTCACTCTTTTCTTGATGGCACTTTTGTCAAGCTTGCGCATTTTCAGTCCAAAAGCAACGTTATCAAAAACATTCATATGGGGAAAAAGTGCATAACTTTGAAAAACCATCCCGAAATTTCTCTTATAAACAGGTACTTTAGTAATATCCTTACCGTTAACTAAAACTTGTCCGGCAGTTTCTGGAATTAAACCGGCAATAATTCTAAGTGTGGTCGTTTTGCCACAGCCGGAAGGACCAAGAATTGAAACCAGCTCTCCGTTATTGACAGCAAAAGATATATCTTTTAAAACTTTAGTTTTGCCATCGTATGATTTTGCTAAATTTTGAACTTCTAAATTTGCCACTGCACTACTCCTCTACTCTGTAATATTTTTAATACCGATCGCTTTTTCAACCAAGAACATCATGAGTGCTGTAAAGATCATCAAAAGCACAGAAATTGCTGATACAGTAGGGTCATAATTATTTTGCAAATAATTTAAAATTGACGGTGGCAACATGGTTAAAGAAGGGCCGCTCATGAATAAAGAAACTGGAATATTGTTGAAGGAATTGATGAAACACATCATAAACGCAGCAATGATACTGGCCTTAATATTTGGCAAAACAATTAGGAAAAATCCTTTTTTGCGAGAGCAGCCACAAATCCAGCCCGCTTCTTCGATGTGACTGTCCATTAACAGCATGCTGGCTGTAATTAAACGAATGACATACGGTAAACACAAAAGAAAATGTCCGACAATCAAGCCAATAAATACCGGAATTCTCATAGTAATAACTGCAGCTTGATAGAGTGCGAATCCAATAACAATTTCAGGAATTAAAGTAGGACTCAGGAAAAACGATTGAAACCAAGCAGCATGATGAATGTTGTAACGCGTCAAAGCGTAAACTGCAGGGATACCAATTACTAAAGCCGAAATGCTGGCAATCAAAGCAACAATTAGACTTGATTCAAAACCTGAAATAAAATCGGGCTGTTGGAAAATATTGCTGTACCAAGAAAGGGTAAAGCCGGTAATTGGTAATGAAATTGAGCTTTGCGTATTAAAGGATGTAATTACGACTAAAATCAATGGCAACATGATTAAAGCCAAAATAATAATCGAAATCACAGTCAAAGTTTTATTTTTACGATCAAGCATTAATTGGCCTCCGATCTAAATGATGGCTAAGTCTTCTCATGAGCCACATTGAAAGAGCAGAAATAACAATTAAAATTAATGAGATAACGCTGGCATTTTGCCAATTGCCCAACGTCATTGCTTGCTGATAAATCAAAGTCGCCATTACCAGATGGCGGTTGCCACCAAGAATTTCTGGGGTAGTATAGGCTGTCATTGTTCCGGCAAACACTAAAATGCAGCCAGTTAAAATGCCAGTAGTTAATTGAGGAATGATCACCTTAAATAATGTTCGCCAAGGACTGGAACCAAGAACGGCTGCAGCTTCTTCAATCTCCACATTTAATTCAGCCACGCTGCCAATTAATGAATTAATCATAATTGGTAAAAACAAGTAAACTGAACCAATAATAATAGAGGTATTAGTGTAAAGTATATTTAGCGGTGACTTAATTAGATGCAATGCCAGCAAAGTTTTATTGACGATTCCATCATGTCCCAAAATAATAATCCAGGCAAAGTTTCTTACAACTGCATTGGTTAACATGGGAAAAAGGATTAGCAAATTTAGTATTTGTCTAACTACTGTTTTTTGTCTTCCTATCCAGATAGAAATAGGCACTCCAAGGATCAAAACAACAATCACCGTTACAATTGCTATTAGAAAACTACGTCCAATGACTGCCCAATTAAAAGAACTTTTTAAAAATTGCGTATAAAGTGAAAAGAAGCCACTTTTACTTTGGAATGTTGGTATTGCAATTTGAATTAAGGGGAAAAAAGTGAATACCAATACTCCCAAGAATGCAGGAATTAACAACCATACTGCTGTTTTGCGATTCATATATTACCTCCGCTTTGTATATTAGGTTATCTAATTTTTAATCTGCTGTCAACATCAAATACGAATAAAATTTATCATTGTTCATTAAATAGTTTGTATTTTTCAACTAATGAAAGTGCTTAAGATTGCCATACGTGTATTATCGAGAGCATTACGAACATTAAACAAAAAAACTCTTTTAAACTGAATTAAATCAGTTTAAAAGAGTTAATTTTTATATTAAATATTGAACAGCCCAAAGTTTGGCTTATTTATTAACAAAAACATTACTTATCAGGGACACGCACCAAATTATCTCTGACTAAACACTCTGCAATTTCCACGGTATTGCTGGCAGCGCCCCTTAATAAGTTATCAGCAACTACCCACATATTAAACGCACCGGGATTTTCCTGGTCTGGACGAATACGGCCAACGAAAGTTTCTTTTTTACCTGCTGCTAAAAGCGGTTGCGGATAAATTTGGTTTTGCGGATCATCTTGTAAAACTAACCCGGGAGTCCGCTCAATTTCCTGCTTTATTTCAGCAGCAGTCGCTGACTGATCTTTTAAGGTGAAATAAACCGTTTCACCATGACCAATTTCAACTGGCACACGAACACAAGTAGCAGTAACTTTTATTTGCTTTGAATCCTGATCATTAAACAAAATTTTTTTAGTTTCATGAATCATTTTCCATTCTTCATGCGTATAGCCATCATCTTCAAAAACATCAATCTGAGGCAATAGGTTAAACGCCATGAGGTAATGCTTTTTAGCAGACGCAGTTGGCAAAATTTTGGCTTCAGTTTTTTGATTATTCAGCCTATCTTGTGCTTGTTGCAGTAGTTCATCCCAAGCCGCTTTGCCAGCGCCAGAAACAGCCTGGTAAGTTGAAACGATGATTTGCTTAATACCCCACTTGATGTGGAGTGGATAAAGTGCAGCTACCATCTGAATGGTCGAGCAATTAGGATTAGCAATGATGCCATGATGATTAACTAATTGGTCATCGTTAACTCCAGGAACAATTAATGGAACATCATCATTCATACGAAAAGCACTAGTATTATCTACACACACTGCCCCCCTTTTGACCGCTTCAGGCAATAACTTTTTAGAAACGGCGCCACCAGCAGATGATAAAACCAAGTCAACACCAGTGAATGAATCAGCTTGTGCCTCTTCAACTGTAATTTCTTGGCCTTTAAATTGTAATTTCTTGCCTGCTGAACGCTTAGACGCTAGCAATTTAACTTGCTTGACTGGAATTGCTGCTTTTTCCAATTCACTAATTAAACGTTGACCTACTGCACCTGTAGCACCCAAAATTGCAACTGAGTATTCTCTCATCAAATTTCACCCTTTTCTGCTAAAAACTTTTGGATTCGACTCATCGCAGTATGTAGATTTTTGTCACTCGCAGCATAAGAAAAGCGAATATAGCCTTCTCCGCCAGGACCAAAAGCATTACCTGGAGTGCCTCCAACTTTAGCTTTATGGGCCAAGTCCAGTGCGAAAGCTTCATCATTCTTACCATAACTTGCTGGTATTTTAGCAAAAACATAAAATGCACCTTCACTGGCATGAGTTTCTAAACCCATTTTGTTTAATGCACCAACAATATAATCACGCCGTTTTTGGTAAATTGGTCGTGCTGCAGCCGGATCCTGATCACCGTTTTCCAAAGCTTCAGTAGCTGCTGCTTGCGCTGGATTTGATGGAGCTGTAACCAAGAATGCGTGCATTTTTGCAATTAAGCTAATTAAAGCGGCTGGTCCAGTCACATAACCCAAACGATAACCAGTCATCGCATGCGACTTGGACAAACCATTAATTAGTAGGGTACGATCGGGTAAATAATGCGCAATCGATACGTGATTAAAGTTATAGGTCAGCTCACTGTATATTTCATCAGAAATCACATAAAGGTGATGCTCTTTAATGATTGGTGCCATTTGCTCTAAAACAGAACTGGGGCATTCCCTGCCGGTTGGATTAGTAGGATAATTCAGTAAAATTGCTTTAGCATGAGGGTGCTCATCCAGTGTCTTTTCCAAATCTTCAGGAGTCAACACAAAATTGGTTCCCGCCGTATTGATAGCAACCAACCTAGCTTTAGTGTATTGAATCAATGGGAAATAAAGGGCATAAGAGGGGGTCGGTACAATAATTTCATCCCCTGGCTGAAACAAAGCCAGCATCGTTGCGGCTATAGCTTCAGTTGCACCTACTGTGACTACAATTTCGCTGTCAGGATCATAAGTTAAGCCCTGCTTGCGCTGTAAAAAATTGCTAATGGCTTTGCGTAATCTGGGGGTTCCTTTTTGAGCTGAGTAATGTGAATCATTATCTAAAATGCTCTGAGCAGCTGCTTTTTTAACATGTTCAGGCGTATTTAAATCAGGTTCTCCTAAGGTTAATTTTATTAAATCTGGAATGTCCTCAACTTTTTGGGCAAAAGCACGTATACCAGAAGGAGGGATTTTTTCTAATGGTGTATGAATAATAGAAGTTAAATCAGTAGCTAATTGTGGCATTTTTGTTCTCCTTATAAATTATAAAATCTGGTCTAAACCGACCACTAAATCTGGTAAATCCATTACCCGACTCAAGGCCACTTTCACGCCCTGCATAAATGAAGAACGAGAAAATGAATCTTGTCTGATAGTTAAAGCTTCTCCGGGACCTCCAAAAAGCACTTGTTCGTGAGCTACGTATCCTGGCAAGCGAATGGAATGAACAGGGACGCCATCATAATCAGCACCGCGAGCTGCAGAATCATTCGCAGTTTGAGAACAATTTTCTGAATTGCGGTTTTCTGCAATCACTTTGGCGGTAGCAATAGCCGTAGCACTAGGTGCATCCCTTTTATCAGCATGATGCATTTCAATGACTTCTGCATCTGGAAAATAACGGGCCGCTTCTTGAGTAAACTTCATTAATAAGACAGCCGACAACCCAAAATTCGGAGCAATAAGGCCACTGACTTTTTCTTTTTTCGCCAATTCTTGTAACTGTTTTGTTTGTTCAGAAGTTAAACCACTTGTTCCCACAATGGGGTGCATATGGTGCTTTAAAGCAAATTTGGTATTTTCATAAACGGCTTGTGGGGTGGTAAAATCAATCCAAATATCCGCATCAATATCAACAGCAGCCAAATTGTCAAAGCATTTGACAGAAGATTTGAAGTCTGAACTTTTAGATGCCGTTGGAGCTAAAACAGCTACTAATTGACAATCAGGTAATTTATTAACTAATTGCACCGTTTGTTTTCCCATAGATCCCGTGGCTCCAGCTACTAAAATTTTTTTCATATTATACTCCTAGTTCTAACGGCAGTTTATGTAATAAAGCCGAATCAGCTAAACCTAAATGAACAGCTAATTGCCGCTTTTCTGCTTCATTTAAGTCCATAATAGGCCGGCGACATCCACCAGCTGGTAAGCCTTGTGCATTTAACACAGCTTTAACTGGAGATGGTGAAGGATACATGAACAAGGCTTGCATCTTTGGCATTAGTCGTCTTTGCAATTTCCCTGCTGCAGCTACTTTGCCCTGATCTAAATCATCATACATTTCACGCATGGCCGAGCCATAAATATGAGAAGCTACCGAAATCACTCCTTTTGCACCTAAAACTTTAGCAGTTAAAGATTGCAGGTCTTCGCCTGTATACACTAAAAAGTCACTTGCTGCGTGTTCAACAATATATTCTAAGTCTTCTAACTCCGCACATTGCTTAACACCAGCAATTTTAGGATTATGCGACAGACTAACCAAAGTTTCTTTACTAATCTTAATTCCTGTTCGACCTGGAATGTTATAAATAATAATTGGTACGGGAGAATTTTCTGCTACTTTTTCAAAGTGGGCTATAATGCCTCTTTGATTAGGCTTGTTATAATATGGCGCTACTACCAAAGCCATATCAATGCCGGGAATTTGCCCCACTTCTTGAGTAAACGCAACTGTCTGTGCAGTATTATTACTGCCCGTGCCCGCAATTACAGGGACTCGTCCCGCAATTATTTGAGCAAAATTAGTATATAGTTCTATTTTTTCGTCATGGGTCATTGTTGCTGTTTCACCAGTGGTACCCCCAATCACAAAGCCGTTGCTACCCGTATTAATTAAATGTTCTGTCAATTCTTTCAGTCCGGGATAATCAACTTTTCCTTCTTTATTAAAGGGCGTAATTATCGCGGTCATTAAATCTGCTTTATCAAAATTAGTCATGTCTTTCTCCTTTTGAGCTACATATGACTCAGTAAAAAACCTACCATTGCTTTAATTCCTATTACTATTGCTTCTTCGTGTGGATTAAAGGTTGCAGAATGGAGTTGAGAATTATCGTTCACTCCCAGCCAGAACATAGTACCAGGAATTTGTGCCAGTAAGTAGCCAAAGTCTTCCCCTGTCATAGCCGGTTGCATCTCTTGGTAGTTAATTTGAGGATTTTTCTTCATATAATTAATGAATTCTGCTGTAATTTGGGGGTCATTTTCAACTGGCCAATAACCACCCTGATTAAGCTGCAAATCAACTTTAGCATTAAAACTCTGCGCTATTCCTTGAGTCACATACCGCAGGCGCTGATCGATTCTTTCAATCATTTTTTGGGTTAGTCCGCGAATAGTTCCTTCAAGATGAGCATGGCCGGCAATCGCATTTCTAACTGTTCCAGCCCTGACCTTTCCTATTGTGATAACTCCGCTTGCAATGGGATCAATACTACGTGAGACAATTGTCTGAATTTGTTCTATTAAAGAAGCAGCAGCTACTACCATATCATTGGCTTGTTGTGGATATGCGGCATGTCCATCTTTACCATATAAATCAATATTGATTTCAGTTGTTCCCGCAAATAATGTTCCCAAACGGCAGCCAATTGTGCCAGTAGGCAAATCAGGAGTAACATGCAAGGCAAAAAACTCGTCTGGACGCCATTTGCCAGTAAAGATTCCAGCCTCATAGGCTTTTTTACCGCCACTTTCACTTTCTTCAGCTGGTTGAAAAAAGAAAAGCAAATTATCCTGTGGCTGATGTTCACAAAAATAATCCAAAATTCCCAGTGCCACTGTCATGTGAATATCATGACCACAGGCGTGCATTTGACCTTGAGTTTGGGAGGCAAACGGCAAAGCCGTTTTTTCTTCAATAGGTAAGCCGTCAATATCTGCTCGATAACCGATTGTTTTTTGCGGTTTGCTTCCCTTAACCCTGACCAATATTGCTGTGGGCAGCTCAGGGCATGTGCGAACTTCAATATATTTTTGAGTAAAATTGCCAATAATCTGTAATAAATATTTTTGTGTTTGGTGTTCATGCAAGGCTAATTCAGGGATTTGATGTAAATCGCGGCGGATTTTAACAAGTTGCTCAGAAGTTAACATTAATTCACAGCTTTCTTAATCCCTGTTCAATTCCTGTCTTAGAGGCAGTTTTTTGATCACGCATTTTAACAACTTTTGCCGGCACTCCGGCAACGACGCTGTTCGCAGGCACATCTTTTGTTACTACCGCCCCGGCGGCTACTACCGCATGGTCGCCAACTTGGACTCCTTCTAAAACCACGGCATTAGCACCAATCAAAACGTTTTTGCCAATTTTCACAGGTTGTGCTGAAGCCGGTTCGACAACTCCGGCAATTACGGCACCCGCTCCTACATGGCTGTTAGCACCAATGATTGCTCTACCGCCCAAAACAGCATTCATATCAATCATGGCATTTTCACCAATTTCCGCACCAATATTAATGACTGCACCCATCATGATTACAGCATTTTTCCCTATCTCAACGTTTTCACGGATAAGCGCACCCGGTTCAATTCTGGCGGAAATATTTTTTAAATCCAATAATGGAATGGCAGAATTACGACTGACATTTTCCACTTGATAATATGTTATCTTCTTGGCGTTTTTTTCTAAAAAAGGTTCCAAGACTTGCCAATCTCCAAAAACGACACCGGTGTGAGTTTCATTAAAAATTTTGCAATCTTCAGGCCAGTCCAATTTAGCCATTTCACCTTTGACATATACTTTAACTGGTGTTTTTTTGGTTGAATTAGCAATGAAATCAATGATTTCAGCAGCCGACATTTTTTTCATATTTATTAATTATCCTTTCGTTTGATAAAAGCGATCATGGCTAATTAGATCCGCATAAGTTTCACGTGTAACTACTACTTGTGCTTGACCATTTTCTGCAAATACAACGGCTGGCCGTGGAACACGGTTGTAATTTGAAGCCATACTATAGCCATAAGCTCCAGTTGCCAGAACTGCAATTACATCACCTGGTTTACTTTGAGGCAGTGCCAGTTCGTTAATAAGAATATCGCCTGATTCACAATAGCGCCCTGCCAGTCTGACAGTTTCTTCAGGCTCTGCATGAGGATTTTCTGCTAATAATGCCTCATATTGTGCTTGATAAAGTGCCGGTCTGATATTATCTCCCATACCACCATCTACTGTAACGTAAGGCAATAGTCCCGGTACTTCTTTGCGTGCACCAACTGTATATAAGCTATAACCAGCCTCTCCTACAATTGAACGACCCGGTTCTATCCAGATAGCCGGCATTTTTAAGTGACTTTCTTGTATGCATTTTTTAACTGTCTGCACTATTTGACTGATAAAAGTTTGCGCAGTCAAAACTTTGTCCTGCTTGGTATATCTAATGCCAAACCCGCCACCTAAATTTAAGACTTGAGGCTGGTAATCATATTTTTGTTTCCAGTTATTGACCAGTTGCATAAGTTTTTCAACTTCCAGCTTAAAACCCGCTGTTGCCAAAATTTGTGAACCGATATGTGCATGCAAGCCAATCAAGTCCATCTGTTTATTAGCTTTTACCTCTAAAAATGCCTGCTCGGCTTGGCCTGATCTAATATCAAAACCAAATTTACTGTTCTCTTGACCAGTTTGATCATACTCGTGAGTATGTGCTGAGACCCCTGGAGTTAGCCTCAGCATTACTTGCACTTGAGCATTTGTTTTTTGCAAAATTTGCGTCAGCAACTTAATTTCATAAAAATTATCTAAAACAATGACACCGACATGGTTTTGCACAGCCATTAATAACTCATCTGCTGTCTTATTATTACCATGAAAACTGATTTTTTCTGCCGGAAATCCTGCTTTTAAGGCTGTATACAATTCGCCGCCAGAAACAACATCAACATGTCCGCCAAGTTCATTAATTACCTGATAAATCGCAATTGTAGCAAAAGCCTTACTGGCATAACTAATTGCATAATTTACACTTTCTTCTGCGAATGCCTTTTGGAAAGCCTGAAATTGCTGTTTGATTTTTTGTACGTCATAAACAACTAATGGAGTACCAAATTCTTTTGCCAATTTCAATGCATCTACTCCACCAATTGCCAAGTGACCTTGAGCGTTAGTCTGGTAATAATCATTAGCAGCCATTTAAGTCTCTCCCTTTTGTTAAATAAAAAAGGCTCTTTTGTTGTGCCTAACAAAAGAGACCTTCAAGTTATTATCTGGTATCAATTTTGTCGATAGCGCTCCGCGAATATAAAATTGCGACAGTCCGTAACCTGTTAGATTACGTCCCAGCTAATTAATTACCGCAATAACTAACGCTTCGGCAACCGCCCCTTTAACTGGCTTCTTAGTTTTTGCAGAAACTCCACCAGCTACTTTTGTTGGTTGCAACCTCTTCGATTTATTAAAATATTATTATTAATTAATATGATTGTCAACCATTTTTGCTGGTAAATATTTTTTGATTTTCAAATCCGCAAAATTGTTTTTTACAATTGATTTTTTTAAAGTTATAAAAAATGCTATTAATACCGGCATTTATCGAGAGTATTTTTACCAAAGTTTTCTTAAGAAAAATAATAGCGTTATTAATTAGCAACTTTCTTTTTCGGTTGAAGATTAAAATTTTAATGTTAAAATCCAATACTAATTACTTAAATTAAATTTAATTGTGAAAGGTATTAACATGAAAATTGTAAAATTTGGTGGTAGTTCTCTAGCGGACGGTGAACAATTTCAAAAAGTTTTAAAAATTATTAATGCTGATCCGGCTCGTAAAATCGTAGTTACGTCAGCGCCAGGAAAAAGATATAAAAATGACACTAAAGTAACAGATTTATTAATAAAATATGCCCAGGAAACAATTAATAAACAAAATTATAGTGAAACTGTTTCAAAAATTTGGTCAAGGTATCATGACATTGCCGCTTATTTTAAAATACCCGAACAATTATTAAAGCCTCTATTGCAGGAATTATATAATCTGCCTCAAGTTTCTTATCCAAGTAAAGATTTTTTAATGGCAGGCTTTAAAGCGCATGGGGAAAAACTAAATGCACAGCTTCTGACTTTAATTTTGCAAAGTCTACATATACCGGCTCGTTTCTTAGACCCAAAGGAATCTGGCTTTATAGTGACTGATAATCCCAGTGACACCGAGGTTTTGCCGGAAACCTACAGCAATTTGCAAAAATGGGCTCAAACTTCAGACTTATTAATTGTTCCCGGCTTTTACGGTATTACTCAAGACGGTTTAATTGCTACTTTTTCTCGTGGTGGTTCTGATATTACCGGAGCAATTTGGGCACGGGGACTTGACGCTGACCTTTATGAAAATTTCACTGATGTCGATGCTATTTACGCTGCTGATCCTAGAATAATTGCTCATCCCCATGCCGTTAAGATTATGACCTACCGCGAGTTACGGGAACTGTCATATGCAGGCTTTTCAGTTTTTCACGATGAAGCGATTATTCCTGCAATTGAAGGGCAAATACCAATTAATGTCAAAAATACCAATCATCCAGATTTGCCGGGGACAATGATCGTACCTGAAAATAATTTTCAGCCTCAAAGTACAATTACAGGAGTAGCTAGTTCTGGTCATTTTGCCGCATTATATTTACATAAATACTTGCTAAATAAACAGGTCGGTTTTACTCTTAAATTACTACAAATTTTTTATAAATTTAATATATCTTATGAACACATGCCTTCAGGAATTGACGATTTAACTGTGATTTTTGACAAACGCCAATTTAATGAACAAATCCGCCAGCAAATGTGTCTTGAAATTCAACAGGCACTTAATCCTGATCAATTAGAGTGGATTGATGACTATGCCATTATCATGGTTGTAGGAGAAGGAATGAAAAACAAAATTGGGGTAATGAAGAATATCACGCTGCCTTTGGCACAAAAGCATATTGCAATTCATATGATTAACCAAGGTGCTTCAAGGATCTCAATTATGCTGGGTACTAAAAAAGCAGACGCAGCAGCTGCCGTTAAAGAAATCTATCATAAGTTTTTTAATTAATTTAAGGAGAGATTTTTATGGTACAACTACAAAAAGTTCACGGTTCACAGAATAAATTTTTTCTACTAGATCAAACTCAATTGCAAACCCCTTTAACTAAAGACGAATTGGTCAATTTGGCTCGGCAAATAACAAACTCTACCACTGGATTATTAAACGGAGCTGATGGTCTGTTAGTAGTCAGCAATTCGCAGCACCCACAAGTTTTAGGCAAAATGCAGGTCATTAATGCTGATGGTTCTTTTGCTTCCATGTGTGGCAATGGCTTACGGACTGTGGGCCGTTATCTAGCGCAAAAATACCACAAGCAATCTTTCAAAGTCGAAACAATGCAAAGTGATTTGCGTGTTAGTTGTCAGCCAGACTGGGCGCAAAACGTTAAAGCAGTCAGTGTCGAAATTAGTCCGGTTAGTTTTGCAGCTGCAGATCTTCCTTTTACTAACTTAGGTTGCTCTGAACTACTAAACCAAGCAGTACCTGAATTTGCACTCAAGTTAACTTTTTCAGCAGTTGCTGTTCCCAATCCTCATTTGATTAGTTTAGTTTCAGATGATGTTTTAAAAAGTGACCTACTAGCAAATTTAGGAACAAAATTAAATCATAAAAATCCTTATTTTCCAGATGGAGTAAATGTCAGTTTTGCTCAAGTTTTGTCTTCTGGCCACCTTTTCGTTCGCACTTTTGAGCGCGGTGTTGGTTTTACCAACGCTTGTGGTACTGGCATGTCTGCAGCAAGCTTAATTTACGCTTTGACCAACAAGTCACAGGATCTGTTTGATAAATTGCTGACTGTTTCAAATCCCGGAGGATTTGTCCAAACAAAGGTACATCGCACCGCCAATAGCTATTGGATCGAATTAATTGGAAATGCGACAGTTACACATTACATTGACGTTGCAGAAAGTACCTTGCACCAGAAGCAGCCTGATTTTAATAATTTTAAGATTACCACTACTTCAGAGAATGAAGCATATCAGAATTTTATTGCTGTGAATAATAACTAAAGTAGCTGATATTTTAAAAACCAAACTTAAACAAGTTTGGTTTTTTATGACTTATATTTTTAGTTATTTTATTATGGTTTTTGATTAATATATTAATAATTTATTATGATTTTTTACCAAAAACATCAGAACATAGACAACTTTTGAAATTGAGCTTTTTCTTTAAAGAATAGTATCTAGATATCAGATTTGATACTTTGCCTTAAATTTGCCGTTATTTTTTTAACTAACGGATCGTTCTCCCTTAAAGATGAGTATGCTAATCCATATGAAAAATCATCATAGTAATTTAGTTGCCGGTAACTGATCCCTTTTTGAGTAGGATCAATCGCAAAATTAGGAATAATCGCTACCACCCTTTCCGTTGACAAGACGTAATTGTACATCAAAAAGTAGTTATCAACTGCTTTAATATTTTTCTTCTCAAGTTTTTGATAAAGAAGTTGATTAAGCTTAAAAAGGCTAGGATAAGTTTGATCTGTAAATAAAACTAATACTCTATAACTTTTAAGTTCATCTAAGTTTACTATTTTTTTAAAATGTAATTTGCTATTAGAATTAAACATCAGTAAAAACTTTCCCGATAGTAATTGGTTAAAGCTTATTCCTACAGCATTATTAACAAGATCACTAGAAAGTAGGGCCATATCAATTTTACTATTAGCAATTTGAGAAACATAGTTTCCTAAATAATTAATAATGAAATTGAAACTTGTTGGTTCAAATCCCTTTAAAAAGTCTGCTAAAAAGATGCTTTCAAAAGGTGAATAATCCAAGCCTATTTTAATATCACGGAAAGACTTTTCTTTGTGAATATTTTTAATATTAGCAATTGCAGCATCTTTTTCCTTGAGAATATTGAGAGCAACATTGTAAAAATAGATACCATCAGTTGTCAACGCGATTTGATGGGGATTACGAACAAGAAGTTGGGTTTTTAATTCTTTTTCCAAGTCATTGATATTTTTGGAAATTGCAGGTTGAGAAAAATTAAGTTTGCGAGCTGCAATCGTGAAACTTAAATTGTCACTGACAGTGATAAAACAACGAAGTTGGGTAAAATTCATTTTACTATTCCTCTTAGTGATAACTTATTCCAAACTATAAAAGTCAGTTCTATATTCTGCAGTCTATCATTAACTTAAAGAATAAAAGAAAGGATATTTGAAATGTTGGATAATTATGATGTAGTCATTGTAGGCGGTGGTCTGTCTGGATTTGCTGCAGCAACTGAAGCGGCTGATAAAAACTTAAAAACTCTTCTTGTAGAAAAGGGTCATACTACTGGTGGAACAGGCAACTATGTTGAAGGGATTTTTGCAGTTCAGTCACAGATGCAAAAAGAAGCAGGAATCAGCATTAAGCCTGAAAGCATTCTCCAAACCGAACTAGATTACTCCCATTATGAAGCTAATGGATTAATCTGGAAAAAGTATATTGAACAATCAGCTGAAAATGTCAGTTGGCTGCAACAACATGGCGTAAAATTCAAAGGTGTCGTTAATATGGGCACTGGTTTTGCCACATGGCATCTATTTGAAGGATATGGTGATAAAGCTATTCATAACGCCTTAGAACCCTATATCAAAAGTAAAGGTATTGAAATAAAAACTTTAACCCAAGCCACTGAAATAACTCAGACAGAAACAGGAGAATTTAGTCTTAAACTTGTTAATGTTAGCGATAAGTCTGAACAGACTGTTTTAGCTAAAAATATTGTTTTGGCTTCTGGAGGTTACTTAAACAATAAAGAACTAATGAAGCATGCTCATAAATATAATCCTCAAAAAATTGTTGCTGTCAATTCTGGTAAAAGTACAGGTGACGGTCTAAAATTGGCCTGGTCACTAGGTGCACGTAAATTTTTCACCGGAATGACAATGAATTTTGGTGGCCAAATTTATGATGAAACTAATCAAGTGCCCGCTTACGAACTATCTGATTGGAACTTAGGCAGTGCTGTCTGTGATGAGCCAGTTTTATGGGTTAACGAAAATGGCGATCGTTTCGTTAATGAATATGCATGTGTAACAAATTGGGCCAATGAAGGGAATTCTATGTTACGTCAAGATCGTATTTTTGCGATTTTTGATCAAAAAACAATTGATGATTTTACTAATAAACAGTTTCCACTTGATTTGCATCCATTTTATGAATTACCTAACTATCCCAACTTGAAAAAAGAAATTAAAACTGCCTTAGACAAAAAACTCAGTTTTATAACTAAAAGTGAAACTATATCTGACTTAGCAGAAAAATTAAATACCCCTAACCTTCAAAGAAGTATTGCAAGATACAATCATTTTTCAGAAATTGGAAGTGATAATGATTTTGGTAAACCTGCAGAATATTTACTACCTGTCAAAGAAGGCCCATTTTATGCTTTGGAAATGCAAGTTGGAGCCTTTACAACAGGCGATGGTCTAAAAGTTAACCTGAAAAACGAAGTTATTGATACCAACGGCAAAGCTATAAAGCACTTATATGCTATCGGAAGTGATGGCTCCGGCGTTATTTATGGTGATACATATGGAGTCGAAGTTAGCGGCACACACGCAGGATACTGTGTCTACTCTGCAAGAAATGCAATTGATGACATTACAAAATAAACAAGAAAGTACGTAATTTAACAAAAGAGGGATTGCTCAGTACGGTAGATTACTGAGCAATCCCTTTTAGTCTACTTATATTCTACTTTGTGATAACCCCAAAAGAGTACAGATAACATTATTATTAACAAAATGATTCCTAAAATAAAAACCACGTTCCAGTTTAATGAAAGTTCATAAACTAGACTAACTGCAGGTACTGCAAAAGCTCCTACTAAATAAGTAATAGAATTAATATATGAATATCCTGCCGCAAAGTCTTTACCTAAAATGTCTTTTGCAAAGATCTGCTCTCCCGGCCCATAAATATCTGTCAAGATGTCAGCTCCAATGGCACTAACTAGGGCAAAAATTGGCTCGTGTTTAACTGTTGCCAGAATCAGAAGAGGAAATGTGCATAAGCCCAAAAATAACCAAACTGGCAGAGACTTGGCTCCACCAAATTTTTCGGTAGTGATGGCAAACACTGGTGTAACTAGAATATCAATTCCGGTCATAATTGTTTCCATTAAACCTCCTATTGCTGCGCCAAAACCAACTTTAACAGCATAAGTAGGAAAAAGCTGATTCATGTTTGAAGCAAAAGTAATTGCAATGAAGAAAATCAATGTGAGTATAAATGGTTGTGAAAGCCAAAGCTTTTTCAGCTGCTTTGAATTATTTGCTGTTTTACTATTAGTATTTCTTTTTAAACATTCATCAAAGCCGTACGGCTTTAGACCTACATCCTGAGGCTTGGCTTTCATTATTAACGAGCAAGGTATTCCTATAATTAATGTCAACCAAAACAACATAAACATTGTTTGTCTCCAACCTGAAATAGAGATTAGATAAGTTAAAACTGGTGTCATAATCAACAAATAAATGGTGGAAACAAATGAGCCCATTGTAAAAGCCAAATTTTTTCTACTAACAAACCAATTATTGAGGACAATACCTTGAACAACGGTTCCACACGTTGCACTACAAATTCCAACAATAACAGCAAGAATATATAATTCCCAAACTTGAGTGATATGTGAAAAATACCAAATACTGAGTGAGCCTATAATTATTGCCGTGAAAGTTATTTTACTTAAACTGATTTTAGCAATTATTTTATTAATTAACGGCAGCATTGCCGCAATGGAAAAACTGATCAACGTATAATAAAGTGACACAATTGACATTCTACTATTTAGCGAATGAACTAAAGGGTTTAGGAAAAGGCTAAATAACAACGTGTAGGTATATTCCAACAAACTCATCAGTAAGCCTGAAGCAATAATAATTAACCACGGGTATATTTTTTGTAATTTTGTTATTTTTGTCATTTTTCAACTAAACATTATTGAACTTTAAAAGTCTAATTAATTATTGCAAGCAGCTTGCTGCCCGGCTAGTCTGCCAAAAGTTTGAGCATGGCTGCAAGTTAAACCTGGAACATGATCTGGATATGAACCCCAGAAAAAGCCACCACTGGCATTACCAGCTGCGTACAAATGAGGAATCGCTTCACCTGCTTTATTAAGTACTTGCATCTTAGTATTAACTCTTAAGCCATCAAGTGTTGCTAACAACCGGCCACCATAAACTGCTCCGTAAAAGGCACCTTCTTTAATTGGTAAAAGTCTGAAATCTTCTTTACCAAATTGGGTGTCCTCACCTTCTGCACACATTTTATTGTAAGTATTCACGCTAGCCTTTAAATTTTCTACCGGAAGATTCAATTTCTCAGCTAATTCTTCGATCGTAGAAGCTTTTTGTATGAAGCCTTCTTTAATCCTAGTTGCGATTTCTTGCTTATTTTCTTCAGTATTGTAAAAGCCGGGCCAGTTTAAGCGGGCACAACCTAAAGTATGGAATTTTTGCAAATTATCCATTGTAGCATCATTCCAAATTGCTACTTGTAAATATCCTGGCTGCTTGGTTGCCCTATTCATATCAAACTCATACGGCGCACTTTCATTTCCTACACGTTCACCATTTAAGTTTAGTTTTAACAACGGATAGCTTCCCATCCAAAAATAGCCAACATCTTCCCAAGACTTAACATAGTATTCATTTGTATTAGTCCCAACTGGAACTGATCCACGATCAAATATGATTTCTGCAGGTTCTTCATCCCTCCAGGCACCAATTTCCAAGGCAGCAACCTGACCTGAGCCATCATCTCGTGGACTATCAGAGTAAACATTCTTTTTTAGGCCTAGCGGATTCCATTTTGCCATTAAGGCTTCATTTGAACCATAACCACCTGTACAAATAATGACACCCTTTTTGGCTCTAAATTTCTTTACTTCAGAGGTTTTGGTATTTTTGGTTACCACACCGGTTACCACACCATTTTCAGTAATCAAATGTTCTAACTTAGTTTGCCATAAAAATTCTGCACCAAGTTCCTTGGCTTTTTCAACGACCCACTTACCATAGAAAACATCTTCATGCTTATCATTTGTAACATCATGTTCAGTTGGAAAAGCCGTGTTAATCAAAGTATGATATTCAGCATCTGGTTGTGCATAAAGATGTGAACCATGAGGCTTTAAAACATTATCTTCGAGCCAATCAACAGTTTCGGCACTATTATTAACCCACTTCCACAATAATTTTTGATCTACATTATCTTGAGCAAATGCTGACAAATAGTTAATTAACTTATACTTGTCAATTTCAATTCCTGCTTTTTTCTGAGCCTTTGTTCCAACAGCTGCAATACTTAAACGGTATAAAAAGCCCGTACTATTCATTTTATCAATGACTAGAACTTTAGCGCCTTTTTCAGCAGCTGCACAAGCTGCCATACCGCCAGCATTACTTGCACCAACAACAATAACATCATATTCGTTCATATTCATAATCTCCTCCTATTTTGCTAATTTATCTGCTCTTTTTTCACCAATAATAACTGCAAACAGAACTATAACTTCACAGATTGCTACAATACCAACAACAATATTCCAATTATGTGTTGCATCAGCAATATTACTCAAAACTGGCGTAGCAAACGCACTTACTACATACGTAATAGAACTGGCATAAGAATAACCAGCATCAAAATCTTTACCTAAAATATCTTTAGCAAAAATTTGTTCTCCTGAGCCCATAATGACAGAAATAGCATCTGCAGGTACTGCTGCTACTAAAGCTAATGGAATTAGCCTCGTTTGATTTGCAGTAATCATCAATATTGGAGCTAGAATTGTTAAAAATAGCCACCAAGGCAAAGCTTTTCTTCCACCAAAGTGATCACTGGTAACCCCAAATAATGGAGTCATAATCAAATCGGCTACAGTAATGATAGTTGCAATTAAACCACCCACATTTGCGCCAAATCCTACACCTTCAGCAAAAGAAGGCCACAGGGATGTCATATTGCCGGCAAACTCATTGAAGCAGAAGAAAATTAAAACAAGAACGAATGAAACTGATAAAAGTACTTTACCTGTACTGGAATTACTACTTTCTTCCACTTCACTATTATTATTTACTTGATCGAGTTCAGCCTGTGAAGAAACTCCATAAGGCAATAAATTCAACTTAGCTGGTTCTACTTTAGTAAACAATGAACACGGAACACCAACAACCAACATAATAATTGCTAATATGATAAAAGCTCTGCGCCAACCATTACTTTGAATAATTTGAGATGCAACTGGAGTAATAATTGCCAAAAAAATAGTATTAAAGAATGCCCCAGCAGTGAAAGCAAAGTTTTTGCGTTTAACAAACCAATTGTTAATAACAACTCCTTGAACTACATAACCGCTGAAACCACAGCAAATACCTACAACTGCTGCCAAAACATAAAAAGCCATTACATTATTGGCCATGGAAAATAACCAAGTCGAAGCTGCCGTAACGACAATAGCACCTAATAAGATTAATGAAACGTTAACTTTGTGAATAAATTTTCCCACTAGGGTTGTACCAACTGCAGTGGCTAAAATTAAAACAGTATAGTAGTAAGATACTGAACCCAATTTCCCGCCACCAATAGAATTAGCCAGTGGTGTTAAAAATAGTCCCATTACTTGTGTAAAAACACCAGAGACTACACCGCAAAGCAAACCAGTAGTAACAATCATCAACCAAGGATATATTTTTTGCTTTTTACTCATTTCCTCTATCTCCTTCTCTAGTTTAATTAAATTTATGGTAGCATGGTGTAAAGCACTTTCAGCAGATAATAAAGAAAGCAGCTTTTCCAATTTGGCAAAGCTGCTAATTTATTTTTGTTAATGAAATAAGGAAATTACATGAATACTAATCAACTTAAATATTTTCTATCTTTAGTTCAAACCAGAAATATTACACAGACTGCAAATCAGTTATTTGTGGCCCCTTCAACAGTTTCAAAAAATATTCATAAATTAGAAACCTTCTTAGGGATGAAATTAATAAAACCCGGTAGACGTGGTATTGAACTCACGGCAAGTGGTGAATTCTTTTATATTAAGGCTAAAAGAATATATGCTGATATCAATGAAACAGTTACAGATATTAAAAACAGCAATTTAAGGGCTACTGAACCTATTACAATCGCTTTCACAGGATCACTATTTGAAATTGAATTTTTATCAAAGTTTATTCAAAACCTAGACAGTAAATTGCAGTCCAGAATAAATCTGGAAATTTTTGATCCCAATGACGGCAATGATATTTCCACATCATTGATTCAAGGAAAATATGATTTTGTTTTATATCAGAAAGATTTTTTTATAGACAAAAAGGAAATAAATTTTGAACCGGTTTTTTCAACTGGTCTATCAGTTATTGCTTCTAAAAAGAACCCGATTAGCAAAAATAAATCTTTAAAAATCAAAGATTTATCAAAACAAGAAGTCTACATTTGGAACTCTATTCCACCTTTACCTTTAATCAATCACTTTAAATTTGAATTAACTCTTAAATATCCTGAATTTGACTTCAAAAGTATCAGCGATGAAGTAGTATTAGAAATATTTTGTGCCACTAACAGATGTTTAGGAATCGTTCCGAGTATTCTTTACGACAAGGTCAATGAAAATTTGAATTTTATTTTATTGAATTACAATATTTCTTTTGCCAATGGCATTGCCTATCGCAAAGGATATGAAAAAAAGGAATACTTTCAACAAGTTTTCACAGCTTTAAAGCATGCGGAACTATCCGAAAAAAGCACTTGGATTGACTAGTTACAGATCGCGTTTATTTCTTAAAAATTAATCAATAATCGATTTTAAGTTAATTTATGACCTTCTTTTTTACTCGTGATGAAGTAAAATATAATACTAAAGCGATTACAAAAAAGGAGAGCTATAAAATGTCAGAACCTGACTATCGAAAATTAGTTGAAGAAACACGAAAAGTAATTAAAAAAGGCGATGATCAGCGCGATGCTGGATTGCCAACACAAATTCCGGAAGTAGAACGGTTTGACAATATTTCCTATGGTAAGGATCCTAAGTATCAGATACTTGATGTTTATTTACCAAAGAATAGAACCAGTGCTAAATTACCGGTAATCGTAAATATTCATGGTGGTGGCTGGATATATGGCACTAAAGAAACCTATCAGTTTTATTGCTTGGCTCTGGCTAAAGAAGGATTTGCCGTAGTTAATGCCAATTATCGCTTAGCACCAGATGTGGCCTATCCCGGAGAACTGGATGATATCAACCGTGTATTTCATTGGGTAGCCAAAGAGGAAAATGCGACAAAATATCAATTCGATCTAAATAACGTCTTTATTGTTGGAGACAGTGCCGGTGGCCAAATGGGAGAACAAATTTTAGCAGCTTACACTAACAATGAATACCGCAAGTATTTTGGTTATTCAGTACCCAATTTAACAATTAAAGCTGCTGCTTTAAATTGTGGCGCCTACTTCCTAACCGCAATTCCCTCATACACTGGGGCACCAGAAGCCTATTTCAGGCCTGAAATTCGTTTAAATCAGCATGAAGAATTAAATGCCGAACAATTTTTGACTCAAGCACTGCCACCGCTTTTCTTAATGACCTGCACAGATGATTTCTTGCGTGATAATGCCTACATGTTGTCAGGCTACCTGAAAGCCAAAAATATTTATCATGAACTTCATTTCTATGGTGATAAGAAACATCCACGAGGTCATGTTTTTCATGTTAATCAAAAGGATGACTTGGCCAAAAAATGTAATGAAGATGAACTAAACTTCTTCCGTAAATACATTAATTAACAGTGAAAAAAGCCGAACTAGTATTTTCTAGTCCGGTTTTTTTACTGTATGTTTTTAAAGCTATTGCTGATTGCTTCTTTCTTTTCTGGAAAACCAAAACATAAACAGCGGCAAAATTATGAAGCCAAAGATCATCATAAAAATTGCATACCAGTTAACGCCAACGACTTTGCCATTTTCAATAATACCAAATTGCGCTTGCCAATTATATTTGACTAGCAAAAAGATTACCAAAACAATTGACAATATTGGTACAAAAATATCAGTCAATGCATTTTTAGGAGCCGGCAAAATTGGCTGCTTATTTTTACCATAATAAAAGCAGATTACTGCCAGAGGAACAATTATGAATCCTAAAAATCTGACCATAGCACTCAACGTAATCAAGTTAGTCATGTTATATTGAAAAGCTAAGGGCACTAAGATTGCTAATGCTTCAGAAATAAAGAAAGTTTTAATGGGAAAGTTATTTTTAGTTCTTTCTGTTAAAGTAGCTGGCAGTTGATGTTCACGGGCCATTGCCTCCAAAATGCGTGGTGCATTAAAACTAGAGGCAACATTTATTCCTAGCATCGAAATGAGCGCTCCAACTAAAATTACATCCCGCAATATATCATTTTTAAAAATCGCACTGATTGCCACCACTTGTTTAGTCGTCATCAATGCCTTAGGATCCAAAACCATCGCTACAGCGACTACTCCAATATAAATAGCAGCGATAACCAAAATTGCCAGTGGAATAGCCTTAGGTAAATTCTTTTCCGGTTCCTGCATATCTTCGGAGCCAGATGCAACTGATTCAAAACCGGTAAAAGCATAAAATGCAGAAACAACAGCCATAACAAGACCGGTAGTGGTTAAAGCCGGTACTATTTTATGCCCATTTTGCGTTATTTGGTCAACAGATGACAGGCTATGGCTGGCACCAGTGGTAATAAGTAAAATGACACCTGCCACTATGATCAAAAGTAATGCAGCTAATTTACCTGCTGTAGCCATGTTCATCACAAGTTTTACAAATTTTTGTCCAAATAAGTTAATTACAGTTACTGCAAGCATTAATATAATGAAACCAATGGTGACATTTAAAAATTTGTCAGGATTGCCACCAAAAATAGAAATAGTTGATTTGATTACACCAACAGCCATTACTCCCCAAGCAACACTGGCTGAAAAGTAACGCAAAATTCCGACATAAAAGCCAACATTGTCACCAAAGGCTGCCTTAGAATAAGCATAAGAAGCGCCAGACTTAGTTACGTATTTGGCTGCTGCTGAAAAGGAAATTGCTAAAATTGAAGCAAAAATTGCAGCGATGAAATAGACAATTAGGGCCTTGCTCCCTGCCTGACTTACCACACTCCCAGGCGTCAAAAAGATACCTGAGCCAATAATCGAATTAATTGCTAAAAAGACAATTGACCAGAAACCTAGTTTATCCCCAGCATTTTTATTTTGAGTCATTATTACTCCTTACTTGGCGTTTTTAACCACAAATTTAAATAAATTATTCATATATTCTGTGTCCGGATTATTATGTAACATTTCGGGGTGCCATTGAATTGCTAGAACCGTACCTTGCTTATTTTCAAGTCCTTCAGGCACGCCATCACTTGCATCAGCAACTTCAAGTAAATCTGGAGCAACATCTTTTATCAACTGGTGATGAAATGAGTTAACCATGCATTCAGTCTTACCTAATGTTTTAGCCAACAAGCTGTTCTCCTTAATTGTTACTTTATGGGTAGGTAAATCAGGCGTATGACCCTGCTCATGTTTCACAGTTTGTTCTGGACGATAGCTAAGATCTTGGTAAAGACTGCCACCATGTGCTACATTAATGATTTGTGCTCCGCGGCAAACTCCCAGAACAGGTTTATTAGCTTCTTCAGCAATTTTTAATAAAAGCATATCAAAGTGATCTCTCTGGGGCCAAATAGGACCAATCTTAGGCATCAATTCTTCACCATATAAGTGAGGATCAACATCATGTCCACCGGATAAAATCAATCCTTGAACATGAGCCATCTGGCTTTTAATAACTTCATTATCTTCAGTAAAAGGAATTATAAAGGGAATTCCGCCATTTTTAACAACAGAATCCACATAGTCCTCATTAACATAACTACGTCTGTATCCTGGAAACATTCCAGCAGAATCAATCATTTCAGATCCTGCTATGCCAATAATTGGTTTTGTCATTTTTTCTCCTTAATTAAACTTATACTACTAGTTATTAACATTATAATAGTTATTAGCAATTTACGTGTGCCATTTGTTTTTATCAAAAAATATAGCAATAGTTCGCAGTCTTGAGTGTAAAAAACTAAATTTATTTTCTTTTCCTTTGGCACTAACCTCAATTGCAGCCAATCTAAGAAGTACATTACTCCTTTCGCTAATCCCACTGAGCCTCTATCTCTATAATCATTATCAGCTTTCTACTTTAAATTTTTCAAAGTTTCATTTCCATTATTTTTAATTAATTTTGTTAACAAGATTTGTAATTCCAGCACCTCCACTTCCTGTTCTAAAACAGACACATATCTGTAACAGTCGAGTTTTAATTGACTTTTTGGTAATCAACTTTATTTTTTAATCATACTGGTCAGAATAGTAATGCTTCTGCTTCCTTAATTAATAAAACTTGGTTCTCTTTAGAGACTTTATTTATTTTTGAGATTATTTATTTCCCGGGAAATATTTTCTATCTCTTTAAATGAAGCATTGGGGTCGGCAATTAGTTTATCTAATTTAAATTGAAGCAAATTAATCCGATTATCAATATTGGTATTCTTATGACTCGAAAAATCAGTGGTTTTAATTAATTTATGATTTTTTATTTCCCAGGTTGCAAAATTCAAATTTTTCAGCAAGTTCTGATCATGAGATACCAGGATAATAGCAAATGGATAATTTTTTAAGAACTCTTCAAGAGCATTAATAGCTGAAATATCTAAAAAATTATCTGGCTCATCAAGTATCAGTAAGTTGTGTTCACCTAATAACACCTTTGCCAATTTATAACAAACTAGCTGGCCTCCACTTAAATCACAGACTTGGTTATTCAAAAATCTTCTTAAACGTAAATCACCTAGAAGTTGCATGGTAGTTGTTTTATCAAAAACACTGATCTTAGAAATTGTTTCTATCAATGTCTCCCTTACCGCAGCTTCTTGAGCAATATTCTGTTTAACATAACCGATTTTTACTTGCGGATTAAACCAAGCGTTAAGTTTTTGATGAAATAATTTTGCTAAAAAAACTGATTTTCCGACACCATTTTTGCCAGTTAATGCAATTTTTTCTCTTCCTTTTATTTGCAATTCTTTTGTTATACTAAACAATTTGTTTCCGTGTAAGACAACATCTTGAATGCCTAATCTGACCAAACTACTTTTTTGTGATAGATCTAAGTTTGTTGTTTTAACGTTACTAAATGTAATTGGATGATGGACTTGTGGTTTTTCCAGCGCAGCTTCCTCGCTTGTTATACGTTTTTTTAATTGAGTACTAATTCGGCTAAGCCTTTTCTCAATCTTGCCGCTGTCTTTTATTTTCCAATCCGACCAAGACATATCTTTCTTTTTCTTGGTAGCATTTTGAGACTTTATTTCAGCCTGCCTTTGATCTTTCTTTAGTTTTTTAATTTTAGTTAGTTTTTCATGGTATTCTATCTTTTTTCTTTTTTCTTCAGCTATGAGAAATTGACAATATTCACTATATGAACCATTAAATTCATGAACTTGATGATCTTTAATGTGCCAAATAACATTAACAAGTTTCTGTAAAAAAGACTGATCATGACTAATTATCAAAATTGGTTGTTTTAAACTACTTAAGGCTTTAATTAGCCATCTTTGTTGCTCAATATCTAAATTAGAAGTTGGTTCATCCAGAATTAGCAAAGAATCTTTGGCTTGACCCAATCTGATTATTGCCTGAGTAATGGCTTCTTTTTCTTTTTCCCCACCACTTTGCTCATCGTTATTTAAAAGCTGTGGTACCAAAACAATACGACAATGGCGCAGTATTTGTCCCGTTACTCTGAAAGTTGTGGGCATTTGGGCAATAGTATTAATCAATGTGGTTTTACCTACACCATTATCCCCGATTAAACCAATTATTTGATTGTCCTGAATATTCAAATGTGGAGCATAAAATAAAGATTCGTCACGATTTTCAACGTTGAGGTTAGTTATTCTAATATATTCCATACTAGCACCTGCTTTTTGCTAAAGAAAAAGCACTGATAACCAAATTGCCCATAATTTGATTAGCAGTGCACAAAAAGCGGTGAAATTAAAGCGCCACCTTAATAGAGAACAATACTAATTTCTGATTATCGGCAAAAATGCATGATAAAAGCATTGGTTATCAAACTTTTTTGCTTACTAATAAAACCAGAAATTAATTCTCCATTTTGGCAATGACCTCTTTCTCTAAATTATTTTAACTATATCATATTTTTTTCATTTTGCAACGTCCCAATTATTCAACTTTTTCAAAAATCTCACATACCATTGGTGCCTGCGGATAAAATTTTTGACCATTGGCTTTAAATTCTTCTTCAAAGAATTGATCATGAACTGTGCGCCAATACTGATAACTACGGTCTCCTTCACCTTCATGATAAGCATGTTCTGCGGAAATTTGATTATACGGAATAATTTCTACCACTTTGTCTTGGACAACACAGACGGGTTTACCTTGACCATCGAGAATTATGTTCCAATCGCCAACTTTAGGCATATCTTCATCACCCGATACATATTCCGAAGTTGTGGCAGTTTTGATTCCCTTGTCAACTAATTTAGCTAATTTATCTGCATCTTCTTTATTAGAACCAAAAGCCCAGGCATCAACTTTAGTAGCAAGAGCCAAATTGTGTTTAAGACAAAAGTTATACCAGAATTGTTTTACTTTTTCGTCCATTATAATCACCATTCTGGAGTCAGTTCACCCATTGTAGCGACTTTGTCTTTTTCATAATCCAGCATAATTTCAACTTGTCGATAATCTTTTTCCATGAGTTGAACAATAAATTCGCGACAAGCACCACATGGAGCTCCATTTTTACCATCTGCCATTAGTGCTAAAACCCGACTAATTTTAGTTTCACCATTGGTAATCATATTAAAAAGAGCATTGCGTTCTGCACAAACGCCTAATCCACACGCTGTGTCAACGCAAACTCCTGTATAAATTTTTCCCGATTCAGCTAAAACAGCAGCAGCGACACCACCGGCTTCCATATGAGGTCCAATTGCGGTGAAACCTTGTACTTTCTTAGCTGCTTCATACATTTTTTGCCATTCTTCATCCATATTTTTCCTTCATTTCTTTCATAAACCAGCTATAAAATTTAGCTCAAATTTTCTTTGACATGATATCAAACTTATAGATGCCACCATTTGAATGTACCATTTCAGTATTTCTTTTGACATAGCCAGCTCTTTGGTAGACTTTAATTGCACGCAAATTAAAGTCAGCAACGGATAAAACAATTACTTTATAGTCATAGTTATTTTTGACAAAATTTTCAATAACAGTAATAAATTCACTGCCTAGCCCATGACCAGTCAATTTGGGAGCCAATCCTAATCCTATTTCAACTTGCTCTTCTCTTTGGTCATTTTGATCAAGACAAAAGAAAGCAACTAAGTTGTCATCATTATCCAAAACCTGAAAGTAGTTATTTTTACGCATTTTGGGAGAAATTATTTCATCATAATCTTCTTGATCATTTTTCATATCGTAAAAAGCATATTGTCCGTCGTAATGCCACTCATCTGCGATAATCCTGGCATTTTTTTGCGACAGTAGTGCTATTTTTTGAAAAATACTTTTATTCATTTCTTCACCCCTATTCTTTGGATATTAAATACTAATTAATTATTTAATATACTGAAGCCCTATCCAAAAAGCAAATTTTGCATAAAAAATCCGCTTTTGCATACACGGAAGCAAAAACGGAAATTAAATTTTATTTATTATTCCTTAATTAATAGCTGGTCCACCTGTGGCACCATAGACTTGACCAGTGACATAACTTGCCAAGTTTGAAGCCAAGAAAATATAAACATGAGCTATTTCATCAGGTTGTCCTGCGCGTTTCAACAGTACTTGCTGACCAAATGTAGCAAGAGCATCGGTTGGCTGACCACCACAAACCTGCAAAGGAGTCCAAACCGGACCAGGAGCAACGCTGTTAACGCGAATTCCTTTAGGAGCAAGGCTTTGAGCCAAATTAATAGAAAAGCTGACAATTGCTGCTTTTGTAGCAGCATAATCAAGCAATATTGGTGATGGACTGAACCCTTCTAAAGAAGTCGAGGTCAAAATTACACTGCCTGGTTTCATATGCGGTACAGCCGCTTTAGCCATTTCAAACATTGAGATGATATTAACTTCAAAAGTATCGTGAACTTGATCCATTGATAAATTCTCTATGCCATCAACATTTTGTTGGATAGCTGCGTTCATTACCAATAATTCTAAGCTGCCCAATTCTTTGACAGCTTTTTCAACAACTTTTGTTGCTTCGCCGCGTTTACGGAAATCAGCTGGCAGCAAAACTGCCTTACGTCCAGCCTTTTTAATGAGTTCAGCTGTATCTTTAGCATCGGATTCTTCTTCTGGCAGATACTGAATTGCAACATCGGCTCCTTCTTTGGCAAAGCCAATTGCTACAGAACGACCAATACCGGAATCACCTCCAGTGATAAGGGCATGACGGCCTTTTAATAAGCCGTGGCCTTCATAGTCATTCATGTCTCCAGCAGGTACTGGATCCATTTTACTTTGCAGTCCAGGATATTCTTGTGATTGCTTAGGAAAATCATCATGATGATAACGTTTTAACGGGTCTGATAATTTATTGTCCATTTGTACTTTCTCCCTTCAATAAATTCAATTTCAAGATACCGCTTTTATAATAATAAAACAAAAATATTGCTTATTAATTCACATAAGAACATTATCTTTGCTCATTCCAATACAATGCTTTATGATTAGTTTATTAGGTATAAATAGGAGGAAATATTTAATGTTTAAATCATATAAAAAGTTCTGGCAGAATATTTTTAATTTTTCTGGCACTGCTAATCGGTCTGAATATTGGTGGCCAGTAATTATTAACTGGGTATTAGCTTTTGTTTTAATGCATTTAGTTGAAGGTTTATTAGGCCATTCAATTAATGATATTTATAATTGGGGCGATTGGAGTATAAAGACTAGTTCTCTCATTATTTCCTTCGTTGTTTGGATTGCAATGCTATCTTTGCGTTTTCGTCGTTTACATGATACTAATCGCTCTGGCTGGTGGGTTCTAATTATGATAATACCAATAATTGGAGATATTTGGTTTATTATCTTAATGCTACTGCCGTCAAAAGCAAATAATTATGATTAAAATAATGTTAATCTTTTGCTTTAAACCTGCCCAAGTTGCTTTGTTTAAACTTAAATAATATAAATTATGTGTAATAATGTACCTTTAGTGCAGTTATTGCACTTTTTCTTTTCCAGACAATATTTCCGCTAACCACTTTTTGCGCTCATCCCTGCATACATTCATACTATGTTTTTTTGCAGCTTCATCATAAAAATTAAGCTTACGATTAATTACTTCCATTGATTTCTGCAACACTCTCATTTGTTCTATCACTTTTTGCTTCTGTTTTAAAAACATTTCTTTGCGTTGTTCAACTGTATCAATACCATTCTCAGCTAGTTGAAGATACTTTTTGATTTCCTTAAGCGGCATTCCCGTTTTTCTTAGATAAATAATTGTACTAATCACTATCAGATCATTTGGTTCAAATTCACGAATCCCATTTTCGTCACGTTTAACAAATTTTAATAAACCAATTTTTTCATAGTAGCGTAAAGTATATGTACTAATTCCCAGCAATTCGCTTACATCTTTAATTCTAAACTTTTTCATTATTATCTCCTTTTTAGCAACTTCACCAAGGTAGGATAAAGCACTTAATTTTTATATTTCACTTTCAACTAAACTAAACGACAATTATTTAAAATTTGACTTAGAGTTGCTCGAACCTACTATACTGAATATTAATTACAAAAAGGGGTGTAATTATGAATTTCTTAATTTTAGCGGCTAATGGTCAAATAGCTCGAATCGTTGAAAGCAGAATATTATCTGAAGATACTTTTAAAGATATCAAATTGACTCTGGGTTTGCGCAATCCACATCGCTTATGTTCATTGGGATCCAGAGCCCAAATAATGGAAGTTGATTTAACTGACAATCAGGCCGTTAATAAAGCTATGCATAAACAAGATATAGTTTTCGTAGACGTTGTAGATCACACTAAAGACAATATCATTACTAAAAACGTAATTGAAGCAATGAAAGTTAACCATGTTTCACGTGTAATTTTTGCTAACATTCTGGGTATATATAACGAAGTTGGAGGTGAATTTGGCCGGTGGAATCACCAATTTGTTATGCCGGGACTACAGGCTGCCATTAACTCGGACAAACTTTTAGCAAGATCTGGCTTGCATTATACTACTTTACGTTTACCCTGGCTCAATGATCGTAATGAAATCAAATATTCTATTACTACTCATAATGAACCTTATATTGGTATTTCAGGTTCACGCAAAAGCATTGCAGACGCAATTTTAAAAATTGTTCGCAATCCTGCATTATATGATAATGACAGCATTGGAATTGCCGATCCAGATACACAGGGAAAAGATCGGCCTGTTTACTAAAGAGCTAGTATAAATGAAAGCAGGAGCATTTATTAAACTAAGCAGAGTGAATTAAAAGAATGTCCTATGCCCAAACTTCAACCAGGAAATGATGCAATTTTAAAAGTTGTTCGTTCCTCTGTATGCGAATCTGATTTATGGTGATTCTGTGGTATATCAAAATTTCTGCAAATTCAACTACGAAGCATGAAACATTGAGCATTGTTGAAAAAGTGGGCAAAAATGTTGTTGATATTCAGCTGGAGACTTTATTATTGCATCATTTACACATGGTCATGGTCAATGTTCAATCTGTTTAGCAGGATTCGATGGTAATTGTCTCAATAAAGGTCATTTTAGAAATAGCGATTATCATTCAGACTATTTTAATTTTCATTACGCTAACTGGGTATTACTCAAAATATCGAGGAAACGTCTATATTATAATTATGTTTCACATGAAACAAGAATTGACTATCATGCATCAATCAAACGACAAAAGTCTGTATAATCTGTAATTCTTTAACTGATATATTTTTACCTTTCCAGCAAACAATTAGCTGAGTATTACTGAGTCTAACTGCATTTTAAAGCCAAACTTTTGCCAGTATCTACTGAAAAATTGATTCTGTCAAATGATAAATATGTAATTTAGTAATTGTTTTTATTATAAAAGCATTTCAATTATTTACTTTAATTTAAATATCAGCTTGATCTGGTAGTACTTTTTTCAATATTTATAATATACATTATCTTAAACGTATATAAAATATTGATATAATTATCATAGGATAAATAATATTTACATTAAATTAATCACTTGCTTATGATTAAATTTTTTATATAATTTAAAAGGTACCGGTACAAAAATTAAAAAGCAAAGGAATGATTAATTTCAAATTAAGAAAATAGCAATCTCAGAACTGACTGCTTTAGCTTTAAGTCCAGTTGCAATTTTTATATTTTAAAAATAGAGTGTAATTATGGAAACAAATAAACAAAAACTAACAGCAAATCAAAAAAGATTAAGAAGTAAGCCCAAACACTTTAAACTTTATCAGTTTTTGGCATACTTTTTCTCCATAATGATAAGTAGCATTTTGGTTGAAAAATTTTTACCGAATTGTTCGCCATTTTGGGCTAGTGGTAGGAATCTTCTGCTATTTTTAATTTGTATTGCAATATATTTTATATTTTTTACTTTTACAGATAAAGCTCTTAACTATTTCTGTTTTAAAAACAACTTTTAAACTATAATTTCGGGTGCAGATAAATCATCAAAATGTGATTTATCTGCTTTTTTAGTAATTTCAATAATTTATTTTTTCTTTTCGTCCAAATATCAATACCTACCCTCTAGTAACATATTTTGATAAAAAAATTATAAAATACGAACTTTAATAACACAAGCTAATATTTTCGTTCTTGCATAGTTGTTAATTTTATTTTATTCTTATTATTGTCACATATGATAATAATAAAACAAAAAGTGAGGATACAATGTCAAGTTTTCAAAAATACTATGCTGAACTAGCTGAAACTGCTGTTTTTTTACTTCATAATCCAGAACTTGGTTATAAAGAATTTAAAACATCTAAAAAGATTGAAGATGAAATTAACAAAATTAGCACCGAGTTAAAAGTCGAACATTATCTAGATACTGGTTTAAAAGTAACGTTAACTAATGGTAGCCAAAAAACCATTGGAATTATTGCCGAAATGGATTCACTCTATCAGCCTAATCACAAAGTAGCAGATACGAGTACTGGTGCTGCTCAAGCATGTGGCCATTACACACAGGTCACTACCGCACTAGCAATTATGAACGAAATAATTACCAATCACCGGCTTGAAGATTTTGGTGCTAATCTAGCATTTATTTTCACTCCATCCGAAGAATTTGTTGATCTTGCTTGGAGAAAACAGCAAAAAGAGGCAGGCAAAATAGATTACTTCGGTGGCAAACAAGAAGCTATTAAACTTGGCATTTTTGACGATATTGACTATTGTGTTTCAGTTCATGCAATTGGCGAAAATTTTGATGAACGCACTATCGAAATTAATTGTGATCTCGCAGGCTTTAATTTTGAATATTTTGATTTTTATGGCAAAGCCAGTCATGCAGCTTTTGCCCCTGATGCAGGTATTAATGCTCAAAGTATAGCAACATTATTTAATACCGCTTTAGCTCTGCAGCGTCAGCAAGTTAAAGATCCCAATCGCATAAGATTTAATCCCGTAATTGTTGGCGAAAATCATGAATCAATTAATGTCATTCCTGATCACATTAAAATGGGTACGGACTTAAGATTTTTTGACATAGATAACGCTCAAAAATTAATGAATCGTTTTAAACAGGCAGCAGAAGGCTGTGCCTCAGCACTTGGTGGCTCAGTTGAGTGCGAAAGGCAAGTTGGCTACCTACCTTTGATCTCCAGTAAAAGTATGAGCGCTATTGTGAAAGCTGTCTTTTCTGCAGATGAAAAAATTCCCGGTTTAATAGAAGACCGGGGCTACACAATGGCGGCAGGTGATATTGGGGATGTTAGTTTCTTAATACCAACCATTCAAATCGGTTATGGTGGTTGGAACGGAACAATTCATGGTGATGATTTTACTTTAGTTGATCCTGAATTTGTACTAGCAATTTTCCCAGAATTTGTCTTTAACAGTATTCTTAAGATTTCAAATAACTTAGATCAGGTAAAAACTTATAAGAAAACAAAAGAAGAATATCTTACTGAATTAGAAAAGATGGCAAAATAAAATGAAATATTTAAAAGCATATGGTCCGCTAATCATTTTAGTATTGTTAATAGATACAGTCTCTGAAATGATCAGTACCCAAGTATTTAAAATCGGCAAAATTGAAATCTCTATCTTACCTCTAGTATTTGCGGTAATTATTGCTATTTTAGTTTATTTAATCCCAGCAAAGCCTATTAAAAAACTTTACAATGATAAACGGGTGAAATTTGCCGGTAAATACATGATTCTTATCATGTTGCCTTTAATGGCACGTTATGGAGCGAATGTGGCCCCTAAAATTAACGAAATTATTTCTGTTGGGTGGGTTTTTCTAGTCCACGAATTAGGTAATTTAGGTACGATTATCTTCGGTTTACCTGTAGCGCTATTACTTGGCTTAAGAGAAGAAGCTATAGGTTCAACCTTAGGCTTAGGCCGTGAAGGTGAACTAGCATATATTAGTGAAAAATACACGCTAAATTCCCCTGAAGGTCGTGGCGTACTTGGAATTTATTTAATTGGTACCATTTTTGGTTCAATTATCTTTTCAATCCTTGCTCCACTTCTTCTAGGCATGGGCTTTAACTATAAAGCAGTTGCAATGAGTGCCGGTGTTGGTTCTAGTTCAATGATGACTGCAGCTTCATCGTCTTTAGCAGCTTTGGTACCAAAACACAGCGACACTATTTTGTCCTTTGCCGCGGCCAGTCAGTTACTAACTAGTTTTATTGGCACTTATATCATGTACTTCCTAGCAGTGCCTCTACAAAGATTCATGTACACACACATCACTAGCCTGCTAGACAAAAAGAAAGAAGTTTATCCAGATCATGACTAAAGAAAACAATTTATATGAATTATTTAAAGATGCTGTCATTCTTTTACTTAGTGTTAGCTTAGTATTATTTGTTCAATGGGTTAAATTAATTAGAAATCCCAAAAGCACACCAATTACTACTGACACACTCATTGGTTTAGGTATGTTATGGCTTTTTTCGCTATTAGGCATAGTTATTAGTATGCTGATGAAAAAAGTGCCTTGGAAAATCATTCAGGGCTTCCCTATTTTAGGCTGGGTTTCAATTGTTTCTCTAATTTTTTGTTTGCTTAGTTCCTACTGCGTTCGCGTTATCAATGCTGTAGACTTTTTGTCACTAACAACCTCTGTTCTAGCATTTGCTGGAATATCAGTTACCCACCGTTTGAAAGAACTGACTAAAATATCCTGGAAGATTTTAATCGTAGCAATTTTTGTTTTCTTTGGTATGTACTTTATGGACACCTTAATCTCACAAATTGCTCTTAATCTTAGTTAAAAGTATTTTTTGAAAAGCTAAAAGTCGCCATAACTGCAATTAGTTTAAGCGACTTTTTCTTTTTGCCCACATATATTTTTATAAAAATTGAAAGACTAGCTATACACAGTCAATTTGAAAGGCACAACTGCAGTAACTTAGAAACTAGGCCTGATTAACTATTTTTTTAGTTTTGTTGGCATTATATTCAATTTTAAAAATACCAGTAATTTACTTAAATCTAGGCTGGCTAATCCATATCTGCATGGATTGAACTTAGGGATAGAGTCTAATCACAAGATAGCAAATACTTTTAACCAATTTATCAAGGTATTAACCAATTAAGCAATATTTCCTGGGAAATACCGTTTAATTGTCTACTTTAACTATTTGGTTCGTTACTTTTCCAGTTTCACATGAAACAATATGATTTTTAGAATCATATATTTTCAATATGCATAAAGATTATGAAATACTGGAAACATTTCTGATCCGCTACAATTTTAGGCAATAAAAAGGCGATTATGATAATTACCGTAGTCGCCTTTTTAAAACTCTCAAGCCAAATATTCTGTCAATCCCACTTTTAACCGTTCTAAGCCATCTTTAACCATTGTTAAGGGGCAGGCAAGATTCATACGCAAAAAGTCATGACCATTTCCACGATAAATGCTTCCGGGTGACAAAACCAACCCAGTTGTTTTTTCTAAGAATTCCGCTAATTTTTGCGAATCGCTACTAATTTGTTCCACATCAAGCCAAATTAAGTATGTTGCTGCGCCTGCAACTACCTTAACTTGTGGAAGGTTCTTATTGATGAATTCTTCAGCATAAGTGAAATTAACATTTAATTGCTTAATCAATGCCTCTAGCCAGTTGTGACCATGTTCATAGGCAGCAATTGTTCCAGGAATAGCCAGCAAGTTTGGTTCAGCTACTTCATCGCTATTAAGTCCGCGATTAACCATAGCACGCAAATTACTATTTGGCACAATCGCTGTTGCTGCGTGTAGTGCAGCAACGTTAAAAGTT
Organism: Lactobacillus laiwuensis; assembly: GCF_019972835.1. Lineage (GTDB taxonomy): Bacteria > Bacillota > Bacilli > Lactobacillales > Lactobacillaceae > Lactobacillus > Lactobacillus laiwuensis. The sequence goes on along the minus strand of NZ_BPPB01000005.1, from coordinate 164,480 downwards.
TTACTAGGTGAAACTAATGAAACAACGTTTTCGCGTGCAGAATTATTCACTGAAAAAGCTGGGGTATAGTCTGGGCCCTTGCGCACTAAGTCGCCATGAATTTCATCGGACAAAAGAACTACATGATACTGATAGCATAGATCTGCAACTTTTTGTACCTCTTTTTGAGTCCATACCTTACCAATAGGATTATGCGGATTACAAAAAATCATCAGTGTTGTCAAAGGTAAGGCTAATTTCTGTTCGAGATCATCCCAGTTGATTGCATAATTTTCGCCATCAAATTGCAAGTCATTGGATAAAACATGTCGGCCATTATTTTCAATTGAATTGTAGAAAACATTATATACAGGAGCTTGGACTAAAACGTTATCGCCAATGTGGGAAACTCGTCTTACAATTGCAGAAATTGCGGGTACCGCTCCTGTAGTAAAAATCAGCCATTCCAGCTGAGGCCGATGGCCATGTTCTTTTTCGTACCAGTCAGCCACCGCTTTAAAATAGTCATCTTCAGGCCACTCGTAGCCAAAAACACCGCGATCAACTTTCCTTTTCATTGCGGCTATTATTTCAGGTGCTGTTTTAAAATCCATATCAGCAATTGACATTGGCAAATCGCCCTTCTTGACATGCCATTTGACTGAATCTGTATCTCTTCTATCTGGTGCATTAATAAAATCATACTTATCCATTATTTCTAATCCTTCGGTTTCTGATTTTCATCTGAATGATTAACTTTCGCATCAATTTTAGCACAGTCAATTTCAGTTTCACTAGGAGTAATTTTTTGGGGATCCAAAATTAATTTACCGATTGCAGGAGCAGAAATTTTACCAGAAATTGGATTTTTCACACTGTCAATTTTGCTTGAAATTGCAGCATTAATATTAGAAACATATTCAAATGCTAAGTCAGTATGAATTAAAATGGTATTTTTCAATTCCAGATGGTCGATGTAATTAAGCCCCTGGTCGCTTTCAATTTTACAATTGATAAACTTGATGTTTTGTCCATTCCATGCCAAATATTCACCATCTATTATCGAATCATACACAGTAACATTTTGACAATTCCAAAAAGCATCTTTAGAAATAAAGGTGGAATGATGTACTTCAATATTTTTAGCTCCGTCAAAAGCATAATTACCAATAACACTAACGTGGTCAAGATAGATGTTTTGACTGTCTTTACCAAAATAGTCACCGTTAACTTGACTATTGGTAATTCTAATATCTTTACAGGTCCACATCGTTTCTGCAGCATTAGCAAAATGAACATTGTCTAAGACTATTTTTTCTGCTCTCCTAAATAATTTTGGAGCCTGCAAAGCCGAATTTTTAATAGAAATATTTTTGGTATACCATATACCACTGCGAGCCATAGTTTCAAATACAGTATTATCCACATTAATGTCCCTGTCATACCATAATGGATATTTCCATTTAAAAATAGAATCCTTGATATCAATTTTACTGGCTTCCTTAAGCGGTGACTCACCTTCACCAAAAGTAATTCCTACCAGCTGCGAATTTTTTAGTCCAAAAAGAATTCTTTCACCTTCAAAAAAATGATTTTTGATAATATTCATCCCGATCTCTTTTCTCTTTTGTATTTCTGAATTTTTTAATTTTTTGTATTGTTACCAGGAAAAACCCTAATTCTTTATTATCCTCTGAAAAGCTTCCAACTTAAAATGCTATTTGATTAGGTTCCTTTATTACAAATAGTTATAACGAGCATATCATTGGCTCCGTAAGTATTTTATCATTTAGTTAAAAATTCATTGTATATTTGTAAGCTATATGATAAGGTTATTAAATAATTATTACATTTATTATCAAATTCAAATCAAATATTATTGCTATCTATGTAGAAAGGCCATCTAATATGGAAGACATTAACTATAGTAAAAATTACCTACTTGGAGGAGCAATTGCGTGTTCTCAAGCAGATGGAGGCTTTCAAGAAGGAGGCAAAGGAATTTCTACACAAGATTTACGCTATCTAGATCCTAGCTGGACACCTGAGCAAATTGAAGATAAGCACCAAAATAATCCTTTTTCACAAGAAGAATTTAATCAAGCGCTAAAAGATCAGGGAACAAAATATTATCCCCTCAGAAGAGGCATTGATTTTTACCATCATTATAAAGAAGATATAAAAATGCTGGCAGAAATGGGATTACAAATTTTTCGTACTTCAATTTGTTGGTCAAGAATTTTCCCTAATGGTGATGACAAAGAACCAAATGAAGAAGGAATTAAATATTATCGTGATATGTTCACTGAATGTAAAAAATACGGCATAAAAGTTTTCGCCACAATGATTCACTATGACATCCCTGTTAATTTGGTCATAAAATACGGTGGCTGGAAAAACAGAAAAATTATTTCATTTTTCGAAAAATATGTAACTGTTTTATATAAAAGATTAGGTGACTTGGTAGATTACTGGTTGCCATTCAATGAAATAAACGCTGCTAAGTTTTCCCCTTGGGATGGAGTTTGCTTAATACCTGGTACAGAAAAAAACATGGATCAGGAAATTTTTCAATGCTTACATCACCAATTTTTATGTAGTGCTAGAGCAGTACAACTAGGACGAAAGCTTGTGCCAGGAAAACTAGTTGGTGGCATGATTGCCCGCTTTACCACCTATCCGGCAACTTCAAAGCCGGAAGACAACTTGCAAGCCATCCAAGACGACCAGTATTCAAATTGGTTTTACTTAGATGTTTTAGCAAGGGGCTACTATCCAGAATACATGAAACGTTATTTTGATAAAATCAACGTTCACATTCATTTTGAACCCGGTGATAAAGAATTGCTAAAAGACGGAACTGTTGGCTTTGTTTCCTTCTCATACTACTTTTCACAGGTTTCAACTAATGCAGCTAATTGGGAGCAAACTGCAGGCAATCTGATTATGACTAAGAAAAACCCCTATTTAAAGGAATCCGAGTGGGGCTGGCAAATCGATCCTATTGGCTTAAGGTTCACTCTTAACCAAATATATGATCGCTATCACCTACCAATTATTGTTGCAGAAAATGGTATTGGTGCCCATGACGAATTGACTTCAGATCACAAAGTACACGACGATTATCGCATCGCATATCTTAGTGCTCATATAGATCAATTAGATGAAGCTGTAAAAGATGGCGTAAATTTAATCGCTTACACTATGTGGGGCATAATCGACATCGTTTCTTGCGGTCCGTTAACCATGGATAAACGATATGGCATAATCTATGTCGATTTAGATAATGGTGGCAAAGGTACAGGAAAAAGATACAAAAAGGACTCACTTTACTGGTATAAGAACAAGATTGAAGAACATATCAAAAATTAATCTCGTTAGTACCAGAAAGGAAAATTTATTATGGAAAAGAAGGAGTTAGCAAAGAGTATAATTAATTATCTTGGCGGAAAAAATAACATCAATAACTATTGGCATTGTGTTACCAGGCTTAGATTTACAATCAAAGATGCTAGTAAAGCAAAATTAGAAAAAATTGATAATTTACAAGGTGTTCTTGGAACTACTATCAAGAGCAATCAATATCAAATAGTAATTGGTCCAAACGTGGATTCAGTTTTTGCAGAAATTGAGAAAACTATGGGTTCCCAGCAAAATGATAATAGCCAAGATCAAGGTAAGCACAAGTTTAAAATCACTGGAAAAGTAATTCTAGATGTCATTTCAGGTGTTTTCCAACCAATTTTACCTGCATTAGTTGCAGGAGGTATGCTTAAGGGTATTTTGGCAATAGTCCTAGCGTTTTCACCAGGACTTGAAAAAAACACTACTATGGCTTTATTTAATTTAATCGCTGATGTTCCTTTTTACTTTTTGCCATTCTTACTGGCAATTTCATCAGCACGCAAATTTAAATTAAATGAATTTCTCGGTATCTGTATGGCGGGTGCATTGCTTTATCCTTCGTTTGTTGCCAAAATAGCAAGTGGTCGTTCTGGATTGACATTATTCGGCTTAAATATTCCAGTATTTAACTATGCCACTTCTGTTTTTCCAGTTATTTTAGGCGTGGGACTAATGGCTATTATTTATCACTTTGTTGATCGCTTTGTACCTGATGTATTAAAGCTAGTGGTTGTTCCTGCCATAACTTTAATTACCGCCGTACCAATTGCAATGTGGATTTTGGCACCACTAGGAGCATACGGAGGTCAATATCTAGCTGACGGTATAGTATGGTTATTCCAAAAAGCTGGTTTGTTAGCAGGATTTTTATTAGGATTTTTCATGCCACTAATTGTTCTGGCAGGTATGCATCAATCCACTTCACCTATTCAAATTCAAAACATAGCTACATTAGGTTATGATTACTTATTACCCGTCTCTTTTGTGCACAATATGGCTGAATCTGGAGCAGCTTTTGGCACTTCTTTAAGAATGAAAAATAAAGAATTACGTGCCGCAGGATTATCTACCAGTTTCTCTGCTTTCATAGGTATTTCTGAGCCTGCTCTTTATACAGTTAATGTGGTTCATAAAAGTTCCATGTTAGCAGCAATGTGTGGTTCCGGAGTTGGTGGCATGCTAACCGTTTTACTTGGTATTAAGTGCTATGCATTTGTAATGCCCGGCATCACTTCTTTGCCTGTTTATGTCAAGGCGGGTCAAGGTTTTACCAATGTTTTGTTAATGATTATATGCTTAATAGCAGCTTTCTTAACTAGTGCTCTAGTGGCAGTAATTTTGGGTGGAAAGGTTGCTAGGGAAAATGAAACAAAAACTACTTCTACACAAAGCATGACTTTTTCTACTCCTGCTGCCGGAGTTGTAATTCCATTGGAAGATGTAGCTGATTCAGTTTTTGCCAGCAAAACGATGGGTGAAGGTTTTGCAGTTAAGCCTTCTGAAGGCAGCATTTATGCTCCAGTTTCAGGTAAAGTCACTATGTTGGCAGAAACAAAGCATGGTATCGGTATCACCACAAATAATGGACTAGAAGTTTTAATACATTTAGGAATTGATACAGTTGAACTAAAAGGCAATCCCTTTAAGCTTTTTATTAAAAAGGACGATGAAGTTGTCACCGGTCAAAAAATTGCATTCATGGATATTAAGCAAGTTAAAGATAGTGGCAAAGATCCAACTGTCATCGTGGTAATCACAAATTCAAAAGACAAGGTTAAGAATGTTAAATACACACTGACAAATAAACCGGCCGCAGATTTCGACAAGATAATGTCTGTGCAATTATAGAATTTAAATATACACCAAAAACGTGATTCTGTTTTTATAGCAGGATCACGTTTTTAATTCTAATAAACCGTATTTTTCAGGATTCAGAGCAACGACTTAACGCCTAATAATACCAGCAAGAAACCAATTGTGGGTTTCATGTAGCGTGTGATTTTAGTTTTAGCTAGAATTTGGGCAAGTCTAGGAGCAATAACAGCTCCAATGATAGCACCGATCATCAAGGGCAACCCAGCAGTCCAATCTACTCGCCCGTCTGCAATGTGAAAGATCGCACCCGTGATAGTCATAAAAACCAGAACATAAGTTGAAGTTGCAGTAGCTTGAAAATCTTGTAATCCCAGCAAAAATAATCCGCCAATAATAACAGCGCCACCACTCATGCCAGCAACGCCAACCATTAGGCCCCCTAAAATACCATACATCCCTGCTTCTAGTCTGGCATATTGCGTTTTTTTAACAGTTGCGGCAGTTTGCGTTTTCTTCTTCATTAGCATATTAATGCCAAGAACTACCAAAACGATTCCTATCAGCCATTTATAAATTTTAGCGGGAATATATTTTGAGACCAGCGCTCCAATTATCACAGCAGGAATTGCCGTTATTAACATTTGATTACCTATTTTAGTATTTATTTGCCTTTGATGATAATAGCTAATTGCCCCAATAATTAATGAAGGCAAGGCTGTCACTAAGGAAGTTGAAGAAGCTGCTGCCGCATTGAGACCAAATAAACCGGTCAATATTGCCAGGTAAATGGCTGCTCCACCACCGCCAAAAAGAATAACGAAGGTTCCTATTATCAACCCTATTAATCCCAACAAAAAAATTTTCATGATATTTGACCTTCTTAATTTTTTTAATATTATATGGTATAGTTACAATATGTAATTATAGTTTACATATTGTAAAAGTCAAATCAAGTAAGGAGTTCAAAATGCCACGTCAAATTTTGTCTAAAGAAATAATTATTAAAACAAGCATTGAGTTAATTGAAGACAATAAAGAAAATAATTTTGCGACTGTTGCTAGAAAAATTGGCATTCAATCGCAAGCCCTATACAATTACTTTCCCAATCAAATAGCACTAAACTACGCCATAGTTGCCTGGACGGTTGAATTGCTAACAAATCAATTACGCAAAGACTTGTTTGGCAAAGCTGGCCTGACAGCGATTATTGATTTTGTAATGGCATTTCGCGAAACAGCACTGAATCATTTTCTCTTAACTCAATTTGTATTAAAAATGCCACGCACTGATAACTATCCTGAAACCACTGCAGCTTTTAATGAACTAAAATCTATCTTTAATCAAATGATAGCAACAGAGTTCACTGACCCTAAAAAGCAATTATTGGCAAGCAGGTGCATTAGAGATTTAGCAATAGGAGATATTGTCAACGTTGGTACGGGTTGGTTTGCAGATAAATCCTTACCCGCTGATAAAAGTTTTCGTAGATTGCTGAAGCAAAGCCTACGCCAGATTGCAGAATAACATATCATAAAACCGCACTTTACTGATAAAGAGTAGTGGCAATTTATTTTGAGCAGAAAAAAAGCGAGTCCTAAGCCTCGCTTTTTTGTTCCCGATATTTAAACTTAATCCAATGTTTGAACCCAGCCTTCTGGACCTTTCTTGTTACCATACTGAATATCAACTAGTTCATTATAAAGTTTCTTAGTAACTGGACCAGTTTCTGTTTCACTATAGATGACATGCTTTTTACCCTCGTAGGTAATTGAACCTACAGGAGAAATTACAGCAGCTGTACCCATCGCACCAGCTTCTTTCATGTTGAACGCTTCTTCCAAAGTGATCTGACGTTCAACTGGGTTTAGACCTTGCCACTTAGCGACTTCCAAAAGTGAGCGCTTAGTAATAGAAACCAAAATCGATTGTGATTTTGGTGTGACAAACTGTCCTTCTTGGGTAATGCCGTAGAAGTTAGCACCACCAAATTCGTCAATATATTTATGTTCACGTGGATCTAGGTAAAGACTATCGGCAAAACCGTTTTTGTGTGCTTCAACTGTCGGAAGCAAACTGCTGGCATAGTTACCTGCTGTCTTTGCTTGACCGGTACCAGCATATGCGGCACGGTCGTATTCACTAACAACGTAATCTGCAGGGTTCAATCCTTTAATGTATGCGCCAACTGGAACCGCAAAAACGCGGAAGGTATATTCGCTGGCTGCTTCGACGCCTAAAACTTTAGTTGTTCCCACCATAAGTGGTCTTAAATAAAGAGTTGCGCCACTATCATATGGTGGTACAAATTCTTCGTTAGCCTTAACAACTTGTTTTACGGCATCAACAAATCTATCTTCAGGAAATGGTGGCATGGCTAATCTCTTTGCTGAAAGAGTAAAGCGATGAGCGTTTTGATCGGGCCTAAAGAGATTGATCTTACCATCTTTTCTACGGTAAGCCTTCAGTCCTTCAAAAACTTCCTGACCATAATGCAGAACTTCTGCACCTTCAGAAAAGGTCATTGATGAATCTTCGGTCAGTTTTCCTTCCTGCCATTCACCATCTTTATATTTCGCCTCATATCGATAAGGCAGATCACGATACTTAAATCCCAGATTCTTCCAATCCAGGTCTTCTACTCGTTGTTTCATTTGATTGTCCCCTATAATAAAACTACAAAAGCTAAAAAACAATTTTTAGCTTTTTAATAATAATTTAATTGCTACCTAATTTAAACCATATTTTTGTTGATGTCAATAGTAAAATTGCATTAATCTTAATAAAATAATATGAATTTCTGATAATTAAACAAAAATTCAATTTTGTTACTGTATGGAAGGTTTCACATGAAACAACTAGAAGCAAAAAAGGAATCATCCTCTATTGAATGATCCCTTTTTGAGATTAGTCTTGTTTAACTTTCTCGTTATTTTCAGTTTTTTCTTTTGGTTTAATGTCTAATACTGCAGCATCATTTAAGTAAACATGCTTGTCATCTACAGTAAATTTGACTTCTTTGGTGTCAGGCTCTTTCATCAATAATTTAGCAATCGGTGTCTCCAAATCTTGCTCAACTACTCTGCGTAAAGGTCTTGCACCAAATTTCTTATCATAACCTTTTTCAGCCAAATAAGCTTTAGCCTCATCAGATACTTCAACTTTCACATTCTTTTTAGCTAAAACATGTGCCATTTTACTTAAGTAAATATCAATGATCTTATTCATATCATCTTTAGTTAATGAATTAAACGGCACGATCGCATCAAGCCTATTCAAAAATTCAGGTCTGAAGTATGCTTCCAGAGCTTTAATCAGCTTATCATGATCTACTTTACCATCCTTTAGCAATTGGTCGGAATAACCCGCATTAGAAGTCATGATTAAAATTGTATCCTTAAAGGAAACAGTCCTGCCTTGCGCATCAGTTAAACGGCCATCATCCATAATCTGAAGCAAGGCATTAAATACTTGTGGATTGGCTTTTTCAATTTCATCGAACAAAATTAAGCTGTATGGTTGGTGACGAACTTTTTCAGTTAGTTGGCCGCCTTCGCCGTAGCCAACATAACCTGGAGCAGAACCAATTAGTTTGTTAACTGCCATTTGATCTTGATATTCAGACATATCAAGTCTAATAAGATGATTTTCACCACCAAATAGTTGGATGGCCAGTTGTTTAGCTAATTCCGTTTTACCTACACCAGTAGGTCCGGTTAACAAGAATGTCCCAGTAGGACGATCATTGTCTTTGAAAACTTGTTTACGGGCAATTGCATCAGTAATGACATCAACCGCATTATCCTGATCAATAACCACTTTCTTTAATTTTTCAGCTAAATCAAGATTCTTTTGTCCCTCACTTGCATGCAGTTCGCTCATTGGAATTTTGGTCTTGGCTTCAATCAAAGCGTAGATATCTTTATCAGTAACATGTGGAGTCGCTTCATCATCTACATGATCAGCTTTGTCGCGCAACTCTTCAATCTTCTTTTTCAGCTCACTTGCTTTACTGTAATCTTCCTTTTTGGCAGCAGTTTCTTTTTCACTTTCCAGCTTTTTAATCCGCTTCTTTAAAGTTGCTTCATCATCAGGAATAGTGTCGAGACCCTTTTTGGCACCTGCTTCATCCATTAAATCAATGGCTTTGTCAGGTAAATAGCGTCCTTGAATATAACGCTGTGACAACGTGACTGCAAGCTTTAAGGCACTATCATTATATTTCACATGATGGAAAGCTTCGTACTTATCTTTGAGACCCTCCAAAATTTCGACAGTCACTGCAGCAGATGGTTCTGGAACTTGTACAGGCTGGAACCTACGTGCTAATGCCGCATCATTTTCAATCCTGCGGTACTCACTCGTAGTCGTTGCACCAATCAGATTCAAGTCGCCACTAGCCAAAGCCGGTTTCAAAATATTAGCAGCGTCACCATTGTTATTTTCAGAGTCAGTTGACCCTGCTCCAACAATATTATGTAATTCATCAATAAACAAGATAATATTAGGATTTTTCTTAGCTTCGTCAATCACTTTTTTCAGGCGCTCTTCAAAGCTACCACGCAAACTTGATCCAGCAACCATATCATTAATGTTAATTGCAATAATATGTTTGTCTTTCATCTTGTCAGGAACATCGCCTGCAGCAATCTTTTGTGCCAATCCTTCTACAATGGCAGTTTTACCTACACCTGCTGCTCCAACTAAAACTGGATTGTTCTTTTTGCGCCGACTTAGAATCTCTATAACTTCCTGAATTTGTTCATCACGCCCAATTACAGGATCGTATTTATTTTTCTTTGCTTGCTCAACCAGGTCAACTCCAATTGGCTTTTGTCCTTGCTTTTGCCCCATTTGTCCGTTTTGGGATATGTCTTGCGGTGAAATATTCATACTGCTTGAATAGTGAATAGGAATAGCTCCACCTTTATCATTAGTGTTATTAAAGAAAGAATTGTTTAATTCGTTAAATAAATCGTCAAAATCATTATCAAAATATGCCATATGTAAACACCCCTTTGATAGGTTATAAATTTGTAATTAGCACTCGTAGCGTTCGACTGCTAATTGCTTACATATAATATTATAGCAGGTTATCCACAGAAAGCAATAGTTTTGATTAACTTTTTCCACAGGATTTGAATTTTTTCCACACGAAGCAAAAAAGCCCTAAAAGTTACATTAATGGCTACTTTTAGGACTTTTGCTTTCTATTTTTGATATAAATTAAACTGCTTTGCTAAATATTTACCAGTCAAACTATTAGATTTTCGAGAAATATCCACAGGTACACCACTTGCAATAATTTTTCCTCCTTGTTGTCCTCCTCTAGGTCCCATATCAATCATATAGTCACTGTTAGCCATAATATCCAGGTCATGCGTAATAGTAATAATAGTGCCTTCTTGTTCAAGCAGTCTTTGAAACACTTGTAAGAGGGTTCTAACATCTTGTGCATGCAAACCTACTGTTGGCTCATCAAAAACAAATAAAGTACCTTTTTGTCTTTGATGAATATGGCTAGTTAATTTTAAGCGCTGTGCTTCTCCTCCTGACAAAGCCGGAGTAGATTCTCCTAAATGAAGATAACCTAATCCCATGTCACGCAATGTTGTAATTGTTTTATTAATTTTTGGCACTTCTTGAAAAATTTCTTCTTTTAAGGCATCATCTACTGAGTAATCTAAAACATCAGCAATACTCAAGTTGTGCCATTTTACCTGCAAAACTTTTTGATTGAAACGATGGCCTCCACAGACAGAGCATGTTTCAACCATGTCAGGTAAATATTGAATATCAAGTGCAATCACACCTGTACCACCACATGCAGGGCATGCACCTTCTTTATTATTATATGAAAAATGAGATGCGCGATATTTTAACTTTTTAGCCAATGGTTGTTTGGCGAAAAGCTTACGCAAGTTGTCCATAACATCTGTATATGTTGCAACAGTTGAGCGCTGATTTTTACCAACTGGCGTAGAATCAACACTAACTATATTTTTAATGTCACCATTCTTTAAGTTCTTAACCCAACTAGGCCCATCATTTTGATTTTTCTGTGCTTTAAGCGCTGGAATTAAGGAATCAAGAATTAAAGTAGTTTTACCAGCACCTGAAAATCCAGTAACAGAAGTTAAACGATTGACAGGTATTTGCACATGCAAGTTTCTTAAATTAAAACGTTCAGTAACATCAAGTTCTACTTTGCCGCGTTTAAAAATTTGGTTTTTATCAGCCCTGGGGCGAACAAATAGTGGTGCCTTACCTGTTAAATAAGGCCCAATCAAAGATCTTTTGTCATGTTCTATCTCTTTAGGTATTCCCTGGGAAATAATTCTTCCACCCTGACTACCTGAACCTGGACCAATTTCAATCACCCAATCAGCCGCATTAATAATGGCAGTTTCATGGTCAACAACAACTAAAGAATTGCCTTGATTAACCAATTCATGAAATACGTCAATTAGCCCGGCTACATTGTCTGGGTGTAAGCCGACCGATGGTTCATCTAAAACATAGAGCACTCCTGTAGTTTCGGTGCGTAGCGTTCTACCAAGCTGGATACGTTGAAGTTCCCCAGTGGAAAGACTGCTTGCTTGTCTATCTATGCTCAAATAATCTAGTCCTAATTTTAATAAAGGTTTTACTTGATGCAGCAATTCACCCGTTAAATTTGCTGCTAAGTCCTGCATGTCTTGTGGCAAACATGCTAAAATTTCATCCATATATTGCTCTAATTCACCTAAAGTCAGTTTCTCAGCTTCAACAATATTTTTGCCAGCAACTAACTGTTGCCAGCGACTAGGATCAATCCGATAGCCATGACAGCGTGGGCAAGTGCTAAATTTATAAAAAGAGTTAATTCTTTGCAATCCTCGCTCCGACTTCGTAGTTTTACGCGAGTTAGCCACCGCATTATAGGCATTCTCATATAGCGCATCAAGGTGATAAACCCGACCAGTTGAAGTTGGCAAGTCAATGGGAACTTTTCGCTCTTTACCATGAAGGACAATGTCTTTTTCTTTAGCATTCAACTCTTTATATGGGATATCAGTACGTACACCTAATTCACGGGCAATGCGCCACATCCAATTTCGACCAGGAATTTGCCAAGTGGCTACCGCACCTTTTTCAAGCGTTAAATTTTCATCAGCAATAATCTTACTATCATCAATCTGCTCAACCGTTCCTAGACCCTGGCATTTTTGACACGCACCATCTGAATTAAACGCAAAGTCTTCAGCACTAAAAGCATAAAATTGTATGCCACATGTAGGACACGTCAAGCGACCCATTGCTTTCCCAGTTAAATCCATTGCTTCCGCAATTTTTATGGTTGGTGGAACTCTGTGACCATTAGGACATACGGGTGAACCTAATCGGGAAAAAATTAGTCGTAGGATATTAAAAACTTCTGTCACTGTGCCAACGGTCGAACGCACACCAGGAACAGCCGGTCGCTGCCTTAATGCCAATGCTGAAGGGATATGCTTGACTTCATCTACTTGTGCACGACCAACTTGGCTAATTCGTCTCCTAGTATAGGCTGCTAGAGAGTCAAGATAACGTCTAGCACCTTCTGAATAAAGAATACCCATTGCTAAGCTGGATTTTCCAGAACCGCTTAAGCCAGAGATGGCTACAAATTTATGTAAGGGAATATTAACGTTAATATTTTTGAGATTATTAACTCTACCACCGATAACTTCAATTTTTGACGGTTGTTCTTGGTACTTCATTAATGATTATCCTTTCTTTTAATTGGCTTTAATGGCTTATTGGGTTTCTTCAACAAGTATTGCCTGATTGCTTGAATTACCTGCTTATTTTGCGGCAAGTCTGAATGATCAGCTTTTTCACCTGTAACTGTTATTGCAGTATAGTTCTTGACCTGATTTTGAAAAATAAATTTTCCGGCCGCGACACTTGTTTCGGGTACGATCCCATCTGATTCATAATTTTTGCCCCCAGAAAGAGAATAAACTTTTAAAAATGGTGGTAGTTTTTCGCGATTTTTAATAAAATCTGCTAGCATTTGCGTCCGATTATTAATATTACTTTCCGTAAAGTTATAAGGAGTTCCTAAAGTCATTAACTTCTTTATCTTAATGTTATCAGAATATTCAGAATAATAATGTTCCAGCCAATAAGTCCAAATTAAACCACCATTAGAATGACCAAACGCTTTAAAATTATTAAACTTATAGTTTTGAATTAGTGATTCAAATGCCACATCCAACCACTTTGCCTGTTTTTTAATATTTGTATAACCGTCTTTATTGTTATCAAAGCCAATAATAATAAAGGGCTCCAAATCGTTTTTACCAATAGAGCCACTGTAAGTTAGTTTTGCTTCACGTGAAACTTTAATTTTTATTACACTGTGTCTATTGAGAGTAGTTTTATTCAACTCATCAATTAAATCATTGAAACGTTCAGTTGTAGCACTGGAACCAGGTACCATTATTACAGGCGAAAGCAGCGACTTGCTAAGTTCTGCTCTTGATTTATTATCCTTTTTCATCCAAAAGAAACTGGGGACAGCCAGCATAATTAAAACAATTATGACCAAGACTAACCATTTATAATTAGGATTTTTACGCATCTGATCGTTCCTTCTTCTGATAAGCAATTCTTATTCCGATTTTTTCATTAATTCTAATTACTGGCAAAAGCAAAATTATATCTAACAGAAACAGCAGTAATGTAAAAATCAGCGTTGGCCAATTACCATTAGTACCGAAAAATGAAACTAAAATTCCCGGGGTTCCTTTTAATATTTGATAAACACTAACAGGAATAATATGTACGCTAATAGCAAAAGCAGCCAAGGTCATATTAATAATCGGAATTAAAACACTAGGCAATATGAATACAGGATTTAAGATTAAAGGCAAACCAATTGTAAACCCTAAGGTAGAACCAAAAGCAGCTGGCAATAAATTAATTTTAGCATTTATTTCATTTTCTCTATTACCTCGCCTTATCAAAAGCAACACAATCACAGCTAAAGCAACACTAGCACCACCCATTATGCCATAGCTGTTAATGAGTGAACTGCCCAAATATTTATACGGCACATTCCAAGAATTACCGTGTTTTAATGTATAAGTTAAGTTTTCAGCGGTGAAAGCATTGTTAACCGTTCCCGATAAAGACCGCAACGGATAACCAATCCCAAGCCAGTCTAAAAAGGTAATTACGGCGGAGAGTATTAATACTTCGCCAAAATTATTAGTTGTCTGAACTCGACTGACAATTTCATTAAAACTGGCAGAGTTAAGCAACTTAAGTTGTAGTTCATATATCAAAATACCCAAAAGAATGCCCAGCATTAATGAAATACCACTAGGTAAAACAGCATCCCCTGCCCTTTTTTGAATTACTTTTGTGCCTTCATCTTTTACGTAAGAAAAATCTTTCCCTAATAAATGAAATATTTGTCCCACACAATATCCTATAATTAAGGCTATAAAAACCGCATTAATTTGTAACAAACTGGCAGTAAACGGCATGCGGGCATTACGACCACTACTAGATGCATATGAACAAAAAAGCATAATTAAAACCGCTGTTAAGCCGGCCATGGTTGAATCTTTATGGTAAAGCCGTGCAGTATAACGGGCCATAAAATAACTGGCATAGACGCCAAAAACACCAAAAGTAATTTCTACCATTCCGCGACATACAAAAGAACCACCATACCAAATGTGATCTAATAAAACTGTATCTAAATTAAAAATATTATAAATCAGTCCATTGGGTGTAAAAATCAGATCATTAAACAGCTTAAAATATGAGCCAACCACTGCAATCGGCATCAGTATTGCCATGGTATGCCTTGTCGCACGAAAAAAAGAAAATTCCTGCATACGTGCTACGATATCGATAGTAAATTCTTTCATTAATTCTGATCCTAACATTGAATATTGTATTTAAAATAAAATAATACTCTATTTTTTTATTGCTAGCTATTTTTTATGCCGTTAATTATTTTTTCTTATTAGTTATGAATAAAATGGTATAATGAATGTATATTTTAAGGGGTTTAAAAATGAGCAGAAAGAAAATCGAATTAACTGAAAAAGTAGCAAAGTTAACAGAAAAATATTTAGAAGTTAATGATACCGATTTTAATGACTTAATTAACAAGGCATTAAAGCTATACCTGATGGATCACTTGAATTCCAGTCAAATCAAAGAAGCCCTTAAAAAGACCGATGATTTCAACTCTACATATGCTGGCAAATGGTTTCAGGAGAGTATTGAAGACCTGAACAAATACTAATTTTTTAAATGGACACTTAAAAAGAGTCTGGGAAAAAACTCTAACCTAACTAAAAAAGACCGACAAATCACGTCAATAAAACGTTGATTTGTCGGTCTTTTTAAATTGTGAAATTTTTTAATTTAACTGCAAAGAACACTTTTTTCCCAGACTCTTTTAGTTTATTCTCAATTTA
The DNA here is from genome assembly GCF_019972835.1 of Lactobacillus laiwuensis. Taxonomy (GTDB): domain Bacteria; phylum Bacillota; class Bacilli; order Lactobacillales; family Lactobacillaceae; genus Lactobacillus; species Lactobacillus laiwuensis. The sequence goes on along the minus strand of NZ_BPPB01000005.1, from coordinate 148,817 downwards.
TTTTTTTAAATAACGATCGCCGGCTAGCCTGCGGTAAAAATTAGCTTTAGTTGTCTGCTCGTAAGGAACTAACCAAATATAACCAATGCCTAAAGTTAGTACACTCAAAAGATACCAGCCAATAAAACTTAAATTTAATACAAATAATTCCCATTTATGCCCGTTCATTAACTGGCGACTTGCAGTAATCGCTGTTGTTGCGTGAACTTCTTGTCCACTTTCTACTAAGTCATTAACAATATATGGCGTCATGGCATAAGAATAAGACTTAATTAAGCCTGGGATAACTAATAATAGAGACCACAGAAATTGAAAAATATACCCACAAAGATAATTCAAAAATTCCGGTACAAACCGGCCATCAGTAAAAGCAGAAAAAATACCTTTAAAAAAGCCTAGTCTTTCTCCACGAGCAAAGTGTAAGAAAGTGACCACCATACTCAACATGAAAAAGTTGCCAATAATGGTTAATCCCGTATCAGGACCAAATTGTCCTGCCCAAAATGCTGGCTTAAACAGCGAATCAATTGAGCCAGTTCCCATGACATCATTCACACTATTCACAGTCTTAAGCGAACCATTTACTACTGGTCTGGCAAAAAAGAAACCAACAAATAGCGTCATTACGAAACCAATACTAATAGCCCAGCCCCAGTTATGACGCAGTTGATTCTTAGCTTCTAATTTTAGTTCTGCTCTGTTCATAACTTATCTCCTTATCTAGTATATATTAAATATATTCTACCCCCTAGCAATCACAGATAGCAAAGAAAACACTAAAAAAGCCTAGTTCCACCAACATCGGAACTAAGCTCACACAGTGTTTGTGCCACCATTACTGACCACATTATAGAAACTTACATTTATTCGTCTTCTTTATCCAGGCTTTTTTTACTCTGGTTAACATAAACCAAAGAGTCTTTTGCTTGGTTAACTAACTTCTTGATTGCTTCTTCACTAAAATATTCCTGCGAACTATTTAAAGCTATACTCATTATAATAGGCAAATTCATTCCAGCTATTATGTGGGTATGCGGTCGATTAATATATTTATAAAATTTTTGGTTCACACTACCAGATGCAATATCCGTAAAAATGAAGACCTCATCTTCTTTTTTAAATTTACTCATTACATTTGCAACTTCTGAATCAATTTTTTTGTTTTCCATGTATGCACATAATACACAAATATCAAGATCTGTATGGGTCAAATACTTTAGAGTATCCTCAATACCCTTAGCCATAGCATGATGTGAAGCAATTACAATTTTTCTATCCATTCAATAACCTTAAGCTTTAAAAATTCCTAAAAATGTTCCACCGAGTGCTATTAAAATTACTAAAAATATAATCTTTGTCGGAGTCCATTTTTTATTATCCAATAATTTATAAATAAAGAAAGTAAACAGAGCTGGTAATAATGCTGGCATTATTTTATCTAAAATGTCTGTTTGAATATTCATTGATACTTTACCAAACTTAAAGACATATGGTACTGAAACTTTAACTACTGTAGCAACTAAGGCACCTATAACTGTGACCCCCATTACTGATGCAGCTTCGGTAAAAGTATTTATCTTATCTCCTAAAGTGTCAATTAGTCTTGTTCCAGATGAATAGCCAACATGGTACAGCCAGACCTTCATGACATTAAATAAAATATTAACTAAAAACCAAATTATTGCTCCAAGCGGATTGCCTTGCAAAGCCATATATCCAGCAATTGATCCCATAATAGTGGGCCAAAGTACCCAGAATATTGTATCACCAATACCCGCTAACGGACCCATAATACTCGTTTTAAAAGATTGAACTGTTGGCAATGCCTTGATTCCATCTTTTTCTTCCATAGCTACCGTGGTACCTAGCACTATATTTGCTAAATACGGAGTAGTATTAAAGTAGTTAAAGTGATTTTTTAGTGAGGCCTGGTAATCTGAGTCTTTCGGATAAATTTTCCGCAATAGTGGAGCCATAGACCATACTAGTGAGGGACCTAGTTGTGACTCATAATTAAATAGATTTACGCATATCCAGTTAAATCGTAACGATGCCCACGTCAAATCTTTTTTTGTAACGTGGTAGCTTGATTTGTTTTCAACATTTTTATTCATCATAATCTTCTCCAGTTGTATCATTTTTAGCTACTGCTTGGTTTTTGCTGTATTTATTCTTGTCAATCTCAGAATTAAAGTACCAGTATGCTGCTGCTAAACCTAATAAAGCTATACCAATTATTGGTATTTTGATAAAAGCTGCCAAAACAAATCCCGCAACTAGAAAAGGTAAAAACTTTTTGACTGGCATATAGTGTAACAACATTGCAATACCAACTACAGGTAATAAGCCACCGGCAACTGTTAATCCGTCTGTTATCCAAGTAGGTATAAATTTCAAAATCATTTTAATTGCAGCTGGTCCAACTAAAACTACTATTGCTGTAGGCAAAGCTGTCTCTACAAAACATAAAACGGGACCTGCGTATCCCCAACGTAACATCTGCTTCCACTTTTTTTCTTCATTAAGAGACTGCATTTTATGAGCAACAAAGTTGGCAATAATTCTGCGTAAAACTTCTAACTGAATTGCTAATAAGCCAACAGGTATGCCGACAGCGATGGCAGTTTTTAAACCTGTACCTGTTCTAATGGCGACAAATGCACCTACAATAGTTGCTAGCCCATAATTAGGAACCGAAGCTCCTCCTAAAGCTGCGACTCCTAACATCATTAACTGGAATGTACCTGCAACAACCATAGCTGTGTGTAAATCACCCATAATTAATCCAGTAGCCAAACCGACTATCACGGGAAAATAGGTCAATAAAACTATCCCATCTTCATCCATAGTCATGTATCCAGCTAAAATAATGATCAGGATATCTTGTAAAATCTCCATTATTATTCTCCTTTTTTATCGAAATAATCTTTCTCAGGATCATTAGGAACAAATTGTAATTTTATCGGAACACCATACTCATGTATTTTATTTAAATCAGCTTTTTCTTTTTCATTTAATGCAATAAATTTAGTGAGTTGCGTACGATCCTCCGATTTAAAAATTATTCCTAAATTCACCTTGGGTATTTTGATCCCTGCATCAAGCATTTTTACTATAGTTTCTGGCTCTTTTACCAGAACAAGTACTCGCTGATTATCATATTTTCCAGCTTTGAAATTATTGAGCGCTTTTTCAGTGTCAATTATTGACATTCCTGTACCAGTCGGCTTCACAATTCTCATGCTTGATTTCATATTTTCATTTTTACTAACTTCATCATCAATAACCATAAATCTGTTGACTTGTAAGTACTGATACCAAGCATTAACTATTACTCCGTGAACCAGTCTCTGATCAACTCTTGCTAATACTACTGTCATACTACTTCTCACTTCTTTTGAAACTCACAGTTTTTTTATCCTTTAATTGCAACAAATATTGCTCACTCTCGTTACATTGACTGATATTTATGTCATGGCCTGAAAGATTTGTAATTATTATTTCGTTATCGTGGCAACTAATATTTGCTGTTATATTGCCTATATGGGCATTTTCCCAACAATAATTAAAATGCGACAGTGGCTGTATAGTTAAAGTGTTGTTTTTTACTTGTATGCCTAAAAATTGTGTAACAAATAAGCTAACGAATGTTCCAGAGGCCCAACCACATTTACCACAGCCAATATCTCTATAAACATCTCCAGGCTTGCCATTAATGGCGTATGGCCACCACCACCATGAACCATCAAGGTCAGACAGATGTAATAATTCATTTAGTTGCTTTGTTCTTTGTTCTTTATCATTGATAAAACCCATAAGAACAGTGATGAAGCCAGGGAAGGTTGCACCGGACTTATCTCCCCAACGTATTCCTCTAATATTTGCTCCATAGGTTGGATTATAGGTACTTGCAGCAAATTTCATAGAATTTTGATATTTCGGATCTTTTAAGTCTAAAAAACCGTAAAAAGGAATCATCGTAGTGTCTGATTCTTCACCATCATGCATTTTTAAATCTATTTTTTGGTCCTTAATAACGTCAGTCAGAAAAATCATACCTTGATTTAAAATCGGCTTATCATAATTATTGACGTCATAAAATTCTTTTTCTTGATCCCCAATTCCTTCCAAAAACTGTTCCCCAAAATGGCCTTTAAAAGTCATATTTTCTAAAATGGCTTTTTTTACTTTGCGGGCCATTTTTTCATAATAGTTTGCAAGTTCTAATTTTCCTAAACCTTGATAGATTCTTGCTAGGGAATCACATGCCTTCCAAAAACAGATATTGCTACCAGTATGATATTTACCTAATGAATAAGCATCACTAATCCAAGTAGAGGAAAAGAGCATCACATCTCCTGGAACTTTCGTGCTGATTTCTGTATCTATAATTTGGCGAGCTTTTTGTAATATAACCGGATGATTTACAAAAAATGAAAGATCATTAGTATACTCATAATAAAGTCCTGCAAGAATAATTGCTGACATAGAATTACTTAAAGAATGTTCTATCCCACCTTTAAATTTCTTACTCTTGAATCTCACACCGTATTTGGTAAACCATAAAATCTGTTTTTGGCATAATCTAGCATCAAAGAAAACGGAAGGCAATGTCGAATAAAACATATCCTTGTTCCAAATTTGTTCAGTTGCAGGTGTACTTCCCCAATGACTACCAACGCTTTCTCCTTTTTGGTTCTCTGCAAAAGCCGATAGGCTTTGATATATTGCACGATTAAAGAGATGCGGCAACCTGTTATCTTCCAGTTGCAAATCCCCGTAAATATTCTTATAGTATTCAATTGTATCTTTTAGCCATTTAACTGTATCGGCTTTTTCAAAGATATTGATTTCACTGTAAGCATTGGGATCAATTAGTCCAATGGAAAAAGTTTTGCATTCATGCGGCTTAACATTTTCATTAACTAGATTGTCTTGAGCCACTATGACATTAAACTGATCTGAATACTTGTTTTGATATTTTGGTATTTCAAACTGGTTAATAATTAAGTCTTGATCAGTTAAGTTCTCAATATATATCTGATATATGAGCATACTAGGCTTTTTATCCTTCAGAATCGGACAGAAAGGCATTAGAGCAATGTTATATTCCTGATACCTATGAATGAACCTTGGTAAAGAGTCCGCAATTAAGTCAGTATCAAAATTATGATTTTTGTCAGTAAATTTAATTTGTTTTCCGTTTATGATTACTGCGAAGTGTAAATTCTTTGATGTAGTATATTTCTTATGAACCCATACACCTGGCTTTTGTTCTACATAAAAATTTCCTTGAAAAAAATTTAGCTGCTTTACTTCTCCATATATATCTATATTTCCTAAAACTTTTTGATTTGACACATCATAAGAGAAAGAGCTTATTCTTTCATTTAAATTGTTTTTAAAATAACTAAAATTGTTAGTTGTTTTAAATTTTTTATTTATAAAACTAATATTAAAATTGGGATTAATGGTTTCATTAATTATGTTTGAGTACATTTTCATCTATCACTACTTTCTTAATTAATTTAGCTAATTAACAAATTCAACTATTATTTCACAACCCTTCTTCATTTATTTTTGCGGTAATATCTTTAGGCTTATCAGCGGGAACATACTGAACGGAAATCGCCACACCTTTTTGTGCTAATTTCTGGTAAATTTCAAGTTCCTCCTTTGTTGCAAATACTCTACTAGAAAGCCGGACAGCATCTTTTCTTATAATCGTTGACCCAATAGTTAATGAAGGGATTTCTATTCCTTCGTTTAAGAGACGTAAAATAATATCTGGCTTTTTTACAATTACAAATACTTTTTCACGATTATATTGTCCATTAGTAAAATTTCTTAAAGCAGTTTGTTCAGAAATAATTGAAACAGCCATATGTACTGGACGAGCTAAACGCATACTGGCTTTCGCTATATCATCAGACGCAATATCATTGTCTATTACCATAACTCGGTTAGCATTAGAAATTGGCGCCCATTGTGTGACAATTATTCCATGAAGCAATCTGTTATCAATTCTCGCCATTACAACAGTCATAAGAAAACCTCCAAAGACGTTACACTTTTATATAAGCAAAAACTGTGCCAAAAAAAAGAAGCTTGATCTAGCAAGCTTCTTTGATGTAGTCATAGACATATTTTACTTCTATTTCTGGTATTTCGACACTATAATACTGTTCAACGACAGTAAATGAGTTCTTAAATGCTTTATAAAAATTTTTAAATTCATTACTATTTGTTTTACTTAAGTTTATTTCATCTGCCATCCCTTTTTGCATGACCAATCTTTCAATTAAACAACAAATATGAATATACAGGCCAAAACAAGTATTGTTTTTTAAAGAAAGATTTAGTTTCGTTTGTAAAATATATATTGCATCCGTCACTTGTTCTAATAATTTCGTTGGATTCAAAATTGTTAGTTGATCCGTTAAATTGGTAAGACTAAAATTCCTTAAAATATTATTATTAATAGTCTCAAGCTGCTTCTGATCAAAATAAACAGCTAATTTATTAGTTATTTTTTTAACATTTATACCTAAAATCAAGTCTTCTATTGAAAAGAAGGCTACTCCTTTAACTTGAGGATCTAATGTTCCCACTATAAACAAAATATTATAATTTTTTCGTAACTCCGAAATGTAATTCTCTTTAGCAATGGAATAGTAATCAAAGGAATCTATTACTATTTTAGAATTTTTAGGAAAACTTTTTACCATTATCTGTTTTAATTTCATGGCTGTTCCTAATCCACTTTCACAAGTACAAACGATCATATCTTGTTTTTTAACAGATTTTTGAAAGAATACCTCAATTGTTTGATTTTTCTTCACATTCTGTACAATTGAAGCTGTATCAACTTTTAGTTTTATCTGGTTTGCGACATCTAAAGCTATTCCAGTAGATACATTAGTTATTAAAGCAAAATTTTTATTATTACTTATTTCCAATTGTGATGATATTTTTTCAAGCGATCCCATGTCAACTAGAAGCAATAAGTCCGTAAAACTTTTTCTTTTATTCAAATAATTATTGACACGTAGAGCAATTTCTTTACTAGTAACATCTAGTGACATGTCGATAGCATCAAAAATATAATCACCAACCATAGTATTAACCGTTTGTGCAATTGACGAAGCGGTATTAGCACCATGGGCAACAATCAGCGACAATCTTTTTTGAGACTTATGTTCTTCAACCATCAATTTGAACAATATTATAAATAGTAACTCTTCGCCCTCATTTGACGTCAAATCTACTTCATTTTTGAATTCTCTTACTAAGCCAACCTCATATCCCAAATACTGATTAACATCATTTTTAAAATCAGACCACTTCTGAAAATCAACTTCCTTAAAGTCATAATGATAGTTATTTTTATCAAATAAATATAAGATAATTTTGTAAAAAAATGTATCAACACTAATCTTGTAGTCATCTTCAATATGCCTAGTAAACTGTTGAAATTTAAGTCCAAAAAAACTATTTAATGTTTCACTATCAGAAATGGAAATATTGATAAACCGCTTTTTAAAATACTTCTCATAACAGTCAAACAGATTTTCACTGGATTTCTTTTTGATATCTATTGCGTATAAATCTGTAATTATATGTTCTATTGAATTCTTTTGATCATTTTTGGTTAAGTCGCTGACTGCAATAAAACGAGAATTATTAGTGTTTTTTAATTCATTATAATTTTCAAAACCCACTTTTTCAGGTAACTCCATTAATGTGATTTTTAATTCACTTTCTTCAACTTGTTGTATTAAAGCATTTGCACAAGAAAGTTGAATTACGTTTTTTAAATCGCCTACATTCCCTTTAAAAGTATAATGTATTAAAAAATTGACCAAATTGTTAGTAACATTAAGCTTTTTACCTATCTTTTTTTGTTCATTTTTTAAGAAAAACTGGATCAATTCTTTCTTTTCTTGTTCACTTCTTTTATTAAAAGCTGGAAGAAAAACTTTCACAGGAATTCTACGCAATAATGTCGGTAAGATTTTTCTTTCAGGATTTTCAGAAGTAGCAAACACAAATCTACAGTTTGATTTAAACCAGTGCTCATTATCACCAAGCCTATGAAAATTGCCGGTATCCATAAACTGAAAAAGCTTTTCTTGACACTCTTTACTTAATGAATGAATTTCATCTAGAAATAAAACCCCTCCATCAGCTATTTCTGCTAAGCCTTTATTATTTTGTGTAGCACCAGTAAAAGCACCCTTCACGTAACCAAAAAAATTTGATAAAAAGAGTTCCGGATTGTTTGAATATTCACTACAATTAACTGAAACAAATTTAGCAGTTTTAGCTATAAATTTCATTTTCTGTAAATGCTTGTATATAACCTGTGCCAAATAGCTTTTTCCTGTTCCAGTTTCACCAGTTATCAAAATAGGTAAGCCATGAGGGGGATATTGGATAGCCGCTTTAATTTGACTGATTATTTGATATAAGCTTCTTTCACTACCAATAATGGCATCTAAAGGACTAACCGAGTGGCTACTATTCCACACTTTGGCCGCATGAAGGCTTTTAAATGTTTTAGCATTAATCTCTACTTGTGGCAATTTGAAAAAGAGTACTGGCCTTGAAACAATTTTTCCAAAAACTCCTTTTTCCCAATACTCATTTAAATATTGTGAAACCAAATTTCTACTACAATTAAAGTGATCAGATATTTTCTTTGCATTATTTTGATGCCAGACTTCAGAATTTTCTGTGTTTTTTTCTACAAATGTGTATACTTTTTCCCGTAAATTGCTCATATAAAACCCCTATATTTTTATTGCTCATTATAAATGTATCTATCATTATTTTCATGTATACAAAAAGCCTAGTTCCACCAACATCGGAACTAAGCTCACACAGTGTTTGTGCCACCATTACTGACCACATTATAGAAACTTACATTTTCGCTACCGGAGAAAATGACTACTTCCCTATGGTGACACAACAGAATTTTAGCATGCAATTAACCAAAAAACAAGTTTCAACCAATTATATTTGCACTGTCAGCCTTACGGCCAAGCAGTTCGAGCATGATTTGATTAATTTGACTTTTCAACTGGTTAAATTCACCTTCACGTGTTTTATTAGACTGTATAATCACTATCGTTTTGGCATTATTAGTACTGCGCATGAAAGTATAATAGCCCTCTCCTGCACCATTAGCAGTTTTAGTTTTTAATTTTATATTATTATAAAAACCGCCATTATAATAAGCCGGTGGCCCAGACTGGTAAAGCAATTTACGACTCTTTTGGGTTAACAAACTGCCAGAAAGCAGGTATCGTATTACTTTTGCTAGGTCATGATTGGACATCACTACTGAACCAGCTCCTAATTCATTACGAGCTCCTCTTAATGCAACCTTATGCTTAACCACGTCATAGCGGCCTTTGCGGTAAATCATTCCAGGTACTAAATGACTGGAAATAATTTTGCCTGGCTTTGACCACAAGAATTCTGTTTGTTTCAGCTTTAAGGGCTTGATGTATGTATTGCGAAATAACTGTTCATAACTATGACCAGTTATTTTACTCATAATGCCACACAGGTAAACATAATTCAATGAACTATAATGCCACTTATTTAATAAATTAGGTTCAAAAATGGTTTTAGCAGCGTCATGTTGAATATTATCAGAGTCAGAAACAAAATGCTTGCGCCCTAACTTTGTTCCCGGTTTGAGGTCCAGTCCTGCCGTCATGGCTAAGAGATTTTTAATTTTGACTTTTTGTGCTCCAGAAATTTGCGGATAAAATTCACTTAATTTATCCTGCAGGCTTAACTTGCCTTCCTGCACGAGCCGCATAATGATTGCGGCCGTCATAGATTTCTGCACAGAATTGATTAAATAACTAGTGTCAGTATTATTGCCTAAAGCATAGTTAAGCAGTATTTTGCCATTTTTAATGACTAGGATTGAGCCCTTAATTCCTAGGGCATCAACTTGCTGGCGCACTATTTTCCTTTTAAAGATTCTTTTGAATTGTCATTTACCGGATTTTCATCTGTCAAACTAATCTGATATGGCTTTTTTTGCCACTTTCTGCTGTAAAAATAGTTATGAATATTATAATTACATGGCAGATCACTTTGCGCAATGAATGGTTTTACTGCCTGGTCAACAGCTACCCAGCCGCGCCAGCCCAGGTGAATAGTATCTTCCATGAAATACTTTTCACCACCGCGTTTGGATAAATCGGTAACGTTATCAAAACCTTGACTAGCCAATTGGTACTTAATCTTGGATACGGCCTTTTGGTACATTTCCTGTGATAAGCCCGTGTAATTAGACCATTTTTCATTAATCGGCGGGATAATGAACAGCACATTGGTATGCTGCTTGGCAAACTGGTGCAACATCAATTCAAAATCACTATATTCTACCGATTTGGTGTAATTAAAATGGCGCTGACTATGTTTTAATTTGGCTAATAAACGTTTATTCAAACGCCTTTTGTAAAAGCGATTGTTAATACCAAAATTATTAGAATTGGTGTTAAGTGCAGCCTGCTGACTTGCTACTTCGTCTAAAGCCTTGACTGAATACGTATTCGGCAATAACTTGGCCTGTTTGTTAATCTTTTTAATGCGATCGCGCAATTGGAAAGTGCTGAAGAATTTATCTTCATTGTTAAGCATGCGCCGCTGATTTTCTAAGTAAAAACGCTGAAACCCAGTTAATTTTTGCCCCCGGGCAATTCTTTTCATACCTAATTTGATAACGCCCTTCACTTCTGGCATCTGCAAAAAGCGCTTGGCTGCATAGCGGTTAGTTACAGTATCTTTTTTAATTCCTAAGAGAAAATTGCAGGCTTGCAGCGGTGAATAATATAGTGCGAAGGCATCGGGATTTTGCCCCTTCTTGGTAAACCACTGCGGTGAAACGATCACCACGGCCTTTTTGCCTTTGAGCTGCTTAGCAGTCCCCTGCATTTCCAAAAAATGCGCTAAGGACTGACTGCCTGGCCCGCCTAATAAAAATGGCCGGTAATTGCGGTGATACTTTTGCGCAATTACACTGGGATGCAATGGATCAAGCCGTGACAATTCACTTGACCCATAAAAAGGCACATAACCATCCTTAAACGCATCCTGTTTCATTAAAGAGCCCTTAAAAATAGTATTAGTTTGCGAATTAGCCGCCTGATAGATGGCATCCTTAGAAAAAGTCCGCTCCCATGGCATTAGAAAGATGACCAGTAACAAGACTGCAGCGCAGAGCACTGGGCCGAATATCTGCCACAGCCGGCGTTTGTTATTCATTTTCTAAATTTTCCACCTTTGCCACAATTTTATTGGGCGTATCCCATTCATTTCTGTCAAATTCAGAAACAGGTACATCAATTTGGAATTTTTCCTGCAAATTTAACAACATTTGCACACTGGCCATTGAATCCATTAAACCGTTGGCAAAAATATTTTCATCCATTCTGTCTGTTAAATCTTCACCAGTTAAATCTTGTAAAATTGCTAAAACTTCTTTTTTGGTATCCATGTTAAAACTCCTTAAATAAAATTATTGCCTATTGCCAGCCAAACCATAACTGACTGAGAAAACCTGAAAAAATCAGGAAACTAAAACAAACTACATTAAAAGTGACAAAAATTGCCAGCCATTTCGTATATTTATTTGATGGCAGCTTATCTTTGTGCTTCTTTTTAAACCGCAGCCAGCAATCATTGATGATGATGGCAAAAGCATGGAACAAACCATAAACAATATAATACCAGGTCAGTCCATGCCAGAAACCCATCACCAAGAACAAGAGCAGGTATGCTGCCTGCGACAGCCTGACTGGGTTTTTGAACAGCTTTTTCTTCATTGCAAAGAAGGTAAAACGCATGTAGATGTAGTCCCGAAACCAGAAAGACAAAGTCATATGCCAACGGTTCCAGAATTCTTTGATGTTTTGCGAAATAAACGGCTTGTTAAAGTTCATTGGAGTGTGAATGCCCATAAAATAGGAAATTGACACGGCAAATAAAGAATAGCCGGCAAAGTCAAAGAACAAATACATGCTGTAGCAGTACATGTAGGCTACTACCCACCAGGATAGTTTTAAGCCGCCCACAGCTGTACCTGTTATCATTGCTGCTCGGGTAATTCGTGGCAGCCAATAGGTACCAAAGAACCAGCCCAGAACAAATTTATATAAGAAGCCTTGAAACAAATAACGTGTTGCCAGCTCTAAATCGTTTAGATATTGATCACGCTTTGGCACCGTGTCGCATTCTTTGGCAAATCTGCGGTAACGATCGATCGGTCCCGAAGAAATGGTCGGAAAGAACAGGAGAAAACGAAGATAGGTTCCCAAGTTAAGTTCTTTAATAGCGCCATCGCGGACCTCCATCACGACCTGAACTGTTTTAAAGGTCAGATAAGAAATCCCCAGAAAAGCCAAAACTCCAGGAATTTTAGCTTGCGGAAAAGCAGTCTGTACTTTAACCAAAACCAGGGGCACAATTGCCAAAATTACAGCTAAGTAGAAAACCCAGGTTCTATTTGGACTGTTCTTACGACGGCGATAATAAAGATAGCCATAAGTGACCAGCAACTGAAACAAAATATAGATGATTAAACTAACGCCCTGTTGCCACTTTTCACCATCAAAAATGAGAAACAAGAAAATTAATGAGAATACAAGCTCATAGATTTTTAAGCGGTGACCCCAATACAGTCCAATGATAATGGGTATTAGACCAATCATCAAATAGACGAAATAATGCGGATTGGAATAAGGCTGCAAGTTAATGAAATTAGTGTTCACTACTCGTTGACCTCCTTAATGACGGCCTTAATATCAACCTTACCATTTTGCGAGACCGGCAACGTTTCACGGTAAACATAGCGCTGTGGAATCATATATGGCATCAGTTCTTTAGCTAAATCTGCTCTGATCATCTTAGTAATCTCTGCTTCAGAATATTGCTCTTTTACCCCATCTTTGAGTTTAATTTCGGCAACAATTTGCTTAACTGTATGATCCTGATTATATTTTGGTGCAGCTACGCCGTGATCAACCAACTTATTCATACCAATATAGTGGTTAATTTCTTCCAGTTCAATACGATAGCCATTAAACTTGATCTGAAAATCAATTCTGCCGCGGTAAAAGAGCATATCTTGGTCAAAGAATCCTTCATCACCTGAACGGTGACTCATATATTGGTCACCCGGATTTTTAAAGAATGCTTTAGCTGTTTTTTCAGGGTTATTCATATAGCCCTTAGAAGTACTTGGTCCAGAAATAATAATTTCGCCTTCATCAGGCTGGTCACCTTTGGATTTATCAATAATAATTTTGGTATCTGCCTTAACCTTGCCAATTGGGAGACGATCATATTTCTTTAAAACAGCATCAGTAATTTCTACCTGAGTGACTGCGACTGTAGTTTCAGTCGGACCATAGGTGTTAAAAATATGCGCCTGAGGGAATTTCTTTTTTAACGTTACCACTTCGCTATGTGGCAATTCTTCACCGCAAAACATAAAGTGAGTTAAATCTGGATGATTCGCAGCAGTAAAAGTTTTATCTAAAAAACACATCTGCGCAAATGACGGCGTTGAGACCCAGACATTAAATTGTAGCTTAGGCAAAGTCTGAAATAGTTGAGCAAAGTTTTGCGTAACTTCATGTGGCAAAGCCACCAATTTACCTGCCCCGACTAAAGCAGGATAAAGACTCATGACTGAGAGGTCAAATGAGTATGGTGCTTGGGATAAAAATGAAGGATGTTCCGGCAGATCAAAGTCCACCATTTCCCAATTGACGAAACTGAGCAGGTTATTATGACTAATTTGCACGCCTTTAGGTTTGCCACTTGTGCCTGAAGTAAAAATGACATAAAAATTGTCGTCACCTTGAACGAAGCTGGCAGGATCAGGTTCAAAATCTCCTCTTTCTACATCGCCAGGATGCACTACTTTAATAGGTGGTAAATCAATTTCAGGCAATTCATCAATTGCTAAAATTGCTTCAGCATGAGAAACTTCCTGAATCATAACTATTCTTTCAGCATTTGAATAGCTGGCAATAGGAATATATGCATGTCCAGACTTTACACAGCCAAGAAAACTAGCGATCATTTCAAAATCCTGCCCGCCCCAAATCATCACTGGACTCTGAGGAGAAAGATTTAAACTTACAATCTTATGAGCCCATTCATCTGAGCGCTTTTTTAAATCACCATATGTATTAGTTTTGCCCAAATAATCATATGCAACGCGTTCTGGCTCTGCTTGAGCAACTTCATCAATTTTTTTAATTATATTTTCAACCATATTATTGTACCAGCTTTAAAATTCATTGTAGATAAAGTGAACAGATGTTAACCCACTATATTGATACAAATAAATCAGTACCATTAAAATGACGCAATAGATAATTGTCGTCAAAACAAACTTACCAACACGTTTAGCACGTGAATCGGTTTTTCCTTTTTTAGCCATAATTTCATATCTTTCTCAATATTAATAAAATGTACTATCGAATATAGTACTACTAAAGATTTGCAACTAAAAAAATCCTCTTAAACTTTTACCAAATTTAAATATTTTTCCTTATTATCCGTTATTCAGCTTACGACAATCGTTATAAGCAAAACAAAGCGGAATTAGAATTATAAATGAGCCAAAAAGCACAGTGATTATTAATAAGATAAAAATGTTTGTCGGTTTTAGCCAGCGTTCACTTTGGGCGGTTGACAAGATATAAACAGCAAATAAGACTGTAAAAACGAGTTCCCCTAAAAGCATGTATCCTAAAGCACTTTGACTATAGGACTGGTATAGCCAAAGCCAAGCAGATGCCGGCAGCAGGCAAAGCCAACCGGAAAAACGCAGCCAAAAAACGATCTTTTTACGATAATCTTGTTTTTCCATTTTTCTCCTTAAAATTTCGATTCTTTTAAATAAAGTAAAACTAATTATAACAAGGAGTTTTGTAACAAACAATTTTGTAGTCACTCAAAATTTGCATTTTGAGATTTTCGTCATACTTTTTTCACATTTTTTATTTATACTATAATTGTGATATAGGAAAGATATACATTTTTCTTATATCACACTCAACTTTTTGTTTTTCATTCATACTCCTCCAAGTATAATAATGAAAAAACCGAAATGACTTTACAGGTCATTTTCATATCTATCCCTTTCGACTCACGTGCGTTACGTGAGTTTTTCTATGCTCTTAAACAGTTCTAAAGGAATTCTTTACTCTTTTATAAGAGTTTTTCTACTTTAACTTCATATTTTAGAGATATCATTTTAAATGTAGTAAGCAAATAGCAAGCTTACTACATACTCCCACTTTTTTATTTCATTCATTCTTACTCCTTCAAAGTAGATGAAAACTAACAGGCTCGCACAACTTGCGGGCCTTTTTTCTTTGTTATAGTATAAATTTAGCTACTTATTACTCTATGAAAGGTTTATATCTAATGTTCTCACCCGCAATTAAACACTTACTGGAAGAAAAATCAGGTTCATTCATTATTCCTGCTTCCCGGATCGCCTTTGTTGAAGACGACAATCCTTTATACCATGCTTTTATGATTTTAACTCGGGTTAAATATTCAAAAATTCCAGTCCTTGACCGGCAAAATCGCGTTGTTGGTCTATTAAGTTTAGCAATGATTACAGATAAAATGATGGAAACAGATAACATTTCACTCGAACCCTTAAACAAATTGTTAGTGCGAGATGTGATGCAAACCAAATTCGACAAAATCAACTTTGTTCAGACCACCTTGGAAACCCAACTTCATTTGTTAGTTGACAATGCTTTTTTGCCCGTAGTTGATGACTATGGTGTTTTTCAAGGACTTTTAACCAGACGTGAATGGATTAAAGCTTTTAATTACATTTCTCATAATTTTGAGAAAGAATATAAAGTGATCCCAATTACTAAAGATAAGCTATTATAAAATATACTGAAAATTTATTTTTGTTTATTCCTTTTTAGTGTACTTTATTACAAATTAAGCTATAATAATCATTGATAGGGAAACACCAGTACTTTTATTTGGTAATCCAGCTATTTGGTTAATACAATGTTAAAATTCGATTTCAATTTAATATTTATTTTTTGATATATACATATTTATTAATTTTAATCATTTTACTTTTAAAATTAAATAACGCTTTGCTGAATTAGTTAACGAAAATCAATGGATATTCCTTAAATAATCAGAAAAGAAGAGCACTATTATGGCAAGTAAAACAATTTCTGCGCAATTGACATTTTTGATAAGCGCAATTATAAAAAATTGGACTTACCCAAATGATCAAGAGCTTTCACTTGAAGAGAAATCTGAATTAGTGTCCCAATTAAAGAAACTGGCACAAAACTCAGATAATATGGAAGAAGCCACTAAAATCATTGATGCGTTTTATAAAGACAAAGTTACTAAGCGTTTTAAATCTATGGATTCTAATTTCTCCTGGATCTTTATCATATTGCAACATGAATTAGTATCTGCTACTCGTTTGCATGCCCTGCTTCTTGACCTGGCTCATGAAGAACATTTTTCGGAAAAAGGAATTGCAAAAATTAACCATTATTTTGTTGAAACCGATGATCATGGTGACAATGACAACTTTATTACAATGTCTTCTACGGACATAATAGATTCTTTAGGACGGACTAAAATTTTTCACGTTCTACCCTCCAAGGATGAAAATGAGACTCCCAATTTCAAAAAATCTAAATTCATGCCTAAACCTAAGCCGGTAAAAACTGAACCTCAGTTCAACAAGATTATTAAACTAAAAGATCACTAAGTAAAAGAAGGTAAAAAATGATCTGATCCCCAAAGTTGTCCTAATTTTAGGGTTCACATCAAAATTGCCTTCTTTTTTTATATTATTTTACATCTAATTTAGACCTATTCTAAATAAAATTAAGTATTTAGTGTTAAAATAGAAAACATAATAATTAGTTTAATTTACGGGAGGCAGCTATTAATGAGTTTTAAACGCCAATGGAAATTTATTCTTGTATTAGCAATTGGGATAGTAGGGCTTTTTTGCCAATTCGGCTTAAAGACCAAAAGTCTTTTTCAAATAGGAAACTTACAATTTCCTATTCAAGCAGTGTTAATCGACATTGTGGGCATCATGATGGCCATTTCCTTACTTGCCGAAATTGCCAGTGATTTTAAATCCGGACGCTATGGTGTTGATATTTTAGCTGTTATTGCAGTCGTTTCTACTATACTGATTGGTGATATTTGGGCTGAATGGATGATCTTGGTTATGATGACTGGCGGTCAAACATTAGAGGACTATGCCACTGGACAAGCAGATAAAGAGTTACGCTCTCTTTTAAGCAATTCCCCAACTATCGCCAACAAAATTGTGAACAATGAGCTCGTTTCTGTTGACGTTGAACAACTAAAAATTGGTGATCACGTGTTAATTAAACCTGGAGAACAAGTTCCAGTTGATGGCAAAGTAGTTAGTGGTGAATCAAGTTTTGACCAGTCATCATTAACTGGAGAATCTGTTCCAGTTACCAAAAAAGCAGGAGATGAATTAATGTCCGGCTCAATTAATGGCAGCGTAGCAGTAGAAATGGCTGTCACTAAAAAAGCGAGTGACTCTGAATACCAGACAATCGTTTCACTAGTTGAATCATCGCAGGCAAAACCGGCTAAGTTTGTCAAAATGGCTGACCGTTACGCTGTACCTTTTACCATTATTTCCTTGGTGATAGGTATTGCTGCCTGGATTCACTCCGGTAACCCAGTCAACTTTGCAGAAGTTATGGTTGTGGCTTCACCTTGTCCATTGTTAATTGCAGCGCCTGTTGCACTGGTATCCGGCATGAGTTCCATGTCTAAACATCATATTATAGTTAAGTCCGGGCCTACTTTAGAAAAACTGGCTACAGCAAAAACTTTTGCTTTTGATAAAACTGGTACTCTAACAGAAAATCAGCTGGTAATTGATGAAATTGTACCTGCCAGAGACAGCAGTTATAGTCCAGCAACCATGCAAAGTTATGCTACCAGCGTTGAGCAACAGTCAAGCCATATTATTGCCAATTCACTAGTCAATGTAGCTGATAAAAATCTTTTAAAACCGGCAACAAATATCAAAGAATCAACTGGCCAAGGAATTAGCGGTACAGTCGAAGGACACCTAGTCAAAGTAGGTAAGTTAGACTATGTTAAACCGCAAGAAAAAGCTGCAACAGTTAATGCTACAGCAGTTTATATTTCAATTGACGATAAGTATGCCGGTTATATTACATTTAAAGATCAAGTTCGTCCTGAAAGTGCTGAGACAATTGCACGCTTGAAACGTCAAAGTGGCGCACACATTATGATGTTGACTGGTGACCACAAAGATGTAGCTGATAAAATTGGAGCATCTGTTGGTGTCAACGATATTCGTTACGGTTTATTACCGGCTGAGAAGATAGCCGCTATTAAAAATGTACCTCAAGAAAAGCGACCCGTAGTCATGACTGGTGACGGCATTAATGACGCTCCTAGTTTATCAGCTGCTGATGTTGGTATTGCTATGGGAGCCAAAGGTGCCTCTGCTGCCAGTGAAAGTGCAGATGCCATTATCATGGTAAACGACTTGTCCAAAATTAATGATGCTGTAGCAATTTCTAAACATACTATGAAAGTTGCCAATATTGATGTGCTAACTGCTATTACAATCGTAGTTATCATCGAGCTAATTGCATTTACTGGTATTATCCCTGCATTTTGGGGTGCCATTTTGCAAGAAGTTGTTGATATGATTTCGATTAGCCTAGCCCTTTTAGCAAAAACTACTCCTAAAAATCCGCAGCAAACGGGAATTAGTCCTGCAAAATAAGCCAAATTGTTAAAATCTATAAAGGCCTGATAAATTGACGTTTGATTAGCAACGTAGTTTATCAGGTTTTTTATATGAATCCTAATGCATTAAAAAGCATATGGGATATAATTGAATAACGCAAATCCTTGGTAGTTGTGTAGACCCAGGCTAATACACAACCTAATGCCCAATAAACCAATATATATTTCGTAAATCCAGGATCATGAACATATCCAAACATAAGTCCACTAAAAAGAATACCTAACCATTTATTTAAATTAGTATTTTTATAAAAGAAAGTGTTAAGGAATAATCCGCGAAAAATATATTCTTCAAATATTGGACCTATAAATATCACCATTACTGGAAAAAAATTTCCTGCTTGGTGAGAAAATTGATCTAAAAGATTCTGATTAGTTGAAGTCTGCTCCGAATTAAAGCCCAGTGCCAGTTGTATGGTTGCACTGACTATAATCAACATTATTACGCCTAAAAGGGAAAGCAATATCTTCTTAAGATGCCAGTGCGGTCTACTATTATAATTACGCTCGTTATTATGTCGCAACTGCAGATTATATAAATAAAGCACTATTGATAAGGCTATTATCGTAATTAGCGCAGTTAGAAGTGTAAAGGGAACATTTTCTAAATGCAGTTCTTTACTTAACCTGTAAGGATAAAAATAAAACTGTTGCACTACGCTATAAATTATAAAAGAGACTACTATTGTAATTACATTCCCCCAAAAATAGAAAAATTTCTTCATTCATGCCACCCTTTTCAAACTATAAGTAAAAGCAACTTTGATTAGTTTTTGTACAAAATATCGTCTTAACCTGGAACAGATCTGATTTCGCTATTAAAGTTCAAATATTTCACTTATGCTGTTCAGCTATTTCCCGGGAAATAACTTTATTATTCTATCATATTTTAATTTACTATGACTTTTTATTCATCTTTATTATAATAGACTTAGCTTTAAACCTAAGGTAGGATATTATGATTAGATTTTTTGAAATATTAAACCAAAACCGTTCATTTATAATTCTTTCACTTATTATGCTTGCAACTTTTGCAGTTTTCTTAATTTCTTGGCTAAAAGAACCTAGAAGATTGCTTAACGGCATTCTTTTTACTATTTTTTTGTTAACATTCGGCATTTGGCTGACTGTGATGATCTTAGCTACCAGTTTGAGACCTCTCATTCTGACATACGAAATCCTGATAGTGCTATTCGTGGCAACAATTACATTATTAGCAGCTTTTTCCTGGCTATTTTTTCTATGGAATGCTTATATAGTTTGGAAACGTGAAAGTCATACTCTATCAAATTTATTAACTCTATTTATTGGTATTGGCATAATTGTTGTTTGGTTAGTTGCACTGGTTGGGCCTTTTAGAAATTTACCTTCTTGGGTTAGGATTCTGTTATATGCCCCAACAGCTATCTTGGATTACCTTCTTTTTGTAGCGTACAACTTTTTAGTAAATTTAACTTTTTATCAAATTGTTCCTAGACAATATAACCAGGACTATTTAATTGTTTTAGGAGCAGGACTGGCTCACGGTGAACAAGTCACCCCACTATTAGCCGGTCGTATTAATCGTGCTATTCAATATGCTCAAAAGCAAGTTACTAAGGGACGGAAAATGCCCAAATTAATTATGTCGGGTGGTAAAGGAAAAGATGAAAAAGTTTCAGAAGCTCAAGCAATGACCGAATATGCAATAGCTCGTGGGATAGAGCCAAAAGATATTTTATTAGAGGATAATTCCAAAAATACCTACCAAAATATGAAGTTTTCAGCCGAAGTAGCTACAAAAGATTTCGGCGGTAAAAATTATAAGGCAAAATTTTTTAGTAATAATTACCATATTTTTAGAGCTTCTCTCTACGCGAAAGCAGCTGGTCTAAATGCAAATGGTGTAGGATGCTATACTCGTCTTTACTTTCTGCCTAACGCAATTGTGCGTGAATTTGCTGCAGTTTTAATTCTAAATAAAAAACGTCATATCATCGCAATCTTATTACTTATTATCTTTTTCTTGGTGTATGCATTATTTGATTTAACTGGTATTATTAGTTAACTAAATAAAATTTTGCTATTTTAACGTTTAATACTTTTAATAACGTTGTTTTTATAATTATATTAGCTGATTTAAAATAGCATGATTCCATTTAATTACATATTTAACGGTTATTGTAAAAATTAACTTAGATTTAGTAACATATAAATGATAAACTATCTGTTATTAATTAATTATTAAAAGAAAGAGAAACAGACATGCTACAATTAAAAGATTTACGCAAATCATACCATGTCGGTGATACGGTTACTCATGCACTTGATGATGTTTCTATATCATTTCGTAACCAAGAATTTGTTGCAATTTTAGGTCCCAGTGGTTCCGGTAAAACCACGTTATTAAATGTTGTCGGTGGACTTGATCGCTATGATAGTGGTGATCTCATTATTAATGGTAAATCTACTAAGAATTTTAAGGAAACTGATTGGGATGCATACCGAAATAATTCTGTCGGCTTTGTTTTTCAAAATTATAACTTAATCTCACACTTGTCAATTATTGCCAATGTTGAATTAGGAATGAATTTATCCGGAGTTTCTGCCTCAGAACGACACAAAAGAGCAATGGATGCTTTAACTCAAGTCGGTTTGAAAGAACATATTTCTAAAAATCCGAACCAATTATCCGGTGGTCAAATGCAACGTGTAGCTATTGCTCGCGCTTTAGCTAATAATCCCGATATTTTGCTATGTGACGAACCCACTGGCGCCCTTGATACTGAAACCTCTGAGCAGATTATGAAGTTAATTAAAGAGCTGTCAAAAGACCGCTTGGTAGTTATGGTTACGCACAATTCGAAACTAGCTCAGGAATATGCTACCCGAATAGTTAACTTTCAGGATGGAAAAATTTTAAATGATTCCAATCCTTTTATTCCTGAAGAAGAAAAAGATACCTTTAAATTAAAGCGTACTAAAATGTCATATTGGAATGCTATTAAATTAAGCTTTACCAATATTATGACTAAAAAAGGCAGAACAACTTTAACTGCTTTTGCTTCAAGTATCGGTATTATTTCTATTGCTGTCGTCTTAGCATTATCCAATGGCTTTCAAAAGCAAATTGATACGACTATGAGTAAAGCACTGGCTAAATATCCCGTAACCATCAATCAAACCGCTACTGATGCCAGCAGTGTTGCAGACCGGAATGAATCTGAAAAGAATGTTAAAAACCGGGGCTATTTAACCGTTGAAAAAGATAAGATGCAGGAATCAACTCATCAAAATAAGATTAATCAAGAATACGTTAATTACGTCAAAAAAATAAATCCCAATTATGCTAACAATATTTCCTATCAGCGTGGGATTAACCTGAATTTGCTCACTCGCAGCAAAAATAAAATTAAGCGTGTCCAATTTTCTCCTATTGCAGCTAATTCAGACAGCTCTCAGGCAGCTGCACAAATGCGAATGCAAGCAATTAGTGCCACTGGCTTAGGCTCATCAGTGTTTCCTACTACACTTAATTCCAGTAAAAGCAATTTCCTTAAAGAAAATTATCAACTTTTGTCTGGTGCATGGCCGCATAAGGCTACAGATTTGGTTTTAGTTACAGATAACGAAAACAAATTAAACATTAATATTATTAAAAACTTAGGTTTGAAGGCTAAGGCAGGTGAGAAGTTAAATTATCAAAAATTTGTTGGGAAGAAATTTAAAGTTGTCGACAACGATGACTATTACCAAAAATTGCCAACAGGAATGTTTATTCCGCAAAAAATTAGTAATTCTATGTATGACAATAGCAAAACCCAAATGCAAATTGTAGGTGTCATTAGACCAAAAGATGAGAATTCTATGGCACTCCTGTCTTCAGGAATTGCTTACAGCGATCAGCTAACTCAAAACATTATCAAGAAAAATAAAAAATCAGAAATAGTACGAGCCCAGAAGAAGGCAAAACAAAATGTAATGACCGGACAAGATATGAATGCTCGAGAAAAGAAACAGATGCTGCAATCAATTGGTGGTTCAACCATTCCAACGAGCATAATGATTTATCCCAACGATTTTGATGCTAAAGATAAAGTGCTTGATTATTTAGATAAATGGAATCGTGGTAAAAAAAGAAAGAATAAAATTATTTATACTGACATGTCAAGTGCCGTTACTTCAATGACTGGTGGTTTACTTAACGGGATTACTACCGTATTAGTTGCATTTGCTGCTATTTCGTTAGTAACTTCAATGATCATGATCGGCATTTTAACTTACACTTCCGTTCTTGAAAGAACAAAAGAAATTGGTATTTTAAAGGCTTTGGGTGCTCGTAAGAAAGATATTACCAGAGTGTTTGATGCTGAAACATTCATTCTAGGTGTCTTTTCCGGAATTTTGGGAGTAGTAGTTGCCTGGCTGCTAGTCTTCCCTATTAACAGTATTCTTTACTCCATCACAGATTTAGCTAATGTTGCCCAACTTAATCCAATACATGCTTTAATACTAATCCTTATTTCAACAGTTTTAACAATGCTGGGTGGGCACTTACCTGCTCGTATGGCTGCTAAAAAGGATGCTGCTATTGCTTTAAGAAGCGAATAAAATTTTAAAAAAAGTCCAATTAATGTTACATGTGAAACAAACATTAGTTGAACTTTTTATTTACCAAAAACAATACCTGCTATTATTACTAAGTTTATTGACAAATTGGCATATACCAATTTATAATTGAGATAACAACTATGGAGGGGCAAATAAAATGAAAGTTATTATCTCAAGTGACAAGAATAGCGGTAGTAAAAAAGGTTTTGAAATATTTAAGAATAGTATTAACAGTGGCAGCAAAGTAATTGGTTTAGCAACTGGTTCCACTCCTGTAAATCTTTACCAAGAATGGACCGAGAGTAATCTAGATAACAGCGATTTAATTAGTATTAACCTTGATGAATATGTAGGTTTAACTCCTGATAATGATCAAAGTTATCACTATTTTATGCAAAAGAATCTGTTTGATAAAAAGCCATTCAAACATTCATATGTTCCTGATGGTATTAGAGCCATCAAAGATCCAGAAGGAACTGCTGCTGACTATAATAAAATTATCGCTGAAAATCCAATTGATATTCAGCTATTAGGCTTAGGTCAAAATGGCCACATTGCATTTAACGAACCTGGTACACCATTTGATTCTGTTACTCATGAAGTACAATTAACAGAGAATACTATTAAAGCCAATTCTCGTTTCTTCAATAATATTGACGAAGTACCTAAATCAGCAATTTGCATGGGTATTGCAAATATCATGTCCGCCAAAGAAATTGTGATTATGGCCTTTGGTGATAATAAAGCTGATGCTGTCCAAAGGATGGTTGAAGGGCCAGTAACTGAAGAAGTCCCAGCTTCAATCTTGCAAAAGCATAAAAATGTTACCCTGATTGTTGATCAAGCTGCAGCAAGCAAGTTAAGCACAAATTACAACGATTAATTAACTGATATTAATTTAAAAAGGGCGGTGCATTAAAACACCGCTCTTTTTGCGTGCAGTTTTACAAACTATTATTGTATACATACGGTGCATATTATTAGTCTGTTAAAATAATCAGTATTATTATTAAGATGAACCATGAGAGGATGGTGATAAGTTGAAGAGAAGTAAAAAATGGCTATTGGTATTAGGCATGTTATTACTATTACCTGTGCCTTGTTACTTAATATGGGAAACCAGTAGTTTTTGGCAAAAATATTTAAAGATTAAAATACCGCATTTAGGTACTCTTAACCCGATATTTGCCTGGTATTTAATTGGTATTAGTATAATTGTTTTTATAATACTAATTGTTAGTTTAATTGTCATCCTATTTTGGCCAGTCCAGAGAAACTTTAATTTAATTCATAAACGTGATGGTCAAGTTAAGGTCACTTCAAAAGCCATTAATAGTTATGTAATGAATTCACTTGTTGACTTGCCTTACTTAAATAATGCAAAAGTCAGTTCCAAGTTAACAGGACGCCGAATTAAAATTAAAATTGGCGGTGACTTGGGTCCAAGTGAAAACATTGCCGCCCTACTTGACGATTATCTTGAAGAATTAAAAAAGAAGCTGAAGCAATTGCTAGGAATTGAGCAAAAACCAAAAATTAAAATCAAGTTTATCAATTATCACAAGGGTGATAAACCTGAAAAGCGCGTTCAATAAAGGAGGTTAAGATGAAAGAAGAATACAAAAAATACCTCCCAGAAATAAGCGGTGCTGTAATTGGTGTTTTACTAGCATTATGCTTTTTGGTACTGGGATTTTTCAAAACTATTTTTGTCATCGTGATGTTAGTCTGCGGCTTTTTGGTTGGACATTACTGGCCAGTGTTCAAAAAAATGCTGCAAAATAAATAATTTATATAAGGAGTATATGCAATATGGTACAATCAAGTTCAAATCAAAGTAGTTCAAAGCCTGAAGTTAAAGGCGATCTAAAATACGATTCAAAGGTGATTCAAAAAATCGTGGGTATTGCCTTATCTGACATTAAAGGTCTTTTAACAGTTAACGGCGGCTTTTTCTCAAATATTGCTGATAAAATTGTTAATAGCGATGACGTCACTTCAGGTGTAAATGTTGAAGTAGGTAAAAAACAAGTAGCCGTTGATATTGAGATCGTTGCAGAATATGGCGTAGACATTACCAAGTTATATGATCAAATTAAAGAAAAGATTCAAGAAAAAGTTAAAGAAATGACCGGTCTTGATACTGTTGAAGTTAACGTCACAGTAGTTGATATTAAAACTAAAGAGCAACACGAAAAAGACTCTGTCAGCTTACAAGACCGTATCACCGGTGCTGCTCAAGACACTAAGGATAAAATTACCGATCAAAAAGATAAGGTTCAAGATAAAGCCGAAGAAAAGAAAAAGGAAACTAAAGAATCTAGAGTTAAATAATAAACATAATTTCAATCTGCAAACGCAAAATTTATAAAGTGCATGCAAGTACGTGTCTGAGAACAAATAAACTATGAACTTATGAAAAAAAGAAGGTAAAGCATAATTTTGGTGTTAACCATAAAATTAGGACGCTTTATTAGTTGTTAACTTCGGATAGCATTCAAATCGTATAGAGAAAAATTAGGGATATCTCAGATAACTTAATCAAATTCTTGTGCAAGATTAGTTTAATCATGCTAAAATAATGCTATAGAGAAAAGAAGCCTTGTAAAAACAAGACTTCTTCTCTGAATTTCAAGCAGCCGCTTTAAAGGCGGTTGACTCAATTACGTTTTTAATCAAAAAGACCAATCCCATAACTGGCCAAAGTTATTGTTGGGACGGTCTTTTTGTTTACCTGTGCTTGTCGATATAGGTCAACAAGACAATAATAAACGAGGCAAAGGCCAGCGCTAATTCTAGCGCATGGTACACACTCACCGACTGCACACCTTCCTAAAAGATTTCGTGCCATAAGCACCCTCTCCCTTCAAGTGAAACAGCCAACCGCCCTCAAAACAATTTGCCATCAATTCAAATTTAATTATAGCAAAGCTTGCCTTATTCCTAAACAACAGTAATCGCTTAATTTAAAAGACTAGACCACTTTTGATGTTAATGATGTGAACCCTAAAATTAGGGTACTTTATTAGTTGTTAGCGAAGGACTAACTGCCGATATTCAATCGGAGTTAGTCCTTTTAGTTTGATTTTGATTCTTTGCTGATTTAATACTCAATGTAGTCTCTAATCACATCTTCCAGTTCAGTGAGATTCTTAAACTGCTCTGCAAATCCATAAAACACTTCTTGTTTGAGTATCCCGAAGTAGCCTGCCATTAAACCATCATCAAGCCAATTGCCCTTGCGTGACAGTGATTGACTAATGCCATGGTCTTTGCTTGAACTCTGTCATATTTGTGATTGGGATAAAACCCACTGAAGCTGCGCTTAATCAGGTCAGGTTTGATCATACCTTGAAAGCTTGCTCCTTAAAATTACTTGTATGAAGTAGTAAAAGGCTGGTCTAAAATAGCTAGACCGTGATGGTCAATCAAAGCCAACAAATATAATCAATATTAGACCTGCCAACCCGATAAAGCTGACTTATTTCAGTAGAATCAATTTGATAATCATACCAAAGATGATAGATTTCAATTTTATCTTGTTTAGATAATTTAGTCATAAAAATAACCTCCAAATTTGTCCTAAATTGGGGAGCATTTCATAACTTTACTGCCTTTTTATGAATTAATGAAATTAACCGTAATATTGATCCTGGTCTAAAGCAGTTTCATCAAAATCAACTATCATAAATTCATAGTTTGAAAAACACTCCATCCAATTGTTAAAATAGTCGTTCTCTTTTTTTAGCGACTTACTATTTTCTTCTCCTTCTATTATAAAAGGCTTTGAACGTATATTAAAATTTGCATGTATTGCACCCAGCAAATTCAATAAACACAAGAAATCTTTTGCGGAAGCCACACTTACATGAAAAGATTTAAACGAATTATTATTTTCGCCAAGATAACTTTTTGCTCTATTATACTCATCAACAGATTCTGCCCTATAATTTTCAATGCTATTTATATTCTCTTCAATAATAGCTGTCGGAGCTTGTTTTTTAAAAGAATCTAGTATCTTTCTTAATTTAAAAAATTGTTCATCATTCATTTTTATCATTCCATTTAAAAGGCGGTGCGTGGAAATATTATATTTCCTAAGAAACAATCAATTTTACCGCTTATTTCTGCAGAATTTTAGGTAATAGCTGCATTTGCATTTAAGAGTATCTGCATTGACCGTATCTGCAAAAAACACTATGCCCCTAATCTAAAAGATTAGGGTTTCACAGCTTATTTAATTGGTTGATAAAAGAAGTATTATTCTATCATCCCAATTCGATTACTTGATCAAACTGCTTTTTAATTTCAGGTCGCAAGTGATGGGAAATATAGACTAAAGTGACGTTGTCTAAATCAAGCAGACTTTGTTCAATTTTCTGGCCATCTTTTTCATCAATTGCGGAAGTAATTTCATCGGCCAAAATAACCTGCGGATTACCCAGCAATTGCCGTGCCAGTGCAATTCGTTGCTTTTGTCCACCCGAAATGTTGTTACCGGCGTGTTTTAAAATAGTGTCAAGCCCGCTAGCGCTGTCAGCAACAAACTCTTCGAGACCGGCACGCGTAATTGCAGCATTAACTTCTTTGTCAGTTGTCTTCCGATCTAAAGTGATGTTATAGCGTAGACTGCCGTCAAAAATATAGGCAGACTGGTCAATGTAAGCAATCTGCTTGTGCAGCGAACTAAAATTAAGTTCGCTGTATTCATCATTATCCCAAGTCAGCGAACCTTGATAGCCTGTTAACAAACCACCAATTAATTTTACGAGGGTTGATTTACCACAACCAGACGGACCAACAATGGCCACTCGTTCGCCTCGCTTAATGCTGCCGGCAACATTCATTAAAATAGGTCTGTCATTATTGGGATAGCTGAATGAAAGATTGCTAAATACAATTTGCTGGGTCAAAGGAGCAACATTCTTATCCCCAGTTTTTTCCTGTGTATTAGCCAATTTATTATATTTGTCAAAAATAGGTTGAACTGCCCGAATTGAAGTTAGATCAATACTGATTTCTGTCAAGCTGCCAAAGACATTCCCAGACATTGAACCAACAATTAAAATAGCACCAATTGGAATCTGATTGTGAAAGGCCAGATATCCGGATTCAACAGTTAAAATAGTTTGAGCAGACACACTAATCAGGTTAATCAGTGCATTAGAAAAGGACATTTCCGTAATGTAATTAACCCGAGCCTGTCCGGTCTTATCTGATGCCGCAAGAACTATTTTATTGAGCAATTTTTGCTGACCAAGTGTAAGCAAGTTGACAAAACCCTCAAGAACATCAGTTATTTTTGCCGTTAATACTTCATTTTGCCTGCTTTGTTTTTGCGACAACTCTTCCAACTTTTTCTTAAAAAGACGGGGAAATAAAATCATAACAACAGCAAAAACCAAAGTGGTTACAAATAAGAGTGGATGGTAAGAAAACAGGATGACACTGGCAATAATGCCTAAGAGTGCACTGCTAAATGTTTGCTCTAAACTGAAAAAGCCATCTTGATTAATTTGGTTAATATCGTTAGTAAACCAAGAAACATAGTCAGCTTCCGTGTGCTTGTTGAAGTCTTCATACTCTTGGCGACCAATTATATGGGCCAATGCGTTCCTAATGGAATTATCGACAGCCTTGATGATTACAGCAGAATATCGTGAACTACAAAAAAAGAAAATCAGAAAAAAGCCCCAACTTAGCAAGTTTAAACCTGTATCAATCATAAAGCCCTTTAAATTATGCTGAGTCAAAGCAGTAAGTGCATTACCTTTAAAAATGCTGGCAGCAGTTTGTGCCAAATTCCGCCCGAAATAGAAAATGGCCAGAATGACATACATACCTGAATTACGTTTAACGTAAGTCCAAAGCGAAAATTTTGTTAGAGAATTTTCCATTATCTATCTCTTAATTAAATGCCTGTTTTAAAAGCTAATACTAAAATGAATTTGGCTTAATAAATAAGATATATTTGCATTACTTCTTCAAAAAGTTCGTCACTGCTACTCACAGTACGAGTCGTACTATCTAAAGATAAAAATCTTTTCAAGATATCAGTTATGCGCTCTTATTTCCGTCATTTACTAATAATTTTATAATTTACTTGCTATCTTATATCTTTTTTAACATTAAAACAATTTATTTTTAATTTTTGTCCTTAGAATTTTCCCATAGCAGCAGTATATAAATATCAACTGCAACTTTTTCGAGCCATTAAAAAACAAAATAATTCGTTCTATAATTGCAAAATCGCTTATCATACTTAATGCAATCAAAACGAGCAATTATTGACTACTTTATTTATCACAGAATCGAAAGAATCAAAGTACAGCATAAAGGGCTTAACACCGAATAATATCGGCATCAATCCTCTGCCAAATAATTAATTAAGATTTATCAGTCAGATTTTTTGGTTTCACGTGTAACATCTAATTTTGGCAATAAATTATTTACTTGAATACTTAATTTTTTATTCTGTATTATACAAAATTACTTGACTTTTTGATTAAAATTTTAATTTACTTTTTGCTTGTCTACCACTATATCTCGTATTAAACTAAATAAGAATCTATATATTGTATTTATGAAAGAACGTGATCCAAGTTATTGTTTTAAGTGGGCCAATTGGAGCCGGTAAATCCAGTTTAACTAGTATTTTAGCTGAGCACTTAGGTACACAAGCTTTTTACGAGGGAGTAGATAATAATCCTGTTCTTCCTTTATATTACCAAGACATGAAACGCTATACTTTTTTGCTTAATATCTATCTGCTTAACCATCGTTTAGCACAAATCAACCAGGCAATCCGAGAGAAAAACAGTGTTTCAGACCGTTCGATTTATGAAGACGCACTCTTTTTCAAAATGAACGCCGATAGTAAAGTGGCTGATCCAACTGAGTTTAAGATATATGATAGTCTACTCGAAAATATGATGGAAGATACCCCAGGTAATCCCAGCAAAAAGCCAGATTTACTAATTTACATTCACGTTTCTCTAGACACTATGCTTAAGCGCATAAAAAAACGTGGACGTTCATTTGAACAAATTAGCACAGATCCCAGTTTAAAAGACTACTACGCACGGCTAATTAAGTATTATGAACCATGGTATGAAAAATATGATGCCTCACCTAAAATTAAAATTGATGGAGATAGATACGATTTTATCTGCGATGAAGATGCCAAAAAAGAAGTTTTAAATCAAATTGATAATAAGTTGCACGCAATAGGCAATTTAGAATAGAGAAGGAACGTGATGACAGTTATTGTTTTAAGCGGGCCAATTGGAGCCGGTAAATCCAGTTTAACCAGTATATTAGCTAAGTATTTAGGAACCAAACCATTTTACGAGAGTGTAGATAACAATCCTGTTTTGCCACTTTTTTATGCCGATCCTAAAAAGTATGCATTCTTACTTCAGGTATTTTTCCTAAATACTCGTTTTCGTAGTATCAAGGATGCACTAACTGATGATAATAACGTTCTTGATCGTTCAATTTATGAAGATGCCCTTTTCTTCCAAATGAATGCAGACATTGGTCGGGCTACCAAAGAAGAAGTTGATACATATTATGAACTGCTTAATAATATGATGGGCGAACTTAAGCACATGCCAAAGAAAAATCCTGATCTTCTGGTTCATATTAAGGTTTCATATGACACTATGATTAAAAGGATTCAAAAACGTGGTCGACCATACGAACAGCTGAGTTATGACGCGACGCTGGAAGATTATTATAAGAGACTTTTGCGTTACTACAAACCCTGGTATGAAAAATACGATTACTCTCCTAAAATGGAAATAGATGGTGACAAGCTAGACTTCATGACTGATGACCATGCTAGAGAAGTTGTACTTGATCAAATCGTTGCCAAGCTAAAAGAAATGGGTAAATTACCTAACTCTTGGGATAAACCAACAGATATTCAAATTGAGCAACCATAAACCATTTTAAAGAGCCATTAGCTACAGCTAGTGGCTTTTTTCATGTAATGTTTATCAAAATTAACTATCAGCAAGTTACAAATTTCCATATTGATTAAATAAAATTTCGAAAACTATGTTATGATTAAAACATATATTTTTTCACATATTTTTTTAATCAATTTATATAATTTAGCTAGTATCAAAAGAGCGGCATATTAGCCTCTCTAATCAAATTAATCTCAGTAAGAAGGAGAAAAAATGAACTATATCCTTTCAATTATGCCCTCTTTAATTTCAGGTGCAAAGATGACATTAATTTTATTCTTTTGGACTTTAATTGTTTCTATTCCCTTGGGAATTATAGTCAGCCTAGGCTTGCTTTCGCATTTTAAGCCCTTAAGATTAATCTTAAAATTTTACATTTGGATTATGCGGGGTACTCCTCTTCTGCTGCAATTAATTTTTATTTTCTATGGTTTACCGATAGTCGGCATCATTTTTGAGCGCTACGATGCAGCACTTTTTGCCTTTATTTTAAACTATACAGCATATTTTGCTGAGATATTCCGTGGTGGCTTTCAATCAATCCCTGTAGGTCAATACGAAAGTGCTCGCGTTTTAAGATTAAATTACTGGCAAACATTGAGCCATATTATTATTCCTCAGGTCAGCAAAATAGTTATACCTTCAATTGGCAATGAAGTGATCAACTTAGTTAAAGATACTTCTTTAGTCTATGTCATTGGTTTGGGTGAGCTCTTACGTGCTGGCAATGTTGCTACAGCAAGAGATGTAACGCTAATTCCTTTAGTGATAGTCGGTATAATATATCTATTAATGACAGGTATCGCATCATTTTTGCTGAAAAAAATTGAACACAATTTTGCAAAGTGGAAGTAAATTAGGGGAAATACTATGCTAGAACTTAAAAACATTACCAAAAAATTTGGCTCTCGTACGATTTTAAACAAGTTAAACTTAATCATTCCTGACAGACAAATTTTAGCCATTGTGGGACCATCTGGAGCGGGAAAAACTACTTTGCTGCGCTGCTTAAGTGGTTTAGAAAAAATTGATTCCGGTGATTTTTTGTGGGATGGGCAAAAGTTTGATCCGGCCGCTCCTGATAGTAAAAGTCATATTATCGGAGTAGTTTTTCAAAGCTATGAGCTTTTTCCCAATTTAACTGTAATCGAAAATATTACTTTGGCACCAACACTAGTTTTAAAAGAAAGTGCAGATCAAGCACAAGCCCGTGCGCAAAAATTGCTTGGACAATTAGATTTAATGGGTAAAGAACAACTCTATCCCTATCAGCTTTCTGGAGGTCAGCAGCAAAGAGTAGCTATTGTACGTGCTCTAGCAATGGAACCCCATATTCTATGTTATGACGAACCCACTTCTGCTTTAGATCCTGCTTTAAGAACAAAAGTCGGAGAAATAATTTTAAAGCTTAAAAATAATAACAACATGACGCAAATTATTGTTACTCATGACATGGAATTTGCCAGCCAAGTGGCCGATCAGGTATTCAAAGTAAAAGCATTAGATGATAAGAAGGTAATATAAGTGAAAACCAAGCGCCTCTTAACCCTCATAATAACGCTCATCTGTACTTTATTTATTTCTGCCTGTAGTGGCATATCAGTTAATAGAAACGCTAACGCAGTTGACAACTGGTCTCATATCAAGCAACGTGGCTACGTTACAGTTGGTGTAGATGATACTTTTGTGCCCATGGACTTTAGGCAAAAAAATGGTCAGTTAATTGGTTACGACGTTGATCTCGCAAATGCTGTTTTTAAACAATATGGTATTAACGTCAGTTTTCAAACAATTGACTGGTCCATGAATACTACCGAATTAAAAAACGGCACAATTGATCTTATATGGAATGGTTTTAGCAAGAACCCAGAGCGTGAAGCTAAGGTAAGTTTTAGTAAAACTTACCTATATACTTCTCAGGTATTAGTAAGTCTTAAAAAGAATAAAATTAATACCATTGCCACAATGAAAAATAAGACTTTGGGCGTTCAAACTGGCTCTTCCGGCTATAATGACGTAATGAAATATCCAAAAGTTTTTAAAAATCATATTAAAAATCAAGACCCGATTCTCTATGATTCCTTCACTAATGCATTTATAGACCTAAATGCAGGTCGTATCCAAGGTTTGCTGATAGACAGCACCTATGCGAATTATTATATTTCTCGGCAAAAACACCCGGAAAACTTTACCGAAATTGACAGTCCATTCCCTAAAGAAGAATTTGGCGTAGGCATGAGAAAAAGCGACTTAACAATGCATAAGAAGATAAATTACGCCTTAGAAAAGCTGGCAAAAAATGGCACTTTAACAAAGATTAATCACAAATGGTTTGGCAACAAAGCTGAATCTCCTTTGCTTCAAACAAAAAAGGATTAATTTAAATTGTCAAGTATTGCAGCTATTCCATCGTGATTGTTATCTAAAGTAGTTTTAAATTTCTTTTTTAAATCTTGCGGTGCATTCCCCATTATTACAGGATGGCCAACTGATTGAAGCATTTTTTCATCATTATAATTATCCCCAAAAGCCCAGCAGTCTTTCAGTTCCATGCCAAAAGCCTGGGCTATTACTTTTACCCCTTGACCTTTAGAAACTCGTTTAACAACGACCTCTAATAGATTTGCAGCAGATTTCACTATATAGAGTTCTGGATAAAGCCGCCTTAGTTCTTTTTGAGTATTATCTAATAAGCTTGGTGTTCCCATGAGTAAAATTTTATGTACATGTTCAAGATGTTTTATTTCAGTAATTGAACTGGGTTGTGCTCTAAATTTAACAATTTTTTCTTCATTTTCAACCAAATCATTATTATTACCTGGGAAATAATACCAATTATCACCGCTATAGACATTCCACACCACGCCATTATTCTGACGTTCGATATAAGAACATATTTTGGCAGCTTTTGAAGAAGACATAAAATGAGAATCAAGGATATGACCCATTTCATCTAAAACCAAAGCACCATTATAGGCTACCATTGGACATGATTTGGTAATTTCTCCCACAACAGACATAATTGCTTTAGGCATACGTGCAGAAACTGGTACAAACACATTGCCTTTAATAATTTGTTTACGAATGGCAAGTTTAGTCTTCGGTGTTACTTCTTGCTTTGAGTTAATTAATGTGCCATCTATATCCGAAAAAATTAGTATTCCCATTTTTTCTCCTAACAGTATGCATAATCTACTACTGACCTATGTTCATTTTACCGATTAAAGCATTAGTTGGTCAATTCTTAGCCGAATGTACTTAGTTAAAGATTATAGTTATTCTATGGCCTTTTCGCTAATATAATTCGGGTTTACATTGTTTTAAATGAATGATAAACTATTGTAGGCGTTGATTTTGATGTAAAACGCGAACAATAATTTTGGGAGAGGTTAGATGAACTTTATAAAGAGTTATTTTCAACTCGATAAATATAAAACCAGTGTTAAAATCGAATTTCTAGCTGGATTAACAACTTTTATCAGTATGTCATACATTTTATTCGTTAATCCTAGTGTTCTGGGAGCCAGTGGCATGAATAAAGGTGCAGTTTTTACAGCCACTGCTTTAGCTAGTGCTCTGGGTACCGCAATTATGGGAATTGTTGCCAATTACCCTATTGGAGAAGCTCCTGCCCTGGGCATCAATGCGTTTTTTGCTTATACAGTTTGCATAGGCATGCATGTTTCATGGGAAACAGCCTTAGCTGCTGTTTTCGTAGCATCTATCATCTTTATTTTAATTACTATGTTTAAGCTGCGAGAAATGATAATTAACGCCATTCCTTCCGATCTAAAATTTGCCATTTCTTCCGGAATTGGTTTGTTCATCGCTTTCTTGGGAATGCAAGATGGTGGCTTAATCGTAGCAAATAAATCAACTTTAGTTGGTTTAGGATCACTTCATGATCCAGCTGTTTGGATTACTATCTTTGGCTTAATTGTTACCGTTATTTTAATGATCTTAAATGTACCAGGTGCTATCTTTATTGGAATGGTTTTAGCAGCCATTTTTGGTGTAATCACAGGGCAAATTTCTTTACCAACTAAAATAATTTCTGTTGCACCAAGTATCGCTCCATCATTTGGTCAAGCAATTTTTCATGTTAAAGACATCAATACTTTACAAATGTGGGTTGTTGTTCTTACTTTTCTTTTAGTAACATTCTTTGATACTGCAGGTACTTTAATTGGCTTAGCCCAACAAGCCGGCTTTATGAAAGACAATAAGATGCCCCGGGTAGGTAAAGCACTTGCTTCAGATTCCACTGCCATGATGGTTGGTTCAGTATTAGGAACTTCACCTGTAGGTGCATTTGTCGAATCTAGTGCTGGTATTGCTGTTGGCGGCAGAACAGGTCTAACTGCAGTCTTTGTAGCAATTTTCTTTTTAATTTCAATGATATTCAGTCCACTCTTAGGACTATTTACTACTCACGTCACCGCTCCAGCATTAATTATAGTCGGGGTTTTGATGGCTCAAAATACAGCTCATATTCAGTGGGACAAAATGGAAATTGCAGTTCCCGCTTTCTTAATTTTAATTGGTATGCCTTTAACTTATTCAATTTCAGACGGTTTAGCCCTAGGACTAATAACATATCCTATATGTATGGTTGCTGCTAAGCGAATAAAAGAAGTTACACCAATGATGTGGATACTTTTCTTCGTATTCATCGTGTTCTTATGGGTATTGAATTTTTAAACTTACTAATTGTTTTAAAAGAATAATATGTTAAACTAAGCAAATATAAGGGTGTTTATTCGCCTAATATATTTGCTTTTTTATTTAGAAGGGAGTCTTTTATGAAGACGATAGATTATAAAAAATTTATATTGCCACTATTGTTTGGTCTTATTATCTGGTTTACAACCCCAATTCGTCCTGCAGGAGTATCAGTTCAAGCCTGGCATATGCTGGCAATATTTATTGGAACTATCATTGGTTGTATTACGTTACCAATAGCTATTAGCGGTGTTACTCTAATAGGCTTTACTCTTACTATTTGCCTCGGGCTTGCACCCCTTGCCGACAAAATTGTTAACGGGAAGGTCGTTGCAAAAGGAGCAATTGACGCATTCTCCAATTCATCTGCTTGGCTAATCGTTATGGCTTTTATGATTTCACGTGGTATTGTAAAAACCGGCTTAGGTCAAAGAATTGCTTTATATTTTGTTAAATGGTTTGGTCATAAATCCTTAGGCTTAGGCTATGCTATTGGTGCTATTGACTTAATAGTTTCTCCTGCAACTCCTTCAAATGGTGCGAGAGCAGGTGGCGTGGTATATCCATTAATTCAATCATTAGCAAATACATTTGACTCTAAGCCCAATGACCCATCACGTAAAAAGATGGGAGCATATCTAACTTTTACGGAATTTCAAGTTAACATTATTACTTCATCATTATTTATGACTGCTTGCGCACCCAACTTAATTGCTGTTGCACTTGCTGGTAAAGCAGGTGTAACTCTTAGCTGGATGCCATGGCTAATGGCCAGCATTGTTCCTGCAGCAATTTGTTTAATTGTTGTACCATATTTTGTTTATAAACTTTACCCACCAGAAATCAAGGAAACTCCTAACGCTAAAGAATGGGCTGACGGTGAACTGGCAAAAATGGGTAAACTTACTTTGCCTGAAAAATTAATGGCAGTTATTTTTGCAATTACTTTAGTACTCTGGATGCTTTCCAGTACTCTAGGAATAGATGCTACATTAATTGCATTTATTTCCGTTTCACTTTTACTACTCACAGGTGTATTAGCACCAAAAGACTTGCTAAGTGAAACCGGAGCTTGGAACATTCTGATCTGGTTATCTATTTTAGTATTCATGGCTGAAAAACTAACTCAATTCGGTTTAATAGGTTGGATATCAACTAGTATTTCCAGTGCAATGAAGGGTCTCAACTGGCTATTAGTTCTAGTAGTTTTAGCACTTGTTTTATTCTACACCCATTACTTGTTTGCAAGTGCCACAGCTCATAATTCAGCAATGTATCTGCCACTTTTAACCGTAGCCATCTCGGCTGGCGCACCTAAATTACTAGCAGCCCAGTTTTTAGCATTATTTTCAGCAATTATGGGTTCCACAACTCACTATTCCAGCCCTGCCGCTTCTGTTTTAGCTTCTTCAGGATATGTTAAGCAAAATGAATGGTGGAAACTTAGTTTTATATTCGGTATCTTCTATATCTTAGTTTATGGCATAATCGGATTAGCCTGGATGAAACTAATTGGTATGTGGTAAGCTGTTAAAGCAAATCTATCCAGATTTGCTTTTTTTATTACCTGGGAAATAATTTTGAATAAAATGGATTTTTATACTAAATAAGTTATATACTAGTTATATTAGTTCTTTATAATTTTAATATTTTTTGGAGGAAAAATGACGACATTAGATAAAGTCTTTCATTTAAACGAT
The DNA here is from genome assembly GCF_019972835.1 of Lactobacillus laiwuensis. Lineage (GTDB taxonomy): Bacteria > Bacillota > Bacilli > Lactobacillales > Lactobacillaceae > Lactobacillus > Lactobacillus laiwuensis. The sequence goes on along the minus strand of NZ_BPPB01000005.1, from coordinate 110,947 downwards.
GCGCATACCACTGTTAAGCGCGAGTTAATAGCTGCATTAACCACGTTTGTCAGTCTCTCCTACATCCTTTTTGTTAACCCTAACATTTTACACGCAGCAGGTATTAATAAGGGAGCGGCTTTTACAGTAACCGCAGTTTCAATTGCAATCGGCTGTTTTATTATGGGTCTGGTTGCTAACTATCCTGTAGCCTTGGCTCCCACACTTGGCAGTGCTGCATTTTTCGCTTACAACGTTTGTGGCGGAATGCACATTAACTGGCAAACTGCCTTAGCTGCTGTTTTAGTTGCATCTGTTTTGTTTATTTTAATAACAGTCTTGAAACTTCGTGAAATAGTGGTCGATGCCATTCCACAGGATTTGAAATATGCTATTTCGGCTGGTATTGGCTTATTTATTGCCTTTATTGGCCTGCAAAACGGCAAATTAATTGTCAATAGTGATTCAAATTTAGTTACTTTGGGCAAATTTAATTCACCAGCCGTTTGGATTACCCTCTTCGGTTTAGTTTTAACTGTGATTTTAATGGCAATGAATGTGCCAGGTTCCATTTTTATTGGTATGGTAGTAACAGCTGTCTTTGGGGTTATTATTGGCCAAGTTGCGGTTCCTAAAGGAATTATCGCCAGCGCACCAAGCATTGCTCCTACCTTTGGTCAAGCCGTATTTCATTTAAAAGATATTAATACTCCCCAACTATTCATGGTAGTTTTAACCTTTTTACTGGTTACTTTCTTCGACACTGCAGGAACGCTGATTGGCATGACTGAACAAGCAGGAATGGTTGATCAAAATGGTAAAATACCACGAATTGGTAGAGCGTTCCTATCGGATTCGTTAGCCATGGTTGAAGGAGCAGTCTTAGGAACTGCACCACTTGGTACATCTGTTGAATCAAGTGCCGGTATCGCTATGGGTGGTCGCACAGGTTTAACTGCAATCTTTGTAGGAATCTTTTTCTTGATTTCAATGATTTTTAGTCCACTTTTAGCAGTTATCCCTACTACAGTTACTGCTCCAGCATTAATTATTGTTGGGGTGCTCATGGCAGGCAACCTGAAGAAAATTAACTGGGATAAGTTTGAAATTGCTTTTCCAGCGTTTTTGACGGTAGTTGGTATGCCATTAACTTATAGCATTTCAGACGGTTTAGCTTTAGGCATGATTGCTTACCCGATTACTATGATCGCTTCTAAACAGGCCAAGAAAGTTTCACCAATGATGTATGTTCTATTAGTCGTATTTGTCCTCTTTTTCCTGATCACAAATATGTAAGAATATCTGTCTAATTACAAAGGTCACTTTTTGAAGTGACCTTTTTGTTTATATTTAATTGATAAATTACACTTTATTTTTTATTTACTTGCTATTATAATTCATAAAAATATTTACATTTTATTCTTGAAAGAAGGTAATTTATTATGTCCAACACTAAGGAGAAATGGTTCAGCCGCTATATTGGCACTATTACGTTCTTTGTTGTTGCTTTACTAACCAGTTTTAATTCTGGCTTTTTCCCTTATTCAATTGCTGGAAGACTCTGCGCCATTTTGTGGTTGGTCACATTCAGCTTTTTGATATTTGCCTGCGAATATTTGATTAGTCACACTAACCTTGATAATAAAAATGCTGCAAAAGCAGTGGTAAATTTTAGTATTTGGCTCCTTGCAGCCTTAATTTTAGTTATATTCATTTTAATTTTTAAAAAATGAACTTTTGCTTTTAATTCATTTTAGGTTATTTTTGCACGAATCATCAAAATTTGTTATGTTAAGTAGCAGTTAATTCATTCAATGAAGGGGAAGTTGTAAAGTAGATTAAGTAGCTCGTATTTAGTCTATTATCATGAAAGAAAAAAAGACAAAAACAATTAAAAAAGATTATAAAAAGGCACCTCTTTCAAAAGTTCATTTACGTGTAATGACTGCAATTGCTTTAGGGCAATTTACTTGTGGCTTTTCACTAGGAATTACTGGCGTAGCTATGAACAGTGCTGCCAAATACATTCAAATTAGTAACATATGGACTGGATTAATTGGAGCCGGTGGGTTGTTAGGCTTATCCAGCAGTGCTCTGATTGGTCGCTTATCCGATAAAATTGGTCGCAGTCAATTATTGATGAGCAATATGTATGTTTTAGCAATTCTTTCTCTTTTTCATCCTCTGACGACCAGTCTTTCTTTAACATTTCTAATCAGGATTGGCATTGGACTGATGATGGCGATTGATTATACTGCTGGAAATGCTCTATTGACTGAATGGCTGCCTAAAGGCGAAGACAGCAAAAGGCAGAGTCATTTGTTAATCTATTGGGTTTTAGGCTTCATTGCCTCATACTTAACCGGTACATATTTGGTAGGCTATGGTAGTCATACCTGGCAGATCATTTTAGCAACAGGTGCTATTCCAGCATTGATTACTGCACTCTTTCGCAGCCTATTTCCATTGCCACCTTCACCCGGATGGCTTGCCAGCAAAGGTAAAATTAAAGCCGCGAACAGACTTATTGGTAGAATACTAGGTCATAAATGGGGCATCTCACGTCACTTTAAGCGTCCTAAAAAGGCTGGGCAAACTTCATGGACAGTTCTTTTTAGTAAAAAATACTTACGCAGTACATTAGTGGGAGGAAGTTTTTACGCTTGCCAAACCTTTGCATTTTTTGGAATCAGTATTTTTTTACCAATTCTTTTGCAAGGCATGGACATTAGTAATCCTAATGTTTCAGGAGATTTATACAATGTCAGCATGCTAGTTGGAATATTTTTAGGCATTTATCTTTTTAATCATCTCAGTCGCCGTTTGTTTTTAATCAGTAATTTTCTATTATCCGCACTATTAATAGGAATTCTAGCATTAATGCCTCATGTTTCTTCTTTAATTAAAATAGTTATCTTTTCAATTTTTGCAGTCATTTTATCTTCAGGTCTGGTACTTGACTATCCTTATCCTACCGAATTATTTGACACCAAAGTTCAAGCAAGCGGCGTGGGAACTTGCATTACAATCAGTCGCATTGGCGCTGCTGCCGGTACATTTTTATTGCCAATTCTAACAGAACTTGGTGGACCCAACTTAGCAATGCTCGTTTGTGCCTGCGTTCTCTTTCTTGCTTTTGTCATTTGTTTAATCTGGGCACCAGAAACTTCGCCTAAATATTTAAAAATATAATTTGATATGATAAAAAAGCTAATAGATCACGTTTAAAAACATAGATTTATTAGCTTTTAAAATTGTTATAAAAATGGAAGTTTATCTAATGATTTTCTTTACACCCTTTAGCCATCATATTTTACTCTTTGCATTTGTTTAATCTGGCCAAATACTTCTCCACGTTGGCCGGCATCTAGTGTTAAAACTAATGAATCACCAGCTTTAATTAATGTTCGTCCGTTGGGAATCAGATACTGGCCATCATGATACACTGCCTTAACCAATGTATGTTTAGGCCACTTAATCTGCATGATTTTTTTGCCTGCGAGCTGACTATCCTCATAAATTGGTACCGTTAGTTGATCAGTTTTACCTGATATCGCGGGGGTAGGTTCCTTATTGTTTGCGACCATTGCTCGCGCCAATGTGCCATAAATTGGGTCTCCATTAAGCAATTCATCAACTAGCAGGGCAACAAAAGCTACCACAGCCAAAGGCATTAAATGCAGCAGTGACCCCACCATTTCCGTAATTAATATAATAGCAGTAAATGGAGCTCGAATTACAGCAGCAAAGAACCCAGCCATTGCGAAAATAATCAAATTAATTACTAATTTTGTAGGCAATAAATGTAATTGAACCAAAATAAGGCCGTAGCTTGCCCCGATTACAGCACCCATTGTCAATATTGGCAAGAAAATACCACTAGGCAAGCCCGAATCATAAGAAATAATAGAAAAAATAATTCTCACAATAAAGAAAAGCAGTAACATACCAACTATTTTCCAGCTACTTTGTTTAATAATTTGTGGTAATGCTAAAATCAATCTATTTCCCGGACCAGTAATTAAGGGCCAAAAATAAGCAATTGGTATCAATAAAATAAGAGGTATTAATCCATATAGCCAACTAGGTAAGAAAGTAATTTTAGCATATAACTTTTTTCCTTTAAATAAACCAACTTTATAAAGGTGACCTAGTAAACCTAAAATTAAGCCTAAAAGTAACAAATAGCCATATAGTTTTACTGGAAAACTATGGCGATAAACAAGAGACAAAGACGGTTTTTGGCCAAAAATATTTGAAACAACAAAATCCGACACTAAAGCACCTGCAAGTGCATTTAGCCAAACGCGGGGAGAGAAATTATGAAAAACTTCTTCAAGTACAAATAACGCACCACTTAATGGTGCTCCAAAAGCTGCAGCTAATCCACTGGCCGCTCCGGTAGCTAATAGTACTCGAGAATTAGTTTTCGACTCCTTAGTGCCCTCGCCAACGCCTTGACCGATAGTTGAGCCTATTTGCAAAGAAGGCCCCTCAGGGCCTAAAAATAGGCCTGTACTGATCACTAAAATACCCCCAATAACTTTACGCCATAATGTGGGCCACCATTGTAAGGTTAAATTTCCTTCAAGTTGCAATTTAACTTCCGGGATACCAGACCCGCCAACATGGGGATATTGCTTAACAAAATAACCTGCGATTAATCCAACTAAAATAAGGCCAAATATAATTGGGATAAACCATAATGCATTCTGATGTGCCACGTGAAACAAGTTAAGCCACAGCTCCGTCATCTTTCCTATGCCAAAGCGAAAAATTCCCACGACAAAGCCACTAGCAAGCCCTACTAGTATAGCTTCTACTAAGAGTTTTATCTGTACTTTTTTATCTCTCATTTTACCTCCACTTTCTTTATTTAACACTAGCAAAAAACCAGTTAAGTCAAGACTTTAACTGGTTTTAGTTGTTACACGTGTAACATTATTTTTCTTCATACCATTCTGTGTGATAAACTCCATCACGGTCGTTTCTATAGTATGTATGAGCACCAAAGTAATCGCGTTGACCCTGAATTAAGTTTGCAGGTAGACTAGGATTGAAAATTGATTCCAAGTAGTTTAATGATGCACTTAATGTTGGTGTTGGAATACCAGCTTTAGTTGCCAGTACAATTACATTACGTAATGCTGGGATATTTTTATCCATTAAGTCTTTAAAGTAAGGATCTTGGAACATGTTGTCGAGTTTTTTACCCTCAGCAAATGCCTTTTCAATATCTTTTAGCATAGATGAGCGAATAATGCAGCCTGCTTCCCAAGATTGAGCAATTGCAGGATACCGTAAGTCCCAGTTATATGCATCAGCAGCCATTTTTAGTTGTTGGAAGCCTTGAGCATAAGCAACAGCTTGGCATAATTGTAGTGCTTTACCCAAATTATCAATCAAATCTTGAGGGACTTCACCATTCCACTTTATTTCTTTACCTTCACGAGTAGTGGCCTTAGACATGAAGCGACTAATAACTGCTTCTGCAATAACGCTGATTGGAGCTCCCAGATGAACACCGTCTTCCAACATCCAGTTCCCAGTACCCTTATAAGAAGCCACGTTTAATATATGATCAATTACATGGTCAGGGGTTAGGTTATCTTTTTGCTTTAAAACCTCAGCCGTAATCTCACTTAGGTAGGCTTTAACCAGCCCCTCGTTCCAGTGAGCAAAAATAGCTGACATTTCATCATTTGTTTTGCCTGCAACTTTACGTAGGATATCATAAACTTCAGAAAATTCCTGCATAATGCCATATTCGATCCCGTTATGTACCATCTTAACATAGTGACCGCTGCCTTCAGGCCCAATAAAGCTGACGCATGGATGACCTTCAGAGTTTTTAGCTGCAATTGCTTCTAAAATCGGAGCGACTTTCTTATAAGCATCTTCATCTCCACCCGGCATCAAAGCTGGACCATTTAAAGCACCCTCTTCACCGCCTGAAACACCCATGCCAATAAAGTGAATACCATGTTGTTCCATTTCATGATAGCGCCGGTTAGTATCATGAAAGTTTGAATTTCCACCGTCAAGTAAAATATCGCCTTTATCCAAAAGTGGTAATAATTTTTGTAAAGTTTCATCGACTGGTTTACCAGCCGCAATTTGGATTAAAATCTTACGTGGTTTTTCCAAAGAATCAACAAATTCTTCCCATGAATATGTTGGTTTCAACTTATCATCTTCATATTTAGCAAAAGCATCTACTTCTGGTTTATCAATAGAAAAACCAGAAACGGAAAAGCCATTATTTCTTACATTCAAAGCAAGGTTCTTACCCATTACTGATAAGCCTATAATTCCGAACTGTTGCATTTATAGTCCTCCATCTTTTAAGTTTCATACTCTATCATTATACTTGTAAGACCGCAAAAAAGCGAAACTTTCAAAAAGTTTCGCTTTTTTCAAACCAATATATAGGGCTATTAGTGAGCTGAAGCACCTGAAGTTGTGTCAGGCTCTGGTTCTGGCTCCGGCTCCTCTTCTTCAGCTTCTGAAGCACCTGAAGCAACATCTGCTACCACGCCGTACTTGTCAGCAAAGTAGCTAAATGGTTTCAATGCTTCTGCTTGATACTTCTTAACAAATTCTGGATCATCAAGAGCATTCAATTCACTTGAGTAAGGCATGTCATGAGTGAACTTAATGTCAACCAACATTGGTCCATCCATTTGCTTGAATTCCTTAACTGCGTCTTCGAATTCCTTCTTAGTGCGTACAGTTACACCCTTCACGTTCATACCTTCAGCAACCTTAGCCCAGTCGTTATTAGGCATAATAACACCTGATAATGGTTGGTGTGATTCATCAACTTGCTCAGCTTCAATGTAACCTAAAGTTTCATTTGTAAAGACAACGTTTAAAATATGCATGTTGTAGCGAGCTTCAGTCAACAATTCTTGGCTCATCATGGCAAAACCACCATCACCACTCAAGTTCCAAACTTCGCGTTCTGGGTGAGCAGTTGCAGCAGCAAGTGCAGCTGGTGAACCAAAGCCCATAGTTGCGTACAAGCCTGAAGTTGCCCAAGTTTGGTCATCATGCAAGTTTACTAAACGTTGGAAGTCAATGTTGATGTTACCAACATCAATAGCAAATTGTGCATCATCATCAGCATATTTGTTGATGATGTCAAAGATTGGTTCACGGCGAATTGGCATTTCGTCTGAATCATCAAAGCTGTGCTCCCATTCTTCCCAGTTTTGACGATCTGCAATAGCAGCCTTATAAAGTGGTGACTCTTCACGAGCTTGACCAGCATCAATAATAGCTTGTAAAGTCTTAGCACCGTCAGCCAAAATTGGAACATCAACTGCGTGACGCTTACCTAATTTTTCTGAGTCAACATCAATTTGTACAACTTTAGCCTTAGGGTCAAAGAAGAACAATGAAAATGGTGAGTCATTACCTACCCAGATAACAGCATCTGCATGAGTTTGAATATCGTCACTTGGCTTAGGAGCAACACGACCAATTGAACCCATGTAAGCTGGGCATTTATCTTCAACAACACCCTTAGCCATAACTGAAGACATCAATGGAGTCTTGAATTTTTCAGCGAATTTTTCTAAGACATCGCCATGACCCTTCATACCTAAACCGAAGTAAACAACTGGGTTCTTTGCTTCTTCAAGAACCTTTACAGCTGCTTCAACTTCGTCTTTTCTTGGAGCTGCATAATTAGGAATTGCTTGCAATGCATTGTAATTTACACGGAAATTGTCATCAATCTTGTCCCAGCCAAAGTCCTTAGGAAGAATTAAGACAGCTGGACCCTTCTTAGCATATGCTTGACGGATTGCTTCATCCATCATTGCAGGAATTTGATCTGCGCGCTTGATTTGGTGATCCCAAACAGCGACTGGATCAAACCAAGGCTTTTCATCAAAAGCTTGGAAGAAATCCATATCCTGACGACCAGTTGGAACGTTAGCTACGATAGCTACCATAGGTACCTTGTCGTATTTTGCGTCATACAAACCGTTCATCAAGTGAACAGCACCAGGACCGGCTGAACCAAAACATACGCCGACCTTGCCAGTAAATTTATACTCAGCTGAAGCAGCTAAAGCACCGGCTTCTTCATGCCGAACCTCAATATACTTCATCTTACCCTTAAAGTCATGGATAGCATTCATTGTTGAGTCAAATGAGCCACCCGGAAAACCATAAATATGATCAATATGCCAGTCCAATAGAACTTGGAGCATGGCATTTGCGCCATTAATTTTTGCCATTTTAAAGTGCATCTCCTTAAATACATGTTTACTTACATATTGTATTAAAACATATAATTTCACAATTTCAAGTGACCAAAATTAACGATTATCACAAGATGTAAGCGCTTTGTAAAAATATTATCTTCACAAAGTTAAGCAATTAATTTATAACTTTTAGGTAATAGCAATAATCATATTTGTGATTATCTGATCATTACCATAAAATTTGTGTATTCTTTTGTGTGCATTATTTAAAGAAAAATATTTTTTATAAGTTTTAAGTTTTTACTAAATTTATTTATGAATTTTAGCGTAGCGACCATTTTGCACGTAAACGCTTAGAATTGCCATGTCTGCCGGATTAACTCCCGAAATCCGTTCAGCCTGCGCAATTGTTTCTGGCCTAATTTTGGCAAATTTTTCGCGCGCTTCCGTTGCTAAACCATCAATTGCATTATAGTCGATGTCTGCAGGAATTTTCTTTGCTTCCTGACGGTGTAATTTATTAATTTGCTGCTGCTCCTTTTTGATATAGCCAGCATACTTAACGTTGATTTCAATCTGCTCCCTGACATAGCGTTCATTCGAAATAGGCATCCCCGTCAAGCGTTCAATATCCGCTACCCTAACTTTGGGCCTTCTTAAGAAAACATCTGCTTTAACACCAGCTTTAAGCTTGTCTTCTCCGATACTTGCAAGGTAGTCTTGTACCTCTTTAGTGGGGTGAACAGTAATCTTTTTAACAGCATTAGCAGCCTGCGCAATTTGTTCTTTCTTTGCTAAAAACTGGGAATAGCGCTCTTCAGAGATTAAGCCCAGTTGAAAACCGTAATCCGTCAAACGCAAATCAGCATTGTCATGACGCAAAATCAAACGGTACTCTGCACGTGAAGTTAGTAAACGATAAGGCTCTTCTGTCCCCTTAGTTACTAAATCATCGATTAAAACACCGATATAAGCTTCATCACGACCTAAGGTAAAGCCCGGCTGACCGGCAGCTCGCAAAGCGGCATTAATACCAGCAATCAGACCTTGTCCTGCCGCTTCTTCATAGCCTGATGTGCCATTCATTTGGCCCGCAGTGAATAAATTTTTGATATTTTTAGTTTCCAAGGTATGTTTTAACTGCCAGGGATCGATTACATCGTATTCAATGGCGTAGCCTGGGCGCATCAATTCCGCGTTTTCAAGGCCAGCAACCGAATGCAGCATTTTTAACTGAATTTCTTCCGGCATTGAGGTTGAAAAATCGCCGACATAAACTTCTTTAGTATTTTTACCTTCTGGCTCTAGAAAAATCTGATGACGCGGCTTGTCCGCAAAACGAACTACTTTGGTTTCAATTGAGGGACAATAACGTGGTCCCACTCCCTTAATTTCTCCTGAAAACATTGGAGACCGGGTCAGGTTTTGGTTGATTATTTTATGTGTAGTTTTATTAGTATATGTCATCCAGCAGGAAACCTGATTTTTGAGGTAGTCTTCATCTTTAGTTTCATAAGAAAAATGACGCGGAACTTTATCACCAGGTTCTTCCTCAGTTTTAGAGTAATCAATGGTGTTGCTATTAACACGAGGAGGCGTACCCGTTTTAAAACGGCGCAGTTTGAATCCTAATTTCTCCAGATTTTCTGATAATTTAATTGCTGGAACAGTATTGTTAGGACCAGATGAATAATTCAATTCACCAATAAAAATGCGCCCGCGAGCTGACGTACCAGTGGTTAAAACAACACTTTTAGCGTGATATTTAGCCCCAGTATTAGTAATTAAGCCTTTGCAGACCCCATCTTCGACAATCAGTTCATCAACTGTCGCCTGCCTTAAAGTCAAATTAGGCGTTTCTTCAATCACTTTTTTCATCTGCTCATGGTATTGCCATTTATCAGCTTGTGCCCGCAAGGCCCGTACAGCTGGTCCTTTACCCGTATTTAACATGCGCATCTGAATATAGGTTGCATCAATATTTTTACCCATTTGGCCGCCTAAAGCATCAATTTCTCGCACTACCGTACCCTTTGCTGGGCCACCTACTGACGGATTGCAGGGCATAAATGCCACCATATCAAGACTAATCGTTAACAGTAGTGTTTTTTGGCCCATTCTGGCACTAGCTAAAGCAGCCTCACTGCCAGCGTGACCAGCCCCAACTACAATGACATCATAATCATTTGAGTCATAACTCTTAATCATTAACTTCCACCTATTTTCCTAAACAAAATTGACTAAATAACTCATTAACTAATTCATCCGGACTACTTTCTCCTGTAATCTGGCCTAATGTATCCCAAGCACCGTTGAAATCAATTTGGGCAATATCTAAAGGTACTTCGTCTTTTAACGCCTGAACGACATCTTGCAGCTGCTTTTTGGCCTTTTCCAGCAGGCCTACTTGTCTCTGGTTGGTTACCATTACTTGATCGTTAGAATTCTCAATACCCTGGAAAAACAGCTCCTTAATTGCATCTTCTAACTGAGCAAGATTTTGCTCCTTTAAAATTGAAATGGCGATTACTGGACTTTCAGTCAGCTTTTTAACCTGAGCAGCAGAAACTTTTTGCCCCAAATCCGTTTTGTTCAAAATGGCAATTCGCTTTTTCCCACTAGTAGCATCAATTAAGGCATAGTCTTCTTGAGTTAATTCCTTACTTGAATCAAACAAGAGTAGAACCAAATCAGCTTTTGCCAGTGCTTTTTTGGAACGTTCAACCCCAATTTTTTCTACCTTATTATCAGTATGTCTGATGCCGGCAGTATCAATTAATTTTAAGGGGACGCCTTTAACCGAGACATATTCTTCTAATGTGTCACGCGTCGTGCCGGCAACATCTGTCACGATTGCCGTATCACTTTGAGTCAGATAATTAAGTAAAGATGATTTCCCGACATTAGGTTGACCAATGATTGCAGTAGCTAAGCCGTTACGTAACGCCGTTCCTTCACTTGCCGTTTTGAGCAATTTATCTATTTTAGCAATAACTGTCTGGGAAACACTGGTCATCTGCTTGGCTGTGACAGTATCCGCATCATACTCAGGATAATCAATATTAACTTCGACATTGGCTAGTGTATCTAAGATTTCCTGCCGCATTGCCCTAATTTTCTCAAGTAAGCCGCCTTGCAGCTGATTTTCAGCCACTTGCCGGGCCTTATCAGTTTTAGCGCGCACAATATCCATTACGCTTTCAGCCTGAGTTAAGTCAATGCGACCATTAACAAACGCCCTTTTAGTAAATTCACCAGGATCGGCCATGCGCGCACCAGTTTTTAATAATAATTGCAAAATACGATTAGTGACAACAATGCCGCCATGACAATTAATTTCAACAATATCTTCCCTGGTAAAAGTCTTAGGTGCCAGCATTACAGATACCATAACTTCGTCAATCACCTGCTCACTTGCAGGATCAACTATATGTCCATAATGAATAGTATGCGTCGGCACTTTAGTTAAATTCGCACCCTTGAAAACCTGATTGGCAATTTTAACTGCTTCTTCACCAGACATGCGGACAATAGAAATCCCACCTTCACCAATTGGCGTTGAAATCGCTGCAATTGTATCAAACTCCGTTAAAGTTTGTGCCATGATTTTCTCCTTTTCAATAAAAAAAGCGCATTATTCCACCATGAATAATCATGATGGATAAAGCACTTTGACTACTTTATCTAAATCATTAATTTAGATTAATATTATTTTCTGCGTTTTAACCGTTTATACGTTCTTCTCAGTTGCCGTTTACGTTCACGCTCCTGGCGCTCTTTTTCTTCCTGCTCACGCCGATATTTAATTGGGTTCTGCAGAATAAAAGTCTGAACTACCTGGAATAAATTAGAAATTACCCAGTAAACAACAATAGCTGACTGGAAGTAAATCCCCATTACACCAACCATAATTGACATCCCGTAAGTCATAATTTTTGATGACAAAGTCTGTGATTCCTTTGGCATTGAAAGTTGACTAATGTATGTTGACGCAAATGTCAAAATCATTGATAAAATCGGCATAATAAAGTATGGGTCAGGCTTACCTAAATCCATCCACATAAAGTGGCCAGTCATGAGCTGGGGAGTTTGCGCAATCGCTCCGTATAATGCAAGCATAACTGGCATCTGAATAATTAAAGGCAAACAGCCGGCATAGGGATTAACCCCAGCTTCTTTATAGAGCTTATTTGTTTCTTGCGAAAGTAAAGTACGCGACTCTGTATCGCTGCCAGGATATTTCTTACGCAAAGCGTCCATTTCCGGCTGAATTTTTTGCATCTTAGTAGTGCTCTTAATCTGAATTGCACTAAGCGGATACAAAATTAGCCGTACAATGATTGTAAAGATAATAATTGCCCAGCCGTAATTGTTGCCAATCAGTTTCGACAGCCACAACAAAAACGTGGACATATAATAAATGACCCAGCGATCCCACCAGCTGCCACTTGTATGTGAAACTGGTTTTAGCGTGCCAGTGGATGCACATCCTGTTAAAACAACTGCTAATGCAACCACTGTCAGCAGTACAAGTAGACGCTTGACATTCTTTTTAGTTAAAATGTCTTTCACTCTAATTTTCCTCAACTTTATTCGGTATCTCTTCAATTATATTGGCTAAAAAGAGTGCATGCAAGAGGTTCTTACGAACATCATCCCATCTAAAATTACGCGCATACGGTCTAGCAATGACTAGAAAATCAACATGTGGCTTAATTAAAGGTTTATTTTCCGTAAGAACTGCACGAATATAACGTTTGAGGCGATTACGAACTACAGCAGTATGCCCGACTTTTTTACCAACAGAAATACCAACGCGAAAATGCTTGTTTTCCGGTTTATCCAGTTGATAAACAACAAAAGCCCGATTTGCTACTGAATTACCTGATTTAAAAACTGTTTGAAAATCATTTTCTGTTTTAACGCGATAAGACTTTCTCAAAACGTTTCATTCCACTCTTATAAATTAAAAAAACCACTGGGATTTCAGTGGTTTAAGCAGATAAGACTTTTCTACCCTTTGCACGGCGTCTAGCCAAAACCTTACGGCCATTAGATGTACTCATCCGTTTCATAAAGCCATGAACTCTTGAACGGTGACGCTTTTTAGGTTGGTAAGTTCTTTTAGTTGTCATTAAACTACACCTCCAATTTTTTGTATGCAGACTGCACAATTTAATATCTAGAATACCATGATTAAAGTAAAAAACCAAGTAAAAAGTCAAAAAATGCGAATTTATTACCTAAATATACGGCCTCATTCTAATAGGACTTGACCTTTTTCATTAAAGCGCTTGGCTAACTTTATAATCTCCATTTTCCTTATCCAAAGATGTGACCTGATTTTAATTTTATCCCGTTCATATCTAAAGATATACCCTAGGACAAGTCACCTTGCGTAATTTCAATTGACGGATAGTGCCCCAGATCTGGTAAATATTTATCTAAAGGGCAGCTATAAATCATGTAATAGTCTTCTTCTTTCTTACTGGCATTTAATTCACTTAATTTTTGTTTAGCTTTTTCAACATCCTTTGTAATGTAAACAACGCTGACGACCCCAATCTTATTATGGCCGTTATTTTCTACATTTCCTTTAAGAATCAGCTTTAAATTGCTGTCATCTTTTAAACCTAGCTCAACATAATCTCAACATAATCTTGATAATTCATATTGGTGCCTCATAAAAAGAAATATTTTCAGTTGCTTATAATTAGATTATTCTGCACTGTTAATTGTATCAAAAAAAGCTTGCTCATAACTTTACTATCAAATTTAATTATGAGTTTTGTTTTACCTTTCACAAATTTCTCTAAATAATATCATGGTATTGATTTTGAAACCTTTTTCAAAGAGTGCACTTACTTGCCACAATAACATTATTTTAAGATCAATTTAGTTTACTCAGTATTTCACATTCTTTACACTTTTTTAATCATTCTATTACTTATTAATGATAAAATTGACTTTGTAGACAAGCGCTTTCCATAGTGCTTTAAATAATTTTGATATAAAAAAGGAGATTTTTATGGTAAGTGGTGTTTTTAAAGGTGCTGCTCAAGGCTTTCACAGCTTATTAACCAGTAACGTTACATTAAAGGATGGTAAAATAATCAAAGTTGCAGTTGACGGTATCCAGCCATATACAGTTGGATCCTATGCAATTCCAACGATGATTAACAGAATTGAAAAAGCAGGCAATACTGATATTGATGTTGTTACATCCGCTTCAGTAAGTACTTCAGCAGTTGTTAATGGCGTAAATAAAGCCTTGGAAGTTGCCCAGGGAAAATTAACTGCAGACGATGCTGTTAATCCTAAAGTAAAACCAAGTAAGAAGCCAAACTATCCGGTTTATGCCAAAGTAAACAGTAACAAGTATATCGCTTCTCAAGTGCAATTTAATGATACCTATGACGTGATTGTCGTTGGTTCAGGTATCTCCGGATTATCAGCTGCTATTGAAGCCAAAAAGCATGGCAACAACGTAGTTATTTTTGAAAAAACTGGTATGGTCGGCGGAACTAGTAATTATTCCGCTGGCGTTATTCAGGGTTCTGGCGATAAATATCAAAAAGAATTTACAAGCTATCAAAATGACAATCCTGAACTACATGCTCAAGAATTAATTCAAGCCGGTGAAGGCAGAGTAAATCCTCAAATGATAAAAGAATTAGCCGAGGATTCTGCTAATAACATCGAATGGCTGGCAAGTTTAGGAATAAAATGGACCTCTGTCTATGGCCACAGAGTCATTCCTTATGAAAACAAAGATTACTTTGCGCAAAGAATTCACGTTTATGAACACGGCGGCGGTTTAGGCAGTGGCTGCGTAATGATTGACGCTGTTAGAAAAGAAGCTGACCGTCTGGGAATAAAAATTTTCTTTGATACTCCTGTAATTAATTTAGTAACTAACAGCTATACTGACAAATCAGTTGTTGGCGTAGTAACAAATTGCAAAGGCAAAACTAGTTACTATCGCGCTAATAAAGGAGTAGTCCTTGCTACTGCAAGTATTGACTATAACGAAAAATTAGCTAAAGAATTTGCGCCTCAGCAATATCGTGATATTAAAAATCATGCCTTGACTAATTCTAAATACGATACCGGCGACGGTATTTTGATGGGATTAGCACTTAACGCTGCAACTGAAGGTTTGGGCGGCTCTATGGATGTTGATTTTAAGAGCAATGTAGGTGCAGCAGATAATTTGCCGACGCCACCAATGTTTTACGTAAATGGCAATGGTAAACGTTATGTTAACGAAGATACTACTTACGGCTATCTAACCCGTGCTACCTATCAGCAAGAATTAATTTGGAATAAGCCGACTTGGCAGATCTTCGATTCATCGACTTTCTCTGCTCCATTTACACCTTGGAAATCTGCTGCAGACACGGAGAAGGATATTAATTCCAGACAAATGTTTAAAGCAGACTCAATTGCAGAATTAGCTGCTAAAATCAACGTACCAGCTGAAAACTTAACGCAGCAACTAGAGACCTGGAATAAAAACGCCGCAAATGGTGCGGACAAAGAGTTTGGTCGTAAAGAAGGCCTGCAAGAATTACATGCTCCATTCTATGCTTATGCTCACAAGGACAGCAATTTTGGTGCAATTGGCGGCTTAAAAGTAACTACTAATTATGAAGTAGTTGATCAAGATGACCGAAAGATTGCTCACCTGTATGCTGTCGGCTGCAACTCTGGTGGCTGGAATGCAAATTATTACCCATCATCAGGTACTGCCTTAGCCGAGGGAATGCATTCAGGCCGCAGAGTCGGCAGAGTCCTCTCCGGTTTAGTAGAAGAAGTCAATGTTACGCCTGCAGAAACTGATGTAACAACCGGTTCATCAGAATATTAAAAGATTGATTTTTAGAAAATTGTAAAAAGCGTTTTTACTAATTTTATTTTAGTAGAGACGCTTTTTATTCATTTACAAGTTTTAATAGACTTACAAACACTCTTCAAAATTATTCATAAAATTATCTGCCAGCGCATAACCAAGCAAGTATAAGCATTATGTTATTAGCAGTAAGAATTTTAAAAGTAACAATTGTTAGTTATATTAGCTTTTATTACTTTTATTTTATGTTAAGACAAAAGGCAATTTTCCATTTAAACTTCGTTTTGCTTGTTTAAAATAGCAGTCCTTAAATTATCCACAAAATCAAACTCACAGCATTTTACACAGCTTTATCCACAATCTACAGCTTGTTTAAAAAGTTTTGCACACTATGTGGATAATATGTTTCACATTCCGTCAAATTTACTGCTATTAAAGCAAAAGATTTCCACAGCTAACCATGTAAATAAGCAAAAACATAGAAATTCTACTTACATTTTTGTGTATTTATCTGTAAATTATATCCACAGCTTGTTAATTCTGAATTCTTTTTGTGCACTTGTGGAAAACATTTTTATTAGATGGTAAAATAAGTTTTGCTTAACGTACGCGGAGGGAATTATTTTGTTTGACATTAATAAATTTTGGCATCATTTCAATAGCGAGATGCGTGAACATTTTAATGAAGTTGCTTATAATGCATGGTTTAAAAATACCAGACCAGTTTCCTATAATAAGGAAACTCATGAACTAAAAATTGCTGTGCAAAATCCCGTAACCAAAGGGTATTGGGAGAAAAATTTGGCTTCACAATTAATTCAATCTGCCTACGGTTACGCTAATATTGAAGTCATGCCTGTTTTTCAAATTGAAGGTGACAAAAGTACTGAGCGCCTTGTAACACCTAAGCCAAAAACAGAGTCAATGTCAGAAAATGCACGACCGCAAATGGAAAATGCATTTGTCCGTAATCTTAAGCTTAACGAAAAGTACACCTTCGATAATTTCGTTCAGGGTGAAGGCAATAAGTTGGCTGCAGGTGCAGCTTTGGCAGTCGCTGACAGTCCTGGTAGTTTTTACAACCCCCTTTTTATTTTTGGTGGCGTGGGGCTAGGAAAAACGCACTTGATGCAAGCTATTGGGCATCAAATGCTGGCAGAGCGTCCCAATGCGAAAGTCGTTTATATTCAAAGCGAAACTTTTGTTAATGATTTTATAAACTCAATCAAAAATAAAACTCAGGATCAATTTCGCGCAAAATATCGCACTTGCGACTTGCTACTTGTAGATGATATTCAATTTTTCGCTAAAAAAGAGGGTATTCAGGAAGAATTTTTCCATACTTTTGAGACCCTTTATAATGATCAAAAGCAAATAGTCATGACGAGTGATCGCCTGCCAACAGAAATTCCTGATCTATCAGAAAGATTGGTATCTCGTTTCACTTGGGGTTTGCAAGTCGAAATTACCCCTCCAGATTTGGAAACGCGCATTGCAATTCTACGCAAAAAAGCTGAAGCTGAAAATTTAACAATCGACGACAGTACTTTAGACTATATTGCTTCACAAGTTGACACTAACATTCGTGAACTTGAGGGGGCTTTGGTAAAAGTACAAGCCCACGCCACAATTGAGCATGAAGATATTAATGTTAATTTGGCTCGAGAAGCTTTGGCAGACCTTAAACTAGTTCAAAAGAATCAGGGACTGCAGATTTCTAAAATTCAAGAAGTTGTTGCTAATTATTTCCAAACTTCAACAACTGAATTGAAAGGAAAAAAGCGGGTCAGGCAAATTGTGGTTCCCAGGCAAATTGCAATGTACTTGTCCCGCGAATTGACTGATTCCAGCTTGCCTAAAATCGGACAGGAATTTGGCGGCAAGGATCACACAACTGTGATGCATGCTTACGAAAAAATCAGTCGGGAAATTAAAACAAATTCTGATATCAAGACTGCAGTATTTGATTTAAAGCAAATGCTTGACCGTTAAAAGTTATTAATTGTGGATAAAAAAGAAACTTTTACACATTTTCTTAACCGTAATAATTACGTTATTTTAAGAACTATGTAACTTTTCAACAGAAATCACAGGACCTACTAATACTACTAATTAAATATATAATTAATATAAAGGAAACAGACAAAATAACAGGAGGCACCAAATGAAATTTACAGTAAACAGAAATCTTTTCTTAGACAATTTAAACAATGTAATGCATGCTATTTCTTCAAGAGCAACAATTCCAATTCTTAGTGGAATAAAAATTAATTTGACTGAAGATGAGTTACTTCTAACTGGTAGTGATACTGATATTTCAATTGAAATTAAAATACCAGTAAGTGAAGATTTAACTGTTGACTCAACAGGTTCAATTGTTTTACCGGCTCGGTTTTTTAGTGAAATAATTAGAAGATTGCCAGGAAAAGAATTTTCATTAGAAGTTAAAGAAAGTTTTCAGACCCAAATTATCTCTGAAAACAGTGAATTTACTATCAATGGCTTAGATGCCAATAACTATCCCAGATTACCGGAAATTCCAGACGAGTCCTCTTTTGTTATTTCGGGGAAAACTTTTCGTGAAATTATCAACGAAACTCAATTTGCAGTGGCAACGCAGGAAAGTCGCCTAGTTTTGACAGGTGTCCACTTTACTTTTAGTCCTGACAAGATACATGCTGTGGCCACAGACTCTCACAGATTATCCAGTCGCGCATTAACTTTAGAAAATGGGCCACAAACAAAAACAGATCTGATTATACCTGGAAAAAGCTTACTTGAGCTTGCTCGGATTATCGGTGAAACAGATCCAGAAATTAAAGTTTGTCCTGGTGAAAATCAAGTACTTTTTGAAATTGGTAACATTCTGTTTTATTCACGTTTACTTGAAGGTAGTTACCCTGATACTGAGCGCCTGATTCCAACTGATAGCACAACAACTGTAGAATTTGACTTAATGGAACTTTCCAGTGCGCTTGATCGGGCAAGCCTATTAACACATGCAGGACGCAATAATGTGGTCGATTTAACATTAGATACTGAAAAACAAAGTGCAAAATTGTCTGGTGAATCAGCAGAAATTGGTAATGTAGAAGAAGACGTTAGTTTCAAGAAACTTGAAGGTAACAATTTAAAGATTTCCTTCAACCCGGATTATTTGCGTGATGCGCTAAAAGCTTCAGTAACAGATTCTGTCATTATGGATTTCACCCAGCCGCTACGTCCATTTACTGTGAATCCAGATAAAACTGATATTAATTTTGTTCAATTAATTACACCGGTTAGAACATTTTAATCATTGTCAAACTTAACAAAAAGAAAAAGTCATCAATTGATGGCTTTTTTTCTGGCAAAATTTTTATAAACGACCACAAAAGCTTGCTGATTTATTTTTAAGGGCAATCACTATGAATTGTTTATTTGAAAAAAATCCGTTTATATGGCTTTATATGGGCTTTTAGTTGTTTTTTGCTTGTGAAACGAATATACTTATTATAGGTATTTAAAGGGTGAAGGTGGTTATGATCAAAGAATTTAAAGTAACGAGTGAATACATTACTCTAGGGCAGTTTTTAAAAGAAGAAAGTATTATTTCTTCAGGTGGTCAAGCTAAGTGGTATCTGCAAGAAAATCCGGTCTTAGTGAATGGAGTCAAAGAAAATAGGCGGGGTAAGAAATTACGCTCCGGTGATAAACTTGAAGTTAACCAAGAATCTTACGAATTGCGGTAGGTTATGTATCTCAAGCATTTTATCGCTCAAAATTACCGCAATTTGCAGCAATTTGAAGTTGATTTTGATCCTAACGTCAATATTTTTATAGGACAAAATGCGCAAGGCAAAACTAATCTGCTTGAAGCAATTTATTTTTTAGCTTTAACACGGTCCCACCGAACCAGTAATGACAAAGAACTAATTGCTTTTGGTAAAGATTATGCCAATGTTTCGGGGCACATTTATAAAAGTCAAGTTGATTTATCCTTGCGGGTTTTAATTACCACTAAGGGTAAAAAAGTTTGGGTAAATCGAGTCGAACAAGCGAAATTATCCAAGTATGTGGGACAATTGAACGCTATTTTATTTTCTCCTGAAGATTTAGACCTGATTAAAGGTGCACCTAATTTAAGACGACGCTTTATGGATCAAGAATTTGGTCAAATTAGTGCGGAATACCTCTATTTTGCGGGCAAGTATAAGCAGGTATTGCAGCAAAAAAACAATTATTTAAAGCAGTTAGCCAAAGGCGAAGCTCATGACACTATGTTTTTAGAAGTCTTATCAGATCAGCTGGCAGGTGTGGCTGCAGAAGTAATTGTTCGTCGCTTTCAATTCTTAAATTACTTAGATCAATACGCTCGTGATGCCTACGCTCACATTAGTACCAGTGCTGAAAAACTTGAGGTTATTTATCGGCCATCGGTAAAAGAAATTTCGGTAAAAGACAGCGTAGAAGAAGTTTATCATAAAGTATTAAATAATTTTCAAAACAATCAGAAGCTTGAGATTCTTAAGGGTACTACTTTGAGTGGTCCCCATAGGGATGATATTGACTTTGAACTTGACGGTAAAAACGCTCATTTATATGGCTCTCAGGGCCAACAAAGAACCATTGCGCTTAGTATTAAATTAGCTGAGATCCAGCTTGTGCACCAATTAACCGATGAATATCCGTTATTACTACTTGATGATGTTATGAGTGAGCTTGATCATAACCGTCAAAGTGCCTTACTTAACTACATTCACGGCAAAACGCAAACATTTATCACGACAACAGATCTTGAGGGTATTTCCTGGGAAATAATTAAGAAGCCGAAAATATACCGCATAAAATCTGGACAAATTTATTTAGAAGAGGGGAAATTGCATGGCAGATAATAACAAAGAAAATCTTAAGCAAATTAAGCAATATGAAAAAGAAGCCGATAAATATAATGCCAGTCAGATTCAAGTCTTAGGCGGACTTGAAGCAGTCCGTAAACGTCCAGGAATGTATATCGGTTCAACTAGCTCTCAGGGTTTGCACCACTTAGTGTGGGAAATAATTGATAATGGTATCGACGAAAGCTTAGCCGGTTTCGCCAGCAAGATTGAAGTCACAATTAATGAAGATGGCAGTGTCACTGTTCAAGACGATGGTCGTGGTATTCCGGTCGATATTGAAAAAAAGACGGGTCGACCTGCTCTTGAAACTGTTTTTACTGTCTTACACGCCGGTGGTAAATTTGGTGGTGGCGGCTATAAGGTTTCAGGCGGTTTGCACGGAGTGGGTGCTTCTGTCGTGAATGCTTTATCAACTAAGCTAGATGTTACAACAATGCGTGACGGTAAAAAGTACTTTATTGACTTTAGTCGTGGTCGCGTAGTTGATGAAATGAAAGTAACAGGGACTGTGCCTTTATCTGAACATGGTACCATAGTGCACTTTTTCCCAGATCCCGATATTTTTACTGAAACCACTTCATTTGATGACAAGATCCTCAAAAATCGTATCCGTGAACTGGCCTTTTTAAATAAGGGCTTGAAATTAACATTTACCGATAAGCGCAAAGACAGCGCGGAAACAGACGTTTATCACTATGAAGGTGGTATTCAGGAGTATGTTTCTTTCTTAAACCGTGATACAGAAGTATTATTCGATGAACCAATCTATGTCGAAGGTAATGACAACGATATCAACGTTGAGGTATCTTTGCAATATACAAAAGGTTATAAAACAACGTTGATGACCTTTGCCAACAACATCCATACCTATGAAGGCGGAATGCATGAGGCTGGCTTTAAGACGGCTTTAACGCGGGTAGTTAATGATTACGCTCATAAAACTAAACTGCTAAAAGACAGTGATGATAATCTTTCTGGCGAAGATATTCGTGAAGGAATGACAGCTGTAGTTTCTGTCAAGCACCCTAACCCCCAATTTGAAGGCCAGACTAAAACTAAATTAGGCAACTCTGATGCTCGAACAGCCGTTGATCACGCGTTTTCGGAAACCTTCAACCGTTTCTTAATGGAAAATCCGCAAGTTGGTCGCAAAATTGTTGAAAAGGCCCAATTAGCTGAACGGGCTCGGACAGCTGCTAAACGAGCTCGTGAGGTTACGCGTAAAAAGTCAGGACTGGAAATTGCCAACCTGCCTGGTAAATTGGCTGACAACACCAGTAACGACCCCAGCATTTCTGAATTATTCATAGTTGAGGGTAATTCTGCTGGTGGTTCTGCTAAACAAGGACGTTCAAGATTAACTCAAGCTATTTTACCGATCCGTGGTAAAATTTTGAACGTTGAAAAAGCTTCAATGGACCGTATTTTAGCTAACCAAGAAATCCGTTCACTGTTTACAGCTTTAGGGACCGGTTTTGGTGCGGATTTTGATGTTTCTAAAGCGCGCTATCATAAATTAATCATTATGACAGATGCCGATGTCGATGGGGCCCATATTCGGACGCTGCTTTTAACCCTCTTTTATAACTACATGCGGCCGATGATTGAAAAAGGCTACGTTTATATTGCACGTCCGCCTCTATACCAAGTCCGTCAAGGCAAAGTCGTCAGATACTTAGATACCGACGAAGAATTGCATGACTATTTAGGGAGTTTACAACCAAGTCCTAAGCCATTGGTACAGCGCTATAAGGGACTAGGTGAAATGGATCCGGAACAATTATGGGATACTACCATGAATCCGGAAAATAGAAGACTTGATCGTGTCAGCCCAGAATATGCTAAAAATGCTGATGAGGTGTTTGAATTGCTGATGGGTAACGAAGTTGGACCACGGCGCAATTTTATTGAAACTAACGCTAAATACGTTGAAAACTTGGATGCATAGGAGGTTTAAATGGATAACGACAATCAAGGTCAGGATCACAGAATAAGAAACGTTGATTTGACCAGCGTAATGAATAGTTCATTCTTGGATTATGCCATGTCCGTTATCGTCGCGCGGGCTTTACCCGATGTGCGCGATGGCTTGAAGCCGGTTCAGCGCCGGATTCTTTATGGCATGAGTGAACTAGGTGTTACACCAGATAAACCATATAAGAAATCAGCCAGAATCGTGGGGGAAGTTATGGGTAAGTTCCACCCTCACGGTGATTCTTCAATTTATTTAGCGATGGCCCATATGGCACAGGATTTCAGTTATCGCTATATGCTCGTCGACGGTCACGGCAACTTTGGTTCAGTTGATGGCGATGAGCCGGCCGCAATGCGTTATACTGAGGCACGCATGAGCAAAATTGCGGTTGAAATGTTGCGCGATATCAATAAAAATACTGTTGATTGGCAGCGTAATTACGATGATTCTGAAAATGAGCCAGTAGTATTACCTGCTAGAATACCAAACTTATTAGTTAATGGTACCAGCGGTATTGCTGTTGGTATGACGACCAACATACCACCGCATAACTTATCAGAAGTGATTAAGGGGCTGCACATGTTAATGAACAACCCTGATGTCACTACTAAAGAATTGATGAAGGCAATTCCGGGCCCAGATTTTCCTACCGGTGGCACTATCATGGGTCGCGGCGGTATTTATCGGGCCTATGAAACTGGTCGCGGGAATATTGTCGTTCGTGCCAACACTAGTATTGAAACTGAAAAAAGCGGTCGCGAAAGAATAGTTGTTTCTGAAATACCTTATTTGGTTAATAAAGCTGAGCTGGTTAAGAAAATTGCAGACTTGGCGCGTGCTAAGACTATTGATGGTATTACCGGTGTGCGTGATGAATCAGACCAGACGGGGATGAGAATTACTATTGATATCCGCCGTGATGCCAGTGCCAGTGTGGTTTTAAATAATTTGTTTAAGCTGACCCAAATGCAGGCTAATTTTGGCATGAATATGGTGGCAATCGTCGATGGCGCACCGCACTTTCTCAGCCTCAAGCAAATGCTCCAGTATTACTTGGAACACCAAGAAGATGTTGTTACTCGCAGAACTAAATTTGAGTTGGAAAAGGCTGAAGCCAGGGCTCACATTCTTGAAGGCCTGCAAATTGCTCTTGATCACATCGATGAAATTGTCCATATCATTCGTCAGAGTCAATCAAGCGATATTGCAAAAGCTGCTTTAATCAGTCGCTTTGGTCTTGATGACAAGCAGTCACAAGCGATCTTAGACATGCGGCTGGTACGGTTAACCGGACTGGAACGTGATAAGGTTGAGGCTGAATACAAAGATCTGCAAGCTAAGATTGCCGATTATAAAGATATTTTGGCAAAACCAGAGCGCATTAATGAGATCATTTACAATGAATTGCTGGATACTCAAAAGCGTTTTGGCGATGAGCGGCGGACTAAAATTGGTGCCAGTGAAGTAGTTTCAATTGAAGATGAAGATTTAATTGAAAAACAAGATGTTTTACTGACCTTAACTCATAGTGGCTACATTAAGCGGATGCCAATTACTGAATTCAAGACCCAAAATCGTGGTGGCAAAGGCATCAAAGGCATGGGCGTTAAAGACGGAGACTTTATTGAGAACCTAATTTACTCCAGTACCCACGATATGTTGCTGTTTTTCACCAACAAGGGCAAGGTTTATTCAAAGAAAGCCTATGAAATTCCAGAATTTGGTCGTACTGCCAAAGGATTGCCAATAGTCAACTTGTTGCAACTGGAAAAAGGCGAAAAGATCCAAACAATTGTCAATATTCCTGAAGATGCTGATGACCAGTACCTGTTCTTTATTACGAAGATGGGAACGGTCAAACGTACTCATGTCAGTGAATTTGGTAACATCCGCAATAGTGGCCTAATTGCATTAACTTTGCGTGATGGCGACGAGTTGAATAATGTTCTGGCTACAGATGGCAAGCAGGATATTTTAATCGGTACTCACTTAGGTTATGCAGTACGTTTTAATGAAAAAAATGTTAGATCAATGGGTCGAACAGCTGCAGGTGTTCGCGGAATTAATTTACGCGAAAATGACTATGTTGTTGGTTCCGGTGTCATTAAGAATAACGATGAAGTGTTAGTCATTTCTGAAAAAGGCTATGGTAAGAGAACAGCCGCTTCTGAATATCCGACAAAGGGTCGTGGCGGTAAAGGTATTAAAACCGCAAATATTACTGAGAAAAATGGTCCACTTTCAGGAGTGACTGTGATCGATGGCAGTCAGGATATTATGGTTATCACCGATGATGGCATCATGATTCGCTTCAAGACAAATGACGTTTCTCAAACCGGACGCAGCACTCTCGGTGTACGCTTGATTAAAGTTAATGACAACAATAAAGTTGCCAGTCTTGCAATTGTTCCTGCTGAAGAAGACCAGGAAGTAGCAGCTTCAGAAGAAACTGACAAAGAGCAAGATTAATTACTAAATCAAAACTTTTAAAAATTATCAGATTATTTTACGTATTTACTAGTAAGAAATAAAAAATTTCTTATTGGATCACGTGAAGATAGTTTGGTAATTTTTTGTTTATGTGCTAGAATTAGAGATTGCGAGTAATAAAATTACTCCTTGTTCTTGATTTTTAGCAAGAACCATTTAGTCCAGAAGGAGGTGCACTAGTATGACAACTACTAAGTACGAAATAACTTATATTATCAAGCCTGATATTGATGAAGAATCAAAAAAGGCATTAGTTGAAAACTATGATAAGGTTATTACCGATAACGGTGGTACGATGGTTGAGTCAAAAGACTGGGAAAAGCGTCATTTCGCATATGAAATTAATAAATATCGTGAGGGATTATATCACGTTATGACTTTCACTGCTGATAACGCTGATGCAGTTAACGAATTTGACCGTTTATCCAAAATTGATACTGCCGTTTTACGTTCAATGACCGTTAAAGTTGGCTAATTAATAACAAAAACTTTATCGTTTTCGTGATTTAGGAAAGGAAGGACCTGAAGTATGATTAATCGAGTTGTACTTGTTGGCCGTTTAACACGTGATCCTGAATTACGTACTACTGGGAGTGGAATCTCGGTTGCTACGTTTACTCTTGCTGTAGATCGTCAATATACAAACGCACAAGGCGAGAGAGGTGCAGATTTTATCAGTTGTGTCATTTGGCGCAAATCTGCAGAAAATTTCTGTAATTTTACGTCTAAAGGTTCACTTGTTGGTATAGATGGCCGAATTCAAACCAGAAGTTACGATAATAAAGACGGGCAAAGAGTATATGTAACTGAAGTTGTCGTTGACAACTTTGCATTGCTCGAATCACGTAAAGATCGTGAAGCCCGCGGACAAAATGGTGGTTACACACCAAATAATAATGGCAATTTTGGCAATCAGAATACTAATAATACCCCTAACATGGGAGCATCTAACCAGAATAACTCCGTTAATAATGGACCAGACAATACTCAGGATCCATTTGCAGGTTCAGGTGATACCATTGATATTTCTGATGATGATTTACCATTCTAAATTAACAGAAAGGACCTAGGATATGGCTCAACAAAGAAGAGGCGGCGGCGCTCATCGTCGTCGTAAGGTTGACTACATTGCAGCCAACCATATTGATTACGTTGACTACAAGGACGTTGATTTGTTGAAACGTTTTATCTCTGAAAGAGGTAAAATCTTACCACGTCGTGTCACTGGCACTAGCGCTAAGAATCAACGTAAGGTAGCTAAGGCAATTGAAAGAGCTCGCATTATGGGCTTGTTGCCATTTGTTACTGAAGACTAAGATAAAATTTAAAGTACCCTTTAGATTGGACTATTTCCTATCTGAAGGGTTTTTATTATGCTTAAAACTGGTTATTTGCATGTAATGACTTTTTTGACCATGAATATCTTATCAATTTATGCTTGTTGTCTTTAATTAGTAATAGTATAAAATAATTATGTCCTTAAAGAGCGTAGGACTTAAAATAATAATAGATGAGTAGATATTTTAGATAAAGTCATTTTTGATACATTTACTCGTTTTCACGTTAGTTAAATTTAATCAATGTCAAGATAAAATATTACAAATATTGTGTGGTCTTAAACGAGAAAATTATAAATTATATAATAGAAAAACGGAATAGTACAGTTTTCATATCCAAAAATTTTGTTATTTCCTAGTTTATAACAATAGACTCGTGAGTTTTATTAATCTTAGATAAATTTTGGCTTTATGAATTAATAGATTTGCCGTTTTTTAGATTGAGAGTTTGAATTATGATGGAAAATAAAGCAAGAACTAAGTACCAAAAGGTAATGCTAGATTTACGCGAAAAAATTCTTACGGGTACATATCCGATTGATACAAAATTGCCAAGTGAAGAAGAATTAAAAAAAATTTATGGCGTAAGTCGAATTACTGTACGTGAAGCCGTTAATGGTTTGGTTTCAGATGGAATCGTAGAAAAGGTTCAAGGAAAAGGGAGCTTCGTTCGAGAATTACATCATGTCAAACGCTTATTAAAAAGCAATTCTATTGAAAGTTTCTCAAAAACTGCAATCAAAAATGGTTTTAAGCCAAAGATGGAAGTTTTAAAACTGGAAAAAATTAAAACTGATGCAGAATTAAGGAAAGGCTTAAAATGTAGTAATGACTATGCAATTCATTCTCTTAGAGTTTGTTATCTAGATAATGATCCAACGGTTATAGAGAGTAATTACTACCCACTTCCAAGATTTGAGGGATTAACAAATTATGATTTAAGTAATTCATTATATCAAATATTAAAAGAACATTATGGCATAGACAACCTGAAAGACTCGGAAAGTATTTTACGTGTTGTTCTGGCTGATAAAGAGCAAGCAAGATTATTGAACCGCTCTGTGGGATTTCCATTGTTTTATTTACGAAATCAAGTTTTTGACAACAATAAAAAGGTAATTCAATTTGGAACAGAGTTTATAGCAACAGATCGCTATGAATTCATGATTTAAGTTATTTGAAGTATAAAAAATAGTAAACTAAAGGCTTTTTGGTCTTTAGTATTTTTTAGATAGAAAGCAGTATAGATGCAAAAAAGCCTCTGTACTGCTTTTTAATTTAATAATTAAACTGTAGATCTCAAAATTATGTCCAAAAGTCGTTGACAACTTCTTATGAAAGCGTGTACAATTTAATTGTAAAATATATAACGACATATGATGTTATAAATATGGAGGAAAAATGGACAATAAAACAATTGTAAAAAATGTTGTAAAACACAATGATGGCAAAATAAGTAATATTTATTTCACTGCTTGTGGTGGCTCTTTAGTAGATATGTATCCAGCATATTATTTCTTAAAATCTGAAGCAGAAAATCTATCAACTGGGTGGTACACAGCAAATGAATTTGTACATGTTACTCCTAAAAAGATAGGAGCACATTCCATTGTTTTTGTTTGCTCACATAGTGGCAGTACTCCTGAATCTGTGAAAGCAGCTAAAGTAGCCCAAGAAAAGGGCGCAATTACAATTGGATTAACTTTTAACCCAAAAGCTGAATTATTAAAATACTCAGATGAAAAAATAATTTACGAATGGGGCAATGAAAATGAAGTTGTCAAAAACCCCATGGCAATAGTACTTGATATTACTTCTCAAATTTTGGGCCAATTGGAGGGGTACGACAAGTTGGCTGAGTTTGCGGATGGCTTTAACAAGATCGATACAATTGTTACTAATGCCTTAGCTCAGGTGCAGGATCGTACCAAGAGATTCGCTGATAAGTATCAACATGAACCAATGTTTTATATTCTGGGCAGTGGTGCTTCTTTTGGTCATACATATGGCTTTGCTATTTGCAGTTTAATGGAAATGCAGTGGCTTGATGCAGCTCCTATTCATTCCGGTGAATACTTCCATGGTCCTTTTGAAGTGACTGATAAAGATAAACCATACATTGTAATGGAAAGTATTGGCAGAACACGCCCATTGGATGAAAGAGCGATCAAGTTCTTAAAGAAGTATGCTGAGAAAATAGAAATAGTTGATGCTAAGGAATTAGGATTAGACTTAATTGATAGTAATGTTGCCGAATACTTTAACCCAATTTTATTTTACTCAGTATTATGTGAATATCGCGCAAAACTTGCAGATGTACGTAATCACTCTTTAGAAGTAAGAAGATATATGGGAAAAGTTGAATATTAAAATAAAACAGAAACGATCGCTTTAAAACTAATATTAATTAACTGCTTAATGATGGGTCAAAATAGTGATACTTTTTCCAAATTAATTCAAAAATCAGCTTAGCGACCGCTATATATGAAAGTTACTAGTAAGAAAGGAGTAACTGAAAATTATGATAAAACTTTTTCGAGTAGATCACCGACTGCTTCATGGTCAGGTAGCAGTCTCATGGTATGGGGCAGTAGGTGCTGACTGTATCCTGATTGCTAATGATGATGTACCAAAAGACCCTATCAGAAAAGCATCAATTAAAATGGCAAAGCCTTCTGGAAGTAAGTTGGTGATGCAAAGTATTGACCGCGGCATTGAATCTTTGAATAGCGGAATAACAGATAAGTACCATTTGATGATTATAGTTGAAAGCATTAATGATGCATACAGAATTATAAGCAAAATGAATAATAAACCAAAGGTTCTTAATTTGGGCGGTACTAAGGAAACAAGCGAAACTAGAATTCTAGCACCTTCTGTTAATACAAACTCAAAGGATGAAAAGCAGCTAAAAGAAATAATTGAACAAGGCGTTAAAGTTGAAGTGCAGCAAGTCTCAACATCGTCGATAAAAGTAGTTAAAGAAACTGATCTTTCTGCAGAATAGAGGATAAAAAATGCTTGTAAAAACATTATTAATTGGCTTAGTGGCTTTAGTTGGGTATAGTGAATACTTTCTAACCGGAGCATCAATGATTTTTAGACCAATTGCTTTGGCACCACTAGTCGGCATTGTTTTAGGCAATATACCTGAAGCAATTAAAGTTGGAGCAGCGATGGAATTAGCATACATTGGAGTTGTTGAAGTTGGAATCTCTACTCCTCAAGATATGGTATCTGCATCAGTTTTAGGAACTACTTTTGCATTATCAACTGGAAAAGGGATTTCCGCAGCTTTAACGTTTGGACTGCCTTTGTCTATGCTGGTTCTGATTGTTCAGAACGTTATGTATATTTTTGTAGCACCGTTATATGTTAACAAAATGGATGA
The DNA here is from genome assembly GCF_019972835.1 of Lactobacillus laiwuensis. Lineage (GTDB taxonomy): Bacteria > Bacillota > Bacilli > Lactobacillales > Lactobacillaceae > Lactobacillus > Lactobacillus laiwuensis. The sequence goes on along the minus strand of NZ_BPPB01000005.1, from coordinate 80,827 downwards.
ATATGCCAAAAAAGCTGAAGACCGCAAATTAAGTTTAATGGCTTTTTGGGGTGGTACTGCTGTTAATTTCTTACCATCAGTATTGTTCATCATGCTAGCCTATTACTTCGGAACAGGCTTTTCTAAGCAAATAATAAGCGTCATTCCTCAATTTGTTCAAGATGGACTAGTTGTTGCCAGTGGCTTGTTACCTGCCTTTGGGTTTGCCTTGTTAATCCAGCAGATGCTGCGCAAGGACATCGTTCCATACATGATTCTCGGTTTTGCTTTGACTGCCTACCTGAAAATTCCAATTATAGGAATAGCAATCTTTGGCCTGGTTATTGTAATGATTTTGTACTATAACGAGAAAAAATTAAAACAACAAATGGATTTGATTGGAAAAGGAGCTACAGACGATGATGAAAGTTTCTAATAATGAGATGCGCAAAGCTCTGTGGTCAACGTTTTGGCGATCATTTGCAGCTAATGCTCCTTGGGAATTGACGCGCCAAGAAGCTACTGGATATGCTTTTAGTATGGTTCCATCACTGCGGGTAATTTATAAAGACGATAAAAATGGTAAAGCACAAGCTCTACAAAGGCATATGCAATTTTTTAATATTACTAATGTGTTGCTACCCTTAGTTCTTGGAACGTCCATTGCTATGGAGGAAGAAAATAAAGCCAATCCTGACTTTGATCCGGCTATTATTAACAACGTCAAAGTAAGTCTTATGGGACCTTTGTCTGCAATTGGAGACTCAATGTTTTTGACAACCTGGAGAGTCATTTGTATGGGTATTTCTCTAGCTCTTTGTCAAGCCGGTAATATTTTAGGTCCGATTCTATTTATGGCTTCCTACAATGCTGTGACTATCGCAGTAAGATGGTTTGGTCTGAAAATCGGGTATGAACAAGGTACCAAATTTATTCAAAGAGTAAGCGATTCTAACATAATTCAAAATATTTCCAATAAAGCATCAATTTTGGGAATGATGGTTGTAGGTGCCATGATTCCAAGCTATGTGGTTGTTAATTCACCAATCAAAATCGGTACCGGTAAATCGGCAGTTTCTTTAGTTAGTACCTTAAATCAAATCGTGCCTTCAATGTTGCCTTTAGCAGCTACCCTGATTGTTTTATGGATGATTAGAAAGAAATGGAAAGTTTCCTGGATTCTGGTTACTGTCGTTGCTTTCAGTATCATTGGTACATGGTTGCATATTTTATCAGCATAATTGAAATTGGAGGCTAATGTGACTGATTTGGTTTTACTTAGTCATGGTACTTTTTGTATAGGTATTAAGGAAAGTGCCGAGATGATTCTTGGCCCTCAAAAAAATATTCATGCAATTGATCTAAAAGAAGGCGAGAGTCCGGAACATTTTCAAACGCGCTTTTTAAATTTGACAGGTAGTTTAGAAAAATTTGTTGTGTTTACTGATATTCTTGGTGGTACCCCATATAATGTGGCTTATAAGTCATTGCTTTCTTCAGAAAACAAATTTGAGCTTTACACCGGAATGAATCTTCCGATGATTATTAGTTATGTTAATGCACAACTTGTTTCAAGTAGCCCCGACCTAGTTGGCGATGCTAAAAATGGGATCAAATTTATTGCAGCAAAATATGAAGACTCGCCAGATGACGAATTTTAGTATCATAGTCAAATAAAGAAAAAATTAAAAATATAACCTTGGACTATTTATTCAGGGTTTATGATAATTTTTCATTGCAAACAGATAGCAGTATGAAATACAACTATCTGTTTTTCTTTTTCACTTAGATTGATTGCTATAAGAAGTTGCTGACATAGCCTTTTGACATATTTAAGTATAAGTTGCCTAGTTTCTTATCCAGAGAATACAATGTATAATAATAATGATGTATTATACATTATTTTAGGAAGGACCTTACATGAAAGATTTTTTACGTAAGCTTGAATTTCCTGCTTTTATTAAAGATTCCAGGCTGACGGCCTCAGTCATTATTATTTTAGCGTTATCGCTTTTGGGTAGCATTGTGGCAATGATCATGAACCCATTATTTGGCTTGGCCATGGTTTTGATCTTTATTTTGACTGTAGCATGCGTCGTTTACGGTGCATATATCTTGGCTGGCAATGCAAATAATTTCGCAGTTAGTTTGTCTTACCGGATTAAGCGCAGCGAACAAGAAGCAATGATCAAAATGCCACTCGGCATTCTGCTTTACGATAAGGATCGGCAAATTCAGTGGGCAAATCCTTACCTGCAGCTTTATTTAAAAAATGAAGATTTGATTGGACATACAATTGCCTCTGTTGATCCTGAACTAGATAAATTGATTGATGAATCATTGAAGGCTAAAACAGCTGAAAATCATGTGGTAAATTGGGATGGTCACCAATTTGAGATGGTTATCCAGGACAATCTCGGTGTTGTTTATTTACTTGATATTACGCGTTATGCCAAAATCGAAGAAAGATACAATAATGAATTATTGGCCATTGGCCAGATTTTTATTGATAACTACGATGAATTAAGCGAAACAATGCATGATCAGGAGCTAACGACTACTAGTGCATATGTGCAAAATACTTTGAGTGATTATGCTAAAAATTTTAATGCCTATCTTAAGCGTATTGATGAAGATCACTTTTTGTTGTTACTGCACATGCAAGATTTGGTTAAAATGGAAAAAGACAAGTTTTCTGTTTTGGATAAAATGCGTTTGGAAACCAGTCGTAATAATACGCCTTTAACTTTATCAATTGGTATTGCTTTTGGCAGCAGCTTGATTACCGAGTTAGCTGATCAAGCGCAGTCAAACCTTGACCTCGCGCTTGGCAGGGGCGGCGATCAAGTTGTTCTCAGTCAACCAGGCAAGGCTGCTCGTTTCTTTGGTGGTAAATCGAATCCGATGGAGAAAAGAACCAGAGTTAGAGCCAGAATGGTTTCACAGGCGATTAGTGAGCTGTTTAAAGAAGCAGACCGCGTTTTTGTAGTTGGCCATGCCAGCCCTGACATGGACTCAATCGGCAGTGGCATTGGCGTTGTTAAAATCGCTCGTCTGCACCATGTGAAGGCAAATTTTGTCTTGGATGTTAATAAAACTAATTATGATGTCAGTCGTTTAGTTGCTAAAATGGCAAAGGTAAAGGGAGATAATGATATTTTTATTGCTCCTGGGGATGCCTTGGAAGCAGTGACTGACAAGTCCATGTTGGTCATGGTTGATCACTCGAAATACTCTATTACTTATGCGAAAGAATTATATGATCGGTTAAGAGATAGAATTATTGTCATTGATCATCACCGTCGTGGTGAAGAATTTCCTGAAAATCCAATGCTGACGTATGTTGAACCTTATGCCTCATCTGCCTGTGAATTGGTAACTGAAATGGTAGAGTACCAACAACCAAGTTCCGGCAAGCGCGTGTTAACTGACCTTGATGCTACGGCAATGCTGGCGGGAATTACGGTTGATTCGAAAGAATTTTCTTTGCGTACTGGTACTCGAACCTTTGATGCTGCCAGTTACTTGCGGTCGATCGGTGCAAGCACAATGGGTGTCAGTGAACTGCTGAAGGAAGATATTGACAGTTTTCTGGAACGTGCTCGTTTGGTCAGCAGCTTAAAGATGATCAAGCCCAAAATGGCTGTTTTATGTGGTCCAGATGACAAGGAAATTGATCCTATTATCACGGCTCAAGCAGCAGATACGGCTCTTGATTTAGAAAATGTTGAAGCCAGCTTTGCAATCACCAGGCGGAATAAGGATACAATTGGTATATCTGCCCGTTCAATGGGTGATATTAATGTCCAGGTAATTATGGAGAAACTTGGCGGCGGTGGCCATTTGTCTAATGCAGCTACCCAAATTAAAGGGATATCTGTTAAAGAGGCACTTGCCAAATTGATGGATGCGGTGGATACTTATGAACAAGAAAATGAATAAAAGGAGAGCACAATGAAAGTTATTTTTACTAAAGATGTTAACGGCCGGGGCAAACGCGGTGAAGTTAAAAATGTTCCTGATGGTTATGCCCAAAACTTTTTATTTAAGAGGGGCTTAGCCAAAGCTGCTACTAAAGCAAATATGCATACTTTGGAAAGAGTTGCTGCTAACGAAAAGGCAACTTATGAAGCTGAAAAAGCTGAAGCTGAAAAAATCAAGGCCGAACTAGATAAGGATGAAACAGTAGTTAGTTTTAAGTCTAAAGCCGGTTCAGACTCTAGGCTATTCGGCTCGATTTCTAGTAAAAAAATTGTCGAAGGTTTAGAAAAGCAATTTGGTATTAAGATTGATAAACGCAAATTAAACCTGCCTGAACCAATTAAATCGTTGGGCTACACCAATGTACCGGTTAAGTTGTTTAAGGGCGTAGAAGGCAAAATTCGCGTTCATGTTACCGAACAGGATTAGCCTTTAGTTGAATTCTGAAAAAAGTGGGCGTAATTAATGGATAATATTGTCTCACAGCAGATACCGCATGATGATGAAGCTGAAAAAGCGGTTCTAGGCGCAATTTTTATAGATCCTGCTGCCATAGCTGATGCCAGTGCCGAGGTTCAGCCGGATGATTTTTATAAGAGAGCAAATCAGTTGGTTTTTCAGGCTATGCTTGATTTATCTGATCGTGAGGATGCAATTGATCCGTTAACGCTGCAGGATGAACTGACTAAGAAAAATCAGCTTGATGATATTGGCGGCATTGCTTATGTTTCTGAGCTGGCTATGGCTACACCGACGGCTGCTCACGTCACTTATTATGCTAAAATTGTTCACCGTAAGGCTTTATTGCGACGACTGATTTCTGCCAGTCAAAAAATTATTACGACTGCAATGCAGGACTCCGATGATGTCACTGACATTTTAGATAACGCCGAAAGCGAGATTATGAATGTCTCATCGGAAAATAACGCCAATGGCTTTCGCAGTATCAAGGATATTGTTAATTCTGCGATTGATGAAATTAACAATATTCCTGAAGATGGCAATATGGTTACCGGTTTGCCTACAGGTTTTGTGGAACTTGATAAGATGACCACGGGTTTTCATGATGATGAATTGGTTATTGTGGCTGCTCGTCCTGGGGTGGGAAAGACTTCCTTTGCGCTTAATGTTGCCCAGTATGTCGGTTTGCATACTGATAAAACGGTGGCAATGTTTTCTTTGGAAATGAGTGGAGAGCAGTTAGTGCAAAGAATGCTGGCTTCAGAAGGTTTAATTAATTCGCAGCACTTGCGGACTGGACAACTGGACGAAGATGAGTGGCCTAAACTGGTTGCAGCATCGGGTTCTTTAGCAACAGCTAATATTTATATTGATGACACTCCGGGTATTAAGATGAGTGAAATCAGAGCGCAGTCTCGCCGCTTAGCTAAAGAAAAAGGCAATTTAGGTTTAATTGTCATTGACTACTTGCAGTTGATTGAAGGTCCGCACAGTGAATCACGACAGCAGGAAGTTTCTGCTATTTCACGGCAATTGAAGAAACTGGCCAAAGAACTTCATGTGCCGGTTATTGCCTTATCGCAATTATCACGTTCAGTTGAGCAGAGACAGGATAAGAGACCAGTTTTGTCCGATATTCGTGAGTCAGGTTCAATTGAGCAGGATGCCGATATTGTTTCCTTTCTTTATCGTGATGATTATTATCGCGATGAAGAAGAGGGCGAAGAAAATAAAGAGGTTTCAGCTGAAGATGACAATGGTGAAGTGGAAGTTATCATTGAAAAGAACCGTTCGGGTAGCAGAGGAACTGTGAAATTAATGTTTTCTAAACCCTATAATCGCTTTTCTAACCTCGATTATAGTCATGATCAGCCTAACGAATAGAAATTAATAAAAGCCACGGTGTTTTGAAGAGAAACACTATGGCTTTTTGTTTTATACTATATTTAAACAAAAAATAAGGCGTTTTTAATGACAATATTTCTACTAAATTGTACTATTAAGGTGTGAATAGCAAAATTTTGCTAATTTTTGAGAAAGGACCGATTAAAATGGCTGATAAAGGTTTTAAAGACAAGGTAGCTGGTAAAGCTAAAGAAGTCAAAGGCAAAGTTCAACAAGCTGCTGGTGATGTCAAAGACAAAGCTCAAGAAGCTACTGAAAACGTCAAAGACAAAGTTGACGATGTTAAGGACAAAATGAACAAATAATTATTTAATTAGCAAAAAAGAGGTTGGAAAACTAAATGTTTTCTCAGCCTCTTTTTTGGGTTACACATGAAACAATTTACCGTAATTTACGCTGGATGCTTTTTGGCAACTTGATATTGGGACGTTCCGGATCGTAAAATTCATAAAAGACTGGGGCCTTATTAGAATCATTACTTTTAGGATAAAGTTCATAGTTGCTGTTCATCAGTGGCAGGGTCATATTCTTTTTATAGGAATTCCAGATGTTGCTTAGTACCTGTGTCAGTAATTTTCTCTCTTCGGATTCCAAGGATAAAAAGGCGCGGCCAAAGCGATAAGTTCCTACTATTTTATTACTGGTTAGCTGGTGTAATTCATCAATATCGTAATTTTCAAATGCTTCGAAAAGATCAGAGAAGGCATCGCTTCTTTCTTGATCAGGGATTGAATTATTAAAATTAATAAGAGCATGTCTGATAACACGACTGCCTGACGATAACCCGTCAGCCAAGGTAAAACTGTCGCGCCCTACTGACCAGCGGCGCGGATCGTGCTGGTTGCGCATAGGCACAGTACTTTTGACAACCAATACTTGTTCAGGATGATCCAGCATTGCACCAAAGATTGAGCCTTGAGGGATGTAGGTTTTCATTTTAGGCATAGAAGCAGTGAAGCCACGGCTCGTATACACTTTATGGAAAAAGCCCGGCCCATCAAAACTAATCGCTTTGATTACCCGTTTTTGTATTTCAGGACTAACTGCACTTAAAGCAAATTGAGCAAAATTGCCTCCTTTTGAATGACCTAAGAGGTAAATCTGTTGGTCACTAAACTTATGTGCAATTTCAGTAAGATATTTAGCAGCTACTTCTTGACCATAAATTTCCGGCAAATAATTCATACCCATATCTTCATTTAAACCGATCATAGTACCGTCGGTTCCCCGAAAGGCAATGGCTATGGTGTTTGAATCAATAAAAAAGGTGACAGCAGTAAATTGCAAGGGATGCGGTTCTTTTTCCAGCCTATCAGTCCAATCCAAAATTTTAATGTTGCCAATTCTAGGACTTTCTGGTAATAACATAACCTCGGTTGCAGTTTCGGCATACATTTGATGTTGAAAAGAGGGCAGCTTATACAGTTTTTCAGCTACTTCTCCTAAAGTATGACCAGTGGCAGAACTATCAGCTGGCAAATAGGCAATGGATGACAATAGCGAAGCATCAACACTGTTGAATGGTTTTTCTGAAAAGCTTAAGTCACCGCGCCAACGTAAATAATCAAGTGGTCCAGCCATATAAATTCTCCTTTCACAAAAAAGTTTATATCAATATTGTAGTGAGTTTGCTCAGTTAAGATAAAAATTATGCAAAAAAAACAATAGAATTAACTATTGTTTAAAAAGTAACTTGCTTTATTTACCTACACTGGCATAACTAATGCGCTTGATGTCAGGATACTTGCGTAAGGCCATAATAATATCGTTTTCATCAATATTATTGTTAATAATGCCGTCTACGAAAAAGATAATTCTTTCATCGCTGACAAAAAGTATCTTAACGGAAACATTTTCAACATGATTTGTTTCCAGTTCCTGCTCAATTGTGTTCAGGATATCAGGCTTATTGATGGCCTCTATCTGGATATTGAACCTGATATGCATGATGATTTTATCAATGATAGTATCATCATGAAACATCATCTGGATAACAAAGAGCAGGGCAGTTGCTAGAATGCCAATAAAGTATAAACCAGAACCAATTGCCATCCCGATAGCAGCTGTTGCCCAGATACCAGCAGCAGTTGTCAAACCGGAAATCTGTTGCTTTTTAATTAAAATCGTGCCGGCACCAATAAATGAAATACCTGAAACTATTTGCGCAGCAATTCTGGAAGGGTCCAAAGCAACGTCTGACATTTTTAATAAATCGCCAAAACCATACTTTGAAACTATCATAAATAGCGCGGAAGAAAAGGCAACTACAATATGTGTCCGCACTCCGGCACTTTTTCTTTGAATCGCACGTTCATAACCGATCAGCGCTCCGCACAAAGAAGCTACCACAATTCTTAATAGCCATGGGAGTTGTGCACTAATCGATGCTAAATTTGCCATTACATCCACTCCATTTCTAAATCTATTCTTATATTATACTCTTAAAAAAGCGCGCTAAATATCAGTTATCACAAAAACTGGGAAAAAGTCAAAAAATGCTTGCGTAAACTAATAGAATATGTTTTAATTAATATCGTTGTCGATATATGACAATGCTGACTTAGCTCAGTTGGCAGAGCACGTCATTAGTAATGATGAGGTCGGAGGTTCGAATCCTCTAGTCAGCATTTAGAAGAGTAAAATTAGTAAAATAACCTTGATATATCAATGTTTTCTGTTGGTAAGTTAAGGTTATTTTTTATTTATTAAAGATAATTATGCACACAATACGGAACACGATTTTAGCTGTGTTCCGCGCAAAAACTTTTAGGTAGGCACTATGGCTGATATAACGGTATTTATAACCACTTTTTTGTGTGCATTGACAAAACTTTCTGCTTTTTGGGTTTACACTAAAGCATTTATGTTTTATTTTATATGTAGATATATATAGTAAATAAAAGCAAAATTACTGGTATTTTATTTAAACTCTAAAACCTTATTCAGAGGGAAGTACGTTTATTATGAAAAACGCTAATTTATTTAAGAAAGTAGCAATTACTGGAACATTGCTAACTGTTGGAGCTGCGGCTTTAGTTTATTCAAAACCACAAACTGTTGATGCTAAATCAATGCCAACAGCTACCACCAAAGACTATAACAAGTTGCAAGCACTATCTAAAAAGTCTGGTGCGCATTACATTAAATCAAGAAAATGGTATTTTGGTTTTACGCCCGGTGAACATGTTGAAGCCTTTAGAAACTTTAATTCTTATAAATTAACAGGCAGTTGGTCAGATCCAGGTGTTGATGATTGGGTTTGTTATATTGGCGCAGGTACACTTAATGATCATAGATATTTTATTATGCAGAATTCGGGGCATAAAAAGTATTTATACCCTGCTGAATATGCACATGTACCTTATGGATATAAGTTTAAAAAAGGACATACAGTAGTACATGATTATTTAGGCTCATTAGCTAATGCATGGAATGGCTATGATGAATATCATCATGATTATAGCGGTGATTTTACCAAAGAAAATATTATTTACAGTGGTAATAATAAACGAAATTCAGCTATGAAAATAACTTTAAAACGTGTTGGTAAATCTTCTGGTAAAAATCAAGGCTTTTGGATTGGTAAAAAGCCAATTAAGTTTAAAGTTGATGGCACTGATACCTATGAAAATTATTATCCGCTTTATAACTATAATCCGAATGGTGAGTTAGCTGTCAGTTATATTAAAACTGACGACTTAAGTCAATTCAAACGAGCGACAGTTACTTATACGAACATTGGTACAATTACCAGAGGACATAGCTTTAAACCAAAGCATAAAAAGTTAGATATGTAATTAATAATTAAACAATTAAATAAAACACATTTTAAATAAATTATTCGCGTAATTTTGAAAGGATGTTAATCACATGAAAGTTAGTAATGTTAACCTTCAAGTAACAATTTTAATCATCTAATGTCCACATTTGAACTCAGGTTTGAATGTGGAGTACCGGGAATTTTAAATTTAATTTGAGGTGAAAATGACTGAATCGAAAGAGAATAAAGAATTAAAAGAAAAATATTCTAAGGACAAATATTTTGCAGTAGTATATCTTAAAGGTGGCTGCAGTAATGGAAATACTGAAATAGATTTGGAAGATAGATCAGCTTGGATGTATTATATTGAGTTTACTTCTTCTGGGGAAAGTATTTTTGGTAATAATGTAGAACTTGCAAAATCAAAATATGTAGTAAATTCACAAGATACGATGTCTGTGGAAGCTTTTACAAATGCATTAGATAGAATTATTAAAATGGAAAAAAATGAAAAACATTTGCTTTTTATTACAGATTATACAGCATTATATCTGGGTATCACTAAAAGTATAGTTAACCCAAGTTCATATGATGATGAAACATTTTGGGTGAATCAAGTTAAAAAAGATTATAGCAGTCTCTTTCCTCACAGTGAGGTATTGCTTATAACTAAGAAGGAGAAAAATGATTATCCGCAATTTATTGAGGGTATGCAGAAAGTGACAGAATTTGTAAATGGTGAAACTAAATTTAAAAAAAATAAAAATTTACTAAGACCTTAAATACTTGCTAAAACTATAAAATAATTAATGGAACTAGAAACTTAATTGTGGAGGATAGAATGAATCAAAAATCTATAGAAGATGAATTAAATAATTTAAAGTCAAACGAGGTAGTAGCTTTTGTGCGAGGAACTTATAACGATAACCTTAAAAGTAAGCAAAGTGAAAAGTATGGGTACGGTGATGTTATTCTAGTTAAACCAGACAATCAAGTTTTAGAAAAATACTTATATAGTTCTGCACATGATCCTAGAGGGTTGAAAAATAGGAATGTCGCTGGAGAATTATTTGGCGCCGAGGAGGCTGTAAAATGGGCCGTCAAAATGAAAAAATTTAAAAAGATACACATTTATTGTGTGTATAGTGGAATTAAAGAATTTGCAAATGATTATAATGGGTGGAAAGGAAAAAATGAATTTACAAAAGAATATCATGATTTTATGAAAGAGAAGGAGAAAGAAATAGAAATAATTTTTACAGAAATTGATGCATCTGAACCGATAGTTTATAATAAAAAAGCTGGTAAACTTGCTAAAGATTCATTGACAAATGAGGAATATAGAACATATAAAGATGGCTCCGTTTATTTAAATGGATTACCACTTAGTAAATGGGACACAATATGTGAAAATGTTCAGTGTGAAGTCAGTGACGATATCACCATAGAAAAAGATATTAAAAAAATAAAGTTTGAGGCAGGAAATGAAAAAGTTTTTGTATCTTTTTATGATGTAAATAAAGCTTATATTCAAGGATCATTAAGTCATTTATTTAACATAGTGTTTGAAAATGCTCTTGGAGAATTAGAAACAAAAAAAGAAGTTATAAGTGCCCTTAATCATTACCATAACCTTGATATTACAGAAGAAGAGCTTAATAAAGAGTATGCAAAACAATTGCCATTAGCAAGCAAGAAAGAAAAAGACAATAACGTTATTAATACTTTGACTGATGCAGTTTATAATACTATGTTAATTGGTTATAAACCTGACTATTCAGACTTAATTTCTCCAATTACCAGAATAATGGAATATTATCTACATGCTATGTTTGGTAGTGCAAAAATAGATACTGAAATGGGTTCTAACAAACGAACATATTTAAATTATTTTATGATTAATGATAAGGGATATTATGTTCTAAATCCTAATCAAAAGGAATTAAAAAATAAAAATAAAATCGGAAAAAAATTAAGTAGTCTTTCTAATGATAAAAAAAGTTTGATAGAACAAATATATAATTGGTATCATTTTAATAGAAATAGTTTGGATCATTGGCAAAAAAAATCAGAGAATAATATGTTTATTAAAAGTATGGCAAAAGCTAAAGAAAAAATTTTCGAAGGTGAACATTTGATTGAAAAATATTATGAAATTTTTAGGTAAAATTTAAATATTTTAACAAATATTATTAAATTTTCGAAAATTGCAATTTTAAGTTGAACACCCTATTTGATCTGATAGATGCAATCTAATCTTCTTTCATATAATTCATCGGGTGTGTGGTAGGCTAAGATCTTGCGGGGCAGGTTATTGCACCATTCCTCAATGCCATAGATTTGCCTTAAGTCATATTCCTTGATGGACTGACCTTTAGGAATAAAGCGCCAGATTGAGCTAGTGCAGACATTAATTGTTTGGTAGAATTATCCATGAGGGAATCTCTCTTTCGTTGATTTTATGTTTTACAAGACAATCATACGAGGAAGAGATTCCTTTTTTCAATAGTCATTTACACAAGATTATTTAAACACCCGTTAACTAGTTTACTTTTTGTAAAAAATATTGTCATTGAAAGGAATAATTATATGGAAAAGCAATTAAATTCTTTGTATGAATTATTTAATAACACTATATATAGGATACCGGACTATCAACGAGGATTCGCTTGGACCGAAAGCGAAATCTCTGCTTTTTGGAATGATATCATAAATTTTGATATTTCAAGCTCTTATTATATGGGTGTTATTACTACAGATAAAATTAATCGCAAAGATTACAAAGATGTATTGCCAAACGATTATTGGATTGTAGATCTTGGAGGATATACGCCACTATATGTTGTTGATGGACAGCAAAGACTTACTAGCATAATTATATTAATATCTGCAATAGTTAAAAATATGAATAAAAATAAAAGAAAAGTAATTAATATTTATAGTATTGATGATATTAGAAAAACTTTTTTAGTAAAATATAAAGGTGACTCTAAAAAAGATTATACTGTTTTGTTTGGATATGACGATAAAAACTCTAGTGATGCATTTTTTAAAAGTAAGATTTTAGGGTTAAATACATATAATGTAAGTATAAAGAATAATAAATATAATCAAAATTTAAAAGATGCATTTTCTTTTTTTATTGATAAACTTGATAAGTTATCATTTAATCAAATTCAACAACTTTATTTGAAGTTGACAACAAAAATATTATTTAATATTTATCAGATAGACCATGAAATTAATGTCTTTGTGACATTTGAAACTATGAATAATAGAGGAAAACAATTATCAACTTTAGAATTGTTGAAAAATAGATTGATTTATTTAAGTACCCGCTTTGATAGAGAGTCCAAGATAAATGGTGAGGCTGTACGAAATCAAATAAATAAATGTTGGAAGAATTTATATGATTATCTTGGTAAAAAACCTGAAAAGATGTTATCAGATGATGAGTTTCTTACAGCTCATACGATTATATATTTTTTCAAACACCATAGTAAACAGCAACTGCTACAAAATTATTATAGAGATGGATTTAGGCATTTTTTATTAGATGAATATTTTACAGTTAATAACATTAAAAATGATAAAATAAAGCCAGATGATATATTAGATTATGTTAGCAGTCTTAATGAAAGTATGAAATATTGGTATTCTTTTAATTATCCTATGGATACTAATGTTAATAATGATTTTGATATTCAAATTCGTATTTATTTTATGAAATTAAAGTTACAAAATGATACTACTTATAGAGTATTTAGACGTCCACTAGAGGATTGGAAAGTATTATCTCTTTATTACTTCTTGACAACAAATGATAATGCAAAACGTAAAGGCTTTTTGAGAAGGTTAGAGCGAATGTATTTTATATATTCATTATGTGATGCTAGTCCTACTAGTATACCATTTAGAGTTTTAAGTTCTAAGTTGAATTTTGACAATTTGCTTGTTAATTATAATAATCTTGATAAAGATATTGAAAAATTTCTTAGATCTGACGAATTTAAAACGTGTATTTCGAAATTATGTGATGAATTATCTAGGAATGGATGGTATAAAGAACATAATATAATTACTGTTCCAACTAAATATATCATTTCGGAGTATATACTTGATCTATATAAAAAGGCTAAGGAACCATTGACTCTTGAATTTGTTAATAACCTATATTTTGGAAATGATAGTGATGGCATACCATCTATTGAACATATATATCCCGAGAAGAATAATAAAAGTAATAACTGGAATACTTTTTTCAGTAAGTATACCCGAACTGAAAAAGTTAGAATTAAAAATTCTTTGGGTAATTTACTTGTAATAAATAATAAAAAGAATGAAAAAATTGGCAACAAGTCTTTTAAAGATAAAAAGGAACATGGACATGTGGGTTACAAATTTGGAACTATTGATGAGCAAAGAGTAGCTAGTAATGAACAATGGACTATAAAAGAAATAAAAACTAGAGGATTAGAAATAGTCAATTTCATTAACGAACATTGGGGAATTCAAATTCCTAGAGATAAGAGAATCGAATTTATTGGATTAGGGAAAGTGGATATAAATAAACAATAATTTTGTTTTATTAATGTTGAATTTCTTATTCGTTCTATAAACGCAATCACAAGCTTTTTTGATACATAGTTAGAAATATTGGTTTAATAAAATTAAGAATCATAAGCCTCTAAAGTTCTAGTCCATTTAGAAGAATAGAATTGGTAAAATAATCTTGAAATATCAGTGTTTTTGCTGGTAAGTTAAGGTTATTTTTGTTTATTAAAGATATACGGTGCGTGGTAAAAACGCTGTATACCAAGAAATTCTTTGAGTTCAGAATAGAGATTGCTAGAGCCTTATTCTATAGGCGCTCAGTTGTGTTAGCAAATGAAGTAACAACTTCGCTTGATCCGGTACTTTCAAGGAAAATTCATAATACTCTTTTGTACGAATATCTTTGCAAAGTTGTTGAAGTAGCGCATCATCTTATTCCTAAGGAAAAGACGATATTTAACAAAATAATACACTTTAAAAATTAGGCTTATTTAGAGTAGCAATATCATAATCAAGTAGATAGTTACTTACTTATATTTTTCAATCCACTAGCCAATAGATAAAATTATATTAATAAAAAAATGTTGTCACTAGCTGAATTAATAGTATTATTATTTTTGTATTTTGTTGATTTATTATTTGCTTAATGCTATTATTAATTAAATACAAATTTATAAATAATAATTAGTACAAATTTTATCAGAGGAATTTTATAACTAGTAACGTGTTTTATGGGTTAATACTACCAATGGGCCTTCAATTTGTTTATCTTCAATAATTTTAGGATATTTGTTACCGAAAGCTTATAGCAAATGTTGTAGTTCTTCTGACACCGTTTCGTTTATAGTAAAAATCAGGTTACTATACATAAACTTTCTTTTTGTTAATTATTTTAATCTTTGTTTTAAAAAGGGGTGTGAAAAATCATGAATTATTATAAAGCCTTTAATGCTGGAAGTAGTATATATCTGGTTGCATTTATGATTGATTATATTATAAAGCTGTTTAGTATTAACAGTTCTGGTATCAAGACTACCGCATTAGGACTGAAAATAATTACAAATATGAATGAGCATTCCTTAAACACTACTTTTTCATTAACATGGGGAATATTAATTTCGTATTTAGTATTTATCTTATTTTTTATGTCCGCCTTTCATTTCTTTAAAAAGATAAAAACCAGATGACTATATGGCAATGTGAGCTTGAATAATAGTCTTATTCAGAAGAATCATTTGACTCGATTAGCTTTGACCTATCAGCATTTCACGCAGATAAGTTAAGGCTAATTTTGTGTGCAATGACAAATATTTTCGGTGCAATAAACAAATTTACGGTGCAAAATAATTAAATTTTGCACTGATAAACTTTTAAATACACTGATACTTGGTATAAAATATGTAGGAAGAAACTAGCTTATAAAGGAGACATAATATTTTGAAAGTTTTTGATTATCAAACTTTAAATGGTTTGAAAGTAACCACGAAGATGATTGAAAAACTCAATCTGATCTATGAGCTCAAAGGTAAAACGGATCATATCTCCTTAAAATCAAAAGACATAATGGATAAGCTGTTGGTAGTCGCAAAGATTGAGAGTACAGACTCATCAAATCGAATTGAAGGTATTGCAACAAGTAACGTACGGCTTAAGAAATTAATGGATCAAAAAACGACTCCGAAAAATCGTAGTGAAGAAGAGATCTCTGGCTATCGAGATGTTTTAGCAATAATTCATGATAATTACAAATATATCAAGATTACGCCCAATAATATATTGGCATTGCATAAGCAATTATTTGATTTCACTGAAAGCAGTTGGGGAGGTCAATTTAAGGATATTGATAATGCAATTATTACTACCTTTGCAGATGGTCATAAAGAAACTCGCTTTACTCCACCACCAGCTTGGATGACACCCAAATTAGTCCAAAGTTTATGTGAAACTTATAATGATGCAATTTGTGATAATTCTCTTCCGCCATTAATACTGGCGGCAGCATTTATGTTGGACTTTGTATCAATTCACCCATTTAGAGATGGCAATGGCAGAATGTCACGCTTGTTAATGTTACTTGAATTACAACAATTAGGTTTCGGAGTTGGTAAGTATATTAGTTTGGAACGTTTAATAGAAAAAACCAAGACTCAATATTACCAGACTTTGTTAGAAAGTTCAGGAAAAGCATGGATTAATAATGAAAGCGATTATGGACCATATGTTGACTACTTTTTGAGTATCGTTTTACAGGCTTATCGTGAATTAGATTCAAGAATTGACATCACTAGTGATACGGAAAAGGATCCGGAATCATTACTATTGAGTAAAATTATTAATAGTTTAAAACCGCTATCTAGACAGGAACTAATGAATTTAGTACCTCAATATGGTGAAAGTACCATTAAGCATGCTTTAGCTAGGTTGCGTAAAGAAGGAAAAATAGGTTTAGTAGGCAAAGGAAAGGCAAGTCGCTATATTGCCAATGACTAAAGCAGTGCAGTAAATAAATTATCGGTGCAGAATTTAATTAAATTTTGGCTCTTTGCCAAACATCCTAAATAGGAAGCAGATAGAAGTATGACAATATTTTTATCTGCTTTTTTATACTTAAAGTTGAAGTTGAGGTCGCCAACAGGATAAATTATAGAGTCGTAGAAGAGATAGGGCAACGTTGTCTCTATCTCCTCTTTTTTTCGAACCTGTATAGAACTACAAAGTATAATATTTGCTAGTTGCTACTGATTAGTAGTAGATGCTATAATAATGTAGAAATGATATTTGGAGGTTTGTAATGGAAGTTGCTGAGGCATTAGCGAGGCTAAAATTCTTGGTGAAGCATGATCATTTTCAAATGGTCCGAAGAAGAGACAAAATGGCAATGCCAGTTTCAGTAACTTTGGCGAAAGAAATAGTTAAGCAGTTGTCAATCAGTGATTTTGTCAAACATGAACCGAATAGAAGTAATCCATTACAATTTGTCTGGGTATTTAAAACAAGCGATGGCCAAACTTACTACATTAAATTCGTATTTACTGAAGACAATCAAAAAGTAGTATTTATTAGTTTCCATCTTGATTATTAAAGGAGGGGTTTATATGGCTTACCAAAAGGATTTCACTACTATTTATACTATTGATGGACATAAGTATACAGTAACAGCACCAGCTCTTTTTGACAGTAAAACCAATGAACTGATTCCAGATAAGGCATTAGATGATCAAGCTGCTGAAATTGCCCGTCAAAAATATCGTGACGAAATGGGTTTATTGTCACCAAAAGAAATAAAACAATATCGAGCTAAAGTTGGTTTAACACAACGTAATTTAGCAGAATTAACCGGATTGAGTCCAAATACGATTGCTCTTTACGAAGCGGGTGCATTTCCAACAAAGGCTAATAATAGGTTGTTAAAAGCTCTCATAAAAAGCGATAATGTACTTAAACAATATATTTCTGATGAGAAGAATAAATATTCTGATGAATTGATAGCAAAGGTTAATTCTTATTTGAACCATAGTGATAGTGTTGTGGAATCACAAACTGAGCATCCTAGATTCACTGCTGTACAGTTAGCCAATTGGTTTCGAGTTGAAAATTATTTTGAGCGGGATAATGATTTGAATATTGATCCATTAACGCAAATGAAAGTCAATAAGCTTCTCTATTTTTCATATGGTAGATTTTTAGCTAAAACTAGAAGTAGACTGTTTTCTTCTCCTATTATTCATTTACAATATGGTCCAGTAATAACTGAAGTACATAAAAAGTTTAATGGTAAGCGTGTTTTAGATATTGGTAAACCAGACAAAGAGGCCATGGATGACTACAATCTGGTTTCTAAAGATGGTGAGATTGCAGATTTACTAGATAAGGTTAATGAGGATTACATTAATTACAATGCTGCTCGATTAAGTAAGCAAACTCATCAGCCCGGATCACCATGGGATTTAACTCCTGATCGAGAGATAATTAAAGATCAGTTGATTTTTGATTCATTTAAACGAGGAGTAGAAGAATAGTTTAAGAAAAAACAAATAATAAGTGTCCTAATTTGGGGCTCAATACATTTATTGAGTTGTAGTATCAGTCTTTTGCTTAACATATAACTGAGCTAACCGCCTTAAAAGAGGCTGCTTGAAATTCAGAGAAGAGGTCTTGTTTACAAGGCCTCTTTTTTCATATCCAATACTATAATATGAATAAATTAGTCTTGTGCAAGAATTGCTGTAGAAGGCAGAAGAGCCTTAAGCAATGTAAAAAACAGATTTTTTTGTCTTGAAAAGTTGTTAAACAGCCGGTGGCTACAGCTGCAGTTCATAGGAAATAATGCCGCCAAAAACGAATTAGAAAAAATTAAAATCTCAAGCATGCTTAATAGTGAAAATATGAAAATATAAATATCATTCATTTAAACTCTATAATTTTTTGCGAGCCATAATTATTAAGTTTTTAGAGCCTTTTTGAAACATGTTTCATAAAAAAGTTGACTTTTTGAAACAAAATGATTATATTTATATGTAAGCGATTGCATAATTGCTTTTAAACTAGTAGTAGGAGTGAGGAAAATGTCTGAGAAAAAAGAAAATAATTTTCTTAACGAAAAATTGATTCCTTTTTTTAACAAAATATCTAGTGCCAGACACATGGTAGCATTGCGTGATGGTATGACAGCAGCTGTACCAATGATCATTATTGGTTCAATTTTTATGATTATTGGTCAATTTCCCGTTAAAGGCTATTTGGACTTCATGGCCAGTATTTTCGGCCCAAATTGGTCTAATGTAGTACAGTATATTACCAATGCATCATTTCATATTATGGGGTTAGTGGCTGTAGCCGGTATTTCATACAGTTTGGCTAGAAGCTATAAAAATATTGATCCATTTTCAGCAATGATTGTAGCGATAGGAGCTTTTATCTTAACAATTCCAATGCAAGTTGGAAAAGATGGCGGATTGCTAATCCCTCTGAATCAATTTGATTCATCAGGGTTATTTACCGCATTGCTAGTTGGGTTATTTGTTACTGACTTGTATGTTTGGTTGATGCATAAAAATTTGGTCTTTAAAATGCCAGATTCTGTCCCGCCAGCCGTAAGCAATTCATTTGCTGCACTATTTCCGGGAGCAATCTCATTATTTGTAGTTTGGTTAATCAGACTTGGAGTTGAAGCTACTCCAATGAAGAGCATCCCAAATGTGATTACTTTCTTCTTACAAGCACCAATGAGCAAAGTTACCAATACTTTAGGCGGTGCGATCGTAATTGAATTAGTAGTATGTATACTATGGTTCTTTGGTATTCATGGTGCTAACGCAATTTCTGGTGTTATTGACCCAGTATTATATGCTGCATTAAGCGTAAACTACACGGCTTTTAAGGCCAACAAGCCTCTTCCTAATATTATTACCAAAACTTTTTTTGATAATTTTGTCCGAATAGGTGGTTGTGGTGCTACACTCGGTTTTGTTATTTTGATGGTTTTTGTTGCTAAAGACCAGGAAATGAAGGCACTGGGGAAAATTTCAATCGGTCCAGCTATTTTTAACATTAACGAGCCGGTGGTCTTTGGTACACCTATTGTATTAAATTACCGTATCATTATTCCGTTTATCTTAGCGCCAATGGCCAATATCATTGCAACTTACACTGCAATGAAAATGGGCTGGGTAGCTAAAACGATTGGAATATATCCACCTTGGACAACACCGCCAATTTTATCCGGAATTCTTTCTACGGGACATATTTCCGGCGGAGTGATGCAATTGTTTAACATCGTAATGGATACATTGATATATTATGGCTTCTTTAAGAGTATGGATAATGCTAAACTAAAAGCTGAAAAAGAAATGGAGCAGGCAAAGGCTTAAATTAAAAATCTAAATTGAGGTATAAAAATGCATACAAAGCAGAAACTGACAGCAACACAATTGCAAATATACAATTATATTGTAGCTAATAAAAGGAAAGTAAAAGATATTACTTTACGTGAGCTTGCTGGCATTCTGTCTGTTTCACCTGCTTCTGTAGTACGAACCTTAAAAGCTTTGGGCTATAAACATTATTACGATTTACAAAATAAAATTAAAGAAGAGTTGAACAGAAATAAAGTAGTTGATGATATTACTTATCAGGCACAATATTATTTTTCGCAAGATTTTTTAACCGATTATGACCAAAAGATTGCTGATTTCAAAAAAATTGCCAGCAAGACAAAAGATTTTATCTTTTTTGGAATAGGATCCTCTGGTGACTTGTGTGAATATGGTGCCCGCCAGTTTGTTAATAATGGGCGAAATGCTTTTGCAATTGGTGATCCCTATTATCCAGTAGAGCTAAGCCGGGATTTATTTCATGGTAAAACTGTTATTGTGCTCTCAGTAAGTGGTGAGGGTCAGCCGACTATTGATCAGGTAAAAAATTTTCGGCAATTAGGTGCAACAATTGTCAGTATTACTAATAATGAAGATAATACGATTGCGCATTTGTCGGATTTAAACTTTGCTTATCATCTAGAATTTAAAATTATCGGCCAAACTATTAATTTAACTACTCAGGTTCCAGTTGTGTATTTGCTTGAACGATTATCGCGGGCGCTAAACACTACAGGACAATAAATTTTATATCAAGCATAATAAAACAGTTAGAAATAATAACACAGGAATTACTTCTAACTGCTTTTTGTTAGTAGTTTTAAATCATTAATCTAAATTATAGACGATTTTAAAGTCAAAGTCTTTATAGTGAGTTTTTTTGAACTTTTTAGCTAATTTGGGGCTGCGATACCAATGAACGTCTTCACTTTCAAAAGTGTCTCCATGTGCGATAGCATATCCCAAAACCGAATTTCCTTTTAACTTGGCTACACTGTAGTATTCGCCTGTTGAGTCTGGTTGCATGGTTATCCTGTTTATGCCGTACCACGTATGACCTTTAACTTTTGTGGTTTCAGAACGATAAATCCAATTTCTATTCTTTTTACTAGATTCAGGAAAAACTTTAGGTTGTTTGTGTAAGTAGCGTATGTGTTTGCCCTTTGTATCGTAAGTGATTTCCTTATTTTTAGTAAAAGTCTTTTTCAAGATTTTCTTCTTATTGAAATAAGCGTACCAGGTTCCACGCATCTTTTTGGGAAAAGTGGTTGTATTGGTTTTTGCTTGCACAGTACTTACAGAATTATGCGCTATACCAAAACCGGCAACCACACTAATTAGTGCTAATAATGTAATGATTTTTT
The DNA here is from genome assembly GCF_019972835.1 of Lactobacillus laiwuensis. GTDB lineage: Bacteria > Bacillota > Bacilli > Lactobacillales > Lactobacillaceae > Lactobacillus > Lactobacillus laiwuensis. Next base: position 59,450 of record NZ_BPPB01000005.1, on the reverse strand, counting down.
TCTTAAATTTCATTTTTACCTCCCAATTATTACTACTACTGTCCATTATATACTGCCCATTAATAATAAAAAATAGTACTGATATTTTTAGCTTTGACCAGCTCATTTATGTGCGCAATGGATCATTCTGTTAGTAAGTTGAATATAGATTTAGGCAAACAAGCAAAAATTTATATACTATAAATTAAGTATTTTTTAAGAAAATTAACTCCTGCTTTGTGCTAAAACAGATATAAGTCCAGTACGTGATGCTAGAAAAATAGTCAAAATAATTTTTTATGCAGGAGAAAATAATAATGAAAAATATTCAAAGACTAACTATGGTGTTAGCAATTGTTTTGTGGCTTGTCGTGATTGGCATTTTTGTAGTAGCCATCACTAAGAATCAATTATGGAGTATGGGACCGATTATTACATATAACAGACCGCGAAATGCCCTTGGCTGGTTGATTGTAGCAGCTATTGCAGCATCAGCCGTCAGTGCAATTCTTAAGTTAACGCAAGATAAATAAAATTAAAAAAGATTATGGCATCATTAAATAAGGTCAAATTATATATGTAGTTACTAATAGTCTTTTTAAAAATCTTGCACACATTTCTAAAAAAGTGCCACTGCAAGTAATAAATATAACAGAAAATATACAAGAGAAAATACCTGACAAGATTTAAATATTGTCAGGCTTTTTTGATGAAAGACAAATACTAAAGTATAATTAACATTAACGTGAAAATTCAATTTAAAGCTTTTTAGATAATGATCAATCTAGAGAAAAAAGCTTACAAACTAAGGGAGGGTTAGAATATGAGTAACATAAAAGTTTTGGTAACAGGGAGAATGCCAGAAGCTGGTTTAACGGAGTTAAGAAAAAACTTTGCTGTGACCCGTAAACCAGAAAAAGAAGGTAGAGCTTGGGTTTTAGCACATCTATCTGAATATGAAGGTCTGATACTCATGGGGACACAGGCTGACCGTGAATTAATTGATGCCGGCACTAACTTGAAAATTATTTCTGCTAGTGGCGTTGGCTATGACAAAATAGACATTGACTATGCAAAGCAAAAAGGAATTGTTGTTGCCAATTGTCCTAAAAGCGTTCTTATTCCCACCGCTGAAATGACTTTTGCCCTAATTCTAGCAACTATGAGACGTTTGCATTTTTATGATAAAACCATTCGCGCTGAAAAATGGGTTGATGTTTCTAAACCGGAAAATATGGGGACGGGACTCCAGGGAAAAACGCTTGGTATTTACGGTATGGGGCGTATCGGCTCTGAAGTAGCCAAGTACGCTCAAGTCTTTGGCATGAAAGTTATCTACCATAACAGACATCAGCTAAGTTCTCAAGAAGAAGCAAAAAAGAATGTTCATTATGTCGATTTTGCTACTCTTGTTAAAACAGCAGATGTGATTACCCTGCACGCCCCGGCAACCCCTTCTACGACTGGCGTTTTCGATGCTCAAGTATTTAAGCAAATGAAAAAGACAGCTTATATTATCAATGTTGCTCGAGGTAAGCTGATTAAACAAAATGATTTAATTGCCGCATTGCAAAATGGGGACATTGCTGGAGCAGGTTTAGATGTTTATGAAACTGAACCTCAAGTACCACAAGCTTTATGCGAACTAGATAATGTAATTTTGTCACCTCATGCAGGTTCAGGAACACTGTCTGCCCGCACGAATATTGCTGCTGAGGCTTCACAAAATCTCATTTCATATTTACGGGATCATAAGCCATTAAACCAAGTTAATAAGTAATTTTTTAATTAGTAAAAATAATCATGAATAAAAACCAAGTTTTTGCTTGGCTTTTTTCTTTTACTGTAATAAAATATGAAGTTAACTACATGAAGCCAACTTCATATTGTTAAGAAGGTGAGATTATCAAAAATTTAGTTAAAGAAAATAGAAAAAAGCTGCACTTAACGCAGCGTGAACTTGCCGCTAAAGTGGGTGTCACTGAAAGAACGATTATCTCAGTAGAAAAAGGTAAATACAAACCCTCGCTCATCTTGGCATATAAACTAGCGCAAGTTTTTAGGACCGATATTGAAACCTTATTTTGTTTACAGGAATATATAGAAAATGAAGAAGAATAAGAAAAGAAAGATCAAATATTATTTCGCAGCATGCTTTTTTACATTTTTAGCACTTCTTGAGTTAGTGCTGATCAGTTTAGAGGCTCTGCAGCACCGCAGGCAAACCGATATACCGAAAAATATTATTTATGCAGTTTTTGCTATTAGTTTTGCTTTTTATCTTTATTATAAAGCCAAAACTGTGGGTACAGATAAAGATGATGAAGACGAGCGTGATGAGTTTATTGCAGTGAAAACCGATCACCAAATGTATAAAATAGCTAACTGGTTAATTTATATTCTGAGCCTGGTCTTTATAACTAGCGCAGCGTTCATGTATGAAGCTCAAGGCTTTACGACACTGGTCATAATATTGACAACCATTGCCGCTACTTTAAGCGTCTTATGGAACTTATTATTATTAATCGAAATAATTATAGGTATTACCAATGAACTTAGAAACTGATGAGGCATAAATACTGCTGAATAAAATCCGAGCGACCCTGTATTTTAGTATAAAATTTGTCCCACTTGCTTTCCTGATAGTGACCTCTTAGTTAAATAGTATTGTAATCACGGTTCTTCTCAAGTTTAATTAATTTATCATCTTTAATGAATGAAAAAATTATTAACAAAACTGAGGGAGAAAAATAATGATTTACCATAACTATTCACATTTAAAATTCTTTTGGCTCAATGTTTTCGGTTTGATATACAGTACTTTGAATATCTTTGCTGCTTATATGCTTAGCAATTTGATCAATATGGCAACTAAGAGACAATTTTCAGTCTTACCTTCTTTAGTAACGCAGATCATAGTAGCGTTGACTATAATATTAATTTCAGGCTTACTATTTAATTACTTAAAAACCGATGCAGTTAAGCAGATTAACACTAAGTTGAGATCTAAAGTGCTGAAAGGGATGCTGCTAAATAAAGAAGAAGATAGTGCTAATTTAGGTTTTTTAACCAACGACTTTAAGTTATTAGAAACTAATCGTTATGAAGCTGAAATTGAAATTCTGATCTATACTTATACCGTTATTTTGGCGCTGGGTTATGCTTTATATTTAAATTGGTTTGTTACCTTGATTTATTTCGTGGGCTCAGCAATCCCTACAATCGTGTCCAACTTTTTTCAAAAACCAATTCAAAAGGCTTCAGGTGATTGGACTAAGGCTAACGACAAGTATGTCAGCCAAACCAAAAATATTTTAGCTGGCACTGGAACTTTTAATTTATACGGCAAGCAAGACAATGCTGTTAAACAAAATAAGCGTGCGGTTGAACGTCTGGAAGAAAAACTGGCCAAAATGAATGTGCTGAATAATAATACTAATACCTACCTTAATATTATCGCGATTGCCAGTGCCTTTTTACTACCATTTGCTTTTGGGACATTATTGGTAGTCAATGGTCAAATAACATTAGGAGCATTATTTGCCATCACTCAGCTTTCTAACTCTTTTGTTAATCCTATCCTGCAAATTTTAAATGAACGAAACAATTTATCTACCACTAAGGGTATCGTTAACAAGATCAATCAGTTTATTGCTAAAGGTGAGCAAAAACCGCAAAACGGTGTTGCTACTGATGACTTTAAGCAATTAGAAGTGAAAAATCTGACTTTAAAACGGCAGGATAAAGAATTAGCTAGTCAAATTAATTTTGCAGTTGCAAAAGGACAAAAGGTTGCGGTAATTGGACCATCTGGCTCTGGTAAATCCACCATGCTCCAATATTTAATGTATGGTGATTATGGTCAGGCACAAGAAGAGTTGCTTAATCAAAAGGCCGTTAAACCTGGTACTTTTACTAATTTGTTTGCATATTCAAGCCAAAGCGCGGTCATCTTTGCCGACTCATTGTGGTTTAATCTTACTTTGGGTGCAGACCTCCCCTTAGAAGAAGTTACGGAAGTTTGTGATCATTTAGAACTGGGACAGCTGGTTAAAGAAAAAGGTTTTGACTATCAATTAGGTGATAATGCGGACCAATTATCCGGTGGACAATTAGCACGAATTGAACTGGCAAGGGCTATCTTAGCCAAACGACCAATTTTATTACTGGACGAAGTCAATGCATCATTGGACAAGGCAACTTCTCAGGCAATTCATGACTACTTGTTTGCGTCTAACTTCACTTTCATTGAGGTTATTCACCATTATGAGCCAGCAGAGTTAAAGCGTTATGATGCTGTAATTGACTTTAATAATTATATTTAGTGTTTATATTTCATATAAAAAGCAGCTCGTTTATTGAAAAAGACGAACTGCAAAGGTTTTTATTCTATTAAATTTTTGATGATTAGGCTAATTGTCAATCAATTAGTTATAAAAGTCATTTTGATGTTAATTTAGCTAATTTTAAGTCAGTTTCAACTAATTTGGTAGCTAGATCTCTAAAAGTTTCTGCGGCCATTAGTTGGTCTTCAGCGTGAATTAATAACACAGAAAAGTTTATTTTTTCCGCTTCTTTACCTGTAATTAGTTTAAAATGGGCTTTATTTCCTTTCTTTAAAGAATTTGTTGCTTTTAGTAAGTATTTCTTTGCCTCATCTTCTTTTCCATCATTAGCATAATCTATTGCTTTCATACTATTCCCTTTAGACTCACCTGCAGCAGCAATTACTTCAAAAATATTTTGTTCAATATAGTTCATAGCTATACTCTCTCTTTGAAAATAAATTTTGTCCAGGGTTTTATGTAATCTATTAAGAAAAGCTCATTATCTGGAATATGACCAACTACATTTTGTAAATGATCAATATTCTTCATTTCCTGTAAAACAATTTTTAGTTCTGCCTTGTATTGTCCGAAATTGTTATTTCCTATTGTTATATCACCTCGGTGCAGAATATTTGGTGTATTGGTAGGAGGAATTGAAACTACATTTTGGTATTTTAACTTTACAAATGTAGAACGAATAGAATAACTGGTTATATCACCCCGACGAAAATGTAAGTTCTTTAAAACGATTTCTCGTTCTACATCACTTACTGAATTTTCAAAATTGATATCAAGGGTTATCAGATGATTATTTAAAGATGCCATTTGGCGCAATTCATCTTCTGATGCAAATGAATTGGAAATAATGATATCATCTATTAGCCCAGTTGCAATAAGGTGTTTAGCTTGAGTAACCAAATCTAAATCTCGGTGCTGTTCAAGTGTTGGTAAACCATCGTTGTACACTAGAGGACAATTCTTTGCAACTTGTGAAGAAACAAATGCAGCCGTTCGTAAACCAAGCTTCTTATATTTAGCTGAGCAATGTAGAAAGTAGTTAAGATCGAGTCCAGTATATCGTTGAGGATAAAAATTATGACAACCAATTATGCGATGAGTATTTGGCTGATAAGATAAAATATTACTGATCATATCTGTATCATTACTAATGTTTAATTCAATACTTAGATCAGAATTATCATAAGTCATAATTGATTCAACTAAGCCATCAAAATTTGAATCTAATCTGACGCCAGTAGCACCTAAGCTTTTGAAAAAGCTTAAATTAGTTTCAGAGATATTTAATGCCTTATAAGTCTGTGGGTTTACATCAAGAATTATTTCAAAACCTAGTTTACGTGCGTATTGTAAAATAGACTTAAATTGATCTAATTCTTCATCCTTTGGCCGATCGTTATATAAAAGACTTGAGAAAATCCTTTTATATCCTAATTGATTTGCAAGTTTAATATATGAAATTGTGTCATCGTATTTTTCTTTATTAGGATAAATTGAAATACCGTACATAATATTATTTATTCACACTCCTTTTATTAATTATCTGGTACAACTTGTTGCTTTTCGTCATTATTTTTGGCTTCTTCTTCTATTTTGACTTGACGTCTATCAAAAACTTTAAAAAATGGATACCAAATTACTATTGCAAGTGCTAAGCATGCAAATGACAAAACAATAGCTCGCCAATCAAATCCTGTTGCTAAATATGCACCAATTGGTGCTGGTAATACCCAAGGGGGAGCCGCAATTGGATAGTTTACCCAATGAAGTACACCCATGACAAACCATGCTAGAACACCATCAGCTAACGGTGCAGCTATGAATGGTATGGTAAAAATTGGATTAAACAAAACTGGGACTCCGTAGATGATTGGCTCAGCTATATTGAAGATTAAAGGTCCTAATGAAATACGACCTAAAGCTTTTGAAAATTCTGATTTACCAATAAAGGCCATTAAAATTGTTAGAGCTAAAACTGTTCCACATCCTCCAATCCAGACAAACCATTGAAAAAATTGTTCTGTCATAAAGTGGGGAATAGCTTTACCAACTTTTAAAGCTTGAATGTTTTGATCCAAATTGCCGTACCAATATGGAAATAGAATAGGTGTGGCAATAATCATCCCATGGATACCAAATTGCCAAACAATAGAAATAAGTAAAATTGGTACAATAACTGAAGCTAGATTATCTTTGCCAAACTGACCTATAGGAGAAAAGACCCAAGTCAGAGCAGTGTTGATATCGAAATTAAGTCCTACTTTAATGACCCATGAAGTAAGAATAATAACGATACCTGGGATTAACGAAATAAATGAATTAATTACAGCTGGTGGGACTCCTTTAGGTAATTTTATGACCCAGTTACGATCTACAAAGAAACGCATTACTTCAACAGAAAATAATCCCATTACAATTGCTGTAAATAATCCTGAAGCTCCGAATGAACTAACAGGTAAATAGTCTCCTGCTGCTAATTTTGTTGCTTTGGTCATAGTGTCAGTTATTGTTGTAGGCGTTACTGTTGCGATTAAAAAGCCTAACACACTGAGGACACCCGCTGACAGTCTGTCAACTTTTTTGTATTCGCCAGCTAAATAATAAGCAATAGCAAACGCAACATAAATTGACATAAAATTGACGGTGAAAGTTAAAGGAACTGACAGTTTAGTTGCAAATGGGGCAATAAACTTTTTCCAGCCATCTATAGGTATGCTAAGAATAAGAGTAAAAAATGATCCAATAACAACAACTGGAATAATTGTACTCATCCCATTTCGAATGGCATTTAAATGGCGTTGATTTGAAAGCTTGTTAAGACTATCAATAATTTTTTCTTTATTGAATTTCATTTTTATTACTCTCCTTTCTCTTTAAATTTTATGATATCATCAAGAAGCTCATTGGCATGAATAGGATTGTATAGGCTTCCTTTTATAAGTTTAAGTGGAATGTTTTTAGAATCTAAATATTCTTTTCGAATATAATCGGCTCTATAAGAAACTTGTGGGGCCAATAATACAAGATCATAATTTGCATTTTTAATATCGTCTTCAATGGCGTCAATGCTTGTTGCATCAACCTTAATATCATCTATATTTCTTTTCTTTGCGGCGTCTTCAATGTATTCTGCTAACTGTGAAGAACTCATTTTTCCGCCACATGAAAGTAAAACTCGCATAATTTCTCCTTTCTTATTTATTTGGAGATAATAGCACAAGCAATTCGTACTATTAAATTTCTTCCATAACGATTACCTTTAGCGTTTATAGTAAATATTCCTTCTTTTAGATCTTGCATAAAACTTAAAGGTTCATTATTGTCAATTAAATGAACCGATTCAATTTTATGGTATAAATTTGTAAAACTTCTTGGATTTGTGTTACTACCTGTTAAAATAACATTTTCATCTCCCACAACACCTAAATCGTGGAGAAAGAAATATAATTTGTTATTTTCTCTTAAGACAAAGTCTTTTTTATTACTTTTGCTTGTAATATTTGTTGGATTACCATAATAGTAGGCCACCTTGTTTTTAGAGATCCATATTCCAATGGCATGTAAATAATCTTTAAATATTTGAGGAATAGAACCACTGCCTGTCAAACCAATATTTAAAAGAAAATTTGATTTCAAATTTTTAGCTTGACAGATTTTTTCTATAATTTGAGCAACAGTTTTGTAGTTTAAATCATCTCTTGCCCAGCCCCAATGATCATTAATTGTCATGCTTGATTCTTTAGCAACATACTTGTCATTTTTATTTCCGACAGTATTATTATCGGCTACACTTTGCTCATAAGTCACAGCATCAATTTCAGGATTAATAAGTTTTCCTCTGTTTTCAAGTCCAGTGTTATTTATGATCATTGCATTTGGTTGATAAGTACGAATTATTTTATACAATTCATCCAGTTTCCAATTTGCATTAGGCTTTTCCCAATTACCATCAAACCAAAATCCTCCAATTTCACCGTAGTTTGTGCACAAAATTTTTATTGCTTGATTTAAATGCTTTAAATATTTGTCAAAATTATTCTCAAAATCTGCATCATGCCAATCATAAGTCGCCATATAAAGAAAAGGTTTAATATTTTCTTCATGGCAAGCAGTAGTAAATTCTCTGATAAGATCACGGTGAGCTGGTGAGTGCATAACATCAAAAGTGCTTAGTCCTTTAGTATCATATAAGTAAAAACCTTCATGATGTTTTGTTGTTAAAGTAATATATTTAGCACCCATTTCCTTTGCAGCTAGAACTAACTGTTTGGCAGAAAACTCTTCTGCAGTGAAATGACTGATTAATTTTTCATATTTTTTAGGAGGTATTTTATTTATTTCTTCAGTCCATTCTCCTTCCTCTAATAGCGAATATAATCCCCAATGGACAAACAAGCCGAGACTCATTTCTTCAAATTCTTGTATTCTTTTTTCTTTATACAATTAAATTTTCACCACCTTATTATTTATTAATATAATTGAACCGGTTCAATTACAAGTTAATAATAAAGCATATATCATAAATATGCAAGCGCTTTATCAAGAATAAGTGATCTTTCCAACTGAATCTCGCCAAACAAGTTTAGTTTTTAAATAATATTTTTTATATTTCTTATTTTTAGGGTTTTTAATTTTTTCTAAAAGGATTTTTCCGATTTTTTTCCCAATTTCGTGAACCGGCTGTGCTACTACGCTCAATTTAGGCTGAATAACATCTGAAAGATCATAGTCATCAAATCCAATAATTGATATGTCATCAGGAATTATTAAACCTTTTTCATGAATTGCTTGAATTGCCCCAATAGTCATATAATAATTTGTTATATATAAAGCTGTGATGTCTGGATTATTTTTGAGAAGCTTTTTAGTACAAAAGTAGCCATCTTTTTTGAAATAATTACCTTCTTCGATAAGTGACTCTTCATATATGTTATTTTCTCTCATGGCATCTATATAGCCACGAAGCCTTTCTATACTAATATATCTATTTTTGGTTCCGGCTATAATTCCTATCTTACGATGCCCTAATTGATAAAATTTTTGGACAACATTAAAAGAGGCGTTATAGTTGTCAACTAAAACAGCATCACAATTTATCCCACTAATTGGGGCATCAACTGCAACCAAAGGGATATTTTCTTCTTTTAACGCATCTAAAGCAGGTATAGAATGATCCAAATGAAAAACGACAATACCATCTACACTCCTAGAATCTAAAAAGGTTATCTTTTTTTCAAGATTTGTCATTTTATTGGCGTAATCGCAGAGGATTAAACTATAACCATTTTCTTCCAAATAATATTCTAATGGAGTAACAACAGAAGCAGCAAAGACATCGGTTAAATTATTAACAATGACACCAATAGTGTGACTTTTTTTGTTTTTTAAGCCCTTGGCAATATAGTTTTGTTTAAAATTTAGTTGCTTGATTGCTTTACTTACCTTAGTATTATTTTCCTTTTTTAAAGTATAACCGTTTAAGTATCGGGAAACTGTACCAACAGATACTCCAGCTATTTGTGCAACATCTCTAATTGTAGCCAACTATGTTTCCTCCAAAATTTGTATCCTGTTCAATTAGTGAATTTTGACTTTTAGATAATTAATTTAAGCATAGCATTTATAAGTAATAATTTACAAATGCTTAGCTAAACAAAGTTTTGAGTAAAAGGTACTATATATTTTAAAACAAAATTAACCTTTAAAAAAATAAAAAAGTTAAGTGTTGTCCTGAGCCCCAAAAGTTGGACAACTTTTGGAGCTTTTTTATGACTATATTATCTAAATGGAAAATTAAGGAAATACCAATGTTAACTATTGCCAGGACGGAATATCAAGTTCACGGCTTTAGATTATATTTTTAAGACTTGGGCAAACTACAAAGACTTACATTTAATTACTATTACACTAACTCTCAACCTGCTAAACGGGATAAGCAACTAGAGCTAACCACTAGAATTAAAAAGAGACTAAAAGGCATGACCCTGAAAGAATATCGGGCTCATGCCTTAAAGAAATAATATTAATTTTTTGTCCAAGTTTTTGGACTTATTATAAAACTGAGCTTTTTTGTATGTATATAAAATCATTAACTGAACTTTTTGGCAGCATCTTTATTAAATTTCTTCGATAAGTAAACCACAGCGGAAATTGAAAATTAATTCAATAAACAAAAAGATTAAAAAGATAATAATTGCTGAAACGTTTTGTGAAAAAGGAACATAGTTTTTAATCATTGGCGGAATTAATAATAAAGCAGCAATCATAACAGCTATTAAGCCTGCTGATTTTGGATTCGGAATAACTTTATAATGAGCGTCAGTATTATTAATAATCATTTTGGCTGAGCGATTTAGTAGGCCTTGAGTTAGTTGCAGCGAGTCCCCTTTTTTTAAATTTAATTTTAAAGCATAGCCAGCCGCAATACCTCCTACTCTTAAACCGTTAACTATTACAGTTGTGGGTTTGCCCATTGAAATATTACTTTTTGATCGTTGAACTGTAATCATACCGTTACACTTTCTTTAATAATAGATGTTTAAGATTAGCTTATTAATAAAACAGGTTAATGTCAATCTTGTTTACTAAAAAAAATTGTGTTTACAAAACAAAATATATAAACTATAATTTTGGTGTAAGTAAATGTAAGCGATAACAAGAAGGAGGTAATGAATTGTGCAGTTAGTTAATGTGAGAGTTGATAGCCGTTTGATTCATGGTCAAGTGGCTCGTGTATGGACTGGGCAATTAGGTGCAGAACGCTTAATGGTCGTTGGCGATAAAGTATCTAAGGATGACTTGGAAAAAACAGCTTTAAAATTAGCTCGTCCCACTCAAGCAGCTTTAAGTATTTTGCCACCAGATCGTGCAAGTAACAATATTGTTCAAGGACGCTATGCTGACCAAAAAATATTTATTATTACTCGTGAACCAGAGGCTCTGGTTAAGATGGTCGATGCAGGTGTACCAATTAAAGAAGTTAATGTTGGTAACTTGCCAAGTGGTGAAGGCAGACTGCAATTGTTCAAGAGCGTGGGAGTTAATGACGAAGAAATAAAGGCTTTTAAGGAACTTGATGCTCGGGGAGTAAAGCTTTATCACCAGATGGTGCCAAACGATCCTAGAGAAGACTTTATGTCTGAATTAAATAAACGGATGGAGAAATAATAATGAATTCATTGAGTGTAGTTCAAATAATTTTGCTGTCTTTGTTTGCTTTCTTCCAAATCAATGAAATTATCACAGTTGGTATTGGTTTTGGTAACCCAGTTAACGCTGGATTAATTGCAGGACTAATTGTTGGTGATATGAAATTAGGTTTGGCCGTAGGAGCAACATTGCAGTTAATGATATTAGGTGTCGGTACCTTTGGTGGTGCTTCGATTCCTGATTATGCCACCGGAGCAATCATAGGTACTGCAATTGCGCATATTTCAGGAAAAGGCATTAACTATGGTATTGGTGTTGCTATTCCAGTGGGTCTATTGATGGTGCAACTTGATATTTTGGCTCGTTTTGCTAATACCTATTTTGCACACAGAATAGATAAGGCAATCGATCGTAACGATGATAAAGCTGTTGTACGAAATAGTCTTTACGGGGCTATTCCGTGGGGGCTTTCAAGATCGGTTCCTGTACTGTTAGTGTTGATTTTTGGTGAAGCATTTGTCAAAAATGTACTGAACTATATGCCACAGTGGCTAATGGGTGGATTAAAATCTGCCGGAACTATGTTACCAGCAGTTGGTATTGCTATCTTAATGCATTACTTGCCTATTAAGAAATTTGGTGCATACATGATTTTTGGCTTTGTAGCCGCTGCTTATTTAAACGTACCGATGCTTGGTGTTGCACTTGTCGGAGTCGGCTTTGCCATTAATCATTATAATTCTATCATTCATGACAAAAACCAGTCTGGTAGCGGTAGCAATGGCTTAGATACAGAAAAAGCTGCTGAAATGGGTGTTGATGATAAAGGAGTAATTACCGGTGATGAAGAATAATACTACTAAAAAAACTACGACAACACAGAGTCATAAGTTAACTAAAAAAGATATTCGTAGCGCTAACTTACGCTGGATTTTTACCTCCGCACTAAGCTGGAACTACGAAACTATGATGGCTCCAGGCTATGTTGGTTCACAAATGCCAATTTTACGTAAGTTATATGGTGATAAGCCTGAAGATATGAAGAAAATGATGCGTGTGCAGTCTGAGTACTTTAATACCAGTCCGCATATGGGCTCCATTATCCAAGGTGTCGACATTGCTCTGGAGGAAAAAGAGGGAATTGATTCAGTTGATGGTGTAAGAGGTATTAAAACTGGACTTATGGGACCATTTGCTGCTGTAGGTGACACCTTATTAGGTACCGTTCAATCCACTATTTTTGGTGCGATTGCATCATACATGGCTCTTAAAGGCAACCCGTTTGGTGCTATTTTATGGATGGTTGCATTAGGCGTTATCTACATTTGGGCTTATACTTGGATGCCATTTGCCTATAAACAAGGGGTCAACCTGGTTACTTCAATGAGCTCTAAGCTTAACGCATTGACTGATTCAGCAACCCTGCTAGGAGTGACGGTTGTAGGAGCTTTGATTCCAACTGTTATTACTTTAAAAATCCCGTTTATCTTTAGAGCTGGAAAAGTTTCGATGAAGCTGCAGGATATTTTTAATCAAATTATGCCATCCCTACTGCCAGTTTTACTAGTTGCCTTTATTTATTGGCTGCTTGATCGTAAACATATGAACTCTACTAGAGCAACTTGGTTTGTTCTAATATTGGCTATTATTTTATTCAATTTAAAAGTTGTTGCATAAAACATAGAAATTTAAAAATAATCAGATTATCTGCTGAAAAAAGCCTGTTGCAAAATTAAGCGGGTAAATTGAGAAAACGCGGATGTATTGACAATAATGATACAACCGTATTTTCTTTGATTTACAAAAAATATTTGATAGCATAATTGCAAAAATGCTGTAATAGCAGATTGTGTTTAGATTATCAGGTTCTAAAGTTTATATTTTTAAAACGAATTTTAATAGCACCTGTTATAATAACCAAATATGAAAGATGAGAAAATAAAATGGCTAATATCAGACAGGTAGCTCAGTTAGCAGGTGTTTCGGCTGGTACAGTTTCACGAATTTTAAATAATGACACTTCCCTAAGTGTAACTGATCAAACGCGTTTAAAAGTTTTGGCAGCTACTAAAAAGTTAAATTATCATACAAAAAATAAAAGTAAAAAGAGTCCCGTCATTGGCGTGCTGACAACTATGAATTTAGACCAAGTAGCAGAATATACGTATTATCAGCAAGTAAAGCAGGGGATTATTGAAGAACTTAAAAAAGAGAAAATGACGTTAAGTTCGATCTACTATTTGAATAAATCTTTGGATAATTCATTTTGGGACGGACTATATTATTGGGACGGCGTGATTGTTATCGGTAGTCTGTCCGAATCTGCCATTACTGAATTAAAAAAATTGAACTCTAATATTGTAATTATTGAGGCAAGATATAAAAATAATTCCGTAAAACTAGTCAATGCTAATTTAACTGCCGGGGTAAAAGAAGCTTTAGCACAACTTGAAAAGTTTGCCCAAACTAATATCGTATATGTTGGCGGTCCGCGTTATATGACTAACTTGCAAGGAGAAAAGACTCTGGCAAAAGGTGAAGTTCGCTTAAATTGTTACCGAGAGTGGATGAAGCTGCATGATCAGGATGAATGCTCAATCAGTACTTCTGGTTGGAGTATTGAAGATGGCGTTCAAGCAGGTAAACAAATTGTCCAATTACCTATTTTTCCTAAGGGAATTTTGGCTGGAAATGACCAAATAGCAATTGGAATAATGAGAGAATTGTACACAAAAGGTTTTCGTGCTCCAACAGATTATCATATTATTGGATTCGATAATATTCAGATGTCTAAATATTACATTCCAAGACTATCATCAGTTTCAGTTGCAGAAAAGGACCTAGGTACAACTGCTGTCCATTTAATTAGAGAAGATATATTAGAGAATAAGGCGCGTGCTGCTACTACGCTACTGGAAGTTAAACTAATTTTGCGAGAAAGTACTGGTAATTAGTTTGGGAGGAAAAAATGGAAAATTATTATCCTAAGCAGTTAAGTGGAGATCAAACGAAGATTTTACTCACAAACCCTGATCGCGGTTTTCGCTTTGAAGTTTATTTGGATGTAAAAACGGGTAAGAGCATATATGAATATGCGGATGAAGATGCTATTGCTGCGTTAAAAAGAGAAGCATCACTGTATACAGACGATCAGCCACAAATAGTACAAGTCTATTTTTACTTAACAGGTTACCAGCATGATCCACTGGATGCACAAGCTTTTAACCATATGAGTGCATTTTTTGAGGAACTGGCTAAATTAAATTTAAAAGCATTGCTTCGTTTTGCTTATATTTCTGAAGATAAAAGGCCTTATAGACAGGCTCCTAGTGTGCAGAGAGTAGAGCAGCACTTGGAACAGTTATCTGGCTGGCTCTACGAACATCGCAAGCAAATTCATGCCTTACAGGCAGGCATTATTGGACCTTGGGGAGAATGGTCTGCCCATGCTCGTGAAACAACTGATGAATCAGCAATTTTACATAGTTTGTTGTTAAATTCTCCTCAAGATCTAACTGTACAAGTACGTTATTTAAATATAAAAAATCGTAATATAGGTGTTGCTGAAAAAGAGAATGAACAACGAATTGGTTTTCACGATGACTTTTTAATAGGTATTGGACATGAGTGGAATACAGCGGGTAAAAATCATGATTCGAATGAGTATCAACAATTAATAAGGGATTCAAAAACGACAATCGTTGATGGCGAAAGTATCTGGTTATTTGCCAATCCTATGTATTTAAAAACTAAATACGTAGATCCTGAATTGACCACACAAAGAATGGTTGAAAATCATTTTACTACCTTAAGTATTGCGCATAATTACCATGAGATAAAAACTAATTCATATTATAATGTGACCTTAGAAAATGAATTAAAAAGAACTGGCAAACCAGAGGGGCTTAAATTTCCTCAAATGGGCTCATTTGAATATTGGAAGCATGTTCCTGTTACGCCTGATTTATTAGATAAAAAGCATTGGCCGTATCAAAAATCATGGTTTTTGGATCAAAAGAATCAGACAATTGAACGTAATTATTTTGAATATTTGCGTGATTATTTAGGCTACCGTTTAGAAGTTAAACAAATTAGTTATAACTCCACTTTAAATGCTGCCGTTTATCTCACACTGAAGAATACCGGCTTCGCCGCTCCTCTGGCTTTGAAACAAATAGAGTTATTTGCTGTAGATCAACAGCAGAATATTATTGGTAAGGCTTTCGTTGAAAAAAGTGCTTTACAAACTAACCGAGAAATAAATACGGTTATCCCGTTAATAAAACATAATCAACCTGATAAAGTCGGAGTTAGGTTGCAGGCTACTAATAACAGCACAGCACGTCTTGCCAATGTTTGTCAGTGGGCAGATGGTATTAATTGGTTTAAATTGTAACTGGGGAATAACTCATGAAAAAAATATTTAAAAAGCTAACTTTAATAACTGCATTTTTAGGGTTACTTTTATTTCAAAATCAGCAAAATTTGTGTTCAGTTAAGGCTGCAACTATTTCTGAATATGACGAAAAGCCTCTAACAGAGCAGCAAAATCAAGAAATGGCTAACAATAGCGATCGTGGCTTTCGCTTAGAGTTAAATTTAAATGTTAAAACCGGCATGGGACTATGGGGTAATGCGGATAAAACAGGAATAGCGCAAATGCAAAATGCGATAGCTACATTTGCTGATGATAATCCGCGACTTGCACAAGTATACTTTTATCTGACTGATTATAAAGATAAGCCACTAGATCAAACTGCCTTTAATAATATGGATCAATATTTCCAAAAGTTGAAGCAAAACCATTTACAGGCTGTATTACGTTTTGCCTATATTTGGGATGATGCTCATCCCAAATCTCAGGAACCTACAACTGAGCAAGTGGTTGCACATATTAAGCAACTAGCTCCCTGGATTGCTCAGCATCGTGATCAAATAGCTAATTTACAAGCTGGATTTATTGGAGCTTGGGGAGAATGGGACAGCGGAGCCCGTAGCCGTATGAATGAAAAAGCAATTCTGCAGGCATTATTAGCCAATACTCCTAAAGATTTATTTATCCAAGTCAGATATTACAATATCAAGTCACAAAATGTTGATCCCCAGAGTTCTGACTGGCAAAGAGTTGGATTTCATGATGATTACTTGATTGGTCGCCCTCATGTGTGGAATACTGCAGGTGCAGATCCTAATTCTGCTGAATGGAAGGCGATGGCAGAACAATCTCAGACTGTACCGGTTGACGGTGAAATGATTTGGGGCTCTGCCAATGCATCAGACAATAACGGTCAATTAATTTCTGCACCACTGATTGCTCACCGTCTTGCAGTTCATCATTTTACTTCATTGAGTATAGCTCATAATTACAAAGAAGATGGCAAAGACTATTCTTTGAGTGCTTGGAAACGGCAACTAGTAACGCCTTCACTTTTAGACCAATATAAATTACCATATCAAAAATCATGGTTTAAAGATACTAATGATAATGAAATAAGTCGTTCTTGGTATGAATATATTAGGGATTATCTGGGTTACCGTTTAGCAGTTAAAGATATTAGCTATCAAGCAGATGGGCAGAATATTGACTATCAAGTTAATTTAACTAATTATGGCCTGGCTGCTCCAGTTTTAATTAATAACGCAGAACTGGTATTACTGGATGAATCTAAAAATGTAGTGGCTGCTAAGGACGTAACTGATATTGCTCATTTGCAGTCTTTGCAAATTTTACCAATCAAATGGCAGATAGATAAAACCTTAGTCAGTCAGGCAAAATATTTAGCCTTTAAATTTACTGGTTACAGTAATACGGGAAACCGCCTGGCAAACAATATAGCTTTTGATGATGGGTATAATTATTTGCTGACGCTTAAATAAATAGTTGTAAAAAGACAAAAACCAATAAATTACGCTTTAAACGATGATTTATCGGTTTTTTTATTTATGATAAAAATTAAAGGCTAAATTCACCTGTTTTCTTAATTCCAATTATCATAGATGCAATTGTGCTGAGTTCATTGCAAATATTATAGTGTTTATAAATATATTGTAATAAATTAGCTTTATTTTAAAAAATAAGCAAACTATATAATTGAAAATATATTTGCAACATAATGAAGTCTTTATTTTTAGCTATAATAGAGCTAAATAAAATATGATAAAATCATTGTTAATTACTTTTCATTTTTAGTAAATCAGGTAGGCATTTCCATGAAGAGAACTTATTTTAAGGCAAATTTTACTATTGCACGCAAATCAAAGAAAAATATTCTGTTAATGGGCGCTTTGGTTTTATTCATGGTTCTCTTTGTACTAGTGGTTGAAGCTCAAAACTTGGGAGATAACTACCGTCAGTGGCGCTCATACTATGATTCTCTTGAGGTTAATATCAGTTATTTTGACAGCAGTTTATTACGCAAACAAGAATATAAAGAGACTTATGACAATTTAAATGCCCAGGAAGGTTGTATTTTCAGTTTACAAAATGGGGAAGTTTTAAGTGATCCACAAACTTATTTAGACGGATCGATCACTTTATTTCAAACCATGTTAGATGGCTACCATAATAATTATTTGGGAGCCAGTACATTGAACGTTCCACCCAAGTATCAATTGCATCAAAGATTAGTTACGTATAAATATCTTTATCATCATCGTATACCTGCAGTTATGAATTCAAAGGCATCAGCAACTTATTTAATCTATATTCTCAATTTTGTGGCTATTTTTATTTTCTTTTATATTTTGCTTATTTCTAATGATGTGTGGATGGTTAAGTTGGATCATGATACGGTTTTACGCAATATCCCTTATCGTGTAGAAGATGAGGTTAAAGGCAAAACCATGATCAATTTGGCTTTAACCTTGGGCCCTTTACTTATTGGATTAGTTGGTGCGTATCTTTTTGCTGGCTTACGAAATGGCTTTCGCAGTTTAAATTACCCTAACGTTTTTTACTTTAATAAAATAATAGCAATCCCAGTCTGGTTGGATTGTTTGCTCTTTTTACTTTATACCGCAGTATTGGTAGTATTTGTGACCAGTTTAACTTTACTTCTTAACCAGTTGACTAAAAATGTATATCTCACTACCTTTATTGGTATTGCTCTATATGTATTAACGTATTTGCCTGCCAAAATGCTTAAATTTATTGTTTGGCTGCCATCTGCATATTTAAATGTTAATGATGTGCTTAATGGCACTGTGGCAAGTAAAACAGGATTTGCAGGGCTAAACTTAGTCACCAGCGGCTGTATCCTATTAGTTTGGTCATTTATTTTGATCATCTGGTTCAGATACCTGGTTAATAAAGGAGGTATTGCACGATGAAATGGCGTTATTTCCTCTTTCAGTTGAAGGCTTTTTTGATTAATCCCAAAAATATTGGATTGTTTATTGCCACTGTGATTATGTCTTTATATTTTAGTCTGGTCAGTGTGCCTAACCGCCAGGTAATTGAACAGGTCGATGCCAAACCTATCGGAAAGGAATATATTGACGATACGGCCTTTTTAAAAGTGGCGAGGCAAGAGATTGCTTATTCCAAGAAGCCAGGTTATGATTATATTCCTAGCAAAGGGGCAGTGGACGCTGTCAGTACTTACCCACAGGTCTTATCTTATGATAAAAAAATATTGCTTGCTATAAAGAAAAAAGCCTGGGATGCTTATGCTAAATACGCCAGTGCTCGTTATCAATATATTGACGAGTTAATCTTTGTAGAAGGTAACCAAAACTTTTTGTATCCAGCTGCGTACAATCAAAATGATAATTTTAAGCAGGATGGTCATTTTGGCTATCAACGGACGTATCACTTGTATAACGCACTTTTAGCCGGTAAAAAGGATAAGCAAACAGAGCTGAATAAAAATATTTTGGAAGAACGCACAGCCTTACAAGTAATTCAAAACTCACTTTCTGGCTGGACAGTCTTAATCATGGTAGTGATAGTTTGTTTCTTTGCTGCAGACATTGTGACTAATGACAGGAAATATTATACGGTCTTGGAAAATATTCCTTTAAGTAAACGTACCATTTTATGGTTGAAAACTGGAGTTGTTGAAGTAGGGGTTTTGCTTGACTTTGTAGTAGCTGGGATAATTGCTCTTCTTTGTATAGCACCTAGATATGGTTTGGGATCATTAAGACTAAATACTGTTGATTATTTAGGCAAAATAAACTTCAAAGCAACCTTTAGGACTGAAACACTAGGTATGTATTATTTGCAGTTTATCATTTTTGCAATCATTATTTCGTTTATCTTTATCAGGTTAACAATTCTGCTATCAATCGTTTTGCGTAACGAATATGTTGCCGGCATGCTTAGCAGTTTGTTTGCTATCAGTGCGAAGATGCTTTACTTCTCGTTGGGCATGGGCTTTGTTTACCCGTTTTTGGAAAAATGGCCTATGACTTACTTTTCTATCGGTGACAGTATTACCGGCAACTTGGCTTATTTGATGGATGCACCCGGATGGGGCTTTACTGCTGGCTTAGGACCACTCATTTGTCTGGCACTTGTCATTGAAATTTTACTGTTTTTGTTCACGCAAATTAAAAGCATCCCTTTAGTTAGACGAGGTGATTAAAATGTTAAAAATAAAAGATGTCACATTGGCATTTGGAAAGAACGTTGTTTTAGACGATGTTAACTTGGAATTTAAGCAGGGCGAGATCGTTGGTCTCGTAGCGCCTAATGGTACTGGTAAGTCGACCTTGATCAACGTTATTTTGCATAATCTGACGCCGCAAAAAGGGTTTGTTGAATATGAAAATACACGTTATCAAACACAAAAAGACACGATTAAATTACACCAGGAAATCTGCTCGTTTCCTGAACAAAGCGACCTGTTTCCCTTTATGACTGGACGGGATCATCTTAATTTATACGCTGATCTTTGGCACAATTCTGAAAAGCCCGTTGAGCAAATAATTACTGACTTGCAAATGGAAAATTATGTGGATAAGAAGGTGCAGACTTATTCTTTGGGGATGAAACAGCGACTTTGTTTTGCAATGGTAGTAGCAGCTGATTCTCCTGTAATGTTGTTAGATGAAGTAATGAATGGACTTGATCCGCAGAACGTAGCTTTAATTTCACAGATGCTTCTTAAACTAAAGGATGAAAACAAGCTGATCATTATGGCTTCACACCTTTTGTCTAACTTGCAGCAGTATGCTGACAGGGTCTTGTTTATGGGTAAGGGACACATTATTGAAGATCTAGACAATAAAAAGCAAAATAAACGGTATTTAAAGATGCAGTCTACCCCTGAAACGACTAAGTTGCTAGCTAATTATGATTACGAAACTTTGCCTAATAACCTGATATTAGTTCCTCTAGAAAAAATTGAGCAGGATAAGCTGACGCAACTTATAGCCAGCTTAGTTAGAGCTGATATTCAATACGCAGTTGAAAGAATTGATATCGAAGACTTATTTAATAAATTTTATGATTAGTTTAAAGCTTTAACCTGATTTAATATTTGCAGAAAATAAGCAGCCGTAGTTTGCATGTCCATATTAGTTAAAAAATGAATGATTGAGACAGCTGCTTCATCATTGGCAGTATTGTGAAATGTAAGAATTGCATTTAAAAATTTGCGCCCAACAATTAACAACATTTCGTTATCTGGTAAGTCAATCTGGTTTATTCGTGTTAGCAGTTTATCTGCAAATTTAAACTGACTATTTGTAATTAAACCAATTAGAGCTTCAAATAGAGCTGCTATACCAAAATGAAATGTACCTTCTCCTGCTTTTTTAATAAAAGAAATATTACTGATAACCTGAACAGAGATTTGGTAAATGATTCTGGGACTAATAATAGGGATAACATTGGCAAAAAGTGAGAGAAATTCATGACCCCAAACAGTTATCTTACTTAACTGATGGTTTAATTCATTTTGCTGGGCTATAGGAAAAATATTATGCTGTGAAGTTTTATAATACAAACTACAGGCGATTGCTGCATAGTCAAGGTCAAAAGGATCTTGACTTGACTGATATTTATTTAATGCCGCTTGAGCCAGTTTTTCCAAATAATCTCTGTCGTGGTTACTCCAAGACTCTTCTAAAATAAGCGCAATATGATCTTTTGGGTCGAGTTTAGCAAGCGCAATATATTCAGTTGCGGATAAACTAATTCTTTCGCACAGTTTTAACACCCGGTTAAAATCCATGTGTCCTTGATTATTTTCCCAGCGAGAAAGCATTTGAATGGAACAAATGCCTGCGGCAGCTTCTTTAAGGGTAATATGCTGCATTTTTCGCAACTGTTTAAATTCATTCCCTGATTGCATGATATTTTTGTCCTTTTTATATATTATGGCACTTTTTTCTCATATATGAGAAGTAAAAAATCTAAAAAATAATTCATGCTTTAATATGTTTAAGCAAAAAAATATCTTAACCGTTTTAATAATAAAGAAGGAGTAGAAAAATGCAATCTTCATTAAAATTTGCACCTAAATGGAAACTCGTTGCCTACACACTTTTAGCAATAGTAATGGCATTTGGCAATGTGGTAATTGCATATGTCACTAAGATCATGTTAAATTCAGCGCAATATCGTCAAGGCGATAGTGGCAATTTAATTAGAATTGCCGGCATTGGTGCCGCAACAATCTTAATTATTATGCTGTCTAATTTTGTGTACCGTTATATCAAGTACGCTATTATTCAGGATGTCAATGTTTATCTTAAAGACAAAACGATGAGCTACTTGATTGAACAACGCAGTGACTCACAAAAGGATGGTTTAAGTCTGATGACGAACGATCTTAAACAGATTGAGACGTCTAAGACTACAAATGAATTAATGATCATTGCAGAATTAGTATCTTTTTTGCTATCAGTAGTAGTTGGTTTAATCAATTCCTGGATTTTAACATTAATTTTTATGGTAACTACTTTAATTCCTGGACTAGTGCAAAGGGCTTTTACCAAAACAATTCAATCCAAAGCAAAAGTTTGGGAGACAAATAACGTCGCATACACTCAAAGTGTAAATGACGGGTTAAACGGAGCGCAAACTGTCGGCTTATACGATGTCCAAAGTTCGACTATTAGTAAAGTGGTTAATAGTGCCAAAAGAATGGAAGAAGCATTAAAGAACTTAAACTTCACACAAGCTGTAGCCGGAGAAGTCATTATGGCTTTTGCAGATATTTTTAGCTTTATACTGCCGTTTCTAGTAGGTGCCATCTTAATGCTGCAAGGACAGATTGGCGTTGGTACCTTAATTATGATAGTGCAACTATCCAATCAATTTATTAACCCGATAGTTAATATTTTTGAACAATTGAATGCAATCAAGTCTACTAAGCCGATGTGGGATAAAGTAGAGCAGGCTCTGTCTTTTTCAGCTGACAGTACTAAAAATGCAAAAACTGGTAAATTTACTGGTTTGAAAGTTGAAGATGCAACATACAGTCAAGGTGGCAGAGAAATTTTCACTCATCTTAATCTTGCTGTAGCACCTAATGAAAAAATCTTGCTCATGGCACCAAGTGGTTGGGGAAAGACTACGTTGTTAAATTTAATGTTGGGTAAAATTAAACCTAGTGAAGGTCATGTTTATATTGATGGTGAAGATGTCACTGGCAACTGGACCAAAGCCCACGATAATTTCAGTTACGTTAACCAAAAGCCGTTTATCTTTGATGATACAATCAAATTTAATATTTTACTGGGGCGGAAAGTTTCTCCAGCAAATTTGGCTAAAGCAGTTGAATCGGCGGGACTAACTGAACTCGTGGATGAAAAAGGCTGGGATTATCAGGTTGGTGAAAAGGGGGCAAATTTATCCGGAGGACAAATCCAAAGAATTGAAATTGCACGTGCTTTTCTCTCTGAACGGCCAGTATTGCTCGCTGATGAAGCTACTAGTGCCCTTGATCCGGAACTGTCACTTGCAATTCACAAAACACTGTTAAAGCAGTCGAATTTGGCAGTAATTGAAGTTGCTCATAAAATTTCTGAAACTGAAAAGTCGTTGTTTGATCGGATAATTAATTTAAATGGAGAAAATGAAGAATAAAGAAGTATTAATGCGCTATGTTGATAATGATGGAGTTGTTAAAGTTTGGCCTGGTAAGGCTAAAAACCGGCTGTTGATTTTACAATATTTGGCAACTAAATTTGAACCAGCAAAAAAATATTCTGAGCAGGAAGTAAATTTAATTTTAATGCGTTATGTGGCTGATTATGTTACCAGAAGGCGAGATTTAATTGAAAATCATCTTTTAAAGAGAACGGATGACGGTAGATTTTACTGGCTAAATGAAAAAAATAGAGTAAAGGATTAGGATTTAATTGATACAGAAAAGCAGGTGTATAAAAAGGGTGTTAAGACCATAGTTGATGATTATAAAGCAGTTTAAAAGGACAAGTGACTATATATCGTTTGTCCTTTTTTTGGTTTTGACGAAAAACTAAAAGTTGATTTAGTAGCTCTTATGAAGATAGATAACAAGATGGCAAGACTTGAAATTTATATTTAATTTGATATATACGATACGTTCCTAAAAAGTAATAATTAAATTTATTGGTTGAAAATAAAAATGATTAAGACTTGCAACTTTAAAAATTGTTATTTTGCTTTTTAAACATGTTTTTATCTTTTTATTGAATGCAGTTAATTAAAGATATATAATCTCAATATTAAATTATTATTTTAATATGTGATTACAGTTAAATTAGTAATGAAATGGAAAAATATTATTAGTATCAAATCAAAGTAGGTTGAATAAAAATGAAAAAATCACTTAGTATAGCAACAATTGTAGCTGTTTATGGCGCAAGCTTGATATATAGTGCAACAAGCAATAATTATATGCCTGTTAAAGCAGCTGTCGTAAGTGAAACGAATACTGTAGTCAATAATAATGATGTGTCTGATAAAACATGGTCTAACAAATTGACTAAAGCTGGCTATGTTTTCAAGTTAGTTAAAAATGTAGCTACTGCTGATGGCGGATTGTATCAAAGAAAAAATGGTTTACTTAAAAAATATAGTTTGAAGTATGCTAAAAAAGTTTTTGCTAAAAACATGTTATTCAAAATAGATCGTGCTGTATCAATAGAAAATGGTTCCTTAGTTCATATTGTGTCGCAAAATGGCAAATATAAGTTTTGGACTAACTTTTTAACCGGGACATACAATGTAAATGGTCTGAGAAAATCGCTTAAACCATTAATAAAAACCGAAGTAGAAATGATCACTAATACTCCTAAAGAGAAAATAGCAAAGAAGCTAGTCACTGCCGAAAAACTGGCTAATAAATTAAAGGGTTCAGATAAAAAATTGGCTCAAGAATCAATTACTCAATTGAAACAATGGATTGATAACGAAGTTTTTGCTAATATTCCTACTCTTTTAATTGTCTGATTGTAAATAAGGCTAAAATTTAGCCTTGTGGATCTAGAGCGTGTTTAAGCAGCTTATGCTAATTTAAATTAGCATAAGACTGGACGCGAAGATTATTAAATGATGATGTAGCAAGGTGACGCGAAAAGCGGTGCAATTATGTTTGATTGAGATTTGAGTCTAATAAAGAAATAAAATTTCTAAAGATCTCAAGAAAGATTGCGACTTAGAATTATAGCTTTAAAAACTGACATTTTTCTTTTATACATTCATGTTAGTTTTTCGTTACTTTTGTTTTCTTTTTGAAACAAATTTATGCTAAAATATAAATGTATAAATAGTTTAGCGATTCCACTGGAATCACAGAAAAAAGCTCTATTATTGGGATAGAGCTTTTTTGCGTGCTATTTTTTAAGAAGGAAGGCAACCTACTTCTCTTTCTTCTTGCCGTTTAGCCAGCGTTTTTTTACTAAGAAAACTGTAAGTTCTCTTAGTAAATCAAGAAAAAATTGTATAAATAATTTTGCTATTTCCATTGGAATCACCTCCTATCCATATCAGATAGGCTGTTGCCTCCAATTTCATTATATCAAAGAAATTCAGCATTTTTGGTGAAAGATAACAAAGAAAAAGCATAACTTTTTATTTAAAAAGCTAAGTGAAGTAAATAACATTGATTGCTACAATTAAAAAATGAAATTAAAAGGACTAGTTTCGATTGAATATCGGAAATTAGTCCTCAACTAGAATTTTATATTCTATCATAATTTTAGGTTTTGTGTTTTAGGTTTATGCTTGCATTGAAGCTCCAGAATCTACATCGGTTGCCTTTTTATTTTCATCAGGAATCAGTTTTTGACCAGTTTGCTTTAAGTACCAGTTAATGATTGGCAATAAATCAACAATCCATTCAGTAACACCAGCATATTGTTCATTTTTATCAGTCATATTCTTAAAGGAAGCAACCATGTACTCATCAGCACTTGGCTTGATAAGCTTATAAGTCTTACCTGTCTTGGCATAATCCATTATTTCTTGAACATGGGGCATTGAAGCTTTTTTGTGAACTTCTGATAAAGTTTGTCCCAGTTTTTCTGGCCACCGTGGTGAAAGCAGCATTTTTTTAGGAATTTCGTTGTTGCAATATACATAGCGATCATCTTTATCAATAGTAATTAATTCAAGTGGTAGGCAGTTGAGTAGTGCATCTATTTGATCAACTGTTAACAGACCTTGATCCAATTCTACATAATCTGATCCTTTAGCAGCATTAACTTTTTTAGCAGTTTCTGTAACCCATGTACTTGTAGCTTCTTCTGTATGTTTAACCATTTTAATCTCCTTATTTATTATATAAATCGTTTACAAAAATAGTATATTTTATTTATACTTATAAGTGAAATTAATATCAGTTATTAATAATAGAAATAGATTATAAGAGATACATATGGATATTAAAAAATTAGTTACTTTTGTTAATTTAGTAGAAACAAAAAATTTCACTAAAACGGCTAAAGCAATTCATGCTACGCAACCAACCGTTACGCATGATATAAATGCTATTGAAGATGAAGTCGGTGTCAAGTTGTTTAACCGCAATAAGCGCTACGTTAATGTGACAAAAAATGGTAAAGACTTTTATCAAAAAATTAGACCATTAATTAATAACTATTATTCTGCGGTACAGGATATTCAAGAAAAAGATAAAAAAGAAAGCTTGCAAATAAACTTTGGCTATTCATATAATCCATTTAATGATAAATATATTCCCCTGTGGATAAAACAATTTCAAATAAAGTTTCCACAAGTTAAATTTGAATTGGTAAATTTAAACCGCAACGAATTAAAACAGAAATTAGTTTCTAACGATTTGGATATTATGTTGACGACAGGGTTAGAAGCAAAAGATTTAAGTAACGTTAAAATTTATCCGATAGAATCAGAGCCCTTTAAGGCAATTATGCCTCGAAATAACCCTTTGAGTAAAAAAACAATGGTCAAACTGACCGATTTACAAGATGAAAAATTGCTATTTTTAGATAACAGATGGGCAGCACAGGATATTATTAATCTTCAAAACAAAATTATTCATTTGAATAAAAACATAATCATTACTTATGCAGATGAAATCTCTTCTTTAAATGTTTTAATTAAGGCTAAACAAGGAATAGGATTAGGATTGTATTGTATTTATCCTGAACTTGATCACGGCTTGGCTTATGTTCCGCTTGATTGGGAGCCACAAGTCGATTTAGTAGCCATTACGCAGAAAAATAATGAAAAAAGGGTTGTTTATCAGTTTATCAAATTTATTCAAGATTTCGAATTTGATTTTAACTAGTACAGAAAATATAAAAAGAAAGGCTGACAGGTCAGTCTTTCTTTTTGCATTAAGCTATATTAATAAAGCCAGTGATTCATAGGGCTGTAAAGCTAAAGTTTTAGGCACTTCTTGAAAATTTTTATCGTAGTTGCTAATTAAAGTTTGTGCTTTTTGCCCTTGATAAGAAGCGGGTAAACCGTAAGTTACTTTTTGCCCATAAAAGTTGTTAATTACAAGTAAGGTTTGTCCTCGGTAAAGCCTGCAATAAGCAAAAACTTGTGGGTGGTTCAAGTCGATGGGTTTATAGCTTCCCTTGGCAATAATTGGGTAATGTTTTCTTAAGTAAATCAGCTTTTGATAATATGGGAAAATTTCACCATGATCAAGTTCAGCCGCTACGTTAATTTGTTCTTGATCTTTTGGCTTTAGCCAAGGGGTTCCAGTAGTAAAGCCGGCGTTGACGGTGTTATCCCAATGCATTGGCGTTCTGCTATTATCGCGCGACTTTGCCTGAATAATTGCCAGCGCTTTTGTGTCACTTAAGCCTTGCTTTTTAAGCTCATCATAGGCATTGAGTGTTTCGACATCGACATAATCCGTAATCTTTTGGTAATTGGGATTGATCATGCCAATTTCTTCGCCCTGATAAATATAAGGGGTCCCGCGTAATAGGTGCATTACGGTAGCCAACATTTCAGCGGATTTTTCCCGAAAATGAATAGGATCACCAAAACGGCTCAGTGCCCAGGGCTGGTCATGATTATTCCAAAACAGGGCATTCCAGCCACCACCTTGACTCATTCCAATCTGCCATTTATTAAGAGCATTTTTTAAAGCGGAAAAGTCAAAAGGTATTTTGGTCCATTTCTGACCATTTTGATAATCAACTTTTAGATGATGAAATGTGAAAACCATTGATAATTCGTGATTATCTTTTCTAGTGTAAGCAACGGAATTGGCAACAGTTGTTGAGGACATTTCTCCCACAGTAATCGCATCTGGCTCCTGACCAAACGTTTTTTGATTTAATTCTTTTAGGTATTGGTGCACTATCGGCTGGTCTGTATACATTAACTTGCTAGCAGTGTTTTTAGGCGCATCAGTGAGTTTTTCATCTTTGCCAATAACATTAATCACGTCAAAACGAAAGCCTTTGACTCCTTTATCACGCCAAAAATTAACGACCTTAAATAGTTCTTTCCTAACTGTAGGATTATGCCAGTCGAGGTCAGCTTGAGTTTTGTCATATAAATGAAGGTAATACTTGCCGGTTTTGCCAAATGGGGCCCAGGCTGGCCCACCAAACTTAGATGTCCAATTGTTAGGTAAGCTGCCATCTGCTTTAGGCTCTCTAATGTAGAAAAATTTTTGATAATATTCGTCTCCAGCTAACGCCTTTTTAAACCAAATGTGATCGGTGGAACAATGATTTAAAACCATGTCGAGCATCACACCAATATGGTTTTGAGCCAGCTTTGCGACTAACTCTTCGAAATCGGCCATTGTGCCAAATAATGGATCAATTTTGTAATAATTTGCGATGTCATAGCCATTATCGTTTTGAGGAGACACAAAAAAGGGATTAAACCAGATCATATCGATATTTAGTTTTTTTAAGTAAGGGATTTTCTCGATAATTCCCCTTAAATCTCCGATACCATCACCGTCACTGTCGTAAAAAGATTTAGGATAAATTTGATAAATCACTTTATCAGCTAAACTCATAATATAAGTCCTCCATTTTTAGCTTTTCTATGTGCAAAGTCTACAAATTTAAATTTATCAGGTCGGTGTTGCGAAATAGTGTACTGAAAAAAAGATGTGTCTTTCAAATAAGTTAAACTACGCACTACCACCACTAAGTTAGTATCGGTAAGGTGCAACTGCGCCATTACATTTTTACTTGCCGGTTCTACAGTAATAGTTTTAGTGGCATAATCAATTTCAAGTCCTAAATCATGTTCAAAATAGTGGTATAAAGAACTTTTTGCCTGGCTAGCTGATATGTCAGGTACATATTTTTTTAAAATATAATCTTCGTCAACTACTATTGGCTCATGATTGATTGATCTTAAACGGGCTACATAGGTTGCGGCAGTTTCTGTTAAGGATAAATGCTTACGGATTATAAAAGGCATCTGGGCATCTTCTAAGGCCAATATTTTCGTTGCAGCATGCATTTGCTTTTGCTTGTTCAGTTCGTCAAAAGATTCAATATCAGAAATAGGGAAGGCAATCCTTGCTGCATTAATAACTACTGAGCCCTTTCCTTTTATTTTTTGAATTATGCCAGCATCTAAGAGTTCGTTTAAAGCTTTTCTAATTGTTTCACGTGAAACATTATAAAGCTCTGACAGAGCAGGCTCACTCGGTAAAAAATCACCGACAACATATTGTTTGTGCTTTATTTTATTTGTTAGATCCGCTGCTATTTGTAAATATTTAGCTCTCATTATTAGTTATCCACCTTTTAACACTAATCATACCACCTTACGATTATTTTTTACCTGTCTAGACCAATAAAAAATAAAAAAATATTTAATACAACAACATAATAAGCAATTTATTGACACCTGTCTATACAAGAACTATAATTTTAAGGAAAGCGTTATCAGTATATGTGACTGACCTTTTATGTTGTAATTTTCTGGAGGCTAAAATATGAGTAGTACGACTAAAATACTGGCACCTGTTGCCGGTGAGGTCATTAACCTGGAGGATGTTAATGATCCGGTTTTTTCTCAGAAGAAGCTAGGTGAAGGTTTTGCCGTTAAACCCAGCGCAGGAGAAATAGTTTCGCCTGTAACTGGGAAGGTGGTAATGGTTGCCGAAACAAAGCACGCACTTGGTTTGCAAACTGCGGATGGTGTGGAAGTGATGATTCACCTAGGTATAGATACCGTTGAACTTGATGGTAAACCATTTGACTGGCAAGTAGCAGCAGGATCTGAGGTAAAAGCTGGCCAGCAATTGGGGGCAATGGATCTGCAAGCAATTAAAGATGCTCAAAAAGACGATACAGTTATCTTGGCAGTTACTAATACCGCTGATGTTTTAGCTGGTATCGATCTTGCTCTGGGCACTAAAGCTGCTGGTGAAATTGCAGCCACTATCACGTTGAAACAAGCTAAATCAGCACCAGCTGCAGCTAACAAAAAAGAAAATAAATACCAAACTACAGCGCGTGAAATTGTTAAGGCTGTTGGTGGCGCTGATAATATTAAAAGCGTTATGCACTGCTTTACCCGTCTGCGCTTTACCTTAAATGATGATAGTATTCCGCAGGATGACGAGGTTAATAATATTAAAGGTGTAATAGATGTTACCCGTGCTAATAACCAATATCAAATAGTTATTGGGCAAACGGTAGAAGATGTTTACGATGAACTAATTAAGCTACTCGGGCCTGAATATGCCGGACAAGGGGAGACTACACCTACTGCTCCAGCTCCAGCAGCTAACCAATCTCTTGGTGGCAAGATTAAAAATGGCTTCTTCCAGTTAATAGGCGTAATTACCGGTTCTATGATGCCTGTAATTGGTTTGCTGGCCGCCAGCGGTATGTTAAAAGGTATTCTTAACATCTTGACTAACTTTTGCCACATGTCTACGGCTTCTCCAACTTACACTATTATTAATGCGATGGGGGATGCATCGTTTTACTTCTTGCCTTTAATTGTTGGCTTTACTGCTGCTCAAAGATTAGGCTCTAATCCAGTAGTTGTTTCTATTATTGGCGGTTTTCTGATTTACCCTGATTTAGTAAAAATTTATGCCAGCGGCAAATTCAGTTACTACTTAGCTGGCGTTGGTATTAATGCCAACTTCTTCGGTATTCCAATTCATATTCCACAATATACTTATTCAATTTTCCCAATGATTTTTGCGGCTTGGATGGCTGCTAAAATTGAACCGTGGATTAAAAAATGGATGCCAGTTACATTAAGACAAATTTTTACTCCACTAGTAGAAATCTTTTTGGTAGGGATGACAGTCTTAATTATTGTAGGGCCCGTAATTTCGTTTATTTCTACGGGAATTGCCAAAGTATTGCAATGGCTCTTAACTGTCAACACTGCACTTTCCGGCTTAATCATCGGTGGTCTTTACCAGATACTCGTTATCTTCGGACTGCACTGGGCAGTAGTGCCAATTATTGCCAATGATATTGCTGCAACGGGGCATAGTATTTTAAACGGTATTGTTTCAGTAACGATGATTGCACAAGGTGCTGGCGCTCTTGCAGTTTGGTTTAAGACTAAGCACAATCCTGACCTAAAGGGCCTTTCCCTTAGTGCAGCTATTTCCGCCGCTGTCGGTATTACTGAGCCGGCAATGTACGGTGTTAACTTAAAGTACGGTCGTGTATTTATGACTTCAAGTCTTGGTGCTGCCATTGGCGGATTGGTAAACGGTTTGCTTAAAGTTGATATGTACGGCTTTACTGGCAGTTTGATTGGCTTTCCATCCTTTGTGCCTAAAGCTGGGCAAGGCAATCCTAATAACCTGCTGAACTTCTGGATTGCCTCCATTGTGACAATTGTTGCTGCATTTGCTTTGACCTACTTCTTTGGTTATAAAGAGCAGGACGCTAATAGTCCTAAGGATGCTCCTAAGAAAAAGAATTTAGCTAATATATAATGATATGATTAATTAATAAAACATTTGAATTATCTAAAAGGGTTCTAAAACTAATAGTGATTAGTCAAGAGCCCTTTTATAGTGCATTTTTGAAATACGCGGTTAAACTATAATAAAATGAACTATTGTGGATGGAGTGATTACAAAATGAAAGTTCTGATAATTGGTGCTCACGGACAGATTGGGCAATTATTGGTAAAAATGCTACAAGAAAGTACGACTTGCCAGGTCATTGCCGGTTTGCGCTCCCATGAGCAGGAAAAAGCCTATCAAGAAAAGGGAATTACTACCGCATTTATTGATCTAGCAGGACCGCAAGGGCAATTGGTAAAAGTAATGCAAACGGTTGATGTAGTTGTATTTGCGGCGGGTTCAGGTGGCAAAACCGGTGCTGATGCAACGATGATGATTGACCTTGATGGAGCAGTCAAAGCAATTAATGCGGCAAAAGAAACTGGCGTTCACCGTTTTATCATGATTAGTGCAATTAAATCTGACGATCGCAGCTTTTGGTCGGATAATGCGCCAGCAGCAGGACCACAAAATTATTACTATGCGGCAAAATATTATGCTGATCAGTGGTTATTGCACAGTTCACTCGACTATACAATTTTGCGGCCAGTGGCACTGACTAATCAAAAGGGAACGGGAAAGATCAAAGTGGCAAATCATTTTACTGATTCTATTGCAGATATGACAATTACTCGTCAAGATGTGGCCCGAACAGTTGCTGACATTATTTTAACGGGAAAATTACACCAAAAGGAATTTGATATTGCTAATGGCTCAGTACCTATTGCACAGGCAATTACAAACTTCCAGTAAAAATATTTTGATCAAAAATTTTAATAGGCTAATAAATTAATGTTTTGTTAACGTGATTTATTAGTCTTTTTACTTTGAGCTAAAACTCAGTAAAAGATGAATGAAAGTAGTATTGCAAATATTGTTGCTTTAAGTCTGCTTAAATTAAAAAACTATTTCGCTTATATTAGTGCATATGGTAAAATCTGCTTATATTGTTATTAGAATAAAGGAGGGAGCTATGCTAAAAGTAGAGCATTTAAGTAAGCGCTTTGGTGATTTTCAGGCTCTTAAAGACGTTAACTTTACCATTCAGCCTGGTGAAATCATGGGTTTGATTGGTCAAAATGGCGCAGGAAAAACCACCACTTTTCACAGTATTTTAAATTTTCTTCATTACGACGGAAAAATTTCCTGGGAAGATCAGCCCATTACTGAAAAAACTTTTGATACGATAGGCTATTTGCCGGAAGAACGCAGTTTACTACCCAAAATGACTATTGAGCAGCAAATTGTTTATTTGGCGGAGCTAAAAAGCCGCCCTGCAAAAGAGATAAAACCGCAAATTGATGACTGGCTGAAACGCTTTGATGTGCAGGGTAAGAAAAGTGACAAAATAAAAACACTTTCGAAGGGTAATCAGCAGAAAGTGCAGTTAATTTGTACTTTAATTCATCAGCCCAAGTTAATTATTTTGGATGAGCCCTTTAGTGGTTTGGATCCGGTAAATGCAGATTTGCTTAAAAACGCAGTTTTAGATGCTAAAAAGAATAATGCAGCAATTATCTTTTCCAGTCACGATATGTCAAATGTCGAAGAAATTTGCGATAGTTTAATCATGTTGAAAAAGGGACAAGTTGTTTTAAGTGGTACAGTTGACGCTGTTCGTGACTCATTTGGTAAAACGGAAATTTACTGCAAAACTACTAAGTCGCTTGCAGAATTGCAGCAGCTCCCTCACGTTAAAAAAGTAGCAAAGAAAGCGCATGGTCAATATCTTTTACGGATTGACGATGAAAACAGCGGTCCGGAAGTTTTTGACGCATTGACAAATGGCGAATATGTTGAAGAGTTCCGGCAACAACCACCAACGCTTGACGAAATATTTAGAATGGAAGCTGGTGAACGACATGAATAAATTATGGACCGTAACACTGCAAACTTATTGGCATCAAGTTAAATCTTGGTCTTTTCTGCTTTTGATATTGGGCCCGTTTTTCATAATTGGCTGTAGTGCTTTAGGAGGAGCTATCGGTGCTAGTTCTGATTCAGACAGTCAGATTGCAGTTATCAGTTCCAATGAGCAAGTTCGCCAAAACTTTATTAAAAATAATGATAAATATGTTGATTCTAAAATTAAAACCGCTGAATCTGCTAAAAGGGCTGTCAAAAAAGAAAAGATTGATGGTTACCTGGTATTTGGCATGCAAAAAAACCAAGTTAAGGCCATTTATCATGGAGCGTCACCTATTGATGATGAATTGAAACCCAAAGTAAAAAGCTATTTACAAGTCTTGCAGAGTCAGCTTAATTTGCAGCAAGCGCAATTGGCGCCACATCAGCTTAAGGCCTTACAACAGCAACCGCAGTATAGTGAGATCCTCCAGAAAAAGCAGCTGGGCGATAAACTGGCTAAAATGGTGTCATTAATTATAGTGATTATGGTCGTTTACATGGTTTTGCTTTCCTACAGTAGCATTACAGCTCAAGAAATAGCTTCTGAAAAGGGTACGAAGATTATGGAAATCATTTTTTCCAGTACAACTGCGGCAAAATATTTCTTAGGCAAAATTCTGGGCATTTTCGGTGTAATTATTACGCAACTTTTAATCTATATTGTTGGCGGCTGGGCCACTTACCGCTGGGCTTTACATGCAAAAATTACGGCTTCTTTCATGCATGACAACCAGGTAGTAATAAATAAAATTCTGGGCAATTTGGTAAATGTCAATCTCATTTTCCTGATTCTGGGTGTAATTATTTATACGATATTAGCAGCCTTTTCAGGGGCTTTAGTGGCTAAGCCAGAAGATTCTTCAAAAGCTGCTCAAGGCACTACGATGATTTCCCTTATTGCCTTTTTCCTGTCGCTTGCCTTTATTTCTAACCCCGAACAAATTCTGCCACAAGTATTATCCTATGTACCATTCTTTTCTTCATTCATGATGCCAATTCGTATAATTAATGGTCATGTGGGTAATATGGAAGTTATTCTGTCGCTGGTAATTTTAATAGTAAGTATTATTGGCATGACAGTATATATTAGTAAAATCTATCAAGGGGTAATTTTACAAACAGAAGATACCAGTTTTTGGCAGAGACTAAAACGAGGACTGGCATATAGTAAAGCATAAGTAATAAAAAAGACTAGGACGGAAAAATCCTAGTCTTTTTATGTGAAACCAATTAATTTGCTCATGGAACCTTGCTACTAATCTTTAAGCAATAACTAGTATTTATGAAAGTATTTTAAGTCTCACAGCCACTTTTTTGAATTTTAAACTTGGTGTATAATAAAATACTATTCAAACCAAATAATGTGTTTTTTATGATTAGTCTTAAGTGAACATCATTTGAATACATTTAAACTTTGTATGTCCAATGGCTGGATTTTAGTAACTAGACAACTCATAGTTATTGATAATAAATATTTCTCTGACTTTTTAATTGTGGCTGCAAAGACCAAAATATTAGTAATAGTTCTAGACTATGTTTTTCATATGGAGGAAGCATGATTATCAGTAATATTTGGTTGATTATTTTTGCCACTATTTCATCATTTTCCAGGGGAATAATATCAGTTATTGACCGTTATCAAATGGGGTATCGGAAGCAAAGCTCAATTGATGTGAACTTTTTAAATAATATTTGTAGCTCGGTTTTAGTGACTTTCTTTCTAATTTACGTCTTGCACAATTTTCCTAGTCCCAGAATAACCAACAACTATCTTATTAAAGTCCTTTTATATGCTTTTTTGGCGCAGATAGTTGCCTATGGTTACAGCTATGTGTTCAAAAAAGTTTCAATTATGCAGTCTGTGCTTTTGAGCAAGGTGACCGATCTTTTTATTCCTTGGGCCATCTTGCTGACTATGGGCTACTTTAGCAAATCCTCATATCTGGTTTCGATTATTTCCACGGTGATCGTAGTTATTTATATTGTTTTCGAACAGCGCCACAATAATTTAAATTTGAAAATTTTATTAACCACATTTGCCGTCATTGCGCCCTTGTTGATTATTCAAGCGGCACTTTCGCCGTTATTAACCAAAGGCCTTATCAAACCGATTGATCTGGTCTTTTTTACTATCATGACAATTTATGTGCGCTGCTTAATTACCTTAATTACTTTTATTTATAAAAACAAAACTCTTAAAATCAGCGCTGAAAATCTCAAAGGTAAGGTTTATCTAATTTATGGTTCCCGGGCGGTTTTGACTCTTTTAGCGCAAGTAACTTATACTTTGGCAACGTCTTCACCCAACTCAAGCATTGCCTGGATCTTTTTAAATATGACCTCTTTATACAGCGTCATCTTTGGCGATATTTTCCTTAAAGAAAAGATGAAATTTGCAGATATCTTGGTAATTGTGGCCATTTTTATCTTGGCTTTATTTTCAAAGTAACTGCAGGAGTTTGGAAAAATAAGAATTAAGCGCTATAATGGCGCTATGATTTGGAAACGCCGGTTCAAGGTAAATGTTGGTTTTTATTTGGGGATGAAACCTGCACTCTGAATTAAGTATTGGGGAATAATTAATGATAATTGAAACCAAGAACCTGGTGAAACGGTATCGTAAGGTGAAAGCAGCTAAGCTGTTTCACAAAGAATATCGCATTTTTGACGCAGTAAAAAATGTTTCTCTAGAGATTCATCAAGGAGATCATGTTGGCTTAGTGGGGTTAAATGGTTCCGGCAAGTCAACCTTGATCAAAATGATTTTAGGTATTTTGCAGCCTGATGGCGGCAGTATCAAGACTTTTGGTAGAGATCCGCTTAATAACAGACAAAAAAATGCGGCTAAAATAGGAGTAGTATTCGGGCAAAGAAGCCAATTACGCTGGGACTTGCCCGCAATAGACACCTTCAAACTCAACCGTGAAATATATCAAGTACCGGAGGATATTTTTACCAAACGGGTAACAAAGTTAGCGCGGATGTTGCAGGCTACCGAGTTTTTAACGCAACCGGTGCGCACCCTTAGTTTGGGTCAAAGGATGAAAGCTGAATTTATTGCAGCTCTTATTCACGATCCTGAACTGCTTATTTTAGATGAACCCACAATTGGACTTGACGTTCTGACTAAAAATAGCATCACGCAATTTTTACAACAATTGACTGATAAAACGATCATTTTCACTTCGCACGATCTCGATGAAGTAGCCAAAGTATGCTTACGCATTTTAATCCTGAATCAAGGCCAGTTGGTATTAGATCAAAGTAGTCTACAACTAGCAGAATTAGATGTGCCCACAACGGTCACGTTTACCAGTGCAGATAAATTAAGTGCTGATTTAATTAAGCAATGGCCCAACATGATGCAGCTTAAAAACGGTTCATACCAGATTGCAGGCATTAAGCAAGAAAATCTGAAAGAAGTGTTAAGTACAATTACTGCCCGCATCCCAGTTGCCAATATTGAAGTTAAGAGCAATAAATTGGCATATTTATTGGCGCACCTCAAACAGCAGGAGGTGCAGCAATGAAATATAGGCTAATGCTCATTAAAATAGGAATAAAAAAAGGTCTAGCCTCAAAATATGCTTTGATTTTCTGGCTGTTTTCATCTTTAATTTCGCTTACCGTACAGTATTTTTTGTGGCAAGCTGTTCTAACTGGCAAGCCAAACGGTGAATTTAAACAAACAATTAGTTATTTGGTATTAATGCAGCTTTTGACCGTGCTTTTTCCTAAAACCAGCTACGATGTGAATGATAAAGTTCGTTCTGGTGATATTGCACTTGACCTGTTAAAACCAGTAGCATTTGCAACGCAACTATTGTGGGAAAGCATTGGCTATTCAGTTGTCAAATTTGCAGTGATTGGTACAGTGGATTTATTAGTTTGTTTATGGATCCTGAACTTTAAAATTGCACTCAGCACCATTTTAATGGTCTTAGTGACAGCAATTTTAGCTTATCTATTATATTTTGAGCTGGAACTGCTTTTAGGGACGTTTTCTTTTTACACTTATAGTATTTGGGGCATCTCCACTTTTAAAGAGGCAATATTACTTGTTTTAGCTGGCAACATTTTCCCAACCAATTTTTATCCTGCCGTAATTAAAAAGGTGGCATCTTTTCTGCCATTTCAGTATTCATTTGGTGCAGTAGGAATGCTGGCACAAAAGCCATCGTGGAGTTTATTTATTCAAGTAGTTTTGATCCAGCTTTTCTACATTATCCTGTTCAACGTACTTTTTAAATTCTTGTTTAAGCGCTCCGTTGTTTCAACTGTGATTCAAGGAGGGTAATAATGAGATATTTAAAATTGTTAGCCACTTATTTAAAAGTAAATTTAAAAGCACTTGCTGTTTATGACCTGGACTTTTATTTTGCGCTAGCAGGGATGATCATTCAAAACTTGCTTAATATCCTCGCTTTAAGATTTATTTTTAATATTGTGCCCCGCATTAAAGGCTATAGTTTTGCACAGCTGCTTTTAACTTATGCCTTGGCAACTTTAGCTTTTGCTATTTTTCGCTGCTTTTTTATCAATGCACTCAACATTTCTGATTATATTCATGACGGGTGCTTAGATACAATCTTAATTAAACCAGTCAATCCTTTATTTCAGCTTGTTAATGAACGAGTCGATGAAGATGCGTGGGGCGATTTAATTGTTGCGCTTTTGTTGTTGATAATTGTGGATATTCAGTTACATAATCCGTGGTATATCACGGTCATGTTTATTTTTATCTCGCTTTTTACTTCTCTCATCTTCTTAGGACTAGCTGTATTAGGTAATATCGTTGCACTACTTTCTAATGGTTTAGCCAACTTGGCAGAAACAACATTTGACTTTTTTGACATGAGTAAATACCCGTTAGCGATCTATTCGTCGGCTTTAAGGCTAATTATGACCTTTATCTTGCCAATCGGCTGGGTTGCTTCAATTCCACAAGAAAAAATTGCAGTTAAGCACGAGTGGGTCTGGCTTTTACTAATTCCTGGCGCCTGTGTATTCTTTTTTATCCTAATTTATCAGTTATGGCGAGTGTTTTTACAAAAATACCAAAGTACTGGCAGCTAACACTAAAAAGCTCTGTAGCTTATGGCTACAGGGCTTTTTAAGTCTCTTAAACTCTTTTTCTTTTATTGCATTAAATCCTATTACTCAAAAATTGATTCCTGCAATAATTTTAAAAATAATTCTGCAACTGGTGATAAGTTAACTTCACGTTTCCAAACTACCCTGATAGCTTGCTGCAGCTCTGGCTGTAATTTTCTAAACGTAATGCCCGAATTTTTCGAAGTATCAGCTAATTTATCTAGAGTAAGCATTAATGCGGCATGATTCTTAACCATCAAAGTACCGTTAAAATTTAAATTATAACTGCCAATAAAATTGACTGAATCGTAATAATTTCCTAGCCAGTTTTGAAAAAGGTGCATTTTTTGCGCTTGCTGTGAATTTAATAAAGAGCGTCCTTGTAAATCTTCTGGTTTGATCACTGCTTTTTGCGCTAAAGGATCATTAGCAGGCATTAAAATTCCCCAAGTATCTCTTTCGGGTAAAGTTAAAGAGGCGTAATTAGCTAAAGGAACGTTCCCGATAATGACTGCAAAGTCAACCGTCCCGTTGTCTAACTTGCGTTCGGCATAACTGTAGTCTCCACTTAATAAGTGAATTTTAACAGAAGGATGCTCTTTAATAATTGCGCTGACCACATTCATGACCCGCTGCATCCCGAGGCTTTCTCCCGCAGCGATGGTTAAATCGCCACTAATAAAAGAAGCTTTTGTCAAGTTTCTTTTCGTTTTAGCAGTTAAATCTAAAATTTCCTGTGCCTGTTCAAGTAAATAATGACCTGCTGGAGTTAAAGCTAAATGCCGCGACTTACGGCTAAACAATTTAACGCCAAGCTCAGCTTCCAGTTCAGCAATTTGTCTTGATAAAGCTGGCTGGGAGATAAGCAGCTTTTTGGCGGCACGAGTCATATTGCCTTCTTGGGCCACGGCTACAAAGTAATTTAAAACTCTTAGTTCCATATTATCTTCTCCTTGCTAAATTGTTTTTGCCTCTAAAAAGTCCCTTTAATGCAAACAAGTTATACTAGATCATGTTTAAAAAGTATTTTACATAAAAAAGTAGTATGACTAAAATTTTAACTAATCGGTAAAATCGAAAGATAAAAAGCGCCTATAACTGTTAACTATAGGCTACTTTTTAACGATATTAGGCTGAAAAAACGAGTAAAATTGCTGCAGTCAACCTAATATATTTTTTTAGCTAATGCCTAAACTTAGATCTAAGTTTAGGTCTATCAGAAAGAGGAACAATAATGAAAATATCGGAAGTGGCTGAAAGAGTAGATTTAACTCCTGTAACTCTTAGATATTATGAAAAAATGGGTCTGATACCTGAAGTCAAAAAAGAGCACGGAGTTAGAAACTATGAGGAAAAAGATCTTACCTGGATTAGTTTTATTAAGTGCATGCGTCAAGTTAAAATTCCAGTTAATGATTTGCTGGAATATACTAAATTGATGCAGCAGGGCAGTGATACTAAGAAACCCAGACGGCAAATTTTAGTCAAAGAATTGCATAGGTTAGAAAAGCAAGATCAGAACATTCAGGCTACTATTGTTCGTTTGAAAAATAAGATTAGTTTATACGACCAAGGTAAAATACAATAAGCTAATTACCAGAGAAAGTTAACTAATAAACGGTCAACCTTACTATTTTCGTGTAGTTTACTGTGTTGAGCGCGAGGACCACGTATTTCTTTTTCCTGATATGAACGGGCGCGTTTACTGACTAAGTAACGGTAAGAGCGAGCAGAGTTAACGGTAACGTCACCATCACTGCCAGACCCCATATCACCATAGATATTCAAGACGTCAGTATTTTGAGGAAATTTTTTTCTCAAACTTAGAAGTCCGCGGTAGCCTGCACTCATTTTTTGCGGTTTGCCAGCGCGATTTAAGACAGTTTTATTTGGTGCCCCTTGTTCTCCAATATAACCGTTATAATGGCCGGCAATCGAAACCTGTTTATTTAGGTGAGGCATGTGCGAATTAGTGGCATTATTGCGCAAGTAATAGGCAATTTGTAAATTACCCATTGAATGTCCTACTAAATTGATGCGGTTAAAACGGTACCTTTTTTGCAGTGCATTAATTACGTCTTTAATATAATTGCTGCTTTTATTCATGGCAGCAATTTGATTATTTGTTCCAGCAAAAATGCTCTTATTATTTTGGAGGTTGACTTCAACTACCGGGTTTTTAGCCCGCTTTTTTATTGTCCCTATTAAGGTGACTTTACCATTAGAGCTAACATCGGCACGAATAACAGAATTAGTAGCATGCTGTTTTTGCGCATAAGCCACCATACTTTCTTCAGCATGGTAACTGCTGCCCCAGCCATGTACAAAAAGTGTTGGCGTAGCGATGCGAATGCTGGCACCATTTTCTTTTTGGTAGTTGTTTTTGAAGATGTAAACCGCAAGTAGCAATAACACTAATAACAATGTGCCTGCTATGATAGTTTTATGTTTTCTGGTCATTATTAATCAGCTCCTACTGTAGCCATAGTTTGCAGTTTATAAATTCTGTTGCACATCCGCCACAATTTGCTCAGTAGTTAAATGATTTTGCTGGTAAATTTCTTTAACTGGAGTTTGGTCAGTATAAACGCGCTTTTGGCCGTAATTGAGCACTTTAACTTTTTCTTTACCCAGATAAGAAGCCACTTTTTGCCCAAAACCACCATCTAGAGAGTTATCTTCAAGAGTAACAATTACTTGGTGATTAGCTGCTAACTGGTTCAGTGCTTGTTTGTCCAAAATATTGGCAGAGAGTGGATTAACTAGGGTAGCTCCTAATTTAGTTGCCACGTCTTTACCTAATTGATAAAAATCTCCTAGTGCCAAAACTGCCACATCTTTACCTGGTTTAACTTGATACTTAATTTCTGAATAATCAGTCGCTACTGTTTGTTCGTCTGAGTCTGGCACATTAGCCGGCATTTTAATAGCAACGGGGTGTTTTCTTTGGTTAATTGCCCACTTAATCATTGCTTTTTCTTCTTCTAGCATAGTAGGAGCTAAGTAAATCCAATTAGGTAAATTAGAAATCATTACTTGGTCAAAAATGCCCAAGTGTGTCTTAGATTGATTAGAAATTCGTCCTCCCGCAACTAACATTACGACAGGCAGGTCATTGGCAGCCGTATCGTGAGAAAGTTGGTCAAAAGCACGTTGTAAGAAAGTAGAATTTTCCATTAGAACTGGAATGCCACCTTCTTT
Source organism: Lactobacillus laiwuensis (assembly GCF_019972835.1). GTDB lineage: Bacteria > Bacillota > Bacilli > Lactobacillales > Lactobacillaceae > Lactobacillus > Lactobacillus laiwuensis. The sequence continues at coordinate 17,368 of NZ_BPPB01000005.1, read as the reverse complement.
AGCAAAACCAGTAGCAAAAGCAACTGACTCTTGTTCAGCAATACCAACGTCAGTGTAATGATCGGGATATTCTTTTTTGAACTCTTCCAGATCAAAGACACCCGGAATGGCCGCATCAATCGCCATGACATTTTTTCCTGCTTTAATTTCATTTTTAATCACATCGAGAGCAACTGAATTGGGAGTAGAACCCTGACTTTCTGGAGCAAGTGGCTGATCATTTTGTAAATTAAAGGGTGATACCCAGTGGTGAGCTTCTTCATCATTGATTGCAGGCTCATAGCCCTTGCCTTTAAGCGTATTAATGTGTAATAAAATTGGGTGGTCAACGTCTTTGACCGCTTTAAAAGCGGCAATCATATCAGCAAGGTTGTTACCGTCTGCGACATAGCGGTAATCAAAGCCCATTGCTGTAAACGGATTTTCGGCAGTCTGGCCATTTGTGTCTCGTAATTTTTTCAGAGCAGTCACTAAGCCGCCAACATTTTCATCAATTGACCATTGATTATCATTAACTACAACTACCAAGTTATGTTTTTCAATTGCAGCATTGTTTAAACCTTCAAAAGCCAGTCCGCCGGTCATTGAGCCGTCACCAATCAGTGCCATAATGTTCTCATGTTTGCCCATTAAGTCACGCGCTTTAGCCATTCCTGTTGCTAGAGCAATAGATGTTGAAGTGTGACCAATTGAGTAATAATCATAAGGACTTTCGTCCGGATTAGAATATGGAGTAACGTCTTCATAGTGGTCAGGATCAAGCCAGGCCTGTGCCCGTCCTGTTAACATTTTATGGGGGTATGTTTGGTGGGAAACGTCCCAAATAATTTTATCTTGGGGAGCATTAAAGACGTAATGATAGGCAATTGTAGCCTCCACAATTCCTAAATCGGGACCAAGGTGTCCGCCTTCAGCTGCATCTTTTTCTAAAATTAAAGTTCTGATTTCCTGGGCTAATTTTTCCATTTCAGAGATACTTAATTTTTTAAGATCTTTGGGTCCGGCAATCTGGTTTAGTAAAAAATCTTCATGTTTGTTCATTATCAAGTGCCTCCTGCACTAATTTATTCAATCTTTATTAATAATTATAAAATACTTTCCTGTAAGAGTGAGCTAGCAATTGTGTGAATTGCTCTCACCTGCAACATAAAATTTTATAATTATTAAAATTGTAGTACTTAATGTTAAGGTTAAGTCAAATAGCAAACTAAAATTTTTATTTAAAAAGAGCTTGATACCATTTAAACTATAATTATTGAGTAAGTCGCAAAACACGAAAACTAGTTAAGGAATCAAAATGACAATCGGAGAACTACTAAAAGAATTTCGCATTAGAAATTTAAAAACGCAAAAAGAGTGGACAGCGGGAATTGTTAGTCCTTCTTATTATTCAAAAGTAGAAAAAGGGATTCACCGCATTACTGCAGAAGATTTGCTGGCAATTCTAACTGCTAATCAGATTAAGCCGTGGGATTTTTTTAGTAAATTAAGTCCAGATCAAGCTCAGGATAATGCGGCTAGTTTTATAGAAGATGAAGTAAACAGGGCGTATTATCAAAATGACATTCAGAAAATTAGACAAATCAGGCAGTATGTAGCAGAGAGTGATTTCAAAGATCAAGAAAAAATGCTCTTGCTGATTGACTTTGAATTAGCTGATGCGGAAAATAAGCTGGCAGATTTAAGTGAAGTTAAAAAGAATAAATTAAAAAGCTGGCTCTTTGATCAAAATGATTTTGACGAAAAAGCATTGCGGATCTATATTAATTTGATTCCTATTTATGATTTGAAAAGCAATTTGCTAATAGGTAAAAAGGTAGTTGAAAAATTAAAGAACGTTTCAAAGCCGCGCCAGCAAGAAGAACTATTAGGAGCGATTTGTAATCTCTTAATGATCTGCATTGAACAACAGGCTTATAATGAAGCGCGTTATTTTGTTAAAGCTGCTAAAAACGTTAAGACGAGGCCTGAATTGTTTTTTTTGAAAAATGTATTAGTATTGCTGGAAAATATGATCAGCTATCATTTTGAGCATAAATCAGAATATTTATCTAAGTGCAAATGGGCTGTTAAAAATTTTACATTGCTGGGGATGCCGGAATATGGTGAACAAATAAAAATATTTTTTAATGAAAACCTAAATAAATAAAAAACTTGCTTATTAAAGATAAGTTAGTGGTATGATTAAGTTGTTGAGAAAACGCTTTTATAAGGGAGATGTTAATGATGAAAATAGGTTTTATTGGCACTGGCGTAATGGGCAATGCAATTTGTCTAAATTTGTTAAAGGCCGGTCATCAGTTATGGGTCTATAACCGGACAAAAAGCAAGACGGATAATTTAGTTGCTCAAGGTGCCACTTGGTGTGATAATCCTAAAGCCGTTGTTGAACATGCAGACACGATTTTTACAATTGTAGGTTTTCCAAAAGATGTTGAACAGGTTTATTTCGGCGATAACGGCATTTTGCAGGCGGATGTCAAAGGCAAAAACCTGGTTGATATGACAACTTCAAAACCAGCTTTAGCACAAAAAATATTTGCTGCAGGTGAAAAGCAGGGCGCTAAAGTACTGGATGCTCCTGTTTCCGGTGGTGACCTGGGCGCTAAAAATGGTACCTTGACCATCATGGTTGGTGGAGATGAATCTGCTTATCAAAACTTGGAACCTGTTTTTAAGGATTTCGGCAAGCAAGTTCACTATTTTGGACCAGCTGGTGCGGGTCAGAATACCAAAATGGCAAACCAAATTATGATTGCAGGGACGATGACTGGCATGACAGAAATGCTGGTTTATGCCAAAAAGGCCGGCCTTGACCTAGAAGCAGTTCTCAAAACCGTCGGTGCGGGTAGTGCTGCTAACTGGAGTCTAAGTAATTACGGTCCAAGAGTTTTAAAAGGTGACTATACCCCAGGCTTTTTCAGTAAACATTTTTTGAAAGATTTACGCATTGCTTTAGAGACAGCTAAAGAAATGAAAATTGAATTACCTGCTACTGAAGAAGCTAAAAAGTTATATGAGACTTTGGTTGATGAAAAGCATTTAGGCGACTTAGGTACACAGGGATTGATCAAACTGTGGTGGCAGTAAGTTTTAATTTTAAATAAACTAAAAACGGAATAGTTTCGTAATTGAAACTACTCCGCTTTTTTAATATGAGTAAGATTATTTGATTTTACTTTTGACCTCTGGCACACCATCTAAGACGTTGGCGTAGCGCGCTAAGATAAAAAGATAATCTGACAGGCGATTGATATATTTTAAACAAGCAGGAGCAAGTTTTTGCTCTTCAGCGTTCAACTTAGCCATTGAACGTTCTGCTCGTCTGGCCACTGTACGTGCATAATGCAGATGTGTGGCAGTAACCGAACCGCCAGGTAGAATGAAATGGGTTGTTTTAGGAATTTGTTCATTGAGGTTGTCGATTTCTTTTTCTAAATTCTCCACTTTTTCTGTCGTAATTTCTTCATGCCTTTTGACAACAATATCACTTTCAAGCTCATATAGGTCACGTTGCAGATTCTGTAAAGGATCATGCAATTTTTGACATTTGGCAGACAAGTTGGCAATTACAACTCCGAGATAAGAATCAAGTTCATCAATATCACCAACAGCGACAATTTGCAAATCATATTTAGGAACCATTTTACCGGTAACCTGTTTAGTGAAACCTTGATCGCCCACCTTGGTATAAATTTTAATTGTCATAACAGCCTCCGTTTATAATGATCTAGAGCAATGTTTAGTGGTTTGTATAAAATGGGATAAAATACTAAATCACCAATTGCATGATAAGTGTCAAAGACTAGACTGCCGGCCCAATATGCTAAAAAGGCGTTAAAACCACCAAAAATAGACATACCGAAGTCGACAAAGCAGCCGTATTCCCAGCCAAGAAAAACGGCGAGAATTAATTGTAAAGTAAAGTGTTTCTTAAGCGGTGTAAATTTACCTAGCAAAGCAACGGTTAAAACGCAACCGCCGTAAGCCAAAACCTGTGATACAGTCCAGATGCCAAAGCCTAAGTAAATGTTGGAGACGACCATGGTTAAAAGAGCTAAGGCAAAGCCAAAACCAAAACCAATATTTAAAGTCACAATCATTAAGATATCAGTCACTGGCTGGACATTAGGTACAGGTATAATCTTAAAAATTCTTAGTGCCACGCACATGGCAGTTAAAATGGCTAATAATGCTAATTTCTTGGTTGAATTACGTACCATAGGAAACTTTAAAAGCTAGTTTTTGCTAAAGTAAATTTAACCTTGTCTTTGTTTGCCAATTTTTGAATTGCGGCACCTTTTTGAGCAAACTTACCATTAATTCTGTAGGTCCAATAAATTTTTTTGCTTGGTTTTTGGCTCTTACCAGCAATAGAAGTAATGAAGCCATTAGTACTCTTTACTTTCCAGCACTTTCTTAAACCGCGCATTACTGTTGAATGTTTAGGCAATTTAACTGTCTTCTTTTTATAAGTCTTGTTGTGTACTTTCAGAGTATAAGTGACCTTGATCTTGCTGCTGGCATCAACCTGCTGAACGTTTTGGGTTGTTTCATAACCTGCAAACGTAAAGGTAAAAATAGTGGCAATTCCGGTTAAAACAGATAATTTGCTTTTTTTCATATAAAAACTCCCAATCTATAAATTTTTTGTGCAAGCACTAAAATATTTCGTACTTAGTTGCTTGCACGGACTTTTTACTTCATTTTGGCTAAAGTAAATTTGACTTTATCGTTACTTGCGACTTTCTGCTGGTTAGCACCTTTTGTGGCATATTTTCCGTTAACGGTGTAAGTCCAGTATATTTTCTTTTTGGCATTTTGCTTTTTACCATCAATTGCAGTAATGAACCCTTTATTGCTGTCTACCTTCCAGGCCTTTTTCAAACCAGTCATAACAGTAGACTTTTTAGGCACTTTGACTGTCTTTTTTTCTGTATCTTTTTTCGTAGCTAAAACATAGCTAACAGAAATATTATGGTTTGTTTTGGGCTTTTGCTGGGTCTGATTGTTCTGGCAACCGGATAAAGTAAAGGCAAAAATGGTTGCAACACTAGCAATTATTGGCAGCTTGCTTTTTTTCATAATTATAATTTCGCCTACCTAAATTATTTAACAGGACATGCACCGGATTCACAGTCAGTTTGGTCAACTAACTCCAAGTCTTTTTGATCATCATTTTGCTCAGCAAAGACTTGAGCGACATCACCAGTAATCTGGGCTTTTCTTTCTTCGTATTTCTCTTTATCGATCGGTTCTTTTGGCGCTTGCTTGAGTGAGCCGCCATAGTATGGCAACAGTGAAGTTGACTTAATTACATGACGGTATTGCTTAAAGAGTGAAGTAATCTTGTCACCTTCATCGCTTTGGAAAGTAACAGTACAACTAACTGCATTATCTGACCAGTAAGTTTGCAGGAATGCTTGCGTTGCAAACTGTTCTTCAATTGAAACTGTGCCAGCCGAAGCGAAGTTTTTACTATCAGCGTGAGCAGCACGTAATGGAAATTCAACACACGTTGTGTTTGGTGAATAAATATCAGGTTCTGAGTAGTAACCGCAGGCGTCCAGTGCTTTAAGCAGGGGATCAGAAGCTTGGAACCTGATTCTTTGAATGAGGTAACCGGCATAGTGGAAGTGCATACCTTCAGAAGCTCCAGCTAATTTGGCAACAGTGCCTGAAGGCTTAACGGTAGTGTGCTTGATTGATTCGTTGCAGTTTAAAGTCTTACTGTATTCTTTATCAGCAGCAATGACTGCCTGGTAGGCAGCAGTAACCATTTTAATTCCCTGAGGATCGTAAATCGGTTTCTTAATCTTTTCACCGGTTTCTTCATCAGTACCGTCTTCAAAGCCGGTAACAACGCGGTGACCTAAGTCGTTTAAGAGCCAGTCCTGAATTCCTGACATGGAAACGCCGATTCTGCGGTTTTTATAAATGATGTTACGGGAAATTTCCCAGTCATAGTCACTGAAGGTTACCCGTTTAGCGAAGCGAGTTGCTAATCTGAAAACGTCTTTCAGATCCCAGTTTTCTTGTTCAGCAATATATGGAAATACTTCAAACAGGTTGCATGGTTCACCGTTACCCAAGGAAATTTCTCCACAAGGATTAGTACCTTCAACATCACCATCAATATCTTTTTGATAACCGTCAATGATCCGGCCATAATTACGAGATAAATCCAGGTTAACTATTCCGGGTTCACCGTTTTCTCTAATACCGTTTGCGATTGGTTCGTATTCGTTAAACTTAGAGTCAATTGCTACACTGTTATTTGAGGCCCAGCGGTGGTGGTAGAGTTTATCTTTATCTTGTTTCATTGTGATAAAGTCTTGGTCAGTACTCGTACCTAAAGCGAGCTCTGCTGACCGTCTTACATTGCCGGCAACAACAGTTTTACCAATCAAGTTGCAGATATCAGTACAATCAACAGAGGTTAAGTTGCTGTTAACACGGTTGTTAATGATGTTGTTAATGTCAAAAAGCATTTCCACTAACGGCATTGGTCCAGAAGCCGTGCCGCCAAAACCGTGAATTTTAGCTCCGTAAGGACGAATTCTGCTGATATCGAGTACCAATTTAGTCTTATTTTCAGAATTGGTTTGATTAAAGTGCATATCAATAAGACGAGCGTTTGCTAAAACCCAGCCCTCGCGGGTATCAGGCAAGTTGTAATAAATATAATCTGACTTACCTTCGTTTTGCTTAGCCCATTCAGCTTTGTCAGTCGCGCCCAACTTAACTGAATCTGCGTATGAAGCACTCTTTTTGTCAATTACAATCGTTAAGTCAATTTTGTTATCGACTGCAGGAATCTTTTTAATATTGTCTTGCACAACAGAAAAGCCAACGCCGCCGCCTTTCATTAATTGGTCAAAAAGAAATGAAAAGGGCATTGAAACTGCTTTTTGCTTTTGGCCTAAATAATCGGGAACGATATGGCTGTCACCATATTTCTGTGGCCGAATAGCTATAAACCAGCAATTGTTCAAAGAGTCACCGTTGCGCTTTTGGTAGTCTGTACCAGAAACCCACAGGTTTCTTCCCGAAGGTGTTGCTCCTAATCCGTAAACCAGTTTAAATAAATCCTTAGCCTCGTCTGTTAATTCGTTAACTACTTCTGTTGAAGGGGAATCTTTGAGACGAGGATCCAAATTAATGTTGCCCTCGATTACGCGTTTAACCGTTTCGTCCCAATTTTCAGAACGATTTTTTTCAGGAAGCCATCTGGCGTAGGTCCTTTTATAAGTAACCCAGCCAAGCTCTCCCCAATGGGGAGTGACATTTTGTTTCACTTGATCAATGTAACCCTGATCTAAGGTTATGCTCGTATTTTTCATGTTCAAAGTTACTCCTTAAAATTAATTATTGTTCCACAGACACATTATCTATGGGCTCAACTAGAACTATACCACAATATCTTGTATTTTCTAGAGCAAAGTTTACTCTCAAACACAAGTGAAAAGCATTAAATGATGTGCGAGTAAGTTATAGAGGGTAATAAAAAAACATATAGAATTCAGAGCAACAAAAAAGCACAATAAGTTGAATCTAGTACTTATTATGCTTGAATATATCTTTAATTTTTTAGGTTAAATTAATGCCTGACCGCAGCGAAGAAAAGGAAGATTAACCCTAGAAAAATGATTGCAGGAATGAATAAGTGAATTAAGAGAAAGAAAGCAAGAGCACAAGCTAAAAGGAAAAATAGGATTTTGACAATCCCAATGCCCATTTTGACTAAAAGCCAAATGAGAAACAAAATCACTAATAATGTAAACATGCCCAATCACCCCTTTTGCTTAAATTAAAGGATATTATATCTTATTTTGTGAAATAGCAGTAGCAATGTAAGCAAAATTTAAAAATAGTTAATTATGTCCTTTATCAGTGAAATATTGTTATAATGAATCTCCACACTATTTTTAGTGAATACGCATTATATTCTTAGGAATATTTGGAGAGGAAGAAATTGCTTGCGTTATAAACAAATAATTTTTGATGTTGATGATACTTTGATTGACTTTGCTGCCACGGAAAGTTTTGCATTGCATAGTCTCTTTAAAGCACATCACTGGCAGTTAACTGATGAAATGCAACGTGATTACCATGCATATAATCAAGGACTGTGGCGTAAGCTGGAACAAGGCAAGATCAATTATGATCAGCTGAGTAGAATGGCTTTTACCAATTTTATTAAAGAAAATTTGGGCATTGCAGTTGATGGCTTAGCAATAATGAATGAATACCGCTCGTATTTTGGTGAGTCGTACAAGTTGCTGCCGGGAGTTATGGATACTTTGCGGTATGCCCGTAAACAAAATTATTGCTTAACGGTTTTAAGCAACGGTGAGACCTTCATGCAAAGGCATCGCTTGGAATTAGCGGGGATTAAGGATTATTTTTCTTTAATTGTGACATCTGAAGAAGCTGGTTTTTCTAAGCCTGATACCCGGATTTTTGATTACTTTTTTGCTCATACTAATATTGGTCCAGCAGATACTGTCTTTTTTGGTGACGGACTGCAGTCAGACATATTAGGAGCAGAAAACTATGGTTTTGACAGTATTTGGTATAACCATCGCAGGCGCAAGAATAAGATGAATCTGCATCCGCTGTATGAAGTAACTACTTATCCGCAATTTGTAACTTTACTAAAAAGTGACTTTCAAAAGCAGCCGCAATAATTGCTATTTTTTGCTGTAGAAGTATAGCTCAGTTCGGTATAATAGTGGTGAGAGGTGAAAAATTATGACTAGCAAAATTCAATCTTTAAATGACACTTATGAATTAAATAATGGCGTCAAAATCCCAGTTATCGGACTGGGAACTTGGCAAACTCCTGATGGTGAAGTTGCTCAAAAAACCGTTGAGGATGCGCTGAGTCTCGGTTATCGCTTAATTGATACTGCTGCTGCCTACGGCAATGAGGAAAACATTGGCCGGGGCATTAAACGAAGTGGAGTTAACAGGCGTGACTTATTTGTGACGACTAAGTTGTGGAATGATCATCACGGTTACCAGAAAACTAAAGCAGCAATTGATGAAAGTTTAACTAAACTGGATTTAGATTATCTTGATTTGTACTTAATCCATTGGCCTAATCCGGCTCCGGTGCGTGATCACTGGGCTGAATTGAATGCGGAAAGCTGGCAGGCAATGGAAGAGGCAGTTCAAGCAGGAAAAATTCGCGCAATTGGCGTTTCCAACTTTAGACGTAAACACCTGGATGAGCTTCTAAAAACCGCTAAGATCCGTCCTGCTGTTAATCAAATTTATCTCAACCCTAGTGATATGGAAGAAGACGTAACGGCTTATAATAAAGAACTTGGTATTCTAAGCGAGGCATATTCGCCACTAGGTAGAGGTGGTTTGTTTGCCAATGATACGGTAGTTTCTATTGCGCAACATTATGATAAAAGCCCAGCACAAGTTTTATTACGCTGGTCATTGCAACATGGTTTTGTTCCACTACCAAAATCAGTTCACCGCGAGCGCCTTGAAGCTAATTTGCAGGTCTTTGACTTTACTATTACTGCGGCTGATATGGCAAAACTTGATGGTTTGCATGGAGCAGCCCAAGTAGCAAATGATCCAGACCAAACAGATTTTTAAAAGGTGCTTGTTGATGAAAATTGGCTTTATTGGAGCTGGTAAAATTGGCTCTGCAATTATTGAGGGCTTGTTGAATGCCCAAAATCCTAATGAAGACATTTATGTTTTTGACGGTGGACGCCATCACACTGCGCAAAAAATGGCAGCTGAACGTCACTTAAGCTTGATTAATAATTATGAGGACTTTAATGCTTGTCAAGCAGTTATAGTAGCGGTAGGCGGATCTGCCACTGAAACAATCATCAAAAATTTAGGGCAAAAATATCACGGCATTATCCTGTCAACTGGCGGTGGTGATCTGACTCAAATTAATCAAAAGCTGCCAGCAGAAACTTCTTTTGCCAAAATAGTGCCCAATACACCAGTGCAAATTGGTGCGGGTATTACAGTTGCCAGCTTTATACCTGATGAAAAGCCGGCAGTAATTACTACTGTGAAAAACATTTTTACCCAAATGGGAGCAGTTTACGTTGTGCCTGAAAAACTACTAGGCATTTATGGTACTGTAGCTGGTTGCACGCCTGCTTACGTTGATTTAATGGTTGAAGCTCTCAGTGATGCCGCAGTACAGAATGGAGTTAACCGAGCTGAATCATACCAAATAATTAACCAGATGCTTTTGGGTACCAGTAAGTTGGCACTTGCTAGTAAAAAATTGCCCGAGGAGCTAAAAGATGAGGTTACTACGCCAGGCGGTTCGACAATTAGAGGCGTAACTAAACTAGAAGAGGAAGGCTTTAGAAACGCGCTAATTCAGGCGGTAAACGCTTCTGCTAATTAAAATAATCAATTAAAAAGACACCAGATAATTTTATCTGATGTCTTTTTTGACAATAAAGTGTATTTAAGAAGGGAAAAATAAGTTTAGAGACTAAAACTCTTTGTCCAAATCAACTGGAGTATCAGCTTTTTCACCCTTAATTAGCTTCAAGTTGTTGTCAAAAGCCTTGATAACCATGTTACGCACAGCATGGGTAGTATAAAAGGCTGTGTGTGGGGTTACCAAAACATTTGGCCGTGCAATCAAGTCAGCTAAACGCTTGTCAGGAAAGTCCTTATTACTGAAGTCACTGTTGAAAATACCAACTTCATTTTCATATGTGTCCATTACGAAGCCAAAGACTTTACCTGAGTCAAGACCACGAACAACTGCATCCGTGTCAACTAGTGGTCCACGGGAAACGTTGACAATAACGACGCCATCCTTCATCTTCTTGATCGAATCATCGTTAATCATATGAACATTTTCTGGAGTATCAGGAACATGAAGTGAAATAACGTCAGACTTAGCGTAAAGTTCATCTAAGTCATCAACGTAGTAACCCTTCTTTTCTAATTCTGGGTTCTTGAAGATATCGTAGGCAATAACCTTAGCGCCAAAGCCTTCCATGATTCTCATGAATACTTGACCAATATGGCCAGTACCTACAACACCAACAGTTTGGTCACGCACTTCACGGCCAATTGTAGGTGCCCAGCGCAGATCATGCTTAGCAACTTTTTCGTCCATAACTTTGTCTTGACGCAAAACTCTAGCAGCTTGGATAGCAGCGTGCTCGGCAATGGCATCTGGTGAATATACCGGAACATTAGTGATCTTAAAGCCTAATTCCTTAGCCTTTTTTAAGTCAATATTGTCAATACCGACGTTACGAATGGACCAGTTGTGAATGCCTAATTTGTCTAAAGCTTCAATAGTATCAGCCTTGTAATCCAGTTGCTGGTAAGTTACAACACCATCAGCACCTTTAGCTAATTCAGCCGTTTCAGGGGTGAGAAGTTGATCAGTGAAATCAACATCAACATCCTTGTGAGCCTCTTTCCATTCATGAACATAAGGTTCTTCATCTTTACGAATGGCGTAAGCATAAATTTTAGTCATAAAATCTAACCTCCAAAGATTATTATTGTTGTCTCTTGTGCTATTATACACTTGCTTAACGTGATTGAAAAATATAAAAATGTGAAAAATTTATTTTTTTAAAAATGCTGTTATATCAGTAATCGCTTACATTTATGTTGTACAAGGAATTATAGCAAAACAAAAAAATTACAATTATTTTTTACTGAGGTAGTGAAAAATATAACAGCAAATTTGATAAAAATACCTAATACCGCTAAAAAAATAATACTGAAAAAAATAATAGAAGTTTTGAGTCCCAGTGAAAAAACTATATAATGAAGAAAATAAATAATAAGGAGAAGAAAATGATCTTAATTTCGTGGAATATCGACTCACTAAATGCAGCTTTAACTGGAACTTCCTCGCGTGCAGTGGCAACACGCCAGGTTTTAGAAAAAATACATGCTCAAAATGCAGATATTGTAGCAATTCAAGAAACAAAGTTGCGCTCGACAGGACCTACCAAAAAACATTTGGCAATATTAGATCAAGAGTGTCCAGAATATGATATAGTATGGCGCTCATCAGAAGAACCGGCCCGTAAAGGTTATGCTGGTACTATGTTTTTGTATAAAAAAGAACTTAAGCCTAAAGTAACTTATCCCCTGATTGGGGCACCAGAACCGATGGATCATGAAGGCAGAATTATTACGTTGGAGTTTCCTGAGTATTTTGTGACCCAGGTTTATACGCCAAATTCAGGTAATGGCCTAAAGCGCTTAAGTGAACGGCAAGTATGGGATGAAAAATACACTGCCTATTTGCAAAAATTGGATCAGGAAAAGCCGGTTTTGGCTAGCGGTGATTACAACTGCGCTCACCATGAAATTGACCTGAAACATCCGGATACAAACCATCATTCTGCCGGTTTTACAGATGAAGAGCGAGCAGATTTTACTAAAATGCTTAAGGCCGGCTTCACCGATACCTTTAGAAAAATAAATGGCAACGTTGAGGGAGTTTACTCTTGGTGGGCTCAACGTGTAAGGACTGCTAAGGCTAATAATTCAGGCTGGAGAATTGATTATTGGCTGACAAGCAATAGAATTACTGATAAGGTCAAGCGTTCTGAGATGATGGATACAGGAGAGCGTGCTGATCACTGTCCAATTTTATTAGAAATAGATTTATAACATAGTAGAAAAAAGGAATCCATCGGGTGGGTTTCTTTTTCTTTTGTGCAAAATAGCTTTGAGGTGATGTTGAATGAATGAGCCTTTGCAGGATGCTATTCTCAATGGTTTGTATGATCCCAAATACCCAGGTCATGAATTATTAGGACCAAAACTGCTGCAAAATAATAAACAGGAGAATATCTGGCTGACACTGCGCCAAGAGCTTCTTAGCTGCCACAGTTTTACTTGGGCGGTAGCGTTTGTCACTGAAGATATGCTTGTTCCCTTTAAAGTCGTCATGGCTGATTTGGCTAACAGAAATATTACGGGTACTTTAATTACAGGTGACTACTTAGAATTTAACAACCCCAAAGTTTTTCGTGAGTTACTAAAAATTCCCAACTTAAGAGTTAAAATTACCTCCCAAAATGGTTTTCATGCTAAAGGTTATCTTTTTGAACACGAAGATTGGCAGACTTTAGTTATCGGTAGCGCTAATTTTACCCGGTCAGCTCTACTCAGCAACTGTGAGTGGGCTTTGAAAATCAGTTCAAAGAATAATGCGACATTAACTAACCAGATTGCCCAGCAGTTACATGAATTAAAAAATAACAGTATGCCTTTGTCTGAAAGTTGGATAAGTGAATATGAGCAAAACTGGGTAAAACCACAGTCGCAATCTCAGGTTCAATTAAATGAAAAAGCTGAAATTGTGCCAAATAAGATGCAAGAAGAGGCTTTGCATGAATTAAAGGGACTAATTGATAATGGACAAAAACGTGGCCTGGTAGTTTCAGCGACAGGGACAGGCAAAACATATTTGGGAGCATTTGCAGTCAAAGATTTTAAACCCCAGAAGTTTCTTTATGTTGTCCACCGCGAGCAAATTGCCAAAAAAGCCTTAAAAAGTTTTCACCAAGTGATTGGTGGCAAGTCATCTGATTACGGGTTATTAACAGGACATAAGCATCAGCTTGAACGCAAATATGTTTTTGCGACCGTGCAAACTTTAAGTCAGCCAGATGTACTTGCAAGCTTGAAGGCGACAACTTTCGATTATATCCTGATTGATGAGGCTCATCGGGCAGCTGCTCCTAGCTACCAACGCATTTTTGCCAAATTCAAGCCCCAATTTTGGCTGGGGATGACTGCCACTCCGGAAAGAATGGATGACCAGGATGTTTATCGCTTGTTTGACTATAATTTAGCTTACGAGATCCGTTTGCGTGAGGCACTAGAAGAAAAAATGCTGGCTCCCTTTCATTATGTTGGCGTTGAGGATTATGAAGTAGATGGTGCAACGATTGATGAAACTACCAATTTGCGCAGACTGCTGGCACCCGAACGGGTAGACTATGTTTTAAAGCAGTTGGATTACTATGGCTACTGCGGTTCACAAGCCAAAGGGTTGGTTTTTTGCAGTCGCCAAGAAGAAGCGCGTGAATTGGCGCAAAGCTTTTCAGAGCGCAAACACCCTGCGATCGCCTTAACTAATGAAGACAGTGAAAAAAGAAGGCTGCAAGTAGTCAGGCAACTGGAACAGGGCAAAATTGATTACATTATTACCGTTGATCTCTTTAATGAAGGAATTGATATTCCGGCTTTAAATCAGATTATTATGCTCCGTAATACGCAGTCCAGCATTGTTTTTATCCAGCAGCTGGGTCGCGGCTTGCGTAAATATCCTGGTAAAGATTATGTGACTGTCATTGACTTTATTGGTAACTACAAAAATAATTATCTGATTCCGATCGCTTTGAATCAGGATGACAGTCGTTCGCAGGATAAGGCCCGTCAGGAAAGTGTGCTTCCTGGTTTTATTGATGTTTCAACAATTAATTTCAGTCAAATTGCTTCTGCTAAGATTTTAGCTTCGCTGGAGCAGATTAAATTGGACAGCATTAAGGAATTGCGGCAATCTTACCAAGAATTAGCGCAAAAAATAGGGCGTCCGCCTCTGCTATTTGATTTTTACCGTTACGGTTCAACTTCACCAATGGTCTTTGCCAATAATCATAGCCTTGGGCACTATGGCGAGTTCCTGGCCAAGATGGGGGAGCCTGTAAAGCTAAATCGTTATGAAAGTGCCGTTTTGTCTTTTGTTACTAAAGAATTATTGAATGGTAAAAGGCCACATGAACTACTACTTTTGCAATTGCTTTTAGAAAAAGAGCAGGTTAGTCAGGAAGAATTTGAGAAAAAACTGCATGATTATGGTGCTTATGTTAATGAAAGAGTGCTGACATCGGTTGAAAACATACTTTCGCTCAACTTTTTTGACATCAAACAAGGCAAGACAACGAAAAAATACCAGTATGGCGGTCAACCTCTTATAGTCAAAATTGATTTGTTTGACTATTCATTAGCACCAATATTGGCACAATCTCTTAACCAAAATGAAACTTTTAGGAAATTATTTAGAGATGTGATTAAAACGGGTTTGGCACTTAATCAAGACTATGACAATCACAAACAATTTACCCTTTACCAGCAATATGATCGTAAAGATGTTTGTCGGTTGTTAAACTGGCCCAAAGATGTTTCCGCACCTATGTATGGCTATCGTGTGGATGAAAACGAAACGCCTATTTTTATTACTTATCAAAAAGATTCGACTAAAAAACGCAATGCTTTGTACCATAATACGCTAGAAGACGGTCGCTGTTTGCGTTGGTATACGAGATCGCCCCGTCATCTAGAATCAGATGAAGTTCAGAGGCTGCTTAATACTCCTCAGATGAAGCTGTTGCTTTTTGTTAAGAAGAGCGATGCGATTGGCAAGCAATTTTACTATTTAGGACAGGTAGATATTCAAAAGGATACGGTCAAGGAAGAATTACTGGGGCCAAAGAAAAAAGCTGCGGTAGGGATGAATTTGCTGCTAGAAAAGCCATTGAGTACAAAAATGTATGAGCTACTATTTGATGAATAAGAAAAAGTCTAAGAGTTGAACTTCTTAGACTTTTTGAGTTAGCAAAGAAAGTAATATTTTTAAATATTAAAAGGATTATTACAAAACAAAGGACCAACAAATCACGTTGATAAATGCTGATTTATTAGTCCTTTTGATATGTAAGTAGGAAATCACTTTAGCTAATTTTTTGATAAAAACCTAGCGCTCTACAAAAGTATTAGGTTTGATACGTTTCAGGATTTCGTATCCTACATCTTTTTGATCATTTTCATTATCGTTAGTTTGATTTAAAAACATAACAATTCCATTCTGATTATCAGCAGTTAGCTGCACCCAGGTGCCAAAATGCTGTCCCTTAAAGCTGCCGTACGCGTTCCTAATATTATCATTATTATATAGGTACATTCCACCTGAATAGTTAACTACTTTGCTTTTTAGGTGAGTCAAATAATAGAAATCATCTTTATTTAAAATTGTGCCGTCTGTTAAGCCTACCTGAATTTTGTAATATTCTGCAGGAGTAGAAAACAAATTACCAGCGCCAGGAATTTGTGAAACTAAGCTTTTCTTGAGATAAGTTGCTTTTTGATAGTTCTTGCCTCCATTTGAATAGTATGAAATTGGATCCGTCATTTTCTTAGGGATGTTTTGGTAAAGATAGGTATTTTTTAAATTTAACTTATCAATAATACGTGTTTGCAGGTTGTCTTCGTATGACTTGCCTGTAACTTGCCTAATGATGCCGGTAAGTAAAATATAATTACTATTATTGTAGTGATAATTACCTATTGTGTCAGACTTTGAGGCATTGATATTGTTGACTACCCAGTTAATAGCATTATTTTCTGAATAATTATAGCCTCTGTCTATTTCTGTTTTAGTAGCCATAATTCCTGAAGTATGGGTCAGAAGATTGCCTACGGTAATATTATCGGCATTCTTAAGGTTAGGGTACCAGCGAGATATTTTGGTGTATTGAGTAAATTCGTCTTTGGTACCCTTGGTTTCATTAATTAGTTGAACTATCATCGCACCAGTAATTACTTTTTGCAGCGAAGCTGTGGGATAAACAACTTTGCTGCTGCCATTACCAATTCTTTTACCATACCAGGCATAACCATAACTGATTGTCTGTGGTACCCCATTTTGTACTACTGTGACTATGCCACGGACATTGTGTTTCTTAAAAGTATTCCTGACAAAATTATACATTTCAGTCTGCTTATTATTAGTGATAGTTGCTGCATTAACTTGACTGGTTGCAGTGACTAAAGGTGTGGTAGCAATAACTAAAGAAGCCACCATTGTAATAAATTTATGCTTCAAAATAATTTTTCTCCTTAAAATATAGTTGTATTATAAAACTTTAAAATTAATTGGGGTATACGAAAAGATTAAATTTAGATAACGTTTGTAATTCGTCTGAAAATATTTTGTATTTGTTCTGATATTGAAAAGTGCTAGAAAGATAGGACTTTTTTGCTTTAACAGAAAAAATAATAAAAAAATACTTGCAAAAGAGAAAAATAATTGCTAGTATTAATAACTGTCGTCGGGCAATGAGCCGCAAGGCAAGAGGCCTAAGCAGGCAGGAAAAAAATCGAGTAAAAGCAGTTGACAAAATTGCGCTGCTTTAGTAAGATAATAAACGCTGTCGGGGGAAGACGGCAAACAGGTCCCAGAAAAAAGTGCTTGACAAAAGCGCGTGAATCTGGGAAAATAAAAAAGCTGTTTTAAAGAAGCAGCAGGTAGTACCTTGAAAACTGAACAATGTTTTCGCAAAAATGTGCGGGTTATCAAGAACCCAAAACAAAAGAG